>CAWVRN010000004.1:0-208383 GCA_963932905.1 uncultured Bdellovibrio sp.
TATTGCTCTCAGTGCAGGAAGTATTTCTCGTCAGCCACGTTTGGAGATTGTTTCACGCAAAAGAAGCGACACATGAACTCTAAGATAGCCCGTCTTCTTGCCTTATGGCCGAAGAAGAGACTCGACGTATTTTAGGGTATAACGTGGCTCGCATGCCATAAATATATCAATAGGCATTTTCCAAAAGCAGGTCACATAAAATATAAAGGTCGAGCAAGCGCCATCGTGGGTCAGGGTGAGTTGAAGAAGGTTGGGTTTGACCCGTTGTTTGCGATTAACCATACGTGCGCGACTTTAAGAGCTAGGACTTGTAGATTGATCCGAAGAACTTGGTGTACTACGAAGAAGCCGGAAATGCTTAATTTACATTTGGCGATAGTGTGTCTTCATCATAATTTGAATTTAAAGAAATTAAATCGCCCCTTAGCTGCACGCTAAGGGGCCAGTTCTTTATTGATTGGTTGTTGCAGGAGCTTGCTCAGCCGCGGGCGCTGGTGCTGCGCTGGCTGTTTGCGATGGCTTGATAATGATATCTACACGACGATTCATTTCACGACCTGCTTTACTTTTATTAGTCGCAATTGGTTTTTCAAAACCATAACCAACAGCCTCTACTTTATCTGAAGCCACCGACTTGTCGGCCACGAAAAAGTCCGCAACTGCCGAGGCGCGCTCAGACGACAACTTTTTATTTGCCTCTGCTTTACCAGTTGAATCCGTATGACCTTCCACTACGATTTCTTCTGAATCCAATTGACCGATAACACCTTTAACTTTGTTCAACACACCCATCGAAGCCGCTGGCAGATCTGAACGCCCCGGAGAGAACTTCATTGATTTCAGACGAATGATCATATTGTCACCTTGTCTGTATACGTCAGCTTCATTCGGCTTGAATTCAGCGCGTGCCTGTTCAAAAACTTGATTGAACTTTTCACGAGCTTCCAATTTTGCTTTTTCATCTTCAACAGCACCGAACTGAGCGCGCTGCTGAGCCAACTGTTGTTCACGAGCTTTCACCTGAGCTTGAGTCTCTGCCACTTGCGCAGCTGTCGCCGCATTCATCGCCGCTGACTGATCCAACATCTTGTTTCTATTTTCAATTTCGCTAGCGATTTGCTCAGGAGTACGTTTTTTGTTTTCTTTTGCTGTTTGCAATAGAGTCATTGTACGTTGTGCACTTGAAAGCGCAGCACCGGATGCCGCATTAACTGCATTTGTATCATGACGATCTGTTTCAATTACTTTAATCGCAATTTCATATTTTTCTTGAGACTCTTTTAGAGCATTGGGCACGGCGTATTTGGCACCTTGTTTTTCCGCATTCTCAATAAGATTTTTTGATTCACCTAGTTTTACATCTTTGATGCTTTTCAGTTCAAGATCTAAATAATCTTGTTGCAGTTTCGTTAAACCACTTCGATCAATTTTTTTACCGGCCTCAATTTTATGAGTGTAGTCTTTCAAATTGCTATCTAAGCTAACACGGTCTTTATGATATTTAGCGGCACCCGCGGCCATGGCTAGTTCACGCGCTTTGATTACGTCAGCTAACTGTTCGCGAGATTGTTGTGATGCAGATTGTGCGCGATCCAAATAGGCGCGGCCATAACCAACGGATTCAAGAATTTTTTCACCTTTTTTACCTTTTGCCCGGCGCTCTTGAGCCTCTTTCATACTTTTTTCAGCGCTTTTAAAATTTTCAGGGGATAGAACGTCGATATTTTGATTTCTAGCTGCATCCACAGCGGCGGTCAAATTATCCACTTCCACACTTGGATTAGCTGTCATTGGAATTTCAGCTGGTTTAATATCATGAGCACACGCGCCTATCATGAGTGATAAAGTCGCCGCTGCAATTAATTGAGACATTCGTTTAGATGCCATAGATCCCCCTTAGAAGATTTATTTGTTAGTGGTTGTCATTTGACTGAAGAGAGCAAAACTGGTGCCCCAATTTATTTTTTTCTAATGGTATACATAAGAAATGAAATTAAATTTCAAGAATAGGACGAGGCGAAATGCCCACTTTAAGGAACTTTGCCTGATTTGAAAAATGCCATTTAATGATTTGGCTTAGGTGTCAGCGGCATCGGCGTACCAATGCCAACCAGCGCTCCACACGCAGCACCTACAAAGATGCCTAAGGACACACCCACAAGTAGTACCGCCGCATGATTAATTCCCTCTGAAGAATTCACTAGTCCTGGCAATGGAATGATTTGCATACTTACCAGGGATGCCAAGAAAAAGAAAAGGACAGCACCAATCGTGGCGCCAATGACACTGCCACTGGCGACAGAAGTTCTGCGACGTTTAATAAATGTACGATCTGAGCCAACCCAACGCTGGCGGAAATAAAATGGTAAACTTTGAAAATTCTCTTTGGACATTTTTCTAACGGGCTGATGTTTTTCAGCTTTGACCAATTCAGCATGCACGAACGACCAGTTCACTAGTTGCCAAATGTTTTCAACGTATTCTTTTCGTTTGCTTTGATAATCCAAATAGTACGCATGTTCCCACAAATCCACAACAAATATAGGGGTATAACCGGAGGCCATTGGATTTTCGTCATTTTTTCCGACCATTATTTCCAAGGTGTTGTTTTTAGTCAGAACTAACCACAACCATCCTGAACCAAACAATTCCAAAGCCTTTAAATTGAATTGTTCCTGAAATGCTTCAATCGAACCGAAATTTTCACAAATACGCTGAGCCAAATAATCTGAAGGTCGCATGTTTCTGGCCGGTGTTAAGCAATTCCAGAAAAAAGTATGATTCCAAGCTTGATCTGCGTTGTTAAATATTCTGACTTCATGGTCCCATTGAATTTTTTTACCCGACCTCAAAACAATATCTTTTAGTGATAGATCTTCATAAATCGTATCGGGAATAAGATCATTCAGTTTGGCCACGTAGCCTTTATAATGTTGCTCATAATGCGTTCGTAATGCTTCTTCCGAGATTACTGGTTCCAGCGCACTAGTGTTGTATGGCAAGGGGGTTATTTGTATAGCCATCTGCAAACTCCTTGAAGCTTAATGATTGATAATTAATAAATGTATCTATTAGGGCATTAAACTTTTCTGGTTGTTCTCGGTTAACTAAATGACCGGCATCGGCCACTTTAGCAAATTGACAGTTGGTGATTCGTCTTGCCATCGAGTGATTGACACCCCAACTAGTGATCCTATCATCGGCTCCAACAATGACCATAGTAGGACAACTGATCTCTTTTAAAATGGGCGTGCTATCTTTTCTAGATGCCATAGCACCAATCACCATCATAACGTCTTCGATGTCGTTAGATAAGATCATATTCTGAACTGTTTTTTTGAGTTCCTTTTTTTCTTCAGATCTTACGTCAGACAAAACTAACTTTGAAAAGTCATCGGCAAAATTTTCAAGACCTTCGCTACGGATTTTTTCCAAAGTTTTAAACCGTTGATCTTTCACATCGTTGCTGTCCGCATCGGCACGCGAGCCGACAAGTATTAACGATTCAACCAGGTGTGGATATTTATGAATAAATTCTAAGGCGACGTAGCCACCCATCGAATGTCCACACAGAATGACCTTTTCGACTCTAGCTTTCACTAAAAGTTCATGAAGATCATCGACGAAATCTAAAATCATCCAGGGCGCATTTCCTTTGGGTCCGCTGCCATGACCGCGTAAATCTGGAGCCAAAACAATTCTCTTGTTTTGGAAGAATTCAATCTGTGGCTTCCAAAGCGAACCGTTAAAAGGAAATCCATGTAAAAATAAAATAGGTGTATTCATATGTCCTCGCACCTCATTGAGGCAACCTATGTGCCACGGCGTACAAAATCTGAGCGAGGATAGATAAGAAAGAAACTCCCTATTTACCCCGAAGGGCTAGGGAGTTATGCAACATTTTATTCGGCATCAAAAATGTGAACTAACAATAAAAATAGATCATTTTTGTTTCGGTTTCAGCAGCGGTTGATATACGTTTCGGTAGCTTCGAGCCGCAAGCAGATGCAATACGATCATTGCAATTGGCATAATCAAATTTGATATTCCTGGGGTCATCACCGCGTGAAAGAGGAAAATTTGAATTGTAATCGGCGCTAAAATAATTAAGGCGAGCGGTGCAAAAAATCCCGCCAACACCAAAGCCCCACACACTGTCTCCGTTATTTTTAAAAATGGAAAGAAGTATCCTGTCGACATTAGCCCAGTCATAAACGGAGCAATGGATGCATCTGGCGGGGGCGGAGTTATAAAGAAAAAACTTAATCCAAAAACAAAATAAATAAGACCGATAATATATTTTGATACCATTGAAACTTTATCCACAACAAGCCCCCTTTTTCCAAAATTATTTCACACTCCGCTTCATTTTCAACGAGTTTTTACGCGAATTGACACTGGTCCTGTTTGATAGTTCTGGACGAAGTAGAAAGTTAAACAGAGAATTTATATAGAGGAAATCCAAACATGAATAGATTTTTAATCTTGCTATCGGTAGTAAGCATTTGTCTTGCGTTTAACTCAGCTCACGCTCAGCCATTATTCAACCAACCACAATGGGAAAAAGTCACTATCCCAGAAGCTAAATGTGGCCGTGGTGCCGATTACACAATCTTTATCAGAAAACACTCAACATCGAAACTATTGGTCGAATTTATGGGTGGAGGGGCATGCTGGAATAAAAAAACCTGCGTAACTTTGCCTATCACTTGGGTTTATCCAATGGTTGAGCTTCCCTCATTCAGCGTTTTAACATCGGAAACAAACCAAACGAATCCATTTCCGGAACACACAAACGTATACCTTCCCTACTGTACAGGCGACGTATTTACTGGTGATCGAGTCAGCATCTATGAGGGGATGACTATATATCACTATGGTTACCGCAACGTTTTGCTTACACTTAAATATTTAAAAGAAAAAAATATCATCGCATTTGATCAAGTGAATGACCTTGTGGTTTGGGGTGCATCTGCCGGTGCTATCGGTGCATTAACTCACGCTAAAAATGTGGCTGACTATGTTCCTGCGGATGCTAAGAAAACATTGATTTCAGATTCGCCGGGTTTACATTTTGGTCCCACATTTTGGAACAAGTTTGATACCGATGCCAAACGCGATTTCAAAACGGCATTCAATCAAATTCAATTGGACGTTGATTTCAACGACGGCTTCGTTGCTAAAAAAATCGGCCCGGTGCTGGACTACTACCGCGAATGGAATATCGGCTTCTTATACAGCCTACGCGATCGTATCATGTCATGGTTCTTCGGTGAAATTTCAAAGAAAGACCACGAAGCATTACTACTAAGCTCAGAAGGTCTACCGGCGATAGCAAAAACAAAGCCCAATGTTCAAGTCTGGCTAAACGATTCCGACGTTCATCGCTTTCTATTAAAAACAAAACCAAGCCAGATGCAATCCCTAGAAGGCCAAAAAGCCGTCGACTTTGCAGCCCAAGTCCACCAGTAGGTGCTAGGTCCTATTTTACTGCTTGAAAATGGGGTAGCGGTTGTAGTGGTCGTCCCATGATGTGTGTTTTTGATAAAAGAAACGGAAACGTTTGTTTGGATCTTTGGCGAAGGCTTCGTCTTTTAGTTTTTCTTGAAACTCTGCCGCGACTTGTTTGCTCGATTCTAGCATTTGTTTCGCAACATCTTCCGCTACGTAGTCTTCCATGTATTCTTTGATTTCGAAAAATCGGTTGAAAAAGCCCCAGTACAACAACGAATCCGGTGCTAACGGCTCCAGCAAGTGAACAACCATCATGGCGTTTCTTTGATCGATGGGAACAAAAAACATGTTTTTAGGAAGTTCTATTTTTTCTTCCTTCCATTCGCCCTCTACCGTCAATGTCTGACGACCTTCGAATGAACTTGCGGCCTGTTGGGCTTTGCTGGCACGGAAAACTTTGACTTTTTCAGGCAATGGCTTTTTCCATTTCAGATATGTCACGCCATGCACATCGAATTTTGATTTAATACTGTCCATTTCCGATGCCGGGATAAAATATCCTTGCTCGGCGGCAGTAACCGTCACAGAAGGTTGAATCTCTTCATAGAAAGGAACCTTCCACGTCTCTGGTTTATCTGTTTCATACCGGATAACATCAGCGCCAGAAATTTTTGATTTACTGATGGTGTATTTATAACCACCAAAATCAATCATCGATGATTTTGGTGTGTGTTTGAATGATACATCAATTTTCTTACCCGCAATGCTAACCTTGTCTAATTCACGAGCTTGTTTTGTCCACTCTGCCCCTTTTTGCTGAGCAATTTCTAGTGTGGAAAGAACAGTGTCGTAGTGAACTTTAACTCGAGTGGCGTAATCTTTCCAAGAATGTGATTCAACTAAAACGCCAATGCGGTTACGTACAAACCAGTA
Organism: uncultured Bdellovibrio sp.; assembly: GCA_963932905.1. Lineage (GTDB taxonomy): Bacteria > Bdellovibrionota > Bdellovibrionia > Bdellovibrionales > Bdellovibrionaceae > UBA2316. The sequence goes on from CAWVRN010000004.1 coordinate 6,388, forward strand.
GCCATTGGCAAATCGAGGCGGCGATACACCTCGTGAAAATCCCGAGGTAGGTTTATCTTCATTTTCAAAACTAGGGTAAAACGGCAAAGCTAATCGTCCGCGTGCTTTCATTTTTTCCATCAATTGATTTTCATAGTCTTTGCCTGCCTTGTGCAGTGGGCCCGAACCGTGATAGTCAGTAGGTGTTGTGATAATGCCAACTTCAGGTTGAAAGTGCGCGCCATCGGTTACGTGCAGATCTAAACTAATGATAGGATCTTGCTTATTCCATAGTTTATTTAAATCACGCATTTCGCTGGCTTCTGATTTTACAAAATCGCGATTCATATTGTAATTTTGAGCCGTCACTCGCCAGCCCATTTCCTCTGGCCCTATTTGATTCGGTCGATTCCATTTTCCAAATCGTTCGTGACCGTCCAAATTTACGATTGGAATAAAAATAACCTTTAATCCTTTGAATGGGTCCGGAGTCAATTTTTTCTCCAAAACATTTTTCATCAATAAAAACACAGCGTCTTTGCCATCGATTTCACCTGCATGAATTCCCGCTTGTATCCAAACGACCGGTGCGTGGGCACTCGAACTATCGTCATGAATCTGCAGATACCACATCGTGCGACCTTCAGGAGTGATTCCATATGACTGACATTGAACGCGTTTAGAGTATTTTTTCGCAAAACCTTTACATAGTCGTTCAGTTTCATCAGCCCGGCCGGTTTTGCTCCACATAGATCGTTCAGCAATAGTAGTTAAATCCACGCCCGCAGAAAAAGACGACAGACCCATCAGCAGTATAAGAAAAAGTAGAATTATTTTCATCCTCTCACCGTAGTTAGGAATACTCCCGTGGTCAACAGGCCTGCCTGATCCCGCTTTTTGCCAAGGCGCTTCCATGAGTAGCGCCTTGATCTAAGTGGCTAATTTTTCACTACTTAGCCATACGAGGTACCTTTTCGTAGCCATAGAGACATATATTTAATACACAGTACTTTACATTACACAGTACCTAGCCTACTGTAGTAGCTAAGAACGAGGGCAGCATGAACGCACAATTTAAAAAAGGGGTTCTTGAACTCTGCGTACTTACGATGATCAGCCGCAAGGATTATTACGGGTACGAATTGGTTGAAGAAATCTCGAAGGTCCTAGAAATATCAGAAGGAACCCTCTACCCGATTCTAAGACGACTCACCGATGAAAAATATTTTGAGACGTATCTTCAAGAATCGTCAGAAGGCCCGCCTAGAAAGTACTATCGCATCACGAAATTAGGCAAGGACTCGCAGAAGGATCTGCTTAAACAGTGGTCGGAATTCAATAAGCAAATAGAAAAACTAATAGGTAAAGGTTAAGGAACTGGGTATGACAAAGAATGAATTTTTAAAAACACTGAAAGCCGAGCTAGAGACCAATCAAATCCGAAATGTATCTGAAATTTTGCAGGACTATGAAGAGCATTTTAACCATGGTCAGTCTAAGGGAAAATCAGAAAGTGATATCGCGGAATCATTAGGCTCCCCGATCACGATTGCAAAGGCATACAAAACAGAAAACATGATTGCCGAAGTCAAGAATATTGAAAATGGTTTTCGTTGGGGATTGGCAATTAACGTGATCTTAAGACTGTTAATCTTGGCCCCATTTAATTTTATCGTGCTTTTCATACCGGGAATATTTATTTTTTCAATGATCATTGCCGGCTGGTCAGTCGCAATTGCCTTGGGATCTGCGGGACTTGCAATTCTTTGGAGTATCCCCTCTATGCTTTCGATTTCATCAACAATTTGGATGGCAATAGCCGGAATTAGCAGCACGATTGGGCTCATGGGACTGTGTTTAATTGGCATGATGATAATGTTCTTTTTATCAAAACACGTTGTTCTAGCTTTGATCAGCTATCTGCAATGGAATTTAAAATTCGTAATGGAGAAATAGGAGTTTACTATGAGATCATACAATTTATTTACTCGATTTTTTGTAGCTGTCGTTTTCACAACAATCACCTCCCTTGCCCTGGCAGGATTTTCTGCCAAACAGGCCTATGATGCGGATCCAGAAATACTGGCAAAAATTGAAAAAAAATATGACATCCAAATCCGCATGACTGGAATGGGGGTGTCGATTTCTGACGACAACATGCGCGCTACCGTGCAAGACCGCTGGGAACTTTCGGTTCCCACAAAACGGTTGGTCATAAAATCATTCGGCGGCGACATTTCGATGAAAAGCACGTCCGATAACAAAATCACTGTAATAGCTACGGGAACATTGAATAAAGACAAAAGCCCAAGATTGCTTGAGATAAACGAAACTTCAGAAGAAACTACCCTGGCAGAACCAGAAAACGCAGTAAAGAATTTAGAAATTCGAATGGAAATTCCCGCTTCTTTTGCGAAAGATTTAGAAATTATGTCGGTCAGTGGTGATGTATCATTAGAGAACTTGAAATTAAACTTGGCTGAACTAAAGACAGTGTCTGGTGAAATTACCGTAAACAAGATTGATCTTCCAAACTTAAAAATTGAAACCGTTTCAGGTGACACTAAAGTTCATGATTCTAAAATAAAATCCGTGAAAGGAAAATCAGTCAGCGGGGAAATTGAAATTGAAAACAAAGACTCAGCTGATACCAGTGTAAATTCAATTTCAGGCGACGTGAAATTGAAAATACCTACCACCACACAGTACGAATTCAAACTTAATTCGATTTCTGGTGACATAAAAAATCATCACAAAAGTAGCGGCGACAGAAAAAACACCGCAAAACTAAATGTCGAAGTTAATACCACTAGTGGAAATATCGAAATCGAATAAAAAACTATTTTTTGATCAGATGCCAACCAAATGCCGTGCGGGTTGGCTTTGAAATTTGCCCTGGTTTTAACGATTCAAAAGCTTCCAAAAAATCGGGGTCTAATCGTTTTGAATCAACCTCACCTAAAAAACCGCCATTTTGACTACTGCCACAAATAGAAAATTTTTTTGCTAATTCTTCAAATGATTTTCCCGTATCCAACATACGCTGAATATCTTTTGCTTCATATTCATGTTTCACTAAAATGTGATAAGGCTTAACTTTCATACACGACAGTATTCACTCCGACTTAAACACTTGTCTATCATTTTTTAAAAAAATTGGCTTCAACTTAACCAAGCACTATGGACTACGACTGCGCGTTAGCAGGCCCGTGTTCAATAGCACGCCCAATTTTAATTTGCATACGTCGGGTTTTACCCGAGACTCCCAAACCATAGTCCTAACTGCAAATTTCCAAGACCTCACTTTCCCAAAACGAGACATACAAACCTTCTACTATTTCTTTTTAAAAATTAAGATAGAATAATTGTCCGCCGATAATTATCCTGATGATTATTCACATCTTTTTTTTATTTCTCTCACTGCTAAGTCTGAGCTTGCGTGCGGACGTGGATTTGAAAAATGGCAACTTTTTCTATTCATGGATCGACGCCGATTTGTCATCAAAAAATTTTTTTTGGCAATTACAACGTACTTATAATAGCCGTGTAAACCGTGTTGGTTATTTTGGTCAAGGCTGGTGCTCACCTTTAGAAACAAAACTCACACGTTCAGCAGAATTAAAAAAAACGATCGAAATTCAAAATTGTGGTAGCGGCGAAAGCATTATCTATCAACCCGACGGCATAGAGTGGCGATCTGGCGATCAAGTCATCAGCATGAACGAAGAATTCTATATTTTGAAAGTGAAAGGCGTCACTCAGCTACAGTTCAACAAAAATGGGACTTTAGATGCTTTTTGGCTTCGCGATGAAAAAGCTAAACTGAAATATCAGGACGATCGATTAAATCGTTTGGAAACACTGGCGGGAAATTTCAATTTCGTGTTCGATGAAGATGGCAAAGTAATTGAGATAAACTCAAACGCCGGCAGTAGTGTAAAGTACTCATATAGTGGCACCGATTTAGTGTCAGTAACTAATGCCTGGGGGAACCAGTTTAGTTATCAATACGACAAATTTGGGAATATGACTTTAGCAAAATGGCCGGATAAGTCCTTTTTGAAATTGAAATATGATACCCGTCGGGACTGGATCACAAGTCTAACGGACCGAGATGGATGCGCTGAGCACTATGAATATGATTCAAAAAAAATCAAAGAGGGCTTGAAGATAACGTCCACCGTTCTTCGCACCTGTAAAAAGAAAACTTTCGATAAAAAAACTATGGAGATTGTTTTCGATAACCAAAACAATTTAAAAAATGTCAAAAAATCTATTGGTAAATCATGGAAGCAAGTAGAGTACAACTCCCTGGGCAAACCCAAAAAAATTAGCGACAACTTTGGATTAGCCCAAGTTTTCGACTATGATAAAAATGGAAACTTAATTTTAAAACAAAATGGCTCTGAAAAAACTCAATTCGTTTTAAACGAAAAAAGCCAGATTACTCAAGTAAACTCAGAAAAAGTAAAACTAAACCTTGACTATGACGACCGCGGTCGCCCGTCTCGTATCATAGCAAGCTATGATGCCACATCAAAAGAGTTAGCTATCTCTTATATCGATACGACCGAGAAACTAAAAACACTAGAGCTCAAAGGATCTGGCCGAATTGACTATAGATACGACAATGAGGGCGCAGTCAGTGATACCACGGTGAAGGCAATTAAAACTTCAGAGCAAGAATTAAAAGCAAATGTAAATAGAGTTTATGGGATCTATACAACTTTGACAGATGAAGCTGCTATTTTTGGAGGTTTAGATTGAAATCTATTTTAGCACTTGCCACCTGTTTAGTATTTTCATTTTCCGTAAATGCAGCAGAAACAAAGCGTAAAGATCCAAATTTAAATAAGACAACCAGTAATGCTACAGCTATTGCTCCAGGATGTACCGAATTCGTTCATCCCTGCTCAGGTCAAGCAGCAACTGCCTTGCTCAATTCGATCACAACTCCGATCAGTAAAGTCTCGCTCCCAATCCCTGCAGCTAGCTCAAGTAAAGGCGGAAGGGTTAAGTGATCCGTCTTTACAAATTCATCTTATTTTTAATTCTATTCTGCTTGCGACTCTACGCCGCTGGTCCTTTTTGCCCATCTGCGCCTGCGAACTGTTCATTTAAAAATGTAGAAGAAGGATTGAAGGAACTAAAAGAGGAACGATTTTTTGGTTTACTAAAAAGTCCCAATTCTGTGTGCAAAGGCCACCTTATGCAAGGAATTAAGCCTGAAGCCGTTCTACCTGAACTCATGGCAGATCCCAGATTCACTGCCTACATTACACCCCAAATTTCACAATGCTGGAAAGAGGGCGGATCCAATTCAGGAAAACTAGAAGCGTTAAGTCGCTACGCCTACATTCAAAAGCGATTTGATGACAACGCAGACAATCTACTAGATTACCAGGTATTTGCCGATGCTGTTCTTGGTAACGAACCACTTTCCGGTCTAGATTGCAAAAAGGAAGCACCCGAATTAGCAAGATTCGTTACTAAATGCCAAGAACTGAAATCAACATGCAAAAAATCCGATATGGCAAAAACCTTGGCCCAAAGTTTTATTGACGATTACAAATCTCAAGACATCAAAAATATTGAAAATCGTCTTAATGAAGCGAAAAAAATTTGGGATGGATGTAGTCCTCGCCAAAAAGCAGGAAAAAATTGCCAGGATGCCAAAAAGGAAATGGGACAGACCGCGTTTCGTTTACAAGTTTTCTATGCCAACTATCCTTGGGCCCAAGAAGACAAATTTTTAGAAGTTACCGGTAAACGTGGATTTGACGATGTCGATCTGGTCACCAAAGCTTTAAAAACACAGGTGGCAGACAATAGTAAAAATGTTTCTAAGCAATTAAAAGAACTAACGACCGCATCCCAATGTCTTTTAAGAAACAATTGCGATTCCGAAAAAGTAAACGATGTCTTGGAACGCACTAAGCCACTCGCCGATCAATATTTCCTGAAAAAAGGCGCATCTAAAGAATCCAATCAGAGTCGTGCAGCGGTTTCACAATTTGTTTCCTACAATAATTGCCTTGATGACATGGGTGAATCTCAACGAAAAACTTCAACAACATTATGGTCCTCTGGAATTGGTGCTGTGGGTGCGATTGCCACAATGGGCGGAAGTTTAGTCCTCACCGGATTAACTGCCGGCGGACGAGTGGCGATGGGGGCAGCGGCTGTTGGTAGTCGCACTGCCTCAGTCGGAAAAGCCGCTTTAACGCTAGGACAAGCCGTCGACGGGACCGTAACTGCTCAATCTGTCTATGAAGCCTCCGGGCATTGCGGCAGCAAGTCTACCGGATATTTTAAACAAGCAGAAAAATCGGCCGGTCCACAAGCCTGTGGGATACCGACGGCAGGGCAAATGCAGTTTAAGAAAGAATATGACGGTTGTGTTCTAGATATCATTCTTGGTGTCGGTGGTGGTAGCGGTTTACTGATTGGTTTAAAAAATGCGAACAAGGCAAAACGTTTAGCTGCAGAAGCGGATCAAGCCGCAAGTACCGCTCGCGTGACTTCAAATGTGCCAACGCCACCCCCTTCTAAACCAACTAATGTAGGATCTGGGACTTCAACCACTACCTCCCAGACCGTCGCAGAGGCAGAAAAAGCAGCTGTCGCATCTACAGTTGCGGACAAAGTGGAAAAAGCGACAACAAAAGTAACTTCGACTAGCGAGAACGCAGCCAAAGGAACGAACCCCCTTGAATCGATTTCACCAACAACAAATACTGAAAAAGCAGCACCGACTAAGCTTGTTACCGATGGCGACTATATTTCTATTCAGTCTGCCGACAATAAAAAACAAGCCGCACTCGTCCTGCAAACTCAAGAAAGTGCCACAGGCACTCTTTACCAAGTCGCAACTAAATCAGGTGATGGAAAAATTGTAAAAAAATGGATTGGTCAAAAAGAACTTGAAGGAATGAAGCCGCGTCTAAGCGATGCTTCTAAAAATATATTTTCGTCATCGAATATTAATAAAGATTTAGCTCAATCTGCGGTTCAAAACATTTCCCGTGGTTCACCACCAGAAAAAGTGCGAGCGCTCGTAGGAAAATTAAATGATGTTTATGATGGTGGGGAAGCACGCCTTAAGATTGCTAGCAAACTAATTGGCAGGGAACTCAACGATGCCGAGAAAAAATGGATTATGGCTGCGCACAATACTCACGCTGATAAGGGGTATGGCAGTATTGGCTCAACACGAGTTCGTGATAAAATCAATGCTGGTGAAGGACGTCCAAAATCGTTAGATAACAAAAACACACGCCTATTAATGGAAAATGGAATAATGGGTTCCGAATCAGGCGCCCAGGTGACTAGCCGAGCACCAATTCCAAATAGTCGACTCAATGGAACAGATAACTATACATTGGTAAACGGAGATAACTCATTAGACGTGCGCATCACTCAATCCGGAGTGAAAGATGGTGTCATATACCACAGAGTGGAAGTTCCGGGATATCCACCTGATAAAGCTCGCATTATGACAGAAGACCAATTACTAGGATTCATCAAACCAAAAACGGAGGCCACAGCCGCCAGAGTAGAATCCACAGCTACCCGAGTGGAATCTGCCGCAGCCCGAGTCGACACCACACCGACGACGCCGCTTCGTCCTGAATCACGATCACTCAATGCTTCAGCTGCTAACGACATCGAAGCAATAAATCAGGCTGAAATGAAAACAGTCACTAACCGAAATCGAGTGGAACATCTCAATGGCCAAGCGACTACTAAGCCAGAGCGCATGCGTGAGGTTTATGGCACCAATTTAGGTATAACCGATGCAAATCGCCGAGCCGCCATTGCGTATGCTCCTGTGGCCGAAGCCAAAACAATGACCTCTGCCCTACAGAAGGCTCTAGGAGCCGATTCTAAAGTTAACATTAAACAATTGCGACAAACAATGAGTTTCAATCCATCTAGCGGCTATGTTTCGACAAATGAATTCGCAAATGCTGCTAAATTTGTTGAAGAAATTAATGCAAAAGGAGGAGTCAAAGCGCTTGATAAATTACCTCTCAGCGCGAGCGAACGGGAAGCTCTGAATGCTGTGATGGCTCGAGCTCCCTCCTACGCAAGTTATGTAGACCCAAAAGTTCGGTCTTTGGGCCAAGTTAAAATCAGAAAATCACCTGTTGAAGCAACGAATCCAAATCGCGATGTTGTGGTCACGGATGCACAAGGACAAACGGTTCAAGGCAAAGAGACTATTAGACAATTGAACGCTGAAGGTGAACAACTATCAACTGTGAGGTACACGAAACCTGACGGCACAGAAACAAGCATCACGGTTCGTACTTCACAAACCATGGATGTTGCCGAAGCTCAACGATTACAAAACTATGACCGAGCTCTAACCGAAAGAGCCAATGCTAATCGAGCAGCTCGAATTACCGCCAGCGAGCAACCTACGTATGTTAACCCCCATGGTGTTCCGCGTGCGGATATTAGTCCTACCCGCGAAGTAAAAGTTAAGGTTCAGACACTGGACGGTGTAAAAGAGGTTGAAGCCGTTGTTCAAGGTGCCCCATTCAAAGGAGTTAAAGGAACTCAAGAAGTCCAAGTTCGTTATCAAGATGGTGTTCTAAATGGCAAACCTGTCATCAAATATGCATCAGTTGCTATTGACGAGATCGAACAGGTAAAACCGATTGTCAAAGTAGTTGAAACCCCGGCACCCGCCGTTGTTTTCAAACCTATCAATGAAACTATTCTCAGACCAGCTGACAAGGCCATAGATGCTGCCTCTCACGAAGGTCAAACATTTAGGCGAGCCGCCGATTCTGAAGGCGCCGATATTTTGTTAGATCGACGTATCGGAGAACGTGCTCACGTTGAGGCGTTACAAAGATCGGTCAAAGACGATCAACTACTGCTTAGGGAAGCTCAATTGTCTGATCGAAATGCTCAGTATGTTTCCCAAATAGGAAACACCTCGGATCCGCGTTTTAATCCTCGTGCGTTCTATGCCCATCAATCAAGCGAGTACCAATCGGCCATGAGTGCCCCCAAAGGTAGTCCGGCTGCTTCGCTTCGAGAACAAGCAGAGATGGCCTTTAAAGGCAGAATAAGTTACGATGCTAGCGGCAACGCTGTCAGAACGGGATCGGCTCGTGACGTTGCAATCAGAACGGCGCGGGCGCGCGGTATGCCGGAAGAAGAAATTGCGAAATTAGAAAAATGGATGAATGACTACGATCAAGCGGCCCCTCGTGTTCGTGCCGTTGAACGTGCTGAAGCCGCACAAAAAGAGTACGAGGCACTGAAACCAATTCTGCAAAAAGCCCTAAGAAACGACTCCGGCGTTCAAATTATTCCACAATCTACATTTGAAAAAATGGCACAAAGTCTGAACGACATTATGTTAACACCGGAACAGAAAAAAGCGGCAGAAGTGGCTCTTAAAAAAATTCGCTGTGCCAGGCCCGAGTGGAAAATTCGAGATAATCAGTTCTCAACTTTTAATTTGAAGTGCGATTAGAACTTTCTAGTCGCCGTTTAACTTGATTCATCTTTTTGTAAAGTGATCGATACGCCCTACTTTTTCCAAATAGCGAAAATAAAAAACGTTTTGTCCACGGAGTGCGAATTAAATAGAACAGCATAAAAGCGACGGCCAAACTTCGGCAAACAAACCAAACAATATTCATCGTGGTTGTACCTTGAAAGAAATGAAATAAAACCATCAATACTAAACTAACGAAGAAAAATGGATTCGCTAGATCTCGGCCGGCTCGCTTAAAACTAGAAACACCGTCCAAACTGGTCGAAGAGATCAGAATCTTCGATCGCCAAAGTGTCAATTTTTCTTCATCCAGAGACCACTCGATATCTGCATTTTTTTTGAAGGTCAAATACAGCACAATTCCAATCGCAACGATCACCTTTAACAACCAGTATGAAAAGAACACCCAATAGATGTTTAAATGTGTATACGCTGTCATTTCTTTCTGAAAAAACTCGATCATTTTAAAAAAATCGAAACCGTAAACCAGTGTAAAGCCAACGGCGACTTGAAAAATACTCCAACTGACAAACAGAATCGCCCCTATTATCATCCCTGCCATGGTTCCACCTAAAATCACTGTGCCAAACCACAATAAAAACCCCTGCATAAAGATAGCAATCATTGGCGTTATCTTTTTACCCATAGGCGAAAGTGTTTTTAGCAGTGCTACAATAACTGCGGTATTAAAAACTTGAACAGCTTTGGCTTTATGACGAATCATCATCCCAAGGCAAATATACAGCTGATAGTAAGACAGCAAGGTTCCTGTAAAAGGAATTTTAAAACCATGACCCAAACTACCCACTACGATCTCTACCAACGCCAAATGAGTCGCCGAATTGATTTCTAAATCCCTAGAAAATTTGTTGGGGTGAGAGTCTTGACTGTAGCCTGGATTCATATTTCACTCTAGGGTAATAATTTATAAGAACTCGGTATAGATGAAGTAATCTCTTTCGTCGAGTTTGTCTAGAGCGAGGACCGCATATGAAAATTCTTTCTGTAAATGTTGGCAAACCAAAAAAACATAGCCTAAACGGTCATGAAATTGAAACGTCAATGGTGAAAGAGCCTCAAAGTCAAATACATGTTAACAAGGACGCGATCGAAGGCGACGAATTCAAAAGTCCAAAGGCTCACGGCACAATCGATGCGGTGGTGTACGCCATGGAAAGTGAACGTTACAACTTTTGGAGCCAACTATGTGGTAAAAAACTGGCTTTAGGAATGTTAGGTGAAAACCTAAGTGTTGATAAATTGAATGAAGCTGACGTTTTCCTAGGTGATGAATATCAGTGTGGTGGTGTTATTATCCGGGCTACAGGAGTACGCTACCCGTGTACACGTTTAAATTTTGTGACCGGTCATACGAATATGCGCGACGAATTTTTAAATCACGATTGGCCAGGTGTTTATTTCGAAGTCATTCAGCCGGGAACTATAAAGCCGATGGATGATCTAGTTCTAAAAAAACGACATCAAAATGAAATTTCGGTGCTAGACTTATATAAAACTTTACGAGCCGCCGAAAAAAAGAATTTATCTCAGGCTCAAATGGACAAACTCGTTAAATCCCCGTTCGTACTTGAAAAATACAAAGACAAACTCTACAAAATCACTGGCCAAACAAAACCCAGCTAAACAGGATTTTGAAATTCGCTGGATAGCGGCTCGTTTTCCCAGCGACTCACCACTACCGTGGCTACCGCATTCCCCAAAAGATTCACTGTTGTTCGCGCCATATCCATAAACTCATCTACCCCTAGAATTAAAGGAATCGCTTCCAATGGCAGACCAAACGTCACCAGGGTACCAGACAGAACAACTAATGAAGCCCGCGGAACCGCCGCTACACCTTTAGTTGTTAGCATCAAAAGTAACATCATCGAAATCTGCGTTCCAATTGATAAATCAATATTCGCCGCTTGCGCTACAAATACCGATGACATCGCTAAATACAGCGTCGACCCATCTAAATTAAAACTATACCCTAATGGTAACACAAAACTGGATACGCGATCAGGAACGCCCATTTTAGAAAGTGATTTCAGAGTATCAGGATACGCAGATTCACTAGAAGTCGTGGCAAATGCCAGCACCAGATTAGGACGAAGTTCGCGAAAGAAGGGCGCCAGTTTTATGCGGCTCCACTTCAATGCAGGTACCAACGCGATCATCACAAACACGATCAGAGCAAAATACAACGTCCCTACTAGTTTGGACATTGGGATTAAAACCCCGATACCATGTTCACCGATAGCGGCCGCCATTGCAGCACCAACACCCAGCGGCGCCATCTTCATCACGATATCGGTAAATTTAAACATGACTTGGTTCAAGCTTTCACACAACGCTAAAATTGGTTTACCTTTATCACCCGCCATCAATGTAGCAGATCCAAAAATAATAGAAAAAATTACGATTTGCAGAACATCGCCTTTTGCAATAGCTTCAACAAAGTTACTGGGCAGTAGATGTTCGACAAAAACCGCAAAGCTCATCTCAACTTTGGGAAGGGCCGCGGTTGCAGTATCGACAGATTTAACTAAGTTGATTCCTTTTCCCGGTTCAAAGTAATTTACAAAGGCAAGTCCAATGAACAATGCGATCGTAGTTGCCACTTCAAACCACACAATGGATTTGATTCCGATTTTACCCAAATTTTTCATGCTGGTCGCCGACCCAATACCGACTACGATAGATGAGAAAATCAAAGGCGCAATAATACATTTTATCCCATGTAGAAACAAAGTTCTGATGGGTTTTAATTCTTTCGCAAATTCAGGGAAATAAACACCAACCACAAAACCTAAAACTAGAAAAACGAATATCCAAAATGTGATGCTATTGAATTTAAATGCCGACGGTTTTGTCCCCATTGATCCCCCTCGAAATGTCCGGAAAATAGGATCTACCCTAGCTTGATAAACAAAGCCAGGGCTATCTAGCTAATTAGCCTTAGCGCCGTAGAACTTTTGACAACTGATTTTTGTTTGAATTTTTTGGCGGAATTTCAAAACTTCCATCGCCATAGCGCGGTCTCTTGCAGAAACAAACTTGTTTCGCTTTAGAACTTCTATATGAATCGCTTTTTCCGGTCCAGACCAAGTATCCCAAAGGTACTTCATCGCGCCACGGAAAGCTTTTGTCACCTTACGGCTCATGGAAATAATAATTTGCTCTTGGTTAGATTCACCCGCATTGCTGAAGTTGATACTAGAACCCGCATTAGATATCCCCATTTCAGGGATTGCCATACCTTTATAATGCAGTTTCACCTGATTTTCTATCGATTTACCGTCCCATTTAAATGCTTGAGGTTTGAACCAATCAGGGCTGATGCGAATTTCACTACGCCATTGAGCCCATTCTTGATCCGTCATCAAATCACGAATTTCTTTTACGATAGGATCCTGCAAGTCTTCTACAAACAACTTTACTTTTTTATCACTCGGATCTGTGGGTTCAAATTTCTCTGGATCGCTCAACTTTTCATCACCTGGTATGTGGAATGGATCATTTGGATCAAACTCCACCAATCGGTACCCCGATAGTCTTAACGGCACACTAAATCCACGCATCGCAAACTGAGCGTCGCCAATAATAGGGAACAAACCTTTCAGCGATTTTCCCGCCAAACGACGACGTTTAATCTCGCGAACAACAGCGTCTTTAGCATCAAGTCCCAATTCATACGATGACATTGAAAATACAGCGCCGGCTAGAGGACCCTTCGCTACTTTGAAGAACAAAGAATAAATATCGCGATTTATATCACCCAAGCCACCATTCGGAGAAAAAACAAGTAATACTTTTTCATTATCACGAATCTTAGCCTGTGGCTTTCCATTAAGCATATAAGCGCCACCAATTGGGAAACCGGCTTGACCACGTAATTTGTAAATTACATTCTTTTTAATTTCAGATGCCACAATTACAGCAGCATACTTGCCATCAACCAGGGTAATGTGATTCGGGTTTGGCTTTGAATAATCAGGACGTAGTTCTTGAGGTACGGCTTTTAAGTCACCCTCAGGTCCATTGCATGACTGGGTCGCGTTGCCAGATCCAAACATCGCAAATGATTTTCCTCGTTTCTTAATACCAGCGATTAATTTTTGATGATTTAATCCTACAGAATCCACAAGTTCGATGAATACCCCAGCATCAATCATCTTCTGAACAACTTCGCGTGCTGCCGCTTTTTCAGTAAAGACACCCTTATCGATGCCACCAATAATTTCAACGCCGCGATCTTTAGCCGCAATCAGTGAATCAGCCAATTCAACCATATCAAAATCGTAAAAATTGAAAAATAAACGATCGCCTTTAGACATCGAATTGACTAAATCGACCATGAGTTTTCGTTGATCGTCGGCTGGAATAACTCTGGAATTTTCATCATCCGGATCTTCATAACGAGGATGATTTGATGTGAATTTTTCTTCCGTGAAAGTATAATCCAATTTTTCGTCTCTGATTAGTAACGGCTGCGAAATGGAAATATTTGAATTTAATTTCTTTACTAACTCGCTATCACTAAGCACCCTTTGAAGGATCGAGTTAAACATCGCCTCATCCAGCGCCTTTTCAAAATGTGGTCTCGGGCGACGGACTACCCGTGGCGGTGGCGTACTGTTGGGGTTATCCCCTAAATACTGTTCAACGTCTTTCCAATTATCTTTAAGTTGCGACAATATAAAGATAATCTTAGTTTGAGACAGTAGCGGAGCAGTAGATTGTGATTTCGTTTTAAAGGCCTGATTCACAAACGAATAAAGAGGTTTATCCTTCATCACACGAAGAGATAAATCCAATAAGTACTCAAGCTCTACGGGATTAGTCGTAATCTCCATGCTGGGACGAAAGACTTCGGCATGCTCCTGCCGAAGGTCGTCAGCGTGGGCCATGAAAACGCAAGACAGCTGTACAATAACAAGACAGATTAGCGTCGTAAGTGCTTTTAAAGTCATGGCTCTACCTTCCCTAATTTCTAATATATTAAAGAAAGCAATAGGTAAGCCATTGGCTTAACAGAGATGAACTTTACTTGGACCCAAATGCATCGGGTTAGTTTTGATAAATTCTAGTTACACTTCGATGTTCTTAAAGCTATCGCTTTTATCATCATACTCAAGAAGCTGACCTTGCTCTAAATCAAAGTAAATTCCCATCAACGCCAGATCACGTTCTTTGATTGCGTCTTCAACGAATGGAAATGTTCTTAAGTTTTGGATTGATGTCACGATGGATTCTAGTTCTCCATGCCGGCACAGATTATCTTCTGATTCATTACCGTACTTTTCAAACACGCGCTGTTTAGCACCTTTTGCGATGCCTACCCAGTTATCCACGAAACTGTTCGAAGCCATATCCTGGTCATTCAGCATCAACGCTCGAATACCTCCGCACTGGCGATGACCAAGAACAATGACGTTTTCTACTTTCAAATTTACAACGGCAAATTCGATGGCAGCTGAAACCCCATGGACCCCGCCGCGTTCATACGGAGGAACCAAGTTCGCAACATTTCGAACGATAAATAATTCACCTGGCAATGCCGACGTGATAATGGCCGGATCAACTCGTGAATCACTGCAACCAATGATTAAAGTTTTTGGAGTTTGCCCGGCACCGGAAAGACGCTGATACAAGGGATGTTCATTAGCGAAATACTTTTCGCGGAACCGTCTGAAACCAGCCATTAAACGAAGAATTTCTTTTTTGCTCATGATTCACAGTCTTAACCCAGAATTCAGGCAAATAGAACCGATATTTCAATCCGCATTTAACTCCAAATCGAATAAAATACGGCTTGGAAGCTATAGCGCCAGCTGCACGTATCAAAAATATAGCTGGTGTACATAAAACTAAAATAACTGACTTAAGCGTGCAGTTTAAATAACTGACGTACGCGTCGGATCTGATGAGCGATGTCTTCTAGATCTTGATGGAAATTTTCAATACGGTGAAACGCTTGCTTTAATTCCATTTCTTTTTTGTTTTCTTTACGTACAAAAGATTTCAAGTTTTTCATCGCAGCACGAGCACCTTCGATCGAAAAACGATCGCGATGCAAAAGTTTTCTAATCAAGAATGCATTCTCTACATCTTTTTTTGTGTACAGACGTTGATTGTTGCCAGCTTTCTTAGGTTTTAAAATATCAAATTCACTTTCCCAGTAGCGCAAAACATATTGCTTTACCGCCAGCATATCCGCAACATCACCGATTTTAAATCCCATTTTATCTGGAATACTTTGAATTTCGCTCAGTAATTGATCGTCGCACAAAGCCGCTGGCAATGATAATGGTTCTGATTCTGTCAGTGGTTTTTGAACTGTATCGATGGGCTCCTCCTCAACCGGTGGAGCCATATTGAATTCAACAAAGGCTTCTGGATTTTTTTTATCGAAACGAAAAAAATCCATTTGTTCTTCGTGGGATCGTGTATCGACAGGAACATCAGGCAAAGCCCCTTGTGGGTTCGTTGCCGAAATCAATGCTCCTTCTTTATTATCATTCTCCGTCGTCATCATCATCTTTCAAGTTAGTGTAGTCTTCACCGTTTAACATCGCTCTTAAAACTTGTGACGGCTTGAATGTTAATTTCTTACGAGCCGAAATCATAATCTGATCCCCAGTCTGAGGATTACGTCCAACACGCTCGTGCTTTTGAGTCACTACGAAGTTACCGAAACCAGAGATCTTGATTTTTTCGCCGGTGTGTAATTCGTTTTTGATGGTGTCAAAAACCAATTCTACTAAATCACTGGCTTCCTTCTTAGAGAACCCGATTTTGTCGTAAACTTTTTCAACGATATCGGCTTTCGTCATCGTTGATTTCCAAACGTTTTGTCCTGCCATATGTGACCTCAATGCTATTTAAAGACCTATTCAGTCTCAAATACTTATTAAACAAAATCAAGAGCTTAGAAGATCGATTCCACGAATTTACGCAAGCTGTCTATTTTACAAAAGGGCCCCTGACTGGATCAGGGTCCTTAGTTTTCTGAGTTAAAGAATTTTGTCTGAAGGCAAATTACGAACGGATCGTGATACCAAGTTCATCATTCAGTGATTTTAAAATTTGATCTTGAAATCCTTGAACCGTTGTATCGGCAAGGGCTGCATTCGGATCTTGGTAACGAATGCGTAAAGCAATGCTCTTTTGTCCGACCGGCAGCTTGTCGCCTTCGTACACGTCAAACACTTCAAGGTCGAACAGGTTACCACCCACTACTTTGCGCACTGTTTTTAACACATCCCCTACCGATTGTGATTTCTTCATCACAAAGGCAAGGTCGCGATCTACTACAGGGAAGCGAGAGATATCTTTGATACGAATCGGACGCGCCGTTTGAGGCAAGAACGCTTCTAAATCAAGCTCCGCCACACACATAGGTTCACGAATTTTCTCGTTTTCCAAAACTAATGGGCTTAATGACGAAATAAATCCACATTTCTTACCTTCAACCACCAAGACCGCAGTTTGGTAGGGATGAAAGCACGTAGGAATCGCCGTCAACTTATCGATTTTTTGCTCCCACATATAAGCTTTGATCCCGAATGACTTAGCTAACACTTGTATCGCTTCTTTAACGTGGAAAATGATAGGCGCTGTACCTGGCACGTTCCAGTTTGTGTGATCTTGCCCCCAAATAACTAAACCCAAGCTGCTTTTCTCAACGATGCCGCCTTGAGGATTTTTGCTAAATGTCTTTCCAACTTCAAACAACGACCCACTGTTGTTGCCATATTTAATATTGTTGATCGCATTTTGTACTAAACCAAACGACAACGTCGATCGCATCATATTTAAATCTTCGCTTAAAGGATTTCTTAAACCTACGCGATCGTTTGAGGCACGTAAGCCGAGTGAGTTTAATTTTTCAATGTCACCAAAGAACGTATCTTCTGCTTTTTTACCTACGAATGAATAGTTGAACGCTTCATCAAAACCAACCCCATTCAACACTTGAGTGATATGAACCGTCTGTTGGTATTTCGGATCGTGAGGTACAGGGCGTGACGGCAAGTTCGGCATCGCTTCAGGAATTAAATCATACCCTTGCAGACGGGCATATTCTTCCACCAAATCCATTTCGTGTTCCATATCGAAACGAAAAGTCGGTGGTGTAATTTTATAATTGTTTTCTTTGATTTTCTCAACTTTGCAGCCCAAGCGAGTCATCCAGTTTTCAAAAATCGGCGCTGTAGCTTCATAGCCCATACGATCCGAGATAGTTTCGATCGCAATAGAAATAGGTTCGCGACGAATTGGGTTGGGATACACATCGTAATTATCACCATACACTTCACCTTCGGCGACCTGGCGAATTAAATCGGCCGCACGTTTAAGCGCAAACAAAGTTAATTCTGGATCAACCCCACGCGCAAAGCGGTAACCTGATTCGGTTTCTACACCGAGCGTACGTGATGATTTACGAACAGAATGAGAAATGAAATACGCGGATTCTAAAAAGATATTTTTAGTAGAATCTTTCACACCAGAATTTTTCCCACCAATTAAACCAGCTAAGCACATGGTTTCGTTCTTACCGTTTTTAATCGATAATTCTTCGCCGCTTAATTTTAATTCTGTTCCGTCTAGAGTTATGAACTGTGCGCCCTTTTCTGGGTGACCCACGATCAATTTTTTATCTAGAATTTCATCCGCATCAAACGCGTGCAGAGGCTGACCCAATTCTTGAAGAATATAGTTCGTGATATCCACAACGTTGTTGATTGAATTTATACCCACTGATTCTAAACGTTTTACCAACCAGTCCGGTGATTTTTGAATTTTTACATTGGCAATGTATGTTCCTGTGTAGCGAGGCGCTAATGCAGAATCTTCTACCACTAAAGAAATTTCTTTCTTCGTCGATTTGTCTTTTTTCACATGACTGTCGTCGATTTTGATTTCTTTCAACGGACGTGACAACAAGCAGGCTAACTCACGCGCTAAACCAAAGTGGCTCAGTACATCGGCGCGATTAGGGGTTACTTTGATTTCAAAAACTACATCATCGTAGCCATAGTATTCCGCAAAGTCTTTACCCACGGGAGCGGCCTCTGGAAGAATTAATAATCCTTCCGCATCACCCGCAAGCCCGAGTTCTTTTAATGAACACAACATACCGTACGACTCTACCGAACGAATCACTGATTTTTGAATTGCAAAGTTTCCAGGCAATACAGCGCCTGGCAGAGCGACAACGACACGGTCACCCGCTTTGTGATTTTTAGCTCCGCATACGATTTGGTGAACAACCCCATTGCCTGTAGTTACACGGCAAAGCGATAATTTATCGGCGTTTGGATGCTTATCTTTTTCCAAGATCAAACCCACAACTACGTGCTCGAAATTCTTAGCTTTGTTTTCAATACCTTCGATTTCCAAACCCGCTTTTGTCAGGATTTCTGCCAATGGTTCTGGTTTTTTAATATAATCATCAATTGCGATCAGTTCATTTAGCCATTTTAACGAAATTTTCATAAGGTCACACCACTCTAGAATTGTTTCAGGAAGCTTAAATTATTTTCAGGTAGCAAGCGAATATCAGGGATGCCGTATTTAATAATGGCCATACGCTCAAGACCAAAACCAAACGCAAAACCAGTCCACTCTGGGTATTTAACTTTTGCCGCCAACAACACTTTCGGATTCATTAAACCGGCACCACCGATTTCAATCCAGCCCGTGCTTTTACACAGACTACAGCCTTTGCCTTTGCAAATTGGGCACTGGCAATCCACTTCGGCTGATGGTTCCGTGAAAGGGAAATAACTGGGACGGAAACGAGTTTTTAAATCTGACCCGAAAAATTCTTTTACGAAATATGTGATCGTGCCTTTTAAATCGGCCATCGAAATTTTGCGATCCACGCACATGCCTTCGATTTGATGGAAGTTAGGCAAATGGGAAATATCACTGTCGACGCGGAAAACAGGACCTGTACCGATAATTCGTAACGGCAATGATTCTGATTCTAGACTGCGAATTTGAATAGGGCTTGTATGGGTTCTTAAAACGTGCGTCTCATCAACGAAAAACGTATCTTGCATATCGCGAGCCGGGTGATTCTTAGGAATATTTAGGGCTTCGAAATTGTAATAATCACTCTCTATCGATGGGCCCAACCGTAGCGAATATCCCACACGTGATAAAATTTGCACGACTTCATCACGAACACGATGAACCGGGTGAGGACTGCCGCGCTGACTTTTTGGTGGCGGCAAGGTTAAGTCCAGTTGCTCGGTACGCATTTTTTCATCCAGTTCTTTTAGCTTTAGGCCTTCGAACATGTCTGTGTATTTAGCTTCTAGTTCTTGTTTAACAACGTTTATACGGCGGCCGAACTCTTTTTTATCGTCTACAGAGAGCTTGGCCATCTCTTTCATGAGCTCGGTGACTAGGCCACTTTTGCCCAGATAATTAACTTTGAATTGGTAAAGCTCCTCGCGGTTTTTAGCAGCTCCAAATTCATCAATTGCTTTTTTATGAATCCCGTCTAACTTTTCGTAAATAATCATATTTTCAAAATATGCCCGGCCCAGGTTTAGACCGCAAGGTTTTTGAACTCCCGTTTGACTCAGAGCCAAATTCCACCTAGGATCTGTGCTTAAATTATGGCGCATAAAAACAAATCCAACTACTCAGCTTACAAGGAACGTCAGACTACCAAGTCTCACCCCGCAGCTGCCTCAAAAACCACCAGTTCTGACGCCCCCAAAAAATTAATGGGAAAACACAAAAAACCTCAAGAGATCTATTCTCTGGAGGAGGCGAATGACCGGCTGTACGACGTCTTTCGCAATCACGATTTCAACCTGGTTTCCCATGAAGAACGAAAACAATTTGCTCATTTTTACCGTTTATTAATGGAAAACCAAAAAGGCGAGAATTTCACTCGACTTTTGACTCTAAAAGATGTGGCAATTAAACACTTTATTGATAGCTTAATTTTTTTAGAATTTTTCAAACCTCAATTCCCCATGTTAGATTTAGGCACCGGCCCGGGTTTCCCTGGCATTCCGCTAAAAATCATGTACCCAAAAGAAAAAATCTTATTAGGCGAAGGCGTTCAACGCCGAGTGAATTTTCTAAAAACTGTGCGTGAAGAGATGAAACTAGAAAATCTAGAGATCATCGGTCGCAATATTGATCCTGAATTTGTATACCCCGTAAAATCGGTGATCACGCGCGCAGTGGAAGACATTGGTAACACTATGAAAAACACGATCAACTGCCTACTGGATGGCGGTCATTTAATTTTCATGAAAGGCCCTAACGCTGACCCAGAGCTAAAACTAGCCGAAGCTTACAGCGAATTTTATGTACTAGAAAATGATTTTAAATACTCGATTCCAAAGACACCACACGAACGTCGTTTGATCGTTTATCGTAAAATCAAGTCACCGCCACTGGAAGACTTCGAGGATCTAGACGATGACGAATAGCGAGAGTCCATTTTTCATTTCGTCCGCGCAAAACGCCAAGTTCAAAACTTGGGAATCATTGCTATCGAACAAAGGCCGCAAAAAAGAAGGGTTGTTTTTACTGTCAGGCGAGAAAATTCTGAATGACTTCGTGTCCGAAAAAGCAGCAATGCGTTTTCCTATTAAGTCGATTTTGGTACCGAAAAAATTTAATGGCGATAAATTATCTGCGCTTAAAAAAAAATGGAATCTGGATACCGCAAACCTGTATTTCACTCTGGATTCTTTGTTATTTAAAGAACTCGATACAGCCGGAACTGACTTCCCCATTTTTGTTTGCGAACGTCCCAAAGATGCGACAACTGATCAATTAAAAACTCCGATCGGTTTAGAATTGGTTCTGCCGCTAACAGATCCCGCAAACATGGGCGCATTATGTCGAACAGCCTTGTCATTCAACGTAAACACAGTGATTTTAACTCCGGGCGCGTGCGATCCTTACCACCCAAAAGCATTACGAGCGTCTAGCGGTGGCACCTTAAAACTGAATTTCATTCATCTCTCCACGAATGATCTAGCGATGAATGAGCATGATTTCGGCTTGGATTTAGACGGTGAAAATATCTATAAATTAGAATGGCCGAAAAACTTACGGATGTGGCTGGGCGAAGAAGGCCAAGGTCTGAAGAACTCATTCTTGAGCAAGAATAAAATCTATATCCCCATCAACGGAATGGAATCGCTGAATGCCACCGTTGCCGGTAGCATCGCGATTTTTTCTTACTCACAACGATTTCACAAAATCTAAAATTTCTTGCGCGTGACCATCGGGAGATACCTTACGCATTTCTTTGATCACTTTTAAATTTTCATCTAACACAAATGTACTGCGCTCGATACCCAAGTATTTACGGCCGTACATGTTTTTCATTTTAATCACGTCAAAGATTTTACACAGAGTTTCGTTTTCATCTGACAACAAATCGATTTTGAAACCAAATTTGCAAATGAATTTATCGTGTGATTTTGAAGAATCTTTAGATACGCCAAGAACCACTGTGTTGAGTTTATCAAAATTCGCCTTCAAATTTGAAAACTGCTGACCTTCCATTGTGCATCCCGGAGTGTCGTCTTTAGGATAGAAATAAAGAACGGTCTTGTGACCTTTTAAATCTTTTTCTGTGTAGACATTGCCCGCCGAATTCAGAACAGAAAAATGACCGATAGTCGTTCCTGTCATTGTTTCAGCAGATGCTTTCGCTGTTTTTTTAGCGGCTGGTTTTTTCGAAGCTACCTTTTTATTTACTGTTTTTTTCACAGCCGCTTTCTTGGTAACGGCTTTCTTTGTTGTTTTTGCTTTTTTAGCCATGATGATATCCTTCTCGCTAATTACCGACTTGGCGGTGGCGGTAATGGTTGCGGTACGGGTTGATTTTCTTGGATTTCAATAACATCAGGCTCGACATTTTTCAGCAAGGTATTATTTGGATTTTGCTGCGTTGATTCGGAATCGTTCGGCCTTTCACTTTCGCGTGGCGGCGCCGTGACTTTCGCGGGGTCTATATACACAGGCTCAAACTTTTCCACTGGTTTTCTTGGATCCACAGGCGCTGGAGCCTCAGATGGTTTCTTTGCTATCTCTTCGGCTTTTTGCTTCTCTTTTTCTTTTTGCGCTGGTGTTGTCTCGTCCGCATCAGGGACCTTTTTCTTCTCAAGGACTTGTACTTTTCCTGACAGCGGTACCGAGATCATTAAGTCAGAATAGGGAAGTAAGTTTTTTAGGACCTCGCCCTTCATGACCATCATAGGGTCCTTGCCCTTTTTATAACCAATACTCGAGAAACGTACGACATTTTCGGCCCGCGTGATACGAAACCCAGCGCAATACAGTTCCGACAGGCGAGATTCCCCTTCGATGGTCACTGCGCAATCGATCACGGGGGCTACTAGCGCGGCGGCTCCGCCTAAAATATCAGCATAATTCTGTCCTTGAAATTGAAACGCCACCCGACTTTGGCTCCAGTCGATTTTAGCTAGCAAGTCTGGATTGCGATGCTTCTGACAATATTCAAAAACACGATATTGATACTCAGAAACTTTCTCTAACTGATATTGATCACACGTATGTTTGCTTTTTTCTGTGAGCTTACCGCCCTTCGCCTGCTGAAGCGCACGATAGACTTTCCCGAACAATGTCTTGTTAGCACTCGGACGCTCAGATCGGATCAACCAGATCATTTCACGCATCACATCGTCTAACTCTTTGACCAGTTCCATTTTATTTTTCGAGAAAAAATCCGCTGGTTTTGGCTCGGACTTTTTAACTGTATTTTGTTGTCTCGATTTGGAACCACCCACGAGATTCTGCGCGCCATTCACAACAATGACAGAAAGGAAAATAGTCGGAGCAAATATTCTAATAAAGTGGTGGACAAAAGGCACTCGCATATTGATAGTATAACAAAGCAGACACTCAATTTTAAGGAGTTTTTTATGGATGAAATCAATACGCATTCGACTAGCCCCGTAACCAACAGAAACGATCCTTGGCGCCCGCAGTATCATCCTTCTATCTCTCCTAAGATCGACATAGACCAGTACAAAAACATTATGGACGTCGTGGACGAGGCTGTTAAGAAATACACTGATAAGAAAGCCATGACGAACTATGGTCATTCATTCACCTACGCCCAGCTAAATGAAAAAGTGAATCAATTTGCGGCGTTCTTACAACAAGAGCTAAAATTGAAAAAAGGCGATCGTATCGCGATCCAAATGCCTAA
Source organism: uncultured Bdellovibrio sp. (assembly GCA_963932905.1). GTDB lineage: Bacteria > Bdellovibrionota > Bdellovibrionia > Bdellovibrionales > Bdellovibrionaceae > UBA2316. The sequence continues at coordinate 30,117 of CAWVRN010000004.1, forward strand.
CTTATTGCAATATCCCGTTGTTTTGTTCGGCGCCATCAAAGCGGGCTTAATCATCGTAAACACAAATCCTCTCTACACAGCTCCTGAAATGAAACATCAATTCAATGATTCAGGCGCTAAATGCATCGTGATTTTGAAAAACTACGCGCATTTACTTGAAAGCATCATCAAAGAAACGAAAATTGAAAGCGTTATTTTAACTGAAATTGGTGACTTCTTGCCATTTCCAAAAAGCCTGTTGATCAATTTCGTCGTTAAATACATAAAGAAAATGGTTCCGGCCTATCACTTGCCGCAAGCTTATGATTTAAATCAGGCACTAGAAATTGGCAATTTAGCAAAGTTCCAAAAAGTAGAAATGAACACGCTCGACATTGCGTTTTTACAGTACACAGGCGGAACAACGGGTGTTTCTAAAGGCGCTATCTTAACTCACAGAAATATCATCGCGAACATGCTACAAATTGCAAACTGGATGCGCCCGAAATTAAAAGAAGGCGAAGAGATTGCGATTACAGCTCTTCCGCTATACCACATTTTCTCTTTAACGGTGAACTGCCTAGCCTTCATGCGCTACGGAGCTCAAAATATTCTGATTACAAACCCTCGCGATATCCCGGCCTTCATCAAAGATATGAAGAAGAGCAAATTCACCGTGATGTCGGGCGTGAACACGTTGTTCAATGCTTTAATGAATCACCCAGATTTCACATCTATTGATTTCAGATCGGTAAAAGTCAGCGTTGCCGGTGCGATGGCCTTACAAAAAGCGGTCAGCGAACGTTGGGAAAAAATGACGGGAACAAAAATCGTAGAAGGTTATGGTTTAACAGAAACATCACCAGTTGCTTGCTGTAACCCCATCGATGGCACAGATCGCGTAGGGACCATCGGTCTACCTGTTCCTGAAACATGGATTAAATTCGTAGACGACGATGGCAAAGAAATTACGAATAACGAACCCGGTGAAATCTGCGTCTACGGCCCACAAGTGATGAAGGGATACTGGGAACGCCCAGACGAAACCGCGAAAGTCATCGATAAAGATGGCTGGCTACACACGGGTGACATCGGTATCATGGACGAGAAAAACTACATTAAAATCGTAGACCGCAAAAAAGATATGATTTTGGTTTCTGGCTTCAACGTATACCCTAACGAAGTGGAAGACGCATTAGCATCCCATCCTGGCATCCTCGAAGTTGCGGCGATCGGTATCCCTGACACTCATTCTGGTGAAGTGGTTAAAGTTGTGATTGTTAAGAAAGATCCTAACTTAACCGCGGAAAGTGTGATCGCACATGCTAAGCAGAATTTAACCAATTATAAAGTACCAAAGGTTGTGGAGTTTAGAACTGAGCTTCCGAAGACGAATGTTGGGAAGATTCTTCGTCGCGCTTTGAGAACACCGACGGCTTAGGGACTCATCTTTCGTCGCGGTTTAGGCTGTGTTTTAAAAGTCGTTGATTCAGAACTCCACTGATCTAAAACTTGAACTACTCTCGTCTTTCGAGTTTTGGTGGGGCCGAATCCGGCGGATAGGAATTTTTAAGCCCGAATTGTTCAATGCCAGCATATAGTTTTCACTGGTTGCGTAATTGAAACAAGTCTTTGGAATGAGTTTTACTCATTGTTAAAATTTGTGACCTATTTTTGATTTACTGAGGGTGTTTCTCAAGATTTTGAATACACGATTCCATTGTAGCTTAGATTCTTAGTCTGCTGATTGATTAAAATTGTCGAAGTTCATCTCGAAGTCCAATTGGTTGAAATGGCACCTCTGACGCTGTTGGCGCAATGTGTAATCTAAAAAAACAAAGATCAAATTCCTTCAAAAAAGGACTGCGATAATCGTTGTTCAATCTTTTGACGTAATGGGACAGATACTGGCCATTTTTGCAGTTCAAGGAGAGCTGCTTTGTGCTGATTTCCGGCAAGGTTTGATTGTTCTAGTTTTTGGAATACCTCTGTCATGTTGACTGACTCTAAAATTAGTTCCTGAGTGCGTTTGAAATCATTATCAGGCATATTTTGTGAGTTACGTTTTATTAATAAACCAGCAACCACGGCAACGGCTTTACCCGAATTATTTTTTTTGTTTGCAAAAAAATCTTCTAAAATTGATTTTCGTTGTTCAATGCTTATCGGACGAGTCATAATAAGCCTACCCAATTGCAGCGAACTTGACTCCATAACATATCGATTAGACGGGTTTACTTTTAACAAACGTCGAATAAAATCATCCTCGTTTTCTAGTGGCGTATTAGAAGCTAGGCTTAGCGTCGACACAAAATCACGATAGGATTGGCTAGCGTTCGCTTCAGAAATCACATTCAACTTATCCGTGGTCATTACGTTCCCTAGGCATGTGGGAATACTTTTTTGGTTATTCAGTGTAGAAACAAACCCTCTAAAGTCGGCTTCATCAAACGATGCACTTTGCTTTTTAAGCTGTGCACAGACATCGACCTCGGAAAAATCGGCTGAAATCATTAGCTGGGCAGCCCGAAAAGACCGTGCCGCGGGAAAGTTTTGCGTTGCGGATTTGATAAAATTTTGAATTTCTTTTTTCTTAGCGGAATTCTCTTTTAAAAATCGGACAAGCTCTTCGTTGAAGATGCGATGCCGAGAAAGATTCAACAATTTCTTTGTTGTTTCATCATTTTCACTGGTCATCAGATCAGTTAGCATATCTTTATGGACATACATTCTGATAAAGTTCTGCGCCGAGTTTTCGGATAAGCCAGAGGTAAAGGCATGAAAATAAGCAATTCGATCCGTGTCAAAATCTCCCCGACAGATTTTACAAAAACTTCTCTTGCTCTCTTCGCTAAAGCTAGACTCCACATGTGCGGTAATCTGTGGACCAAAACAACACACGTCACATGTCGCTGCATAATCAACCTTAACGTCACGGTAGTTATAAAAATTATGACTGTGACCATGGGCAATTGTATGCATAAACTCATGGAAAAATATAAATTTCAGTTGGTCGTCAGTGTGTAGAAATTTTCCGTTTCTAATGTCGTTGGGATTCATAAATACAGTTGGATAGTCATTGTCCCCAACCAAAGTCGCTGCTGCATAAGTGTTGTCGTTAAAATTTTTCTTTTTTCTTTCGTCATCGATATCACAACGTAATTTTGCAATGTTCGTTTTGTTGGACAAAAGCTTCAATAAGTTTTTATAGTGCTCGTCTGCTTTGGGTGTACCCAATTTCTTTAAGCATTTTAGCCCCTGATTCATACTTTCTTCCATTAACCTAACAACTCTCTCGGCCCCAATACTACTGAAACATGAATCAGAGATCTGAAAGTTTTTATTTTGAAGCAGAACCCACGTAATCGGTTCTTTCTGTTCTTTAGAAGGAATCAGAGGGGTTAATACGTTGAAAGCGCCTTCATGAGACGCACATTCGTAACCGGCCCATGACCAAGAGTTAAAAAAAAGTAGTAACAAAATAATGGAAAGCACTCTATTTAGAATAGCAAATAAGGGTATATCAGCAAGACCAGACAAACCTTAGCCTGGTAACGAAAACTGCTGTCCCCATGTCCTAGAGCTTGGGGCTTTCAATCGCATTATTTTAAATCGCGAAATTCATATATCGTTTATTAGGTTTAAACCGTGTTTCCAGGTCAATTTTTTTTCGCTTTTTCATTAGTACTAATGGCAAACAATTGATCAATGATTTCAGGGTCAATACGGCTTTGACTGGCATAACGAACCCAAGCCTTCGCTTGATCAGGATACTGGAATCCTAGCGGCTTTTTAATTTAGTACCGGACGTTTCATATGCTTCATGCTAAGATGAACTATATGAAACGAAAAACTCAAACAGAAAAATCTATTAAAAACTTACAAAAGCTATCGTTTTCCATTGGCGATTTTATTAGATACTGAGGGTTTCGGCGTGTACACGGTGCGATTTGGACGCAGCTGTATTTATCAAAGACGCCACTGAGTTGCACCGACCTGACTATACGCCTTGATTTATCAAAAGCGCTTATTAGTCCAGCTCTAGAAGAACTTTGCCACTATAAACTCATTACCGAAGCACCAGCACCTAATGAAAAAACAAAAGTTTACGAAGCCTGTAAAAATATAAATGAAGTCTTTGTGCATGTATTAAAAACCAGAGAAACCAAAATTATCGAACAAATCAACGGCGATTTTTCGTCGTCAATAGGACAGAAAATGATTCGATTGCTATCGAAAGTGCTAAGCTCAAAAAATTTAAGAGAAATGATTATCTCTACCAATTTAATGTTAGAAATTAAGCTAGCACAAAAAAATATTCTTAATTTGCCATTCGAACTTGAAAAATAGCTAAAACGAAAAAATAAAAAACAATTTAATTAAAATTGTTTCCACGGTCTCTCTTTTTCATTTTCATCTAGTTTATCAATTCCAACACTGTTTTCTGTTCTTGTTTTTGAAGATTGTTTTCCAACACCTCTCATCATCATGCTGGGAACTGCATTAGCTTCTATTGGCTCAATTGGGGACCTAGGAAAGGCAAAATGCTGTTAATACTAATTATTCATGCATTTTCGTGTTGGTTTATGACAGCTGGTGCATTGGGCCCGCAGAAATCAGTGGTCCAGTATTCCGCACCGTAAATACTCTTCACCCTCTTAATCACGAAATCTGGCAAATGACCGACCACTGACTGTTAAAGCCACTCCCTTCCTTTACATCAGAACCGAGCCGAAGTATCCTTTGATGATGAAACTATTTTTACTAAGCTTTGTATTGGTGGCCCAGCCTGTTTTCGTTTTCGCCTGTAGTTGCAATTTTGGGAACTTGAATAAAGCTCTTAAATATCCGACAGCAGCTGAAAGTGCATTTATTGCGTTGTACAAGGATGGATACTTTGAAGTGCGTAAGAATTGGAAACCGGTACCGTCGTTGAAATTCAAAACCGAATCTTCATGGCCAGGCCACACAACAAAATGTGACCTAAATTTGGATTCAGGTCAGGAGTATCTCATAATTTCAACTGAGAAAGCGAAGGAGCCATTTCAGTTAAACATTTGTTCTTCTTCAGCGTTTAAAGTGAGCGAAGCTAAAGAAATCATTTCCAAACTTAATAAGAGTACTAAAAGATAACCCTGCCTGCTCAAATACCATTTTTCTAAATTGCCAACGTGAAATCATAAAACCCAGCGATAAAAAGCTGGATTTCATTTTTGTTCCGAATAATTCGGAATTAAAAAAGGGAGTCTGTCGACTCCCCAATTCAACTAGCCTTTCTTAGCCCAAGAATTACAAATTCCTTGGTCCGCAACCAGCATTTTTTGGAACAAAGAGCACTTGCCAACTGGTTTACCAGCTTTATCGCCTACTTTAGTGTAGAAGCTGCAGTTATTGCAGAAACGTTTGTCCCAAGGGACACCCTTGTCTGTTTTTTTATCTGTCTTAGGATCTTTGTCTGCATCCGCGTGCGAGTGGTGATACGCTAACGCGTCCGCAGTTCCTTTTCCTGGCTCTACCATTGGTAGATCCGTTTCTTTAGCTGGTGAATCTGTTTTAGCGCCACGGCGTTTTTCTTGAGCTCCGGCTTGGCTCTTCAACATTTGAACGGCTACAACGGCTGCGCCAGTCACTGTTGCCATGTGAGTTAAGAATTCTCTTTTAGACATTTTGCTATTTGTGTTCATAACGATTTCCTTCCGTTTCGTGTTCGAATGTTAACAATTTACTTGTTTTCATTTGGTTTTCAATTAAATTTTCACGTATGAGCACAGCAAACCCAAGTCAATTTTGGAATCAGGTGTATCAATCTCCTGAGAACAAAAATCCAAACTATCTTCAGTTCTTAAAAAATGCCCCCACGTCCCTATTGGCAGATCATTGGGAGGACCTTAAAAAAGGCAAAACTCTAGATATCGGTTTTGGCTTAGGCAACGATGCTCTGTTTTTAAGCAAAAAAGGCTTCGACGTTCTTGGGATCGACATCTCCGACACGGCCAAACAAAAAGCTGAAAAGAACATCTCGGGCCCTGATCAAGTCGTTCAATTCAAAACAGGCGACATCGAGCTTCACCTGTTCGGCTTACTTCAGTACGACACTATTTTAATGAATTACTATCGTCCGCAAAATAACCGCCTGTACCAAGAAATCATTAAAAGCTTAAAGTTTGGTGGTACCCTGATGATCGAATCCTATTTGATCGATGAAGTGAATGAAGTTCTAGGCAAAGAAGATGACTACAAAAACTTCTACTTCAAACACAACGAACTTTTAAAGAACCTTTCTGGCCTGCGCATTCTTTTCTATAAAGAGGGCATAGTCCAAGGAAAAACCCGAGTTCAGTGTATCGCCCAAAAACCGACGGACAAGGATGTTGAAAAATACAACCTGTTCAATATGGCCGGCGCCGCCCAAGAGCCAAAAAAATCAGCGCAAATGGAACTGGCTGAATCACTGTTCAAGAAAAAGTAACAAACTCCCGCTATCTAAATTCTACTTAACCAAATGGTCTAGATAGTGCTACACAAAGAGCTCGAGCAGGCATTTAAGTAGGACCCTGGGGGATTTTGACCGTGTTTGAAACACTGAACCGTCGCGAATTTACACTTTTAATGAGTTTGGGTTTTGCCCAAGTCCTAACGGGCGCTCCACCCCCAGAAACAAATCAACCCGATTACCTGACGTCTCAATACAACAAGTATGCTAGACGATATGGCATAACAGATAAAAAATTTTCGTTTAACGACAAAATATTCGAATTTAAGAAAAAACAGTACGCGATTAACACCGAACGGTTTTGTTTTGTGAATTACGACTACCCGGCCGCGAAGCAAAGATTTTTTATTTTCAACAAAGACGCAACAGTACAACTCTCATCCCTAGCTTCCCACGGCATCAACACGGGCAATGAAACATCATGCCTATTCTCAAACACGGACAGTAGTTATCAAAGCTCGTTGGGAATTTATGTTACAGGCACTCCCTATGTGGGTAATTTTGGACCATCTATTAATCTTCACGGCTTAAGCTATGGCAATAACCTCGCATTTGACCGTCGCATCGTTATTCATGGAGCCGACTACTGCAGCACAGATCATATCGCTAAATATGGCTTCCTAGGGCGTAGTTTGGGTTGCATTGCCTTATCCAAAAAGAATATGATTTCAGCATATCAAATACTAACTCCAGGGACGATTGTGATTGCCAAACAAGACACTAAAAAAACACTCACGGAAGCATTGATTCCGCCGACCCAGGAAGAAAAAACAGAAAATCGCCTGCCATGAAGTTTTCTATTTATGACCATATGATCTTAAATCAACAAAGTATTTCTGTGACGGTTAAACCCGCCTTTACCGCGTACTTCAAGTCTGAATTCGGACTAGACGTTCATATTCACGCAAGCAACGTATATCTATTCGCCATCCCTCTGCAAGGGGAATTTACTGAACTATCTGAAGCCCAAAAGAAATTTGTTTTTGAGAAAGAAGTCAGCCTCTATGAGGAGCAATACGAATTTGATTTCCCTTATGACAAAACCCTGTTTGAACGATTCTTTGAAATCACTTGGCACGGCGTTGTTTATCATGGTGAAATCAAATCACTATGAAAAGTACATTATTATTTTGCGCCTTATTTTCTTCCGCTGCCTTTGCCATTAATTCACAGTCCTATTTCAAGGATTCTATCACGGCCTACAAAGCTGATTTTGAAGGCCGCACAAAATTTTTAATCTCAAACAATAATTTGATTAAAAAAGATATTTCTTCGATAGAATATTTCAACATTGCGGCCAAAGATTTCCAGGCCAAAATCGACTACGTATTGATACCGTCGCAAATCAAAAAGAATTTAGTTATTATCCAATCAGGAACACATGGTATCGAAGGACTTACCGGCGCAGGAATTCAAAATTTCTTGCTTGAATACCTACACGACAAACGATACGCATATACATCGTTCTTATATATTCACCTAATCAATCCTTGGGGAACATTCTACAATCGCCGAACGAATCCGAACAATGTCGATTTGAATCGTAATTTCGTTGTGACAGAATCTGACTTTGAACAAAAGAACGATGACTACGCTAAAATTAATTCTTTTCTGAATCCCGAGCAACCCTACGAACATGGTATGTTTAAAAAACTTTCTTTCTATGTCGAGTCTGTAAAGCTAATATTAAGTCATTCCATCGATACATTGCGACGTTCTATTTTAAAGGGTCAGTACACTCATCCTAAAGGCATATATTATGGCGGCAATCAATTGCAGCCAGAATTTATAGCATTGAAAAAGATTTGGGATCGTGAAGTTCAAGGCTATCAAAAGGTAGTCTACATTGACTTACATACTGGCTACGGAGAAAAAGGCAAACTTCACTTGTTATCGGGGCACTCAAGTTCCGATTCGGCCAAGAAGATTTCTGATATGTACGCTCCCACCACAGTAGATTTCGGGAACAACAAGAATTTCTATGAAACCTCGGGCGACATCTTAACTTATTTTCAAGAAACGCATAAAAAATCCGCCGACATTTACCCTGTCACATTTGAATTTGGGACACTAGATTCACAAACTATCCTAGGATCACTGGATTCACTCTACCGAATGGTGGTTGAAAACCAAACATATCAACATAAAGCCGATTCTACAGAATCAGAAAATTATTCAAAGCGCATGTTTAAAGAAATGTTTTATCCGTCTGATTTTAATTGGCGCGACAAGGTCCTAGACCAAACTAAAAAAGAAATCGATAAAGTAGTTCGAAAACTAGAAGACCAGTAGCCAGCTTATTTTCCGATCCATTCACAGTCTTTAATTATTTTGGTTTTAGGGCAGAACTCATTTTTCATGAAAATCGTTCTTTGCGTCCATTCACCACTCAAATTACACGTGTAACGAACGCATTGACCAGACTCTTGCACAAAAGCACACGCGCTCAGAACACCATTTGGATTTTTACAGATATATTTACTATTTTCGACAGCGGCTTTTTTAGCCATTTTCTTTTTCGTTTCGGTCGCCTTCTTTACCGATGCCGTCCATTGATTCGTATCTAGCAAAATCGGTTTATCAATCTTTTGTTTTTCCATTTTTAGCTTTGGAATTTTACGATCATTTAGCAAAAAATCATACGCTAAATCACCATCTACAGTCTCGGCCTGAATATTTAATCTGGTTCCTTCCTCAGTCGGCATTTCTCGATCATCGGAATCAATTTGAATGGATTGAGTTTTAGAAAGCACATCCAGAACCGTGCTTTTGGCTTTTAAATCATGCTCGGCCGCAAAATCTCCGGGTTTAATCGTAAACTTAAAAAACGTAGGAATTTGAAAAACTAAATCCGTCTGCGCCTTAATATAAATACGCCCCGACACTAACTGCAAAACGGAGTCATTATAACGAATTAAGGTGTTTTTAAATACTTTTAAATAGAAATGCCCTGGCAAAAAAATCATGGCCTCAGCATTACCTGTTTCTATTTGACTGAAACGTTCAAACTCCCAATACGGCGCGGTTTTCAAAGGTGAGCCATTAACCTTGATACCTTTAAACGACGTCGTCGTCATCACCCATGATCCTTCACCAGCGACTACTAAACCGGCCGTCAACAACAGAACCATGATAATTCGAATCATTTCTCTAGCTCCCATAACTTTGCATGCTTCAAAAAAACAGAATAGGCAGATCCAACGGCAATAATAAAGCCAGGCAATCCATCCATAAATCCACGTTTGTAGAAATAATTTTCAAAAAATTTCACCCAGGGTTTTGTTAGTAGATTGAAGATAGAAAAACGTGATTTCTTAGACGCAAATAGATTTTGAGCCTGCAGGCTTGAGTACTTGTCGTTCGTGACGACTTGATGACTGATAGAATTAAAAACATAGTGCTGAATTGGATTTCTAAATTTTGACGTCTGCGGTGCCAGTACTTTTTCATGAATTTCCGCTTCATCCCATTTCGAATGCTGACGGTTAAACAAACGCAATTGATAGTCAGGATACCAACCACCGTAGCGAATCCAGCGCCCTAAATAAAATGAAATCCTAGGCAAAAGGTAGCCTGTTTTTGCGTTCAAACTTTCAAATTGCTCTATGATTTCAGTTTGCAGTTCTGGCGAGAGTCGTTCATCTGCATCCAAACTCAGCACCCAGTCATATCTAGCCAATTCCACAGCTTTGTTTTTTTGCGGTCCAAATCCAAGCCAGCTTTGCTCGAAAAAACGAGCCCCAACATCCGCCGCAATCTCTTTAGTTTTGTCTTTAGAAAAACTATCTAAGATAACAATATCACTAGCGAAAGGGACCGAATCAAGGCAGCCTTTCAGGTTCCTTTCTTCATTTAAAGTAATAACCACTAAACTCAGTGGCAGCTTAACTGTGGGGTTAACTGTGGACATGACATCACTGTCTCAACAGTTATTCAGCTTGTCAAATGCACGGCCAGCTATTTATTCTAGTGAGAGCCTACTTTTAGCCTCAAGGAGCCCTATGAAATACTTATTACTTTTGCTTGTTCCTATGATTTCGATGGCCAACTATTTATCAATCGGCGAATCGGGGGAACTGATCCACCCCGGATCGTATCGCGTAGGTGGCTCACTTCAATCTTTATCGGCCGGTAACGGCGGTGTTAACGTCGGCGGATTTTTAGATGCTGGCTGGAGAGACGATTTATCAAGTCGCTTTTTGTTTGGTGTTGGCAGTGTTGAATATCAAATGGGAGCGACCTTGAAGTACATTCCTTTTCCCGATGTTGATAATCAACCCGCGCTGGGTATTCGCAGTGCGCTTTGGCTAAGCCGCTTTGATGACACCAGCGTAACGACGCTACAGTTCGCACCGATGGCCAGCAAAAAAATCAACGTTCAAAAAGGCAACTTGACCAGTTACGTTGCTGTTCCGATCAACATTGTAGCGATGAAAAATCATAACGAAACAGGAGCGCAATTTACCGTTGGTGCCGAGTACGACCACCCTGAAATTCAAAATGTATTTTTCGCAGCCGAGTTACAATTAAATTTAAATAAATCTGAATCCGGCCTATGTTTATTTGCTAGTATTCCTTTTGATAACAAATCTGGCTTCAAAAGACGGACTAAATAGGAGTTTCTATGTTCTCTTGGTTTAAAGACGATTCCACTGCTGCCGATATTTATATCGATCTTGGCACTGCAAATACAGTCATCAGTGTGCGCGGTAAAGGCGTTGTCGTTAACGAGCCTAGCATCGTTGCTCAAGTAGTTACTAGCAATCAAAAGAAAAAAATCATTGCGGTCGGCAAAGAGGCAAAAGAAATCGCCGACAAGCAAACTGGAAATATCGTAATTCAAAAGCCAATCAAAGATGGTGTTATCGCTGACTTTGATTCTGCAGAATATTTATTAAAATATTTTTTAAGCCATCCACGCGTTAAAGTCCACTACTCGTCACCAAGAGTCGTGATCTCGCTTCCTTTTGGTGTTACCGAGGTAGAAAAGAAAGCCGTCGTCACCGCATGTAAAAAAGCTGGCGCGAAAAAAGTTTTCTTAATCGACGAACCGATGGCAGCGGCCATCGGCGCCGGTTTAAAAATCAAATCACCTGTGGGATCAATGATCGTAGACATCGGCGGCGGAACAACTGAAGTCGCCGTGATTGCCTTGGCTGATATTGTATACTGCGAAGCAATTCGAGTCGGTGGACATAAAATCGATGCCGACATCGTTCAATACTTCCGTCGTTACAAAAATATCGTGATTCCTGAAACCCAAGCTGAGTTTTTAAAAATTTCCATTGGAACAGCAGTTCCAAAAAAAGATATTCAAACTGCCATGATCACCGGCCGCGATGTAGATACGGGCCTGCCGACTTCGATGGAAATCACTTCGGAACAAGTGGGTTTAGCCATGAATGATTCATTGCAAGAGATCATCAATGCGATTCACAAAGCGCTAGAAAATACACCGCCAGAACTCGTATCTGATATTATCGATCAAGGTATTTGGTTGGCGGGTGGTGGTGCTTTGATTCGTGATTTTAATTTACGTATTCAAAACGAAATCAGACTGCCCGTAAATATCGCGGACTCTCCCCTAGTAGCCATCGCTAAGGGCGGCGAGAAAGTTCTGAACGACCCCACGCTACTAGAAAAAATTCAGTTAGAAATATAAACCGACAAAATTAAAATGAGCGCTTTTTCAATTCACCTTGAATGATTGAAAAAGCCTCTTTCGGCTGATTTTCCACATTCCTGATCCCCAAACTTCGAATATATTCTACGAAACTCATATTTCCCGTTAATCCATACGTAGCCGCTGTTTCGTTTGCTTTACTGGACGTCGTATCCATCATTCTTAGTATAGATAAACTAGGTATAGCAGAAGAATGTTTGTCCCAGGCCTTAAATACTTCACAGAAAAATTCCGCCTGTCTTTGATCACTACCGTTCAAGGCCGTTGATGTGGGATAGCCGACCTCTTCGATATGTATGGGTTTCGAAGTAAACGCGGCAAGTGAATCAAATACACCCGCTACCTGCGAATTTGACTTCACGGTAAAATCTGAATTCAATGGATAATAAGTAATGCCAACGAAATCAATTTTAGTACTTTGCAACCATCCAGTAAAAATATCAGGAGCCGGCGTATTTCCAAATGTAGGTATCAACAAACTGCGATCGGTAGCTCCGCGATAGGTAATCACAAACCCAAGCTTCAGGCCACTATAGGCACCATTTGAATTTAGAAAATCCTTAATGCCTTCTAAAAACGTGACGTAGTCAGGTAACCAGAAATTCGTATCACCTCCTGGATTATAGCCGTCAATTTCATTACCCACTACAAGCCTGGTCACATTCTGAGGGCTCAAGTGTTGAAACACGTAAGTTAGCATTTGGTTATATCGAGTTATCATGTTGGCGTGATTAAAACGAAGTGCAACTAAATCACTGGGTACTGATTTTCCTGGAACATCGACCGGATGTATTCTGAGTGTGACTTTCAATCCCGAAGCTGACGCCGTCGCATTCAAAGCATCTAGATACGCCGTATACGTCGAAGAAAATACCCCGGACGAAGCCCCGCTTCCCGCCCCTTCCAAATCATTCCAATTCAAGTGAAATGTCTGAAACTGGGCTCCCATATTTTTTAGCGTTGTTAAACTCTGACTATAAATTCCAGATTTAGGTTCATACAATATATCCATTCCAAACTGACGCTGCCCTTTAGTCAAAGGAATGGACTGGCATTGATAGGGAGCCGTCCCATTTGCTACTTCATCAGCGGGGGCAGCTAAATCTCCCGAAGAACCTCCCGAACATGAAATCAAAGAAAGCAGACTAAATAAGACAATTAGACATTTCATAAACGATTCCTCGCTTTAATATAAAACGTTCGAGCGAAATGAAGTGTGCCAAAATTTTTATGGTATCTAGTCTCAAAACAGGACACTCGAGTTTAGAACTGGCTCCTTAGCTTGCGGCTACGAAGCTAAATTCTATTGGAAAGACAGTTGTTTAGTTGAAATTTAAAAGCGCTGTCTTGAAACAGTTTTTCAAAAAAAACTATTATCCGAATTAATTCGTAATACATTCGAGTTTCGATCCCTCAAAAAAGCGAGCGTGTTGAATCTTTCTGGATTTTAGATAGCACGTTTTAAATTCACTTGATTTGACGATATTTTACTTGGCCTTAGCCGCAGGCTAAGGGGCCAGTTCATAATAAATGGGGCAGAACGGTTGATAGGGTTCAAGCCCCCATCGCTGCAACATATTGGCGTTTGGGTCGGATATGATTTTCCCGTCTTCCATAGCTTTAAATATCTCGGCCAATCTTAAAAACGGCTTAGCAGGCAAACTCGTTTCCACAGTGCAATCGTTGTCAGGAATTTCCATCAAAAATGTAGATAGTAAACTTTTCTTCGCTTCTTGCTGAGTTAAAGCCCATACGGGTGATTTAGTCATATTCTTTAGCTCAACAAAATACTTCTTTAATTTTTCATCCCGAATGTAAGTGCTGTAGACATCAAACGCAGCGGCACCAAAACATGAATTCCCAATTTTGTTTTTCGCCACAAACGCATCGGCAACCAACACCGCTCTTTCACGCGAGAAGAAGCACAAATTTCCTTTAATGCGAGTGATGCGATGATCAAATGGCTCTGTTTTGATTTGCAATTTTTGAATCATTTTTTCTTGATAGGCAATAAAGTCACCTTTAGCGGACTCGCCGATTTTATACTGTTCTAAAGAACTAGGTTGTTGAGTATTCTTCCGACCAGTCTTAAATGCGCGGAAACCATCAGAATACTTTTTAGAATCCTGAGGAATATAAAATGGAAAACCATAGTGATTAAATAGCAAACGCTGTTCACGAGGAACCGTAGAGCTTAATGTTTTGGTAATGCCGTACTGATCTAGCCCTGTAATTTGATACGAATGAATACCAGGACTGACGTAGACAATACCGGCCCTGATTGCCTCTCGATTGATATCGATTGGATAAGTATCACGGCTTAAGGTTTGCGTGTCCGTGACATCAAACACATAATTTAAATAAGCGCGGAAGCGCGCCACCGGATCAGCAATGTGATCAAACGATGACATAGTTTGATCAATCTTAACGCCATCATAGCGATGAAAATCGACTGGTAAATTATTTTGAAAGGCATAGAAGGCACGCATCGCATAAGAGGCATCTGCACAATCAGTTTTTAAGCCAAATAACGCACTCTCAGGATTCGTAAACACATCATTCGTCCAAGACCGACTGACCCAGTCAGAATACGCCTGTTCTGTACCATCGTCCCAATCGACTTTAGCGGTCCAAACCGCCGCGGGTAATTGCAATCCTAAAAAAAGAATAACGAATATCCATTTCACTGGGCAATCTCGGCGTTCCATTTAGTTTGATACGTGATTTGGCCGTAAACGCCTTTACAAATATACAGGACAGGATTTAGCTCTGAATCCACAAGGAGAAACGCTTTTTGAGTTTCCGTTGGACAACTACTTAAGAAACGCGCTCTTGCATTTTCATATTTTTCATCTGACTGAGTATCTTCAAACAAATTCAAAATCGCATTTTCATCGATCAGGCGTAGTTCACTTTTTTTGATACGGCTAAAAACTTCGGTCCAATCCAGGTTATTTGGAGCCAGCGTGAATAGTTTCGAAAAATCATTGAACAAGGCAAATACGTTTAAGTTTCTAGACGTCACGCAGCCTTCACACGAATCAGAATTCACAAGGCAAGAATCAGCGCCGCAGTAGTTTTGACACAAACTATTGTGTTCTGCGCGGCAGGTGACAAAGTAGCCAACATTCAAATCGCCATTCTCGTTAAAAGATTTTTTCGAAAACGTATAAGGAACGCCGCCATAATTAGTATCTAGTTTCAAAGTTATTCCTGCGAATGAATAGACGCCGGCAAGTAACATCATCATTAGATACTTCATTTGGCGCTCCGAGCGCAGCTAGGTAGTTTTTTAGGAATACCGACAGAGGTTGGTTTTTTACCTTTTTGACAAGTGATTGGAATACGCGTTTCGCGCTCACACCCTTCAAATTTCACCCAAGCATCAGTGTACGATTCATTATGCGAAAAGCCTTCGTCATTCGAATTCCAAAGGCTTCCGTCTTTAACTTTAGCGCCTGTTTTGTTTTCTAGTTCTGAAATTGTGTATGACAAGCAAATATTTTCCATACACTTGGCCCCGTTCATCAATTCATACATGCAGGAATCCGGAATCGAATTATATTTAACATAGGCATCTTTAACGTACTCTGGATTTACTTTTAATTCGATCGGCTGATTGATCGGATTTTCATCGTCTTTAAAGTGACTGACTAAACTGGCGAAAAAACGAATTCCGAAACGAAAGATATTGTAATGATTTGTCACTGCGGTGATAGCTACTTCTTCAAAGTTCAGCATACACGCACCACACGCTGCCATTTCTTTAGACTGGTTCGTTTGTAGTTCTAGATTATTAGAAACCATCTGACCATCAGCATTTCGGATACAACCTTGGAACGTGATGCCTTTGAATAACAATCCCATGTTGGGCGGTTTGATCTTGCTGGCATTCGATACGCTAACATAGCACGGAGCTTTTGCTAGCTGACCTAAATCTAAGAATACCGTGGTCGACATAGTCTTTTGATCAAACTGTGGATCAAATTTGATTTTTCCATTTTCATACAACTGTGAAAAGCTAACTAGTTTTTTTGTGTCGAAATCTAAATCCAGGTAAATCGGAAGCATCGTTACGCCCGAAATAACCGAGCTCACTAAATCAGACACTAGGTTTTTCTTGCGAAGCTGGCTTTGCTGCCAGGGATCGAACAGACCGCAGGCCACATCGGCGCCTAAATAATTTTGCGACACAGTTTCGTTCGCGGACTGGTTTCTAGAAACACCTTTGTAAAGTGCCACTTGATAGACGTTGACCATGTCTTCCATGATATTACGCGTACAATCAACCGTTGTCGTACAAACCACATCCTCTTTTAAACGCACGTAAGCATCGCGGCTGGAATACGGGATCTGCGATGAAACTCCGGATGCATCTTGGAACTCAATAGGTAAGGCGTATTGAGTGATCGTCTGGAACCATTTTCTAGACGGAGCGGGATCGCCTATATCGAACGAATTCGTCGACATCATTTTGGTTTTCAAAATATTTTCCACGCGCTCGCAGTAAGGCGCTAACGATTGAACGTACGTTAAGCCTTTAAAAAATAAATCTTCTGGACGTTGATTTAACGCGCTGACTTCATTCAATCCAGAAACTTGGAATTTAGAAATCGAAATCTCTCTAGCAAATGGACTCAAATCTGGACGTACGATTTTATTTACTTCCGCACACAACGTGTAGACTTCAGGTTTAAGGTTCGCCTCATTGAACGAAGGTGCTAAATCTTTTAGCAACTGATTCGCATTTTTTTGATTAAAAATAACAGCTAGATTCCGAATTGATTTGTACAATTGAAAATTCGATTGATGACGAATTTTCATCAATGACATTAATTCCGCGCGGGTGTTTGTATTTGTAGATGATTTTTGTTCTGGCGGGCGCAGACGCTCATCAAATGTACTTAACTGCCCTTTCATTATTTCATTCGCCATCAAATACGAACTTTGAAAGCTACCTTTACGCAGCGTCGTTTTTAGCTGCGAGACATTTAAAAAATCAGTGTCGCACTCCGGACGACTGATAGAATAACAACCATCAGCCATCAAAGTTACAATTTCATCCACCGCAAAACTGCGTACGATTTCTTGGTTTTGCAAAACGGGATGAGTCCACTTCTGTGCCCAGAACAGACTTAAGTAAATCTTAAATGATCTCCAAAATTCAAAACCAGTTTGTTGCCAATTGGCGGTATCTTTCAGATCAAATTTCAAAACTACGTCGGGATTATTTTTAGTTTCACCCAAAAAAATCTTTTCGCAGTTATCGATATAGGATCCTTTATCCAAGTACGCTATGGCAAGCTCTTCAAGGTCATTCGCGTTTGGTGTTTTAGTAGAAAACAACATGGGTAGAGATTTCTTAACCCAGGTACATTGAACCTGTGATTTTTCGGGCGAAACCTGACTAATTTTGTGCTTGTACTGCAAAATTAGATTTTTATATTCCGGACAGTTTAATGTTTGGCCACAAAATTTAAGCTGAGCTTCAGAAATGATCGGAAGTTCACCTGCCAGCATCAATTCCATGATTCGTTTTGAAAGGAAAAAACTACGCGCATGCAGCTGCTGCCAAGTCTTTGTAACCAGCTCTAGATTGTCTATTCCGGCTTCACGTGCCCATTTTGTGGCAGCACGCCCCGAAGCAAATCCATCCACAAACATATAGGCACTTTTCGTAGGAATGATGGACTGGCGAGCGCATAAATTTGGACTCGAGAAATATAAATTGCTGTCAGCAAGGAGGATCAAAGGAAGAAATATCAACATAAACAACGACTTCATATTCCTCCTTTCAAAAGGCTTAAAAAAACAACTAGTTATTTAAACGCTGGCCGCAATTGTTTTGGCTAGGTTTGACTGTAGCCAGTACAGCCAAAGCTGTTTTAACCGCGTCCGGAGTCGGCATGTCTTCGCCCTTTTTCCAAGCTGCAAAAACCTTGCTCACGTACTCTTGCGAAGCCATCAAATGTTGGTAGGTTTCGATCACACGGTAAGTGCCTTCTGGAACGTAGCGGATACATTTGAAGTTATAGTATGTAAATGTGATTGCTAAACCGTAGTATTGTTCCGAGCTTGAACCACTATAGATATTGATGCCACCGCCATTTGTCCCGTAGTTAGGGCCTTCGCCAGCGCCAATAGAAACTTTTGGTTCGAAACCTTTCCCCTCATCTATGAAAAGAGCGCAGCCATTGACTGCGTCACATTTCATTTTCACGCCTTCAGTCACTTTTTGTTCCACTTTAGCGACTGTGCCTAAAGCAGGAGTTGAGGATTGCGAATCACCTAACGTATCGGCACCCAGTGCATCTAACCCAGACGATTGTGCAAAAGCCGCTGTTGTAATCAAAAGCGCTAACAGAGTTTTCATTGTGGTCTCCTTAAAAACATTTTATTCGGCTCATTTCACTGAGATCCGATTTATTAATTTGATTCTTAAAATTACGTTTATAAATTTGAATTGGTTTAATCTTTGTACCGATTTCAGCTTCTTCAACCACGAAAGAAACGCGGATTTCAGGCATTTCATCAATTTCATCAAAATTACGGCACTCACCGTTTAGGCAGTACGCGCGGTAATTAACTGGACTCAATGGAATCATCGCAAACGCTGTTGTTTTTGGATCGGCCCAGGCTTGATCAAGCTCTGGAAGAACTTTGATATCAGAGATACCGGCAAGAGGTTTTAATTCATCGATCTTGTCGTCGTTCTTAGCTAAATTCGTAGGCACTGGGTTTGCTTTTCTGTATTTCTTCAGCTGTTCTGTGAAAAAATCCACGAAACGCTGAGGACCACGATTTGGGGATAGTAATTCAGTTTTTAAAACCAAAATATCGCCGACTTCAATTTTGGTCGCATTTTCATTTAAAACAAATGAATCAAACGCAGGACCAAAGTTAAATGTTTCTGATAAACCATCCACACCCATCCATGAGGCCGGAATATTCGCGCCCGAATACCATGACCTTAAAATCACAGGCGTCGCGTAATTTCCATTTTTCACCAAATATAACGAATGATTTAAAACGAACGGGCTTTTTTGTTTTGAGAAATTCTTAACCATGTATTCAGATTTCACTCGTAATTGAGTGTGTTTTGAACCAACTAGTGACAAGTTTAAGAAATCAAAATCAAATTCGTACTTGCCCGATTTTCTAACTGAATACAGCTGATCACCTAACTTATAACGTGGATCTTCGCTAGTACCATTTTCAAATACGAACTCTAGTTTTTTATCTAAAATCAATTCCGGAGGTGCTGTATTTTTCTTATCCCTAGCAATCGAAGACGTTCTTAATCGCAAATTTAGGTCCGTCAAATTGGCAGACGATTTACATGAGTTTAAAACAACCCATTCTACTTTTAAGCTTAGCAATCCCTGGCCTGATACACGGCAGTTTTCACCTTTTAGAAGAAGATTAGAATTGGATTTTTTTAAAACCACTTGGCAGTTTAAAGACGAATCTACATTGATTGGTTTTTCACTTGTTTCTTGGACACTCATGCCGATACAAGAATCCGCTAACGCCACTAAGGACGCCGTTTGACTACTTGGATCTGTGAATTTGTCATGAGATTGATTACTGGCCGTTATCGCCGCCGAAGGATCTGAATTCAAAGATTCTATTTGACAGCTTCGTTTTGTCGTCGCCGTTTGAGTCATCCACGATTCCGTAGAAAAATTCTGTGGTGATGGCAGCTCAACAGTTTTTGAAAGCACTACATCTTGAGCGCAGTTCTTTAATTCATACGCGCCGATATTATATTTAGTTAACTTATCATTCAGCGCGTAGAATATTTTCGCATTACGTTTGTTTTCAGCTTCGACTTGGCAAGCGCCAGCCGTTTGAGCATGAAAATACCCAACTAAGATAATCGCACTTAATACTGTCGATCTCAATGTAGGTATTTTCATCGAATGGCTCATTTTATCTCTGTTCCTATACTTAGTCTTGAGATGGATCGCTGATTTTAGTGTAAGTACAAACTTCTGCGCCTTCACCTTGGTTATCACGTTTTAAAGGTAAAGCTGTTTTCCAGTTAGTTTCACGGAAGATGTAACGTACTTTACAGAACTTAGGATCAATAGTTGAACCATGAGACACTGTTTGAGCTGATGCACGTAAAGACGCTTCCGCCGAAGAATTGTAGAATGTTGCGCCCGACACTGGACCTGATGGAACACCCGTTGTACCGTTGATTACGAAATCAGATGTAGCCGACGAAGTACCGCAAACGACGTGACGTTCAACAGTTAAACCTGCTTTTTCTGTGTAGATTTCCCCAACTACGTTGAAATCTAAACCATTACGATTGTTATCAAATGAACCATAACCTAATAAGTCAGTTACTAAGAACGGAATAGCTGATGCTTCAGATGACAATACGAAGTATCCACCACCATTTGGAATTTGCGTTCCACGGTAGCAAATATCAATAAAATATGAACCGGTGTAAGCTTCCGTCATAAAGTGAGTCGCCACGTCAGAGATTTCTCTGTTCCATGAATCTGCTGAAGAAAATACTGCTTCGAATTTTGGACCAGCTGCGTTTTTAGTAAACGGAACTGCTGCGGCTGCCGAATTGTATGTTTTGTATTTCAATAACAATTTATTCACGTACGTTTCGCCTTGGCCACCTTTATCGATACAAATACAGTTTGTGTTACAGTTTTCTTTAGCTGTCGAGCAGCTCGTCGGTGTACAAAAGTTTTTTGTGCCTTTGAAATAGCAAACCGAATTCTGCATGAATGCCGAGGCCACGCCTGCATTACATGCATAGATGTCTGGACCGCTTGAAAAGATTTTTGATTTAAATCTTAGCGAGATTGCGTTGGCTTGAACTAGTCCAAGCAATAAAGTCATAATAACAATAAAATTCATTTTTCCCATTTGGGCTCCTTAAAGTGTTTGGTTAAAAATGTTGGGCTAGTTATGACAAAATTATTGAACGACTTCAATACATAGATATCGAAAGACCAATTTATACATGGTGTGACCAATTATGTTTACACTTCAAGAAGTGTTGAATGAAATTTTTGGGACAAAAAGCCCCGAACCTGCGACAGAACCAGGTTTTATCGAAATGATTTTGCGTAGTTTTAAAACGAAAAAAATTGCAGTCACAGATTTTCAATCAAGTGAAATAGAGGAATCAACGACGTTCAACAAATATTACTGAGTTATAAAAAGGATGTGTTTGGATCACACATTTTTTAATGAAAATTTAAAACCAAAAAATTTTTGACCCGCCTGCGATCTTTGACATCTGTAAACAGAATACTGGATGTCTAAATACCGGTTGTGGTTGAGATAGACGTCAAGTGCCATAGGCGGATCAAACCCTAAATAAAAGCTCGGACCAGAGTACGTACCATATGTTGAAAACTTACCGAGTAACGTGCCGTTGTTTTCAATGTCCGTTTAAGGGTATTACAAATACCCGGCCAAAGCTATAAAGAATCCTTAACATATAAAGATTTTTTGTTGACCAAAAACAAGGCAGCAAGACGATTTTCGCCGCCACTTTCGTCGGTATGTAATTTATAACTGTCTAATATCATTACAGTTTTAAGATTTTATCTTGGTCTCTCTATATATAGAGCATTCATAGACGATTACCCGCAGCCAGCGGCGATGGGCATTCCCTGTTAGAACTGGCTCCTTAGCTTGCGGCTAAGAAGCTAAAATCTACTGGAAAGACAGTCGTTTAGTTGAAATTTAAAAGCGCTGTCTTGAAACAGTTTTTCAAAAGAAAAATTATTATCCGAATTAACTCGGAATACATTCGAATTTCGATCCCTCAAAAAAAGCGAGCGTGTTGAATCTTTCTGGATTTTAGATAGCACGTTTTAAATTCACTTGATTTGACAATATTTTACTTGGCCTTAGCCGCAGGCTAAGGGGCCAGTTCAGACTATTTTTGATCGGCCTGCAGCACACTTCTCAGCCACAATGACTTTTCTGTTTGTAGCTTAGCTAAATCACCGATACGAGTCACCGGCATAACATCTAAAGTTGTGCCGACAAGAAATACTTCGTCCGCTTGAATCAACTCTTCATATGAAAAATTTCTTTGTTGCCAAGTCATACCCAAGTTTTTTGGCAATAGTTCTGTCAAACGAATCAGTGATGTTCCTCGCAGCGTGGAATCAAACAAAGGACTAACCATAGTATTGCCTTTGATAAAACTCAAATTTTCTGTCGAACTTTCTAAAACTTCACCATTTTCACCAATACCGAAAGCGAAATCAAATCCGCTATCAATGGCTTCCTTTTTCATCAATACGTTCGGCAAATAGTTTAACGATTTCACTTGAGCAAAGAGACCTTTTTTCGGAGCAACCTCAGACTTTCTAATCGCGACGCCTTTTTGTACTTTGTCAGCGGGCCAATCTTTTAATTCTGTTGTGACGATATACATTTGCGAAGCTATACTTTCGTAGGGGCTAATACCAAAGCTGCCAGGGCCGCGGGTGACAAAAACTCGAATAATTCCTTGCGACGCTTTTGAAATCGACACAAGTTCAGCAATTTTATTTTTTATTTCCGAAATCGAAAGAGGTAAAGAAATCTTAATCTTGTCACAGCTTTTTTCAAGTCGTGAAAGATGAGGATCCAACAGCCAAATTTTATTTCCAATCCACTTAATGGCTTCAAACACACCATCACCGCGGTGAAACCCGTGATCATCAATTGGCACAACCATTTGCTTAGGATCAGTCGTTACTTGATTGTCGTAGGTAGAAAAGAAACTATAGAAACTGCGTTGATGATCTCTATTTGCCATATACAGCATTTTACTTTAACTCCAGTCGAAAGTCACTAGCCCTCGCTGCTGTTGACGAAAATATAAGACAACGCCAAAATTAACTAATCAGAAAAAAATAAAAGCCCACTGAAGGGATTTTGGAGAAGAAAATGAACTTTGTTAAAATTACGCTGCTAGGACTTTTGTCTGTAGCACTTGTTAACTGCGCCGACATGAAGAAACGAGAAGAGCAACAAAAAGCCACCTCTGCCATAGCGACTCCGGCACAAGCGACAGTAGCCGTTGTTGAACCGAAAAAAGAAGCCTCGTCAAAAGAACTAGAAGATCTAAAAGTATCTCTTAAAAAAGCAGAAGCGATCGCTAAGAAAGATGATCACACTGCGGCCCATGCGACCGAACATGCAGAACATGCTCGCAAAGCTGGCCCAGTACCGTCAGATAAAGCGCTCGGTTGGCTAAAAAATGGAAACGTACGTTACCTAAAAGGTTTCTTGCGTAGAGATGGCGCCTCTCAAAAAGATGTGGCTCGTTTGTCAACCGGACAAACCCCCCACACGATTGTATTGTCATGCAGTGATTCACGTGTTCCACCAGAAGTGGTATTCGATCAAAAATTGGGCGAAATATTCGTAGTTAGAACAGCCGGCGAAATGGTCGATGATTCTGTGTTAGCTAGTATCGAATACGGAGTCGAGCATCTGGGTGCAAACTTAATCTTGGTGATGGGACACTCATCTTGCGGCGCTGTTAAGGCGGCGTTCACAACACCTCCCGGCACAGATACTGGCAGCCCTTATATCAATGCATTGGTTGCAGAAGTTCAACCACGCATCGAAAAACGTATGAGAAATCCCGCTTCACCGGGTTTCGTTGCTGAAGGTTGGGAGAACGCTCGCGGTGTTTCGATCAAACTGATGGAAAAATCAAAAATCATCCGCGACGCTGTTAAATCGGGATCTCTTCGTGTTGAAACAGCTCTTTACCACTTGGATTCAGGAAAAGTAGAATGGAATGATGCTGCAGACACTAAAGAAGCAAAAAAAGACGCTAAATAAGTGCTTTCAAAGTAGCATTTTAGTTATTTAAATTTACATACGCGATACTTTTTGTGTACTCTGTACCTGTTAAAGGCGCTCCATTGGCGCCTTTTTCTTTTACACGTTTAACTTGTCCGCTGAGCGTGTCAGCTTAGCTGGTCCGTTTAACATTGGAACGGAAAAGAGGTATCAGATGAAAACGAAAAAGATATTAGCTACCGCCGCCCTACCCTATGCCAACGGTGAAGTTCACTTAGGCCATTTACTGGAACACTTACAAGTCGACATTTGGTGCCGCTCGCAAAGAATGAGTGGCCATGATTGTATTTTTATTTGCGCTGACGACACGCACGGCACTCCCATCATGATTCGCGCACGTGAAGAAGGTATTACCCCCGAGCAATTAATAGCACGCGCTCACCAAGAACATGAAAAAGATTTCAAAGATTTATTAATCAACCATAGCGTTTATGCTTCAACCAACTCGCCTGAAAACAAAGAACTGTGCGAAGAATTCTATGGCAAAATGAAAGCAAAAGGCCACATCACGACTCGTCCAGTGGAACAACAATACTGTACCCACGATAAAATGTTTCTACCCGATCGTTTCGTTAAAGGCACCTGCCCGAACTGCGGCGCTTTAGATCAATACGGGGATTCGTGTGAAGTGTGCGGTGCTACCTACAACCCAAGCGAATTAAAAAATCCACATTGTTACCTGTGTGGCACAGAGCCGGTCAAAAAGTCGTCGGATCACTATTTCTTTAAATTAAATGATTTCAAAGATTACTTAATCGATTGGTTGCCTAAACACACGCAATCTGAAGTTGGCGCAAAAATGATGGAATGGTTCAATGAACCACTTCGCGATTGGGATATTTCGCGCGATGCCCCTTATTTTGGTTTTGCGATTCCAGGTGCCCCCGACAAATTCTTTTACGTCTGGGTGGATGCTCCGATGGGGTATGTGTCTTCAACAAAAATATACTGTAAACAAAATAACGTCTCGTTTGATGACTATTGGAAAACCGACTCGAAAGCGGAAGTTTACCATTTCATCGGTAAAGACATTACATACTTCCACACGTTGTTCTGGCCCGCATTGTTGAAAAGCGCAGATTTTAGAACACCGACGGCGGTTCATGCCCATGGCTTCATTACTTTAAATGGCGAACGCATGAGCAAATCACGCGGTAATTTTATCTCTATCCGCACGTATCTAAATCACTTAGCACCAGAGTACGCTCGCTATTATCTAGCGACGAAATTAAACTCTAAGGTTGAAGACATGGATTTCAATTTGGAAGACTTCCAAGGCAAAGTGAATTCAGACCTCGTGGGTAAGATCACAAACTTAGGTTCGCGTGGTGCTTCGATGATTAACAAAAACTTCGAATCTAAATTATCGGAACCAGATGCCGCGGGCGCGCAGTTATTAAAAGAAGCGCAAATGGCCAGTGAAGTGATTGAAAAACACTATGCTGAACGCGAATTTTCAAAGGTGACGAATGAAATTCGATTGATAACAGATAAAGCGAATAAATACTTTGACGACAATGCCCCTTGGAAACTGGTTTCAACTGATCCGGTGCTGACTCAAAAAGTATTAACGACCACGTTAAACTTGTTCCGTATGATTTCGATTTATTTGACTCCGGTACTACCATCGTTCAGCGAAAAGGTAGCGGCGCTATTTAATGAAAAACCGTACACTGAATTTGGGTCGGCAACAAACGTGTTGAAAAATACGCAAATCCAAACGTACCAACACTTAATGACTCGTATCGATCCTAAAAACGTAGCGGCGATGATGGCCGAAGCTAAAAGCGTTGCCGAAAAATTGCAGGCATTGAAAGCCAAAGCAAAAACAGGAACGAAAGCCGCAACGACAGGAACACCGGCAAAGACAGACGCTAAAGCGGCAACCGCTGAAGGTACGGGAAAAATTACCATCGATGATTTCATGAAAGTCGATTTGCGTGTGGCTCAAATTATCGAAGCTGAAATTATACCGGAAGCCGACAAATTGTTGCGATTAAAAGTCAGTCTCGGTGAAGAAACCCGTCAGATCATTGCAGGCATTCGTTCCGCCTATAAACCTGAAGATTTAAAAGGTCGCCTAACCGTGATCGTTGCCAATCTTGAGCCGCGCAAAATGAAGTTCGGCATGTCGGAAGGTATGGTTTTAGCCGCTGGTGCCGGTGGATCTGATTTATTTATCCTAAGCCCTGATTCCGGCGCTAAACCAGGTCAAAAGATCAAGTAGACAAGCGATATGAGCCATAAAGCAGAACGTGCTGTAAAATTTATCCATGAGCTTTTCTTAGAGATTGAGAAAAGCCATCCTGAAACCGGATTTAATACGCCTCTTTTTGATCAACTGATCGAGGCTCTGTATGTTTACCGCGATCATAAAGACGTCGAGCTTTTTAAAATCTATTCGATCAGTCAGCATTTAAAAAAAGATATGACTCTACGGGATTTTCTATATTGGATAGTCCCGGTGGAACGCTACTTAAATAAAAATCTTAAGGACGAAGATTTTATCATCTACAACAAAGATGATAAATCGATGGAAAAAAAGAAAAATACGATTCCGCTCACAATTATTTTAGATAATATCCGCAGCAGTTTTAACGTGGGATCTGTATTTAGAACCAGTGAAGCATTCAACGTTGAGAAAATTTTTCTAGCCGGCTATTCACCCGATCCTTCCAATCCAAAAACTCAAAAAACAACACTGGGTAGTCACGAATATGTTGCTTGGGAAAACCATGCGAAGTGCTTGGATTTGATTACCGATTTAAAAGTGCAAGGCTACTGGGTGATCGCTGCAGAAACGACCAACCATGCTATTTCTTTAGAGAAGCCATTTAAGTTCGATAAAAGAACAGCGTTTGTTTTTGGTAACGAACGTTTCGGTATGGATCCTCAAGTGATTGAAGCGTGCCATGAAACACGTAAAGTACCTCTTGGAGGGATTAAAAATTCTTTGAACATTGCCAACGCCGCTAGCATCTGTATCTACGAATTTGCAAAGCAGTATCATGCATGGAAAGTTTAAACTTTAAACCCATTGGTTATTTCCGCAATTCGATGGACAACCCTAATGAGGCTCCACGTCAGCCCAATCCAGATTTAATTGAAACAGCGGGATACATTGAACTCTCTTCAGGTCAGCACTTCGAAGATGCACTTCGTGATCTGGATGGCTTCACAAAAATCTGGGTTATTTTTCAATTCCACAAAAATGATCACTGGAATCCGTTGGTGCAACCTCCCCGAGGCAGCGATAAAAAACGCGGCGTGTTTGCAACACGTTCACCTCATCGCCCCAACCCGATCGGCATGAGTGTCCTAGATTTAATCTCAATTGATGGATTAAAAATTACTACGGGTCCAACTGATTTACTCAACGGCACTCCGATACTGGATATCAAACCGTACCTACCCTACGTTGATGCTCATCCTGGTGAAAAAATCGGTTGGCTAGAAGAATCGTCCGGCGAAAAATATTCGGTCTTATGGAGTTTACACGCGCAAAATCAATTAGATTTTTTGGAAAACCAAGGTTTAACTCAGTTGCGTGGTTTTGCCCTCAACCAACTTGAATACGATCCCACAGATCCAAAGAAGAAACGACTTTATTTCGTGCAAGATAAGATATTATTGGCGTATCGAACTTGGCGCGTTCATATTAAGGTCGATAAAGCGACCAAGACAGTGGTTATACAATCTATTCAAAGTGGTTATTCCACCGACGAGCTTATGTCCCTAGATGACCCGTACAATGATAAAACTTTACATAGACTCTACACAAAGATAACGATCTAGTTTTTCTCATCGTCCACAAAAGAAAACACTATGTTTTTTCGACTAATGTATACTTTATCCTCACTATATTTCAGTGGCGGTGGGTCTAACTTCATGCTTTTTAAGTTACTTAGATAGCATTCATCAATTTCTGGAACACCAAAACTACCGGAGACTACTTTGGATGCATGAGTCGAACCACTTTCATCGACTACAATGTCGAAAATAACTGAAGATTCTTTTTTCAAGTACTTTTCAGAACACTTTCGAGCTTCTTTAAGAGCTAAATGAACTTGTTTCGATAAATATTGATCATATTTATAGCGTGGCCAGCTCTCACAGCCAGTGATCACAAAAACAGCCGTTAACACACTCACTAACGATAAATAGTTCTTTCCAAACATAAATGATTCTCCTAGCCTGTTGGTCGACAGTAACAAGGGGATAAATAAATGAAAACATTATTTGCAACATTTACCGTACTTTTCGTAACAGCATCCGGTTACGGTATCACTTTGGATTGTTCGGCCAGCCACAATACTAAAGTAATCTACACTCAACGAATCAATATCGACACACGTTCTCGTGGTGAAGTAAAATTGCCTCAGGTAGACTACATCACTCCGAAATTAAAATCGATGGGCAACAACCAATATGAAATCGAAGTTTTCAATCCGAATGTACCTGCTCGCTACTATTCAACCGCGGTGCTAAAAACAGCCGGTGACTTTGTAAAATGGGCCAGCTGGGACAGAGACGCCATTTTTGAAATCGGTTGTGTTCAAAGATAGAAATTAGGTGGCTGCCTGAGGGTTTTGAATGTCATCATCTTTAGGCTTAATAACTCGATTTAAAAGAACGGCGCTAAAGACAACACGCAAAAATCCGCCTAACAAGAACAAGGTCACAAAGTTCTGATACGTTGGCGAAAAGTTTCGAATGAAGCTGGCCCCCAGAAATGTTCCCACAATCACCGCACACGACATCACAAAATTATAAAGTGAAACGAACGATATTCGATTTTTAATATTTTGATTTTTAAACAACAAAAGCTGCGTCCCTACTTCGTAAAAAGCCCAAGCAAAACCGCTAAAAAACTGTAGCAGCAAAATAAAAATATAGTCCTTCGACAACCCCCAAAACATGGGACCTGGAGAAATCAGAAATACTCCCCAGAAGAAAATCTGATTCGGCGACATCATTTTTCCTTTAATTTCTAAAAAGATAGCCCCTAATATTTTTCCGGCGAGCAAGGCAATCAAAGCACCCATGTAGTCAGAATAATCCATCTTCACCTGCGATAATAAAAATGGGCTTACAAAAGGCGCTGAAATATACACACAGGCATAGAACGGAAATAAACCCAAGATAAATTTACTCGCATCCGATCCTGAGGTTAGAAACTTTAAGTACTCTCTAAATGAGACCTTTTCGGTAGCCACATTATTATCCCACTCAACGACATATTCTTTCTGACTCAAAATCACGCTTGAAATCATTCGACACACAAACGCAATCAAAAAAAGTAAAGTAAAGAATCCCGAGAAAGGGCCGATCTCAACTTTATAGTGCAGTGATAAACCACCGCCCACAAGACCTATAAAAACACCCAATTGAGCCACCCGTGAACGCAAAGAAAAATATTGATTCTTGATATCATCTGGCACCAAATGATTCATCCAATGCGTCCAATAAGGATTGATTGAAAAACCACTCGTCCAATACAAAGTAAATATCAAAATCAGAATCCAAAAATTTGGTTTATGGTGAGTTTCAAAATAGATTAACGGTAAAAACACCATCGCCTGCAAAGCGGCCGATAGAACCATCCAACGTTTTGGTTTCCTGGTTTTCTGAATAATGGTAGGAGTGAACAATTGCAAGAACGCACCCGTAATTAATGGCAAACTAGTCAGTACGCCCGCGGCGACATCACTGTAACCTAACGCCAGTGCGTACGCCGGCAAATAAGACTCACCGGCACCCACCATGATCGAATATAGAAGTGCATCTATCAAACTGAGCTTCAGTGATTTACCAAACTTCTGATCTTTGTAAAAATCGTTTCCCATGGGTCTTTTATGAAGAGGATTGCAATAAGGCTCTTATATTTAAAGTATAAATTAAAAACCGAAAAGAGGTAATAGTTTGTCGTAATACTTATCAATACCAATGATAACACCAGCCCCAAGGCTGGCAAAGAAAACGATAGCAAATAGAAACGAAAAGAAACTCAAACAAATAATCACTCCATCTTCCTCCAGTTGGCCGATGGTATTTAGGACAATCGGTACAGTCGGGATCGTATTTGAAAATGGAATTGGCAACGGCAAGGCTAGCAAAATAGCCGAGATCGCCACAAGAAAAAAATTTATCACTCGAAATGTATGAGAATCATGAAGCCTAGGCCAGCGAGGTTCTATAACTTTTTCAAAAAAACCCCATATCTTTTGTATCAATTCGATAGTTTTAGTCAATATAGGCTTAGGAACAACTAAATGAGAAAATCGCTTTGGCAACCAAGGCGGTTTCTCACGCATGAAATAGAAAGCGACGATTATAATTAACGCCCCCAGCGGCGTCGATAACCCGACCAAAGGTACTGGTTGTAGAAAAGGCACACTGAAAAATAGTATAAGGATCAGATGACCTTTCTCACCCAACATCAGAAATATATCATTGATCGTCACGTCCGATGCGTCGGCAGATGCGCTGACTTTTTCCAGTGCTTCGATAAAATGACTTTTAGGCAAACGCTTTACCTTTACGACGTAAAAATTTTAGATTTAGATCCACTTATGTAACTTTAAATGAACTCATAGGGATTGGAAGATATTTTTTAGCGACATTCTTTTAGTCATGCTATTCGGCACAAAATATTATCATAGCGCACTAATAATTTCAGAGGTAGTGAAACCACGGCGCAAACCATCCACGAGTCTTTCTCTGACTTGGCGATAGAGTTCAGCCTCTGGTTTATCCGCATTTTTGTTTAGGACATTCGCCAATGCTTGTACATTATTTAGTGTGATTTCTGAAGATCCAGATGATTTTAATAGTCGACGAGAAACTACTAGCCGAGTCGGTGTATAATTCGAGTAAAACTGAGAGCGCGGAGAATTTACACCTTTGGTGCTAATTTGAGTATATGTCATCCCCCCGGGTCTCATTATAGCCATTAACATAATCATTTCGACATCACTAAACTCAGGGAAAAGCTTGCTTAAATACGGATAATAACTCTCAACTGAAAAAGTAATATTATCTGTCGCCTGTTTTTTAATAATATCAAGAACAGTAACAGCTCGATCATTAAGGTAGAATTGCTTACACAAAGCACTTTCAACCACACCGGCCGGACTTATAGACTGCATTAACAAAACAAATAAAAATAAAATTTTAGTCTTCATAGTTACCGGCTGGTCTTTGTGTCGAAGCGGCCTCATAAGCAGCAAGTCCATCTTCACCCATATGCTTGATTAATTCCTGTCGGCCTTCCGACGACTCAAGAAGTTTAACCAAATCCACAATGATAACTCCATCAACCGTGTTAAATTCACGATCAAAACTGAAATCAATATACTTAGCACCCAATTTTTCATAGCTGATCAACAACGAAGGAATTCCCTTACCTTCAATATCATTGATGATGCTATTCAACTCAGTGAGCGATTTGATGCTGTTTACAATTTGCTCGATCTCTCTGTCCATATGAGTAACTAGTTGGGGTTTGTTATAGGCGCGAACCTTTTGACTCAATTTCGAAGGATATGTCTTCTTCAAGTAACCTACAATAATTGCTTTTGAAACATCGGAGTACGAATTCGAAATACTCACTTGCCCCATCATATAGCGATATCTTGGATTATCTACCAAAAACTTACCGATTCCTTTCCAAACAGCAC
Source organism: uncultured Bdellovibrio sp. (assembly GCA_963932905.1). Taxonomy (GTDB): domain Bacteria; phylum Bdellovibrionota; class Bdellovibrionia; order Bdellovibrionales; family Bdellovibrionaceae; genus UBA2316. The sequence goes on from CAWVRN010000004.1 coordinate 61,801, forward strand.
TTAAACCACGGATAGAATTTTTACCGGCTTCAGTAAAATTCGCAAATGAACGACTCGCTTCAATAGTATGCCTTAACATCTCGAGAGGCATAGCGGACAGATCCGCAAAACGGTTTAAGTAAAAAGATTCTTTTCCTGGTCCGCGTGCCAGTAACTCACCACCCATTCCCAAACGGTAAGCGGCGGTTATCTTCTGTTCTAAATCGCGTGCTATGAAATGGTGATGGAATAAATCGAATGCACCCGTTTTTGGATCGATATCGGTATCAGAACTTTTACCAGAACCTTCTTGAGCTGCACGAAAATTTTCCTCACGTAATTGGCCTAACTTCAACAAAGTTTGCGGAGCCTGCTCGCCCGTCACATTATATATTTTCATCGAGGAAGACTTGCCAAAAACAACTTCAGTGATAGGCCCAGCAGCATCTAATTCATTTTGTACCAATTTATCGTTATTAACTTTAATAATCGGTTCGTCAACGCGATCCATTTTAACTTGTGCGAAGCGACCTTTTAAAGCGTAGGTACGAGCACGAAGATACTGAGCCATTCCCACTAAATCGCCTTTATATACGTCTACTAACTCTTGCCCTTTGATTGGCGTACCCATGTTAATAGCAATTGGGCGCTTAGCGTTTTTTGCAATTTGCCTAACGTGCGCAACTGCACTTAAGACACCTTTAGCTACTGGATTTTTCAAATGCTTAACTCTATGAAATTCTTGAGTCGCCATCCCGTCTACGAACAAAGGCATGACTTGAACCGATGGATTGTTTGTAATGATATTTGAAATTCCTTTTTTCCATTCTGGATCAAACGCGAAATTATCCGATAGATTTTGTTTAACAGATACCTCGCCTGACGGGAAAATTACCAAAACACCGCCATCAGCGATGTGCTGATTCATCTGCCTAATTCCATTTTGGTTAAATCGAGCTGCCTCGGCACCACCATAAGGATTTAAAAATATAGCGTTGTCGGACATGCCGGGAAGGCCCTGTAACAATGTCGTCAAAGCCACTCGCACATCCGGCCGCACTAAAGAAATAGCCGCCGCGATCGCAATGCCATCAGATCCATTTTTGGGATGATTCGCAACGATCAACAAAGGACCGGTTTTAGGAACTCGTTTTTCCAACTCAGCACGATCGAACTGCACTTCGATTTCAAACGCGCGCGCCAGTTTCTGAAAGTACGGCTCAGTAGATTTATCATTCAGGAACGATTTAACGATTCGGCGCAACTCTGGCAGATGAAGCGTACGTCCCAATAGAAACTGAGCGAGTTCATTGATGCTCTTTTCAAGAATGACGTTATCCGACTTAACGATATGTATAGATAGCTTATCTTTTTTATTTACAGAGATCCCGGGACTAAACTTTAAACCCGATTTAGGACTTGAACCTAGGATAGGTTTTGTCGAATAGAACTCCCGACAACTATCTAATGCGAATACAGTTTGAACAGAAAGAACGCCAATAATACTCGAGTAAAGAATAATTCTCTTCATATAATAGGAGTTATTTCAATTAGCTAGCCACCCTCGTTAACCAAAACCTAACCCTATCTTTGATTTGGTAAAATATACCTGTATCAAAAGTAGACAGTGGACAAAACAGGTAGGACACTATGGCCAGAACCAGCCACTACCAGCATAATGCTTCGATATATGCTCGTCTATCGATTGCCCCATTTCTCGGGTAGGTAAATTTCGAGGTTTTAATCTGAACCCGATGTTAACAGCAATAACGATTAAAGATCCTAAGACAGGAATTAGAAAAGCCAATACCAATTGCCGCCGTTTCTGTTGTCGACTGATATATTTATCTGTGAGTAAAAAAATGTAAGTTGCAAGCCATATAGTTAAGTGAACAATAAAAACAGTGGAGATCAAACTTTCAATTAACATAACTACAATCTAACACCGCATCTGATTGCACTCAAAAAAAAACGGCGAGTACAAACTCGCCGTCATTATTAGCGTTTCAAAATTTGAAACAACCGTAATATCTAGCCACCAATCGTAGCTACAAGTTGTGCGATCAATAACGATACGACACCCATAACTTTGATCAAGATAGCGATACCAGGACCCGATGTATCTTTGAACGGGTCACCGACAGTGTCACCAACAACGGCCGCTTTGTGCAGATCAGATCCTTTTGGATGACCAGGCATTCCGCCTTTTTCGATAAATTTCTTAGCGTTATCCCAAGCGCCGCCCGCATTCGCCATGTACAAAGACATAGTCGCGCCAACCGCTAAAGCACCTGCTAGTAAACCAGCAAGAGCCTGAGGACCCATTAAGAATCCACATAAAACCGGAGCAAGAACTGCGATCATACCTGGAAGGATCATTTGCTTAAGAGCCGCCAGTGTTGCGATATCAACGATTTTAGATGGTTGAGGTTCAGCTTTACCTTCTAATAAACCTGGAATTTCTTTGAACTGACGACGAATTTCTTCAACGATGTCACCAGCGGCTTTACCAACCGCAGTCATTGTTGTTGCACCCACTAGGAAAGGCAAGATCGCGCCCAGTAATAGACCAATTAAAACACCCGCAGATGTTAAGTCTAAAGACATGGCTGCTAAACCAGCCGTTGCACGTGTGTGATTTACTTCCATATTGAAAGCACTGAATAAGGCCACAACTGTAAGGATCGCAGAACCAATCGCGAAGCCTTTACCGATAGCTGCCGTTGTATTTCCAACCGCATCTAATTCGTCAGTGATAGCGCGAACGTCTTTACCTAGTCCGCCCATTTCAGCAATACCACCTGCATTGTCTGCGATTGGACCGTACGCATCTACTGTCATTACAACAGCTGTTCCCGCTAACATACCAACAGCCGCCATCGCGATACCGTATAAACCTAAATAATGATTTGAAACACCAGCAGCGATCACAACGATAATTGTTGGGATAGCTACCGATTCCATACCGACTGCTAAACCACGAATAACGTTAGTCGCAGGACCCGTCATCGAAGCTTCAGCGATCTTTCTAACCGGACCCATTGATGTGTAATAATCAGTTACTAAACCGATCAAAGCACCGCCCACTGAACCCGCTGCTAAAGCGATAGTTACGCCTTGAGAAACATTCCACATAGGCATCAAGATCGCACTCGCGATAGTTAACAAGATAGGTGGAACTAAAAGAGCAAAACGTAAAATTGCTGCCGGAGCAAACATAGCACGGCATGCACGTGTGATGAAAATTACGATGATAGAGATAATTAAACCAATGGCAGATAGGATCAGAGGCAACACGATCGCCGCGTTTCTGATTGTAGCTTCATCGCCACCCGGAACTAAGTTCATTAAGGAAGCCGTCGGAATTGTAAATGCAATCGCCATTGTAGAAACGATCGCCGCAACCATCGATTCATAAATGTCAGCGCCCATACCCGCAACGTCACCCACGTTATCACCTACGTTATCCGCGATAACGCCAGGATTTCTTGGATCGTCTTCAGGAATACCCTGGATAACTTTACCTGCGATATCTGCACCCACGTCAGCCGCTTTAGTGTAAATACCACCACCGATACGCGCGAATAATGCGATCGATGAAGCTCCCACTGCAAACGAGTGAAGAATTGTTCCAACAGAGGATTGATCTTTAAATGTAGTGTAAAGAACGCCTAAACCAATCAAACCTAAGCCCGCTACGGCAAGACCCATTACCGCGCCACCATCAAGAGCTACAAGTAATGCATTTGGTTTGATACCTGTCGTAGCGGCTTGAGCCGTACGAACGTTAGCGTAGGTTGCGGCCTTCATACCGAAGAAGCCAGCTAGTAAAGATAAGAATGCGCCTAGCAAGAAGAATACACATGATTCCCAGCCAAGAGCGAAAAATAATGCCGCACCCACAACAACTGAATAGATACCTAAAACTTTGTACTCGCGTACTAGGAAAGCCATTGAACCTTCGCGAATGTATGTCGCGATACGATTCATCGTTTCGTTACCCGCTGGTTGGGCTTTAACTTTGAAGTAAAAGAATAAAGCGATTAATAGTCCTACTACACCCGAAATTGCCGGTAAATGCAGCAAGGAAGCATTACTTAAATCCATCATGAACGTCCACCTTTGATAGTTAATTGGGAACGAATAAAAAGCCTGAGGATTGAGAATTTGTCAACGCTGGTAATAATTTACAAAAATGCGTCAAGCTAGAGGAGCTATTCTAAAAATCAGTTGTTTTTTAAGATCGGACTGCTAAAACGCCCGGATGCTTTTATCAGATTTTAACCACCGCATGGTATTCGTGTTCTTTTTACTGTTTCTTTTGACAGTAAATTTCTACGCGAACTTCTAGAGCTAAGCGGCTTTCGCCATTTTTTTCTGTTTGTAATTCTCGATTAAATTATTCAGATAATTTTGTGCCTTATATTTAGTCAAATCGTTCACTTCGGATTTGAGCATATGCACTTCTTTGACACCTTTTTCTACTAAACGCCCTTTTTGATTCGCGTAAAATTTTCCACCTTTAGGGGTATAGAGGATGTATTTCTTGTTGCAGGGAAGATACAGATACATGTTGAACTCGACCTGTTTGTCGCCTTCCACATCCGCCAATTTGACCGACGCCATCGTGGCAGAAGCCGATTCGCGTACTTCCGTGCGAACATTAGTAACCGGGAAGAACGCCATTGCGATTTCGTCCCCGTTATGAACCGATTTTTTCAAAAACTCGGCATATTCTATGGCCCAGTCTTCGAATTCAATTTTCTTAATTTTCAAATTTAGATTTTCTTTCTCTGAAACAGGTTCACCATTATCTTTCAGAAATTTGAAAAGCTTTTCTTGGATTGATTTAATGAACTTTCCATCCATCTTTCTATTTTTTCCAAGCGCCGCGATCAAGTAACCATTAAATTTTTCAGATTCAACCACGATACAGGCCACTTGCGACGAGTCCGAAACTTCGTTGATGACGTGGCCATCGTTAACTTGAACAGTTTCATCCAAGGCCTGTTTCGTACCTTTCAGAATTATCGATTCATAGCCGTCAACGACATTACGGCCCATGACTGTGATTGTCTTACCTTTCGTGTCATATTTTCTAGGCGATTTAAGCGGACCCGCCTCACGAGCGTCTTCGGCTTCGCCTGCGTTTGTTTGTGCTTTTTTGTCGTTTTTGTCTTTACCAATCGAAATTGCATTCGGGGTTTTTCCTAAGGCCCGTGCCCTGTCGTCACCGTCAAAATCACTCTCGCTATATGAAACAGAACCCGCGGCGCCTTCTTCATCAGAATAATCACCGTTGATTCCACTCAACATTCCGGGAGATCCCGAACCAGATCTAGCATGATCGATTTTGCTGAGAGAAGGATCCAATGGATTTCCATTTTCATCAAAACCTTCTAACGGAACCCAAGTCCCATTGCCGCCGGCAACAGAATCGCCGTCCAGCAATTGGGAAAAAATGGACGCCGCTTGATTCCAACCACCACCCTCGACAGTTTCATTTCCTGAAGCAGCCCCGCCTCCCGATTGGATCATCGTCGTCTTATTGCTAGCATCAGCAGTCGCAAGTGGTTTTCCGTTCGCATCTACCGTAGGCTTTTCATTTTGGTCACGGATCTTTTTTTCTTGATCACGAATATATTTATTTACTGTCCGTTCAATAGCAGGGCCAGTGGCTGGTGGATTAATTTTATAGCCGCACGCGGCGTCTTGAAGTTTTCTAAAGGAAACGGACGATGAATTTTCAGCAAACGTAAACACACAAATAGGAAACGATTGAGTCAATACCTTTGGCATTATCAATACTTTCTTATTGGGGTGATCGACACTTATCATTACAAAGTTTGGCTTTTTTTGAATAATATACGTGAGGAAATCTTTTATATTGGTCGTAGAAAACACAAGCCACTCGCGATTACGCAAAAACTGCTCGGCAGCGGATGTCGAACTAGGATTCGACTTTAATATCAAAAGCGTTTTCGAAATTTGAATTTCACTCATATTTTTTAACCGTTTAGATGGCCAATTTATTGACCATCTAAATTAATTACTCGGCAAGTAAAGAGAGCTCATTTAGGCTCTCTTTATTTAAACACCGATTTAAGTGAAATACTGGACTGGATTTTAGGCTTAAAAATCCGCGATAGTATCAACCAATTCAGGGTGGTCGATAAAAGGATTTCTGTTTCCTTGAACTTTATAGATCTCGTCATTGCGAAGAAGTTCTTCGGCATCCACAGGAAACTGTTTATGCCAAATTCTTAAGCTAGCTTCTTGAGCGGGCTCAATTTTCATATCGTAGCGAAGCGCAAAGTAGAGCAAGGCGCGTGCAACATGACCTTTGTGCACATCCGGTGGCTCAAATGTCGGACCGCGAATAGAATCACTTGTCCCAAAACGAGATTGGCCACACTTGAGATTCTCTTTATCTTTCACAACTTCACCAAATGGATAACTGCTACGAATTCCGTTTAACTGGGAATCTGTTGGAAATAAATGATGCAAATCTGATTTCTGTGTTTCCTGAGGGTATTTACCTGTGAAACGGCTTTGTGGCCAAGTATGTTCAACATTGATCACGCGATTATCAGGAACATAGTTAGGACGTGGTGATTGTTTACTGCCTTTGAATTCATCGGGACCATAAAGTTTATTGCAATAGGCTTCTTTGATTGCGTACTGATTTCCCACTTGCACTAAGTAGAAGTAACCCATCAAAAACAAACGAGCACGATCATAACCTAGCGGTGTTTGTTGGTAACAATTTTTATCTCCCGGAGGACAACGATCAACTAAAGTATCTAGTTGACCAGGGCGAGACACGTGAGCGTAATTTAAAACCTGACGTAAAGTATTTCTCATATCTGTTCCGACAGCACGTGATTTCATTGCGCTGTACACACTGGAAGTGTAGTACGGAATATAGCGCGACATATAGCCACCCGTTTTTGGGTTTCTAATGTTCAAAGCACCTGACGCAGATCGTGTGATCAGCTGTGGTTGCGCGTATGGATTTCTTTGAAGTGGACCACCAGCAACAATCGCTGAGGCGCTATGTGTGGTGAGTGCGATCAGTGTTACAACACCGAAAATATTTTTCAGAACCGACTTTGCAAGAGTCTTCATCATTCCCCCGTAGTCAGGCCTTGAGGAGCCTGGTAGAAACACCGAACCATGGTTCAAAAACCTATCATCGGCATATACTGGTTATCAGTTGGGAACGAAGGTATAAGGCTAGAGTCTTTATTTCAACTACTATTTTAACAGGATTTTGTTTTTTTGCGGAGCGCATTTAAGCAGTTTTTAAATGCTAAGAAGTAGGGCGATTTTTCCAATCGTAGGCGGTTTTACAAATCACTTTCAGGTCATTGTACTGGGGCGACCAGTGAAGTTCCGATTTGATCTTATCAGCCTGGGCCAACACTTTCGCGGGATCACCGGGGCGACGATTTAGAATCTCATAGGCGATCTTTTTACCCGACACTTCTTCCATCATCTTCAGGGCCTGAAGAACGCTAAACCCCTGGCCATAACCACAGTTAAAGATTTGTAGGTAGTTAGTCTCATTAATTAATTTCTCAGCGGCAAGGATATGAGCATGAGCAATATCTTCCACGTGGATAAAATCACGAACACCCGTTCCGTCCGCCGTTGGGTAATCATTTCCAAAAACAGACATTGTAGCCTGACGACCCATTGCCGTTTCCGTTAGGTGATGAAATAAATGATTCGCGTTAGGATTTTTCTGCCCTAGTTTATTATCAAAACTAGCACCGGCTACATTAAAATAGCGCAAAATAATCGCGCTTAAACCATGAGCCGCATGTACATGGGCTACCATACGCTCGCCAAATACTTTAGACTCACCGTATGGATTAATAGGCATTAATTCATCAGTTTCCGATACAAAATCCTTATGAGTATCCCCGTAAACCGCCGCGGTTGAAGAGAAAATGATTTTCTTCACGCCAACCTTCACCGCATTTTGTAAAAGATTCATCGTACCAAAGGAGTTATTCTCGAAATAGTCTAACGGATTTTCAATAGATTCAGGTACAGAGGTTTTAGCGGCAAAGTGCATGATAAGATCAATTTTGTTATCTTTCATCACGCGCCCAGGAAGTTCGCGATCGCGAATATCCCCAAGAACAAATTTGCACTTGGGGTGAAGGAATTCTTTATGTCCCGTCGATAAATTGTCGTAAACTACAACGTGATGACCACGTTCAATCAATCGATGACTTGCAAAAGATCCAATATAGCCGGCGCCGCCTGTAACTAAAATATTCATGTCAGGACGCTAACACCGATACTGCTAAGAATCAACCCGGCTTTTAATCAGAATCAATATCTAGAATCCTAATGCGAATTTGAAGGCATAGCGATCGGTTCCAAATGCATTCGAATACTCAACGCCCATTTTTAAAAGAAGCAAGTTCACGTCAACACCAGCCAAAGTCTGAGTCGATGAATTCGTTTTCTTTTGTGATTGTGCCGTCGTGTACGACGGATCAAATACTGCGCTGCCCGTTGCCGTTAATTCATTTGAAGAACTTAACATACCGAAACCAAGGTACGGCTCAACCACAGGAATCATCGGCGAGATCAAGATTTGTAAACCACTGACCGAGTTTTTGTTTTCTATGTCTGTCGTTACTCCGGATTGCGTTTGAGAAAAACTGAATCCAGATGTCGAGTAAACACCACGTAATGCCAAGTTAATTGGCAGGACAGGAATGACGTCATTGATATTGTATTTGATTGCCAGAGAGGTCGAATTCAAGCTAGCACCCGACGCAGTCATTTTAGGAAACAAAACAGCTTCGGCTGCTAAACCGAATGGAACTCCCACAGCAACCAGGATACCTCCGTTGTATAAATTGGGAAGCTCCGCACCCGCATTTCTTTTGACGATATCGTTCGTACGTTTTGCGCTAGTTTGCGCGCCAATAAGTCCGACTTGAACGCCGACAACGGTCCCCATTTTAGAGGCACCTAATATTGAACTGTGGGTAAAATTACCCGCCATGTCTTTAGAAATTTGATCAAAATCGTCTTCCGTAAGATTTGTAAATGTTGGATCAGCAAACGTCGTTTGAGTTAAAAAGCAAGTCAGTAAAACCAATAAATATTTTTTCATATATTTCCCCTTATTCACCTAGCCTGGCATACCAAATGAACTGGGACAAGTAGTACGCATGGCGCACCTTGAAAAAAGTAGCGTCCAAACACAGGACACCGTATGAATTTAAAAACCTGTCCTATGCATAGCGTTTGAAACAACAAGCAGAAGGAGTATCAAGTGAAAATCATTTCTACGTTATTAGTGGTGTTATTAAGCTACAGCCTTTCAGCATTAGCGTGCGGCGAAAAAGTTGAAGTATATAAGGCAAAAACGCGTGGTTCTGAAGTCGCTATTCAATTGGCAAAGAAAGAAGTTCTAATCGTAAATTCGGGCAGCAAGGCTGTAGCCCCAAAAGACGAATACTCTGGGGCATTAATCCCCTTACGTTTTGAAATGGCATCAGAGTCAAAAGTTCGCGACGTCGTAGTTCAAACTGACTCTTTGACAGCACATTTAAACCTCTTTGCTATCTATCGTTGCCCCGGAACCCCAGTTCAAACGACAGAGTTATATTTGTCTATTAGCAAATACAGCGAAGTTAAAATTTTCCTGTTAGAAGCCGATGAAACTTTAACTGCAGACCGTGCGGCTGATTACGTTATAAAGGGCGAAGAAGCTCTTAAGCTTTTAAAATAGTTTCCATCTTTGATATCTGCCAAAAGTCACGCTCAACGCGTGGCTTTTTTCGATGAAATTCTTACCTGTATAAAGTTCTGACAATTGTGAGAACGTCGCCTCTCTTATATTGTGTTTAGTCTCACCGCAGGAGGGAACCCATGAAAATACAACTCGGCTTAGCTGGTTTGTTTTTGGGCATATCGGTCATGGCTCAAGGACTGGTTAGCACTTATTCCTCTATCGATTTAAGAAAATGCACCAATTATCAAGAAGGTGAAGGTGGTGTTTCGGCAGATTGCCAAGGACCAGACGGAGTAGTCTTAGAAATCTCGAGTGGTGATTGGGAAAACATGTGGATTAGCTATAAAGGAAAACGTTTTGAAACATGGACCTTGTTAATTTCGGCGGGTTCTTTCACTCGTATCGGCGGTGACAATCAAGTTGTGGAATGGATTTTAGATAAATCAGTCGAAGGAAAAACACGCGTTCATTCACTTATCGCGCGCGTTAGCGGCAATATCAGCGCGAACTCGCAAACAAGAGCCTCTAAATTATTGGTATTTGGTTTTTCTTCTTTGGGCGTATGCTATCGTGGTGAATCGACATCAAACTTAGCTGCTCGTCAAATCGCTGAATCAAACCAGTGCCTTAAAAACTTGCCCATGACTTTGCCCAAACCATCCAGTAATCATTGATTTTCGCTAGTAACGAGAAACTATTTATTAGAGCAGAGGCGCGAGCCACTTTTTTAACAATGCTTCATCTAAATTTCTATTTTTAATATGGCAATCTAATTGATCTTTACCGATGCGACTGACAAAAAAGTAAGTCGATTCTGGATGGAAGAAATAAAAACCACTTACGGAACTCGCTGGAGTCATCGCCGCAGACTCGGTCAAACCTACACCAATGCGTTTTTGAACCTGCATTAAATCCCAAATTTGAAATTTATGTAAATGATCGGGACACGAAGGGTAACCAGGCGCCGGACGCAGGCCACGGTATTTTTCTTTGATCAAATCATCGACCGTTAAAGCCTCTTTCTGACCATGAGCAAATAATTTACGTGTCTGAAAATGTGCCCACTCAGCCAAACCTTCAGCTAAACGATCCCCTAGCGACTTAATCAAAATAGACTGATAGTCATCCCCTTTTTTTGCAGCTTCATCTGCTAGCGTCTCGATTTGTGGCCCAGCGGTCACACAAAACGTACCCATGTAATCGGTTGTATTTTCTGATTTAGGCGCCACAAAATCACTTAGGCAATAATGAACATTATTGTTGATTTCACTGGGACGCTGCTGACGTAAGAAATGAAAAACATGTGTTTTATCTGGTCCTTCCACTTCCACAGTTTCATTTTCACTGCGTGCTTTGAAAATTCCGATTAAAACTTTAGGTGTCACCAGTTTTTGATCTACAATCTTCTTTAACAGAACCTGAGCTTCATCAAATAATTTTTTAGCTTCCGCACCACTTTGCGCATTTTCCAAAATTTTCGGGTATGTACCTTTTAAACCCCATGACCAAAAGAACGGCGACCAATCAATATAGGGAACTATATCTGCTAATGCCGGTGTCATTTCGATAACACCCGTTTGTTTCGGTTCTTCAATCTGGGCCGACGCTTTACTCCATTTAAATGGACTCTTACGAGCTTCCTCTAACGAAACCAATTCTGTTTCAGATTTCCTAGATAAATAGGCTTCGCGAATTTGCCGATACTCTTCTTTGATCTTCAAACGATACGTATCACGCTGTGACCCGATCAAATGCGAACAGGCTTCTACCACGAGTGACGCATCACCGACGTGAACGACTGGTCCTGGGTAATGGGGATCAATTTTTACGGCCGTGTGAACTTTAGATGTCGTAGCGCCACCAATTAACAACGGAACATCATAACCGGAATCACGAAACTGCTGAGCGTTGAATATCATTTCTTCAAGTGATGGTGTAATCAAACCAGATAAACCGATGATATCGGCTTTGTGTTTCTTAGCTTCTTCCAGAATTTTTTGGATAGAAACCATCACTCCTAAATCAATCACTTTATAACCGTTACAAGCTAGCACCACACCAACTATGTTTTTACCGATATCGTGAACATCGCCTTTTACGGTCGCAATCACAAATACGGGCTGATTGTTAGACGTCACTTTTTCGGCATCCATCAATGGTTCAAGGTACGCCACCGCTTTTTTCATCACGCGCGCACTCTTCACCACTTGAGGTAAAAACATTTTTCCCTGACCAAACAATTCGCCCACGACTTTCATGCCATCCATCAACGGACCTTCGATCACATTCAGTGGACGTTTGTATTTTTCCACTGCTTGTTTAGTATCTTCGGTAATAAACTCATCGACGCCTTTGACTAAGGCATACTCAATACGTTTTTCTAAAGATAGCTGACGCCAATCATTTTGTTTGACCGATTTTACGCCAGAATCAGTTAGGTCGATATTCTTGCCGGTATTCGCATCAGCCCATTGAATCAGTTTTTCCGAAGCATCTGGTGATTGATTTAAAATAACCGCTTCGCACAGGCGACGCAGTTCCGGGTCAATATTTTCGTATACTTCCAGCATACCGGCATTCACGATACCCATATCCAGCCCAGCTTTAATGGCGTGGAACAGGAAAACGCTATGCATGGCTTCGCGCACTTTATTATTTCCGCGGAACGAGAATGACAAATTTGATATACCACCGGAAGTTAAAACTCCAGGGCACACGGTTTTAATTTCCTTTAACGCTTCGATGAAATCTAAACCAAAGCGATTATGTTCTTCCATTCCCGTAGCCACGGTTAACACATTGGGATCGAATATAATATCTTCGGGATGGAAATTTAGTTTCTTAGTTAGTAAATCATAGGCCCGCTTGCAGATTTTAACTTTGTCTTCAAACGTTGCCGCTTGTCCTTCTTCATCAAACGCCATCACAACAACAGCGGCACCTAACTTTTGAATTTCACGCGCTTGATTCAAGAACACGGTTTCGCCCTCTTTTAGCGAAATCGAGTTAACTACGCTTTTACCTTGAAGGCATTTCAAACCCGCCTGAATCACTTCAAATTTCGACGAATCAATCATAATAGGAATTTTAGAAATATCAGGTTCCGAAACTATCAAATTTAAGAAATCGATCATCAATTGTTTGGAATCTAGCATGCCCTCGTCAAAATTGACGTCCAAAATATTGGCGCCATTTTCAACTTGCTGACGAGCAATCGTCAATCCACCAGATAACGAACCCTCTTTGATTAGCTTTGCAAACTTAGGTGATCCAGTTACGTTGGTACGCTCACCGACCATCATAAATGATCTCTCACCAATAGTAGGTGTTTCCAAAGGCTCTAAGCCTGATAATCTAAATCGAACGGGCTTAGCTGAAATAACATGTGGTTTATCCGAGCGTAAGTTCGTCGCAATCGCTGCTATGTGGGCCGGCGTAGTTCCACAACAACCACCCACGATATTCACATGACCCGCTTTCGACATTTTCCCTAATTCAGCGGCAATTGAGGCTGGAGTTTCATCGTACCCTGTTGGGCTCAACGGATTCGGCAGGCCCGCATTCGGGTAGCAGCTTACATAGCAGTCAGCCATTTCAGCTAGCTCTTGGATGTAGGGACGCATATCACTGGCACCCAGGGCGCAGTTTATACCAACACTTAAAGGCCGCGAATGGCGAACGCTAAACCAAAATGACTTCAATGTTTGGCCCGATAAAGTACGACCAGATAAATCCGTGATTGTTACCGACAACATCAACGCAAACTTTGTGCGATATTCCTCTTGTAGTGTTTCGATCGCGTACAAGCAGGCTTTTAAGTTCAAAGTATCAAATGTCGTTTCGGGAAGTAAAATATCACAGCCTTCATCGATGAAAACTTTCGCTTGTCCGTAGTAGGCTTTGACTAACTCATCAAACGTAACACCACGATATTCTGGACGCTCCACATCCGGTGAAAGCGAAGCGGTTTTATTGGTTGGACCTAGCGCCCCGGCGACGTAGGCCTTACGACCCGTTTTTTTAAAGTAGTCATCGCGTGCGCGGATAGCGATACGAGTCGCTTGTTTGTTGATTTCATCTACCCAGCTTTCTAATTCGTAGTCAGCCTGGGAAATGGTCGTTCCATTGAACGTGTTAGTTTCGATAATATCAGCACCCGCTTCCAAGTACTGCATATGAATTTCATAGATGACTTCCGGTCGGGTAATACACAATAAATCATTATTACCTTTTAAATCTTTCTTAGGATTTGGGAAATGAGTTCCTCGATAGTCGGCCTCCGTCAGCTTATACTGCTGAATCATGGTGCCCATAGCGCCATCGATAATCAAAATTTCGTGCTTTAAGCGTTCTTCCAGCTCAAGCAATACAGGAGTCTTAATAAAATCGGCCGGGGAAACCCAAGTTTGTTCCAATTCCGTGTTCCTTTGTATTTATTATTAAATTTCTTATTTAAACTTTTTAACTAAGTCGATGACAAGGCCTGCATCATTCATAATGTAGAAATGCAGATTTTTTTCGCCATTCTTAATTAAATCTTCAACCTGAGCCAATGCCCAACGGCGACCGATCTCTTCGACATGCGCCGGAGTCGCCGTAATTTCATCCACAAGACGTTCGGGAAGATCCACATTGAAAGTTTTAGGAACTGATTTCAATTGAGCTGCGTTTTTAATGATTTTAAGACCAGGAACTATAGGAACCGTGATTCCCGCTTCCAGACAGGCTTTTTTAAACTGATAGTATTTCTGATTATCAAAAAACATTTGAGTCACGATATAGTCCGCGCCCGCTTCCACTTTCTTTTTCAAGAATTGAATATCGGTTTTAAAATTTGCGGCCTCGAAGTGCTTCTCGGGATAACCAGCGACACCAATGCCATAATCCAACGGTTCGCAATTAGAAATCTCTTCAATAAACTGCCCCGTACTCATACCTTTGATTTGGGTCACTAAGTCAGACGCATATTGATTGATCGTGCGATTTTTAGAAACCTCTTTACTGTAATTTAGACTATCACCACGTAAAGCTAAAACGTTGTGGATGCCTAGATAATTCAATTCGATTAACGCATCTTCAGTTTCTTCTTTTGTGAAACCTTGGCAAAGAATATGTGCAACAGTATCAATGCGGAAACGATTTTGAATAATACCACAGATACCCAGCGTACCAGGACGTTTCTTGAAAGTGCGTTTAACGATCGAACCATCAGAATTTTCATGGTAGTAAGCGCTCGAAGCATGGCTAGTCACATCGATCCATGGTGGATCAAGCTTACTTAATCCTTCGGCAATATCAATAATATCCTTAACTGAACGACCACGCGGCGGCGGTACAATTTCAAAGCTGAACTCTGGCGGGTTCGATTTCTGTAACGCTCTGTTGATGTGCTCAATAACTTTCAATTTCGTGTACCCTTACTTTTTTATCGACCCTTACCAAAAAGGACGACTCGAATCGTTTTAAATATAATTTGTATATCAAGTATAAAACTAAAGTTTTTAATGTAATACAAATCAAATTGCAATTTCTGTTTTGAATCTTCTACGCTAGCACCATAGGCATACATAACTTGGGCCCAGCCGGTGATCCCCGGGCGAACTAAATGGCGCATTCGATAGAACGGGATTTGCTTCTCTAATTCCACGTTAAATTCCGGTCTTTCAGGCCGTGGGCCTATAAAACTCATGTCACCTTTGATCACGTTCCATAGCTGAGGGAGCTCATCAATGCGAGTCAGTCGAATAAACTTTCCGACCCTAGTAACCCTAGAGTCATTGCTCTTGGCCCATTGCGCACCTTGTTTTTCAGCATCGGTCACCATCGAGCGCATTTTGAAAATCGTAAATTCACGATCATTCAAACCCGTACGAATCTGACTGTAAAAAACTGGCCCTTTCGATTCAAGCTTAATCAGGATAGAGAAAATCAATAAAAACGGCCACGTCACGGACAACAATAGTAATGCCAAAATTAAATCCAAAACACGTTTGACCCGCAAACCAAGTGGATTATGAAAAAGATCGAAACCCTTTTCGAAAATGAACCATTCGCGACTTAAAAAATCGACAGGAACTTTTTTTTCGATCTCCTCAAAAAATTGCGACAGGTTTAGAATTTCTTTTCCCGCAAAACGAGCCTGCATTAAACTATCCGTTAGTTCTTGGCTCCATAAATTTGAAGGCATCGATACCACTATAGCCTGCCAATCTTGATGAATTTTGTCCAGAGGGTGCCTCGGTGACCAATTTAAAATTTCGTAGTTAATTTTAAATTTTTTAATGATCTCGTTTTCAATAAACTGATTGTGGTCACCGGCGGCCAAAAACAAATACGACGTCTTACCTGCCCTAGCAGAAAGAATCCCCCACAAAATTCGCCGGTATGTTATTGAGGCTATACCGAACAAAATTGTAGATCCAATCAAGATTCCGCGACCAAAAATACCGGACCTGTCTTTGCTAAGAAGGTAGTTTATAGTTAATACAAACGAGATAGTGACTACGAAACTAGAGACTTGCCTTATGAAGATATCTTTAAAACGATGATGCGGTTCCACATCGTAAGCGCCAAAAACATAACTAAAGCCAAGCAACGACATTGTGATAAACCACAAGCCCACAGAATTAAAATGCCAAAAGAACTCACCTAAACGAAGCCAAGAAAACAAATGAATCACCAGCAAATAGACAGCTCCATCAAAAGCCAGCAACGTCAGTTTTTTCTTTGGTGTTAATCGAATTTTCATTTCGCTATTGTCATTAACTTTCTGATATTTTTCAATCGCATTTTTCGCCTTATTTTTCCTTAGCCAAGCGCCCTGCAAAGTGGCTATACTGCGACCATGACAGGCCTGTTGTTTGTATTTCTAAGTGCGACTTTAATCTCACAGTCATTCATGGATGCTATGTCCGTGGTGATTATTCTCTACACACTGACTATGCGTTTTACCAAGCAAACCCGCTTCGACTCACTGTTAGCATCCAATTCAGGAATCAAAGAGGTTTTTTTCTTTGGTTTGTGGCTAGCGTCCATAGCGATTGGCTTACGAACAAGCCCCCATTTACTGAAAAACCTGTCTGAATGGAAATGGATTTTAAACCTACTGTTCATGTACTGGTTCCTAAATCACTATTTAACCAAGCGCGGAACCCCATCAATGACACTGTCATTCTGGCAACCCCTGTACTGGGTTTTACTTGCCTGCTTCCTCTATGGTGCCGTGGGCCTGGCCACGGGTATAGATTTATTCAAACAAACACCACTCACCCATGGAGCCCGCTTTGCCGGCCCATTCGATGATCCGATGAATTTTGCACACATCTATGGCATGTATGCCGCATTCTTGGTTCCGTTTGTCATCGAAGCACTCTCTGAATGGAAGAATGGAAACAAAAGAACCAAACCACAAGTTTTACTGGTAGCCGCGTTTGCCTTAACAACAGTCAGTGTGGCCTTGACCTTAACTCGCGGAGCTTGGGCTGGGCTTTCAGGGGCTATCATCATTATGGTATTCATCTATCGTAAACGCTGGGGCGTAGCTATCGCCGGCGCTACAGTCATCAGCGCCTTGATTTTGTATGCAGGTTCAAGCACATTCAAAACCCGCATCGACCAAGCACTCAACCCATCACAAAGCTACGACAGCGAACGTTATAATTTATGGCGCACCAATTTGGAAATCTTTAAAGACTATCCCGTGTTTGGAATCGGACATGGTGACTACCTAGCCTACCTTCCTTCGTATTTTGAAAAGTTAGGCATCCCAGCAAACCACTTTCAAAGCCACGCCCACAACCAATATCTACAAGCCCTAAGCAATACCGGCTTGGTCGGATTTTTGTTTTACATGATTTTCATTTTAGGATTGCTAGCATTTACATTTAAACAATACCGCAAACACCGGGATCCCATTTTCTTGGGCTCCTTCGGGGCCCAAATCGCGTTTCACATTGGGTCCCTAACGGAATGCAATTTTGAACGAGCCAAAGTCCGACTCGTTTACTTATTCTTTTGCGCGTTGGCCTTGAGTATTGCAGTTCAGCTAAGGCCCAAAGAACTGGCTCCTTAGCTTGCGGCTAAGAAGCTAAATTCTATTGGAAAGACAGTTGTTTAGTTGAAATTTAAAAGCGCTGTCTTGAAACAGTTTTTCAAAAAAAATTATTATCCGAATTACCTCGTAATACATTCGAGTTTCGATCCCTCAAAAAAGCGAGCGTGTTGAATCTTTCTGGATTTTAGATAGCACGTTTTAAATTCACTTGATTTGACGATATTTTACTTGGCCTTAGCCGCAGGCTAAGGGGCCAGTTCACAAAAAATAAATAATACCTAGATTTTTTTATCGTTGTATTGAATTACGCCTTTATCAACCAGACCTTTTTCAATCAGATAGCATAGAGTGTGATAGATCAAAATATGACACTCTTGAATCATATTTGTAGTTTCACCCGGAGCCAAGATCGTTAGATCGGCAAGAGCTTTACATTTACCACCGTCTTTTCCAGAAAGCAGAATTGATTTACCACCCGATTTTTTTACAGCTTCAAGTGCACGCAAGATATTTGGAGAATTTCCGGACGTCGTGATTCCTAAGAACAAATCACCGGGTCTCATATGAGCATAAACCTGGCGGCTAAATACATAATCATAACCGTAATCATTTCCCACTGCTGTCATGATCGATGTGTCCGTTGACAGAGCAATGCCACGAATCGGTGAACGATCTGGTCCAAGTTTAACGATCAATTCAGCGATCATGTGCTGCGCATCGGCTGCCGATCCACCATTTCCAGCAGCTAACAATTGTCCACCCTTAGCACATGAATCGATGATCATTTGCGCAGCTTCTGCTACTTTGCCTTTGATTTCATCATTCTCAGTCATACGCTTCAAATTCATGAGGGCGCTACCAAATGCTTCATCAATAAATGCTTTCATCTCTACCTCGCTGGAACAATTCGTTATCCGGATATTTTCCATACTACCCTGAAATCGACGAATTTCAATTAGAATTCAAGGCATCCGCAACCTAGCCGCTCTCTTGCCTAGCCTCCTGTCGTTCGATGAAAAACAAAATAACCTATAAGGAGTCCCATGCTCTATTCTAAAAGTATTCATTCAGCCACTTTAACTATCACGGCCTTTGCATTAATAGCCTTAAATGCTTGTGTTAAAAAAGATCCAGACCAATCGGGGTCGGTCGCAAATTACCTGCAAAACCCATCCGGCGCCCTCCTGGAGCCTCAACAGATGAAGCTTTGTGTGCGGCCGACCCACCGATTGGGTGTTAAAAAATGTGTCCGTAACGGAAAATGGGTTCGCATGAGCCTAGCCGCAAATGACGTAGACAATGATCGTACGGATGTATTTTCAAGTCCGCGCATTTCCCTGAAAAAAGAAAACTTCTACCAAGACACCTTCAAATTTTTAGATGGTGTTAATCATGTCGCTAACTACCCCGATTACTATCACGCCTATGCCAACTACGGCGGTTTTGCTCATTTCGTTTTTGCTATGCCTAACCAATCCGACCTGGCCGTTACCTATGGATTCGCGGGACGTGACGAAGTTTCCGAAAATCTACATCGTCAGCTAAGCATGATGTATCCAAATATTCGTGAACGAGTCAAAATTCAGCACTGGAATGACGGCGGGACATACAAAAAATTTGCGTCTATCTATTTCGATGTGATCGGCGACTACACCGAAACAAACTACCGCTACGACTGCGCTTGGGGCGAACAACATCAAAGTTATGATTTTACACAAGTAAAAACAAAAGAAGGCATCGATGTACCAAAAATTCCGGAAACATATGTTTGGAGAAAAATTGCGGAATCGTGTGATCAATTGCCTCAGAAATCATTTGATGGCAGATACACTTACTTGCCATTCAAAGACGTTTCATCGAATCCAATATCAACGCAGCACCAGTTCACTTTACAAAATCGCGACAAAATCAAAATTTACAATATGAAAAGCACGCTGCCCGACGAATCCAAAGCACGCATAGATACGATTAACCCCATGTCACAATCAGAAATGAAATCAGATGGCACAACCACTCTATTTTTAAATAGCAAAAAAGAAGAAATTTCGCGCTGGGAATCTATCTATGATGAAGACTTAAAAGATGGATCTTTTCAACCAGAGACAACCAAATAAGAAAAAAAGGCTAGAACATGGATGTTCTAGCCAAACTTAACTGAACAG
The DNA here is from genome assembly GCA_963932905.1 of uncultured Bdellovibrio sp. Lineage (GTDB taxonomy): Bacteria > Bdellovibrionota > Bdellovibrionia > Bdellovibrionales > Bdellovibrionaceae > UBA2316. The sequence goes on from CAWVRN010000004.1 coordinate 81,761, forward strand.
GTCCGACAAATCATCTAAAGATAACTCTTTCAAGATATTCGCATCTGAACTGATGATGTTCTCAGCCAAGATTTTTTTGCGCTCTTGCAGTTTTAAGATCTTCTCTTCCACTGTATTTTTCGCAATCAATTTATAGGCAAATACACTCTTTGTTTGACCAATCCGATAACATCGATCGATGGCCTGTGATTCTGCTGCTGGATTCCACCATGGATCGATAATGAATACGTAATCAGCAGACGTTAAATTCAAACCCACACCGCCGGCTTTCAAGCTCAACAAGAAAAGACTGATTTGATCATTCGTCTGGAAATTTTGAACACGCTCGGCACGGTCTTTCGTTTGCCCATCTAGGTATTCAAAATGAATGTTCTTTTCACGCAACTGCTGTGACAAAATTTTCAACAATGATGTGAAGCTCGAGAAAATCAACGCCTTGTGACCTTCGTTGATCAATGTTTGAATTTGATCAATCAGTAGGTCAAACTTCGCCGACGGCTCACCTAGTTTAGTTTTATCAACCAGACCCATGTGGCACGAAATCTGTCGCAAGCGCAGCAGTGCCCCCAAAATTTCAATCTTGGTATTTTTAATACCGTTATCTTTGATTTTTGAATTCAGTTTTTGCCAGTAGTAATTCTTAATTTCGTTATACTTATTACGTTCTTCTTCACTTAGTTCACAATATAGAACTTGTTCTGTCTTACTTGGTAAGTCTTTAAGAACTTGTTCTTTCGTACGCCGCAAAATGAACGGTGATAGCGCTTTTGAAAATCGTTTCAAATCATCTGGCTCAGACAATTTCAACATTTTCTGGCCCAATGAATCCGTGATCAAACCTGGGTTCACCACCGATAAAATAGAAACCAAATCACCGATCGAATTTTCGATTGGGGTACCTGTTAATGCAAACTTCTTTTCAGATTTGATTAACTTCGTACTTAGTGTCAGCTGCGAGCGAGGGTTTTTGATATTTTGCGCTTCATCGAGTACAAAGAAATAAAATGGAATTTCTTTTAGCTGTTCAATATCATTACGAAGCGTGTGATACGTCGTTAACAGCACATCGAATTTTTTTGCATCTTTGATTTGCTCTTTACGATCATTTCCAAAATAAGTTAGAACTTTTATTTTAGGCGTAAATTTCTCAAATTCGTTGCGCCAGTTGAACACTAAGCTTTTCGGCGCGACGATCAAACTTGGACCAGATGATTTATCTTTGATTTGCGAGAAAATAGAAAACACGGCCAGCATTTGGATTGTCTTACCAAGGCCCATGTCATCAGCTAAGATACCACCCAGTGCGTTTTCGCTTAAGATGTTCATCCATGACACACCTTTTTTCTGGTAGTCACGAAGTTCACCTTTGAACGATCCACCGATTTTAACCGGTTTTAATTCGCTAAGATCCTTGATCAAGCTTTCCATTTTCGAATCAGATGGCACTACGAAATCGTTTTCAATATATGATTTTAAGAACAGAGACTGAATTCGGTTTAACTTAATGCCTGATTCTGTCGTCTGACCGACTTCAAAATACGGTTTTAACTTTTTCATGATATCCGAAGGCATGAACGCCGTCGTACCGTCAGCCAAAGTAATCAAATTACTCTGATTTTTCAGTGCTTTTAGAATATCTGGCCACTCAACGGTCACATCACCGATTTTCAAATCGATCTTTAAATCTAACCAATCCATTTGATGAGACACACGGAATGTAAGATCTTTGGCACGGCGGATACGATTGCGGTTTAAGAATATTTGCCAGTCGTGCTGGCCAACCTTATCAATCAAATCCGGCAGATGAGAATTAAAGAATTTAAATTCTGAACGGAAGCCTGATTTTTTAATCGGGCTCAGTTCGATGAATTGATTGATTAAATCGTTCTCAAGTTCTTGATGGCGCTTAATCTTGAGTTTTTTGTTTAGATCCAGAATATATTCTTGGTACGTACCGTCGACTTCATAACCGTCATACAAGAAACGCATTTCTGCGACCTGAATTGTGCTCTCTTCATTCATATGAAGAACTACTTTAGCTTTCGGCTGCAATTCTCTGTTTTCTTCGAATTTTAAATCATCAGGCAAATGAATGTACGGGGTGTTTGTGAAGTTCAACCAGTAGGTATTCAAGAAATCAAAAACTTCATTTTTTGCTACGACCATGGGACGAAGGGACAAAGCTTCGTACCACATGCCATTCTTTTTTGAATCAAAGTAGGCCATGAAATCTTCGAAGAAAATATAGTTATCAAGATAGCCAATAACTTCTTTCATTTCCTTGGTCTGATTTTTTTCATTTTTAAGAACGACAGATAGCTTATAGTCTTCTTTATCAAATTCATACAAATGCAGATCTAGAGACCAATTTTCTGGCATCAGCGGATACGGCTGCATGTCGTTGATATTGAAATCCACATACAAACCCGTTTTGTTTTTCTTCAAGCGATATAACTGACCAAGTTCGGAAACATTTTGCAAAATGTTTTCATTCTGATCTGGATTTACTAAAAATTCGTTATAAGTAGTGGCTTGCGATTTAGAGAAATAGTTCTTCTCCACACGACCTATTAAATTCCACAGGATTTCTTGTTCTTGGGTGTTTTCAAAGGATGTGATTTTTTCTTGGTTTAAATCGCCCTTTTTAATAAACCCATATTCCCCATTATATTTACGCTCCTGAACGCGAAAGTGTAAAACGAACTGGCGATAACTTAAACTCGCCGGAATATCTAGAATATAAAAACCACGCTTTAGGAAATCACTCGATGCCGCTCGAAACTTAGTTACGACGTTTTTGCTATCGTACATCTCTTGAGCGCGATCCAGTGAACGTTTCCAATAGGGTTCATTTCCAGAACCTTTGACGACAGAAATGTCCTCTTGTTTTTCTTTTGTTTCCGATTCGACCTGTTTTTTCTGCTGATAGAAATAAAAAACTTTAGACGTAAATTCATCGGTTTTTGTATTTTTCTCGACAGCTAAAACACTGGCCCAAATATGCGGACAATTAAATCCCTGTTTGAATTGATTGCAGGTACATTGGAAAAGTAGGTTTTGTTTATCAGGATCGAAATTTAAATTTACGTTGTATTTATGAACACCATAAACTTCAGATTTAATTGCTTCATTGCCAATCTCCAGCAACTTGAATTGTTTGCGGATATAGAAGCTGTAACCTTTAGAACGAACGGTTGGGTCAAACTCTTTAGTCAAAAATTCAGAAATGTTCATTCTTATTGGTTTACGAAATTTCCCGCAAAAAATCAAAGAGTTAATAGAAATGGGCATGAATCAGCGACATTCGTATAAAGTGAAAATTTAGAGTTGTAAGTGCCGAGCTTTCGCGTATAATGCGTGCACTTTTTTTCTAAAACTATTCAAACAACCGCTTGGATCACGAACGCGATCCCAAACATATCCCATTCTATTCCATGAGCATTGAACATAAAATTGGCAGTAAAAAGCCATTTTAGCGATTCCCAAGGCCGGCTACCTGATGGTAAAACCCAACGCATGAAACTCACTATTGTTGCCGACGCTCTTACAAAAAGTTTCCATAATGCCGCCGCCAACCAGGATGGAAAATTAGCAGACTACATTCCGGAACTTGCCAAAGTTAACCCGAATTACTTTTCTGCCACGATTGTCAATGCCCACGGGGAAAGTTTTTCTGTTGGCGACAAAGATCAATTGTTTTCTCTGCAATCGACATCAAAACCAATCGTCTATAGTTTAGCATTGAAACAACATGGTGCCGAGTATGTTCACTCAAAAGTCGGCGTAGAGCCAACCGGAGAAGCGTTTAATTCCATAATTGAACTCGAAAAACACTCACATCGACCGTTCAACCCCATGATAAATTCGGGCGCCATAGCCACAACCAGTTTGATTAGTGGTGACAATGGTGTCAGCAAACTGCAGGCAATTGTGAACTATATTTCTGAACTAGCCGGAAGACCGCTTTCCATCGATTCGGCTATTTTCAAATCTGAGCGTGAAACAGCCCATCGAAATCGTGCTATCGCTCATTTAATGAAACATTTCAATGTCATGACTTCAGAAATCGATGAAACACTGGACAACTATTTTAACCAGTGCTCTATATTAGTTACGACTCAGGATCTAGCAATGATCGCTGCCTCGATGGCGACACAAGGGCGTCAGCCGCTCACAAACAAGCAGTTAATGACACCCAACCATGTTACCAAAACCCTCAGCCTAATGTTCACCTGTGGAATGTACGATACAGCTGGTGAATGGGCCTTTAAAGTTGGCTTGCCAGCTAAGAGCGGCGTTAGCGGCGCTATTTTTGTTGTCGTTCCTGGTAAATTCGGTTTGGCGGTTTATTCTCCGAAAGTCGATGACCATGGCCACAGTGTGCGCGGGCGATTACTTGTGGAAAATCTTGTCCATGAACTTGGTTTAAATATTTTTAATTTAGGTACTATCCAATGATGTTTCAGGTTTCATCGGTCATCGAAAAAATATTGTTTTTCATTCAATTTGAAGTTTTCGTCGTCATTTGGTTGACCCTACTGGCGGCCTACGGCTTCTATCGTTTTTTTCTAAAAGCAATTAGTCAAAAACGCCACTTAAATTTGAAATCACGATTCATCAACACCCCTACTTATCTTGGTATCTCGACACTGTTGTCAATTGCACAATGGGCTCTTTACGGCAGTACAGAAGCCAATTGGGTAAATAGACTAGCTGAATACATCGCCTTCTTTTCCCTGGTGGCAGGGGCCATCGGCTTTATTAAACTAGCGCAAATCATTGTTTACCTATCATTGTTTTACAAGAACATGTCCCAAGGCATCCCCCGACTCATTGCGAATTTGTTTTCATTTGTGTTTTCAATTTTTGTAGTTTCGTTTATAGGATCAGAAGTTTTTTCGATTCACATCACCGCGATGCTGGCAACCTCGGCCGTATTTTCTTTAGTTCTAGGTTTGGCATTACAAGACACTTTAGGAAATTTATTTTCAGGCGTGGCTATGCAAATTGGCCAGCCATTTAAAATAGGCGACTGGGTTGAAATTAACCATGACAATAAAAAATGGCTAGGCCAAATTCAAGAAATCACCTGGCGATCCACTTTCTTGATCACGTTCTCGGATGAAACCGTAATGATACCAAACAAAACAATTGCACTGAGCCAGATTACCATTTTTAGCGACCAACAAAGACCAAACCGCGAAAGTGTCACATTCAGAATTGACTACAATCAGAATGCGTCGTCCGCTAAGTCTATTCTTGTCGACGTTGTTTCATCCATCGAGGGTGTCTTGCAGAACCCAGGCCCTCGAGTGCTTTTGACCGAAACAAGTGACTCATGGGTCGTTATGAAGGTGTTCTATTCGGTGAGTGATTTTTCAATGAAATTTAGGATAGCGGACCAAGTTATTGAGAAAGCGATTCAGGCGTTTAATGCAAACCACATTAAATTAGCTGCGCCTAAAATCACCGTTTTAAATTCATGATAGCCTCTTTGACGATTTGAAATACAGCAGGCCGAGAGATTAAGGAAGAAATTACAAAGAGGCAAATTTACATTCCAGAAATTAAATCGTTTTAGTAGAATTAACGAAGCCCGTTTTGGGTATGCTAGGGGGATACCATGTCGAAAGATTTAAAATTATCGGACGATGCCATCAAAACGGCTCTCAGTAAAAACAACCAGCAAATAGCGCATGATTTAAGGTCCCCTCTATCCGCTCTTAATTTTGTTTCTAGCCTTAATGCTGAATTGAATCCTGATAGTCGAAATCTTCTGCAAATGGCCATTGATCGACTGCAAGAAATGGCTCACCGTCTGGAAACTGACTAGGATCTGATTTATATTAGGATCTTCGGTAATCACCATTGAGTGGGATTTAGTAGATTGTTATATCAATTGCTTTCTGATTGGCAAATGTACGCGCCCGCGCTTCAATTATTTCTTCGATTCGTTCTAATAAACTAATCTTGCCGTATTCTTTTGTGATCTGTTCGCGATTTGTAGATTTATGCTGAGTAATTTTCTGGTGCATCGCCCGCATGCGCTCCTGGCAGGTACCCTCTTTAAATTCAAGCTGACGATCTAGTAGTTTTAATTCTTTCTTACCGATTTTAGTGTAGTCATTTTGACCACCGATACTAAATGCGAAGTGCTTTTGCAGTTTTGGGTAAATCGCCGTGCACACTAAGTCATACAGGGGTGCAATTTCGTAGCGCTGCCCTAATAATAGGAACGAAAGATTTTTAGAATGACTGTCGTTGTTTCCAATCAGCAAATTGAAGAAGACCCAATCTAGCAATGTATTGATCGACTCCACCCGTTTTTTAGCCAAAGTGTTTTTCATAATCAATTCAAAGTTATTTTTAATACTCGGTCCGCCACTGTGTTCATACTTAAACTCACTGGTGATTCCCTGTGCCTGGCAGAAATCTTGCTGATGCAAGCGATGAACAATTCCTTTTTCGTCCGTCTGGCGATCGTATCGTGTTACAACAAATAATGGAAATTCACCCACGTGAATGGAACATACGGGAACTTGAAATCCCACTCGCTGAGCCAGCCTCATGCAGTAAAGCTCGTTGTATACGGAGTCTTTAATTTGATGGCGATAAATCGGCATTTTCACGATGTGCGTGGTCGGCGCACCATGTTTTGGCAGGTAGAATTTTTTCCCATCGTAAATCGCTGGGAATTTATCCTGCGCCCCAGCCAAAGACAAATAACCAGGATTTTCATCGGCGATAACTTCGGCGACTGAGCGTTTTTCTTTCAAAGCTTGGTAAATTTTTGCTTCCTCAAGCTCCACGCGTTCCTGCTTCGCTGTTGGTGCCGTGTAATTTTCGTCGCTGGTAATGGTAATAGCCCCCGCACAGTCTTGACCATATTTAGATAAGAAATCAAAAACACCGTGTACGTCCTGACTTTTTTCAATGGACGCTTTTGTGTCACCTTCTGGTAACAGGTTTTCAAAAAAAGACAGCGTATCTTTATTACCGAAATTTTTATTTTCTAATTTTAAGGTTAGACTCAAGGGAAAATGGTCCGCACGTTTTAACCATTCGTCAGTATAGCGAAATGAAAATACCAGATCTTGATCTCGCTGAATCACTCCGACCTTATCGGATTCGTAATAAACAAAAAGTTGATTCATTAGTCTTGTTCCATTGCCAACGTGATTTTAAAACCCAAAATTTTAGACATTTTCATCAAGGTAGAAAGTTGAATATCACTATGACCTGATTCAATTTTACCAATGCCTTCTCGTGAAAGATTACAATATTTAGCCAAATCGACTTGAGTGATATCAAGCTCCACACGTCGTTTTTTTAGTAACTTACCAAGTTGAAGACTTAGACTTTCTTTATTACCTTCTAAGACAATCACCGTATCCGACATAAGATCCCTCGCCGTGAGTACTATAGTACTCATTATAGTCCCTAACGATGCTTTGTCTACAAAATGAGTACTATAGTACTCGTTTTGAGCCAAAACCTGGTCTAAGGTACAAAATATGCACTATAGTACGCATTGCAAAACAGTCTTGGACTCTATGCTATAGTTGAAAAGCGGATATGAGTTTTGTGGGATTATGTTCCCTCATCTTCGTAATAAATAACTTTAGACCCATCAAATTCAATCTCAAAGGGATATGGACGCAGTCCTAAACCATCCGTCAATTTTTGTCGTTGTGATGGCGGCACTACAAATAACAAAAATCCGCCGCCACCTGCGCCTAGCAGTTTTCCGCCCCAAGCACCCAGTTTCATGGCCTTGCTGTAGGCTTCGTCAATATCTGGGTTTGCAATTTTATCACTTAAGCTCTTCTTTAGTTCCCAGCTGCGATGAACCAGCTTTCCAAAGTCTTCTATGTTATCTTTTAACAGTAGGGCACGGCCTTGATCCACAAAGCTTACCATCGTTTTTAAGTTTTCAAACTTGGCCGATTCATTGCTGATGTTTTTTTTCTGGTCGGCAAGAACTTCCGACGCTGAACGCGATACCCCCGTGTAGAACAAACACAGATGATTTTGAAGATTATTAAAACGTTCGCGAGATAAATTCAAACTTTCGACATTCACTTCACCGTGAGGCAAAAATTTGATTACGTTCAATCCACCAAAACTAGCGGCATATTGGTCTTGTTTACCAATGGGTTCTTTTAATTTTTCAATTTCGATTTGGCAAGCCATATCGGCCAAGCGACCTTTATCGGCAAATTGATTTTTTCGTGTTAGCAAATTATGTAAGACACCTACTGTGAATGTAGATGACGATCCCATGCCCGTGCCTGCTGGGATATCCGCGATAGAACTTAATTCCACGCCCGCGGGCACATCCAGCATATCCAGCGCTGTTTTTAAAATCGGATGCTGAATATCGCTGATTTTCTTAACTGTTTCTGTTCTAGAATATTTCAAACGGTACTCGTCGCTCTCAAAATATTTATGCGTAGAAATGTACATGTATTTGTTAATTGAAAAACTCAGGACTGCGCCCGGAGAACGCGAATAAAAACTCGCCATGTCAGATCCACCACCAAAAATACTAACTCTAAACGGCGTTTTAGTGACTATCATAATTTATCCCTTTGCTTTTAAAATACGTGGCGAAAAAGTCTGTTAGTTTTAAGGAGTCCGAAGTTTCAAATACATTGGGCCGTAGGTCCTCTACGGTACTTTCACCACCGGTGATGGCGACAAATCCCATACCTAGGGCTTCGGCGGCTAGGCGATCACGGTGAGAATCCCCGACCATTAAACTTTTACTGAAATCGATGTTGTAAGCTGATTTAGCTTGTTGAAACAGCCCCGTTTTTGGTTTGCGGCAATCACAGTCTATTTTTAATTCTGGCACTTCGCCCGCAAAGCCTTTATCGGGATGATGAGGACAATAGTAAATTTCATCCATCCACACGCGGCGATTGCCAAGCTCAGTTTCCATTTTTTTATGAATGTCGTTTAATTGAGCTACGGTCATGTAGCCTTTGGCAATTCCGGGCTGATTGGTGACTACGATATTTAGAACCCCAATTGAATTTAGAAACTTCACGGGACTTTCGATTTCGGATTTCAACACTAGATCCTTGGCGTCTTTTAAGTCTGACACATAGTTCACAAGTGTTCCATCGCGATCCCAGAAAACACATGGTTTAGGCTGATCCAGGGCTTTTCGCTGAGGTGTTTTTGAATACGTCAGTTCTCTGCGCAATTTTTCTATACGGTCTGGAGTTCCGATGTCTTTTACATACTCGAATGACTTATACGAAAAAACTTTCAACTGCTTAAGCCAAGTAGGAAACACATCACGCGCTAGATCTTGAAATTTGTTTTCTTCGAGCAGACCTAAAGCCTTAACGGAAAAAATATAAACAGCGGCGTTAACCAAATTAAAATAAACCAAGTTTGGTGGATGAGGCTTCGTTAGAAATCCAGTGACTCGATGATCAGCATCGACTTCCACTAGGTCGCTATCATATGGATGATCATTAGGATGAGTCAGCAATGTCACATCAGCATTTTTATCGTGGTGAAAGCGATACATAGATTCTAGATCAAGAAATCCCGAGAACAAATCACCATAGATGACATAGAAATCTTCTCTGATTTGGCCCTTTAGCTGCGCCAGGGCACCGGACGTTCCTAGTGGCTCCTGCTCGATAACATATTCGGTTTTGATGCACCACCGAGAGCCATCGCCAATAACGTCGCGGATTTTCTCAGGCATGTAATTCAGCAGCAAAAAGACGTTCTTGATCCCTTGACTAGATAACCATTCGATTTGAATCTCCAATAACGAACGATGATCCACCGGCACCAAGGGCTTTGGCCGATCGGTAAGTCCCAATCGAGTGCCCTTTCCTCCGGCCAATATAACGGCTGTCTGTGGATATGAATAGGCTGAATTAATTCGCATCTGGTTGAAATTACAAACCTATCCTGCGGGTGTCACGTTCTTTCCTTGAAAGGTCAGGCTTTTTTTGATTAAATGAGCCATTCCAAAGAGGTTTAAATGTCGAATACAAATACTGCCGATCCAAGAGTTAACAACGTATGGTTTAACGCAAGCTCAATGGAAACCTATTTCAGCGATTACAAAAAAAATCTGAATCAAGCTCTGGCGACTGTAAATGCGGCGGATTTAGAAAAAGCCTACCAAGTGATGAAAAAAGTAACGGACAACAACGGAACTTTCTTTGTGGCGGGAAACGGCGGGTCCAACGCGATTGCTGATCATTTAAGCTGCGATTGGACGAAGGGAACGTACGTGGCAGGTAAAAATCCTCTGCGAACCTTATCGTTAATGGCAAACGGTCCCCTATTCACGGCAGCCGCAAACGATTTTGGTTATGATCGCGCGATGGCGTACTTACTAGAAATTCAAGCACGTCCAACTGATGCGTTGCTGGTTATTTCTTCATCGGGCAACAGTCCAAATATTATCGAAGCCATGAAAACGGCTAAACAAAAAGGTCTTCCCGTGATCGCATTGACAGGCTTTAAAGGTGGCAAAGCGAAAGAGATGGCGGATGTATCTCTGCATGTGGATTTTTCAAACTACGCGATCGTAGAAGATGGCCACCAAGCGGTCATGCAATGTTTAGCGCAATACTTTTTCGTAAAACACAGTGAAAAATCTTAAGCCAGGTTTAGTTTCTATTATTTCCCCAGGCTACAATAGCGCGCGATTTTATCCCGACGTGATTGAAAGCGTGCGTGCGCAAACGTATCCCGACTGGGAATTACTAGTCGTTATCGATGAAGGCACCAAAGACAACACCGCGGAATTAATCAATGGCTGGAATGCGAAAGACCCACGAATTAAATTAGTGCGGGTTCCGCAGGGCCGCGGCCTAGCACTGGCACGCAACTATGCGATGTCGGTGGCTGAAGGTCAGTACATTGCATTTCTAGATAGCGATGATATGTGGATGCCTAAGAAACTTGAGTCGCAATTAGCGTTCATGAAGAAAAACAATCTAACAATTAGCTGCACATCGTTTCGCCGTGTGAGTGAAGATTTATCAAAGACCGGTCATTTAATTCCGGTGCCGACCGATATTACCTACGAAACGTTACTAGTGAACAACGTCATGGGCTGTCTAACGGTGATGTTTGATCAAAGAGCGACAGGCTTGCAAAAATTCCAAGAAACAAAACACGAAGATTATTTGCTATGGCTTTCAATTTTAAAGAAAGGCCACCAAGGCGGCGGATTGAATGAAGATCTGGCTCGCTATCGCATTGTGAAGAATTCGCGCTCGGCTAATAAGCTCGAGATGATTGCGTTTCGTTGGAAGATTTTGACTGAACATCAAGGGCTGAGTGCCGTGGATGCTGCGAAGTATTTGATGCTTTATGGGATTACTTCGCTGAGGAAATATGCGCGGTTTTAGGAATGACTTTGCATTTGGATAATGTGATTTAAACGAATACAAAGAGTTAATATCTATTGAACGAGCCCCCAGTTTCTACGCATCTCCGCCGACCATGCGTACCTTCTCGAAGTTAGCCGGAAAAGAATTTATCGGTTTACTTTGAAAGTGTTGCCAAGCAACGCAAACGTTGCGTGTTAAAATGTTAGCTGGGAATAATTTATTTTGATTTAAATCCATCGAACTAAATAACTTTTAAATCAAAATCTCATTCTGATCCACTATTGTCTATTTTCCACGGTTCATAAAAATACGCGCTAAGCTTTTGTTTTCACGGCGAAAGCTAATCTTGAAGTGAATTTCACCTATCTTTAACATCTCGTCTGATAAAATTAGAGCATATCACTTCATTATTCTGGAACGTTAACAGGGGGTTTTATGACGACGACAAATAAGTATCTATTAGTTTTAACTACCTTAATTTCTATGCTGATTTCCGGTTGTAAAGTTGAGGCAGAAAACTCCACCACTGTTCCTGCTACTATTACCAATCCTAGCGAACCTAAATCGGATGACCTGTCCAGTTGCGATGACAATTCATCCGCAGTGAGCTCAAGCGAAAAATGTAAAACCTTTCCGGAGATGACAGTAGCTCTGGGTGAAGTACCAATCGTTCTAACTCAATCACCACGCTTTAAATTAACTACAACGCCTTACCCCCACCATCAAATTCAAGTCGAAATTAAAAACTCTCTTGATAATTCCATTGTGACCCCTTGGCAAATTTGGGGAGGATCAGTCGTTTCAAATTTAACCTTATCTTTAAATCAACATTACTACGCAAATTTTCGATTCATAGATGCTAAAGGAAAAACAGGAAAATCCACATCTTCGGCAAGCTGGACACCTAGAGTTGGTATAGGCAGCTGGCAGAAAATGTCGACAATTAATGCCCCCTCGAAGCGAAATTACCATTCGATGGTATGGACCGGGAGTAAGGTTATTGTTTGGGGTGGGCAACATGAAAATACAGGCGCAACAAACACAGGTGCAGTGTATGATCCGACAACAGATTCATGGACTCCTACGTCCACAATAAAAGCACCCACTGCAAGAACTGCACATACGGCAATTTGGACCGGTTCCGAAATGATCGTTTGGGGTGGTGGCTGGCAACGAACCGGAGCTCGTTACAACCCAAGCACAAACACTTGGACATCAATGACAAATGTCAATGCCCCAATTGGCTGCGTATTTCATACTGCTATTTGGACCGGAAGCAAAATGATCGTCTGGGGTGGCGAAGTTGATTTGCCAAACAGTAGTGCCCCTGCAACGACAAACTCCGGTGCAGCTTATGATCCTTCTAATGATACATGGACAGCAATCTCGACGACAGCTGCTCCATCCGAACGCACTCAACACGCTGCCGTTTGGACTGGCTCTAAAATGATTATTTGGGGTGGAGGCAGTTACAACCATGACACCTACACCGGCAACATAAACGGGGGAGTCTATGATGTATCAACCAACTCGTGGAGTACCGTAAGTAACATTGGCGCCCCGGGACAACAGAACTTTGCGGGAGTCAATAATGGCGCCAGTTGGGACGGATCAAATCTTTTAGTTCATGACAACGAGAGATACTCTATAGGAGGAGGAAAATATAATTTAGCAAATGACCAATGGTCACGAATTTCAAAAACAAGTAACCCTTGGGACGAGTCAGAAATGAATTCTCTCCCGGCGACAGGATTCGCATTTAGCTCAACTGTATGGATCGGCTCGTCTTGGTTTGTCTGGGGAGGGCGGGCTGCCTGGGGTGTTACGAATACTGGTGGAATTTACAATCCCACTACCGATACCTGGGCTGCGACGACAAACACAAATGCACCTACCCCTTCAATGAATGCTCGAGCGATTTGGACAGGAAGCAAAGTCATAATTTGGGGCGGGCACGAAAAAGATTATGTATATGCTATCTATACACCATAAACTGTAGCTACTGAATTAAAGCAATCTGAGCAAAAAATTAACTTGATAAAACAGCGTAGGAAACATCAAATAAACACGATGAACATTGAACCTACAATATTAGATTGCATTAAATGAACTACCCAAAAAGAAATAATTTTTTCTTTCAAGCCTGGGCTACTATTATCCCGTTGGCGGCCATACTTTATTTATTTTTAAGCCAAATATCTCCGATATTGGTAAGTCCCGTTAACGATGCATCAATTTCACAAATTTTCTTAGATTATTTGGCTTATTCTTGCAGCCCCGAGCCATTAGAACAACTTCGCTATCTCTTAGCAATTTCGGTTGTTCCATCTATATTTTTTATTTTTTGCTTCTTTATGCACAATCGGGGCAACTCCTCAGAACAGACCGCCCTAGAATATAAGATCTGGGCATGCCTCGCTGTCTTAGCGCAAGCGTCCTTAACGATTTTTGTTATCTCGATGTCTACTCACGAGCAACTTAGCTTAAAAGCGTACTTCAGTGACGCAGAAATAAAGTTTTCAAGCGGAATTACTTTAATCGCATTATTCTTAATTGTTAAATATAGAAAGAATCTTTTATCTTGGAACGAGCAATCCAAAATAGTACCAATCTCAATCGGAATTATTTTTTCTATTCCCTGGCTAAGCACATGTATTTTTACGAAAGACAACTTAGGCGGAGCAAACTTTACAGTCGCCTCTCATATTCACCACTATACCTCAGAAATTTTAGCAGTCATGTCGGGAAAGACACCCATGGTAGACTACTTTCCCCAATATCAATCTCTTCTGTCTTACTTTCTGCTCCCGTATTTTAAATTTTTTGGCTTTTCAATTTTATCATTTACATCAGTTATGGCGGGAATGTCGCTTGCCTCACTATTTAGCGTTTTTTACGTGCTAAAGGTGCTAACCAATGGATGGTGGCGTGCGCTTATATTATTTTTACCTTTTGTGGCAATCAGTTTCTATTCCACCTTTGAAAATACGCCTCCGCAACCTCTTCACGCGTTTAATTATTTTGCGATGTGGCCCCTACGCTATTTTTTACCATGTTTAATTTTTTCTATGTTGGTGTTTTGCTTACGTTCGAATTTCAGATTCCGCTTCCTTTTATTGTTTTTCCTCGGAGGAATCGCAACAATTAATAATATAGATCACGGTCTGCCTGCTTTGATTGGGGGATTAGTAGCATTTTTAATGGTTATTCTAGTCCAAATGAAAAATAGAGACTTAGCTTTCAATCTGGTTTTGCAGTTTGTGGTTGGCTTGGTTTTGTCATTTGGAGCGATTGCCTTATTTAATTTCATCCGAGCCGGTAGCCCTGGCGATTTGTTTAATTTATCGTTCCAAAGAATATTTGCAGTTTATGGTTTCTTTATGCTACCAGCACCGTATTTTGGAGTGCACTGGTTACCGTACTTAACCTTTATGGCTTCTTTATTGTCTGGGGTTTACCTTGCTTTTACTCAGCCCAATGCAGATCCAACCACTCAACTCAAGATTGCATTACTAAGTTATTTGGGAATTTTTGGCCCTGGCGCTATGATGTATTATGTTGGCCGCTCTCACCCATTAGTTTTAATATCTATTTTTCCTATTTGGGCCCTTACTGTAATGGTACTGGGATGGATTTATTTTGAGTATTTCACTAAGTTAAAAACAATAAAAAATGTTTATTTATCTATCGTACCAATGGCAATTTTGTTATTTTTTTACTTTCTCTTTTTTACTCAGATTTTGAAAATGCCTTCACTAATTTCTGAATTAAAACGTTACCAAGAACATGATCGTAAAAATGCGGTTATTGAATCCGTTGAAGAAATTAAGGCTATTATTCAGCCCAAAATAGCTAAAAAAGAAAATGTTCTCTTATTATTTCCTTATGGAGATCTTGTAGCGCAAGAGTTAGGCGTCAGAAATGTTTCTCCGTATTCATTGGTTTACTCTATCTTTTTAAAAACTCAAATTTTGCAAATGATGGAAGCAGCTAAAAAGTACGACGTCGCGAAAATAGCATTATTATCCCCAAAAAAATCTTACAAAAACGACAACCCTTTTCGCGAGTGGAGAGAAAGATTTCAAGAATATGGATTTAGATCGACCTTCAAAAATGAAATTGATGGGCAAAATTTTGAAATATGGGAAAAGGGGCTTTAACTCATAAAACTAAATCAACGACTGACTTATCGAATCTGTCTCTTGTAAAAGTTTGCGCAAATTCTCTTCCACGAATACTAATCTCAGAATCTTTTAGAACGTCATTCACAGCGGTACTCAGCATAGTGGCATCTGTAACAATTTTCTGACCACCACCAGAAAGCAACTCGCCCATTCCACCTAAGCCTGAGCCAATGACGGGAACCCCCATCATCATTGCCTCGTGGGCTACGCGATTCCAACCTTCTTTAAATTGAGAAAAGGTCACTACAACGTCAGATAACTTTAAAAATGCCAAATACTCTTTACGATTTAGCTCTAAATTCAAACATGGCAAGTTAACATCACGATTGCCCGAAGTAATAAGCAGTAAGTCCTCGCGATCTTTAAGTGCTTCATAGGCCTTATCCGCGCCCTTCTTCTTTTGCGAATTACCAATATAGATTATTTTTCTATTTCCCGGGTTTATTCTAGATCGCAAAGCGTCTACAAGCGTTTGATCCACCGTAAATTCATTTTTATCAAATCCGCAATAAATTGTTTCAATATTCTTAAATCCAAGCTCATAAAAGTAGTCACGCCAGTATTTTGATATCACAACGAGCTTAGCAATTTTGTCCTTGTTGCCAATCAAACTTCGCAGAGTCATGTAATGATGTGCCTTTACCAAAGGATGGCAATAAGCTGTATCGTAATGGTAAGCTACAACAATTTGCTTTGGCGCAGATTCCATAAAAAACACGTGGTTCATAGCACGCAAAACGTAATCCGAATTTCGCGCTTCGCCCGAAATATTCATTAAATTTTGTAAATAACCTGGAACTTTATGAAAACGACCTTTCCCCTGCGGAACAGGATTAAAATCACGCACGTCATGACCTGCCGACTGGAAAGCCTTTTCCATTTCGTCCTCGAATAGGTCTCCACCATATTTTTTAGTTGTGCTTATGATTCTAAGGATCTGGGACATCGGAGAATTATTAACAACGCTGGATTCAAAGGCAAACAATTTTATTTATTCAGGCTATCGTTTACGCCAATAAGGTTCGGGCGCTACTCGAAAAGTGCAGAACTAGGAAATGACTCAATTAAGTTAAGCTTGGCCCCATTACCCAGCCCAGCTCTCATTTCGCAACCAACCAATACCGAAAAAGCGCTTAATTCCATTGATTTATAGCCATTTTAAATTAAGATGACTTTCTTCAGGAGGATCTATGATTCCAGTTATTCTATCAGGTGGCAGCGGGACCCGATTATGGCCAGTTTCTCGTTCTAAATTTCCAAAGCAGTTTTGCGAATTATTTGAAGAATCTCTATTTAACTTAACTTTAAAGCGTGCCCAGCAAATTGGAACACCTTGGGTTGTTACCTCTAAAAGCCTCCGCGATTTGACTTTAATGAGCATGAGACAGTTTGGACTATCCGATCAAAACTGTATATTCGAGCCCCAAGCCAAAAATACCGCACCAGCAATTGCTTATCTTGTAGCACTAATGATGTCTAAAGGCCTTGGTGAAGAGGTTGTTGTTATGCTTCCGGCTGATCATCTTATTGGCAATGAAGACCAATTCAAACGCGTTCTTAGTTTAGCTGAAAAAGAAGCACATAAAGGCCACGTAGTTACATTAGGAATAAAACCGTCTTATGCAGAAACCGGATACGGCTACATCGAAACAGTTCCGAACCAAAGTACTACCGAGCAAGGTCTGAGTGCATTTAGTGTTAAGAAATTTCATGAAAAGCCTAATACAGAAACTGCGGAGAAATTTCTAAAAGATAAAAACTACAACTGGAACGCCGGAATATTTGTTTTCAAAATTTCTGCGATGGCAAAACTACTTGAGACTCACCAGCCAGAAATGTGGACAAATTCAAAAAAAATTCAGCCAGACCAATCAAATATTGATGCGATTTTTGAACACTACCGCAATATTAGTATCGACTATGCCATTATGGAAAAGCTCGATTCAAATACTTTAAAATGCATACCATGTGATATCGACTGGAGCGACGTTGGGTCTTGGGATGCTGTAGCTAAAATTCTGGAATTCACGCAAAGCCCGACAAAAAAAATAGAAGTTAAGGCCAAGAACAATTATATCCATCCTATTAAAGATAAAACCTACGCCTTGGTTGATGTAAACGATATTGTTGTTATAGATACTAAAGATGCTCTACTAATCGCGAGAAAGGGCAGTTCCCAAGATGTTAAAGAGGTTGTGGACAAACTTAAAATTGCAAGTCCAACAGTGGCCCGAGAGCATGTGTTTGAACATCGCCCATGGGGTCGATTTGAAGTTTTGCGTGACGAAAGCCACTACAAATCAAAAGTCATTCACGTATTGCCGAAAGCTCAAATTTCTTACCAATCGCACTCAAAACGCGAAGAACATTGGTTCATCACTCGAGGTGACGGGGAAGTTGTCCTTGATGATAAAACAATTAAAGTTAGCTCCGGTACTTATATTAAAATTCCATTGGGAGCTAAACACAGAATAAGGAACACCGGCAGTGAAACCATTGAGTTCATCGAAGTACAAATGGGCACATATTTTGGTGAAGATGATATCGTAAGATATCAAGATGATTACAAAAGACATTAAACCTATTAAATACCTAACCGAAACTACTTTTGCAGAGCAGTTTCGGCATTGGAAAAACATTAAAAGGATTTAATTTGTTTCGCTCTAAACTATTTCTAGTAATTCTATTTTCGCTTTTAATATTGCTTTCTTTTTCCCCGTATCTATCCGCAGGATTTTACGCTGATGATGCTATGAATAGCCAGGTAACTTTAGTTGCGAAAAAACAAAACATCTCGGTCCTAGAGTTTACAAATAAGATAATATATAATTGGCAAAAAGATGTAGGACGATACTACCCTCTTGGATTTCTCGGAAGTTACACTTTTTACGATCTTTTTCCTGAAGAAGCCTCTGCTCACATAATACAAATGTTTCTAGTTCTGATCAATATGCTTCTATTTTCTGGAGTAATATACATTTTAACGAGCTCAACCTCTCTCGCGCTTTTATTTATTCCTATTTTACTTCTGCACTTTCAAATTCGAGATTTCTATGACCCTATCGCTGGATATGCACCATTCATGCAACTTATGTTTATTTATGTCGTCGGAGAAATAGTATTTTTCCTTCGATACTTAAAAAATGGATCCAGCAAATCCTTGATCGGAAGCTGCTTGCTATTTCTAGCTAGTCTGCTTACTTACGAGCTCGCAATAGTATTTTTGGGGATTTTTATATTGCTAACTTGGAGCCAGTGCAAAAGCATTAAAAAGTCTCTTAATCACCTTAAATTTCATCTACTTATTCTGTTTTCGTACATATCCTATATCATATATTTAAGAGCCAACAGAACTTCATCATATTCAGGAACGGAACTCACGACAAATCCCTCAATTACAATCGAATCCTATTTGCATCAATTAGGGGCAATGCTCCCACTTAGTTATTTCTCTGCGAACAAATTCATCACATTTGAAACTATTTTCTCAGGCGAATATGATATTTTACCCGCAATAGGATGCTGTCTCATCACTTTCGTCATTTTATTGCTTTTTAGTTCGGACAAAAGAGAAAAACAAAAATCGTTTTTCAACAAAGACTTAATTTTCATCTGCCTAGGCTTTGTATTTCTACCGCCACTAGTGGTGGCCTTCTCTGCCAGGTGGCAAGTTAGTGTAAGTGCCGGTGTTGGCTATATCCCCGTTTATTTTTCATACTATGGATGCGCATTTTTCATCACATTCTGGATCCACAAACTTTTTATTGGAAACTCTTCTAAAAGATTTTTTTATATTGCCGCCATATTATTCACTTTGCCTTTAACTAGCCTCATCAATCATCTATCCAATCAACAATCAGTCGAGACGCAAAACATATTATGGAAACACCCCAGAAAGCAGCTTCAATCTGCATATAAGAGTCAATTATTTGACTCAATACATGGGGCCACTGCTGTAACTCCGAAATCCTTCAGCTGGAATAGTGAATACTTAAGCGAAAAATCGCTATCGACATTCGCCTCAATTATTTCTGTCTCTCAGTTCGACAACAAAATAAAAGAATCGATGAAAACGACGACAATCTACTTTTTAGATTTCCGAAGCTCACTTACAAAACGGGACCTCGATCAATGGGTCTTTTTATCTCCAATTTCTTACCAAAAGAACGAACTGCTATACTTCTCAAATCCCAAGTTTTTCTTAAATCCTCTATCCAACAAACACATTAAAGTTGTAGTCAGTTGTAATAAGCATAAAGAAGAAATTACCTTCAATAAAGAAATTATAAACAATGTCGTGAGCGCGACACCGTTTAATTGCACCTTGGACAAATTGGATATTCATTTAGAATAACTTTATAGAAACTCTCGTATAGGAACTTTGAACTTATGAACCAACAAATACCTTTTGAACTTGATAGCCTACAATACGCGTATAACTACCAAAAGTGGATGACCGATGCTATTGAGCCCGAATTAGGAAACTCGATATTAGAAATTGGTGCGGGAATAGGAAATTTATCAAGTCGCCTGCCCTTACGAAGCAAACTAATTTTTACAGAATCTGATCCGTATCTGTATGAAATGTTGAAAACTAAAGTTAAAGATAAGTTTTCAGAAAACACTCAAGTAAAAACATTTCTTGTCGACATCGCTACAAATTGGACGGAACCGCTATTAACTGAAAATATCGACACAGTGGTTTCATTCAACGTTCTTGAACATATTGAAGATGATTTTGCAGCGATGAAACAAATATATCATTTACTAAAAAACGGTGGATCACTGAACGAGAAAAAAATTATAACTTTTGTTCCAGCACATCAATGGGCATTTGGAGAAATGGATAAAAAATTTAAACACTTTCGTCGATACAACCATAAAAGACTAATTGAAATAGCAAACAAAATTGATCCAAAAATACAAATTGAGTACAGATATTTTAATTTGCTTGGACTGCCGCCATGGTTTTTCTTCGGACGAATTTTAAGACGAAATAAAATTGATAAGTCTTCAATAACTATATTTGAAAAAATTTGCCCCTATATTAGAGGCATTGATGACTTTATTCATTCAGTATTAAGACTTCCATTCGGACAGTCTTTAATCTTCACAATGAAGTTCCGTTAGCTATTTTGATGCTTCTCTTGAACCTGACGCATACATATGCTCCTTACGCTGTTTTGAGGCCCTATGGGCGTCAAAATCATATTTACTAGGCAAATCAGTAAACATTTTTTCAACTGGAATCATAAAGTTAAATTTAAAGATATGGCAAAGAGCCGCGACGCCGTCTTTCCAGTTAATTTTTTTCCCCTGTAATCTAGTTCGAGGGTAATAATGTATGGGAAGCTCGAATACTCTTGAGGATGTTTTTGCAATATACGCAGTTACCTCCACTTCAAATCCAAAACGCTTACTTTGCAAATTCATAGATCGAATTAGGTCGCCACGAAAAACTTTATAGCAAGTTTCCATATCGGTTAAATATAAACCTGAAGACAAATTACTTAATACAGTCAGAAAACGATTCACAAAATAGTGATAGGTTCTATGAACCTGAGGGCTACTTTTTTTGAATCGGCTACCAAACACAACATCGGCGCGATTTTCAAGAAGTGGTACTAACAAACTAGGAACATCCTGAGGATCATACTCAAAATCTGCGTCTTGAATAACTACCAAATCGCCAGTGCACGCCTTAATACCACGTTGAATAGCTGCACCCTTCCCTTGATTCGGCGATTGTTCGATCAAAATAAAACCGTATTGAGCCTGCTTTTCCTTCAAAATAGTTAAAGAGCTGTCCGTGCTTGAATCATTGATAAAAATCCACTCTCGTTTAAGCACACAAGGAGACTCAAACATATAGTCAATAATTGCACCTAGATGCCCAGCTTCATTATATACCGGGACAATGACACTCAAAACAGCATTTTCAGAAATTAACGTGACCGAATTCGACATTACTTACCTTCTATTTTAAATTCTTTTTTAAACCAATCCAATGTAACTTTCAATCCGTCGGATAAAGATACACCTGGAGACCAGTTCAGTGTTGATTTGATTCGAGAAATATCAGGACGACGTTTAAGAGGATCATTTTCAGGAAGCTTTAGAAATAAATGTGGCGATGTGTTTCCTAAAAGATCATTAATTTTATTTGCTAGCTCCACGATTGTAAGTTCTTCGGGGTTACCAATGTTCATTGGACCAGTTTCGCTACTGTTCATAAGAGCAATTAAACCTGCGACTAGATCCGTGACGAAGCAGAGACTGCGTGTCTGTGTACCATCACCATTTATCGTAAGTGATTTTTTTTGCAATGCCTGGGAAAAAAAGCTCGGAATTACGCGACCATCTTCGGGACGCATATTGGGACCATACGTATTAAATATTCTAGCTATACATATGTTAGTGCCGTTTTCACGACGATGAGCCATAGACAATGCTTCTGCATATCGTTTTGATTCATCATAACATCCACGCACCCCTACAGGATTAACATTCCCAAAATATGTTTCTACTTGTGGATGAACTAAGGGGTCCCCATATACTTCACTTGTACTTGCCAATAAAATTCTCGCTTTTTTTCTAGAGGCTATATCAAGTAAGTGTCGATGTCCGATAGATCCCGTTTCTAATATAAATAGGGGAATTCTTTCAAAATCGATTGGCGATGCCGGTGAAGCCAGATTAAATATCTGATCCACGGACCCTTCAATATCAAATGCAGTACGAATATCATGTTTTAATAATTTAAATTTTGGCTGATCAAAAAATGGTTTTATATTGCTTTCTTTACCCGTAATAAAATTATCAACAACAATAACTTCGTGGCCGTCTTTCAAAAGACGCGCGACCAAGTTACTTCCGATAAAACCAGCACCACCTGCGACGAGAATTCTCATTGTCTACCAATAACTTCTTGCCCGATACTAAAGTAGCGAAACCCTGCAGATTTAAATTTAAGCGGATCAAAAACATTTCTTCCATCAAAAATCACTTTTTGGCGCATTTTCGACGACAATAAATGAAAGTCTGGTGTTACAAACTCGTTCCATTCTGTAACAAGCATTAATCCGTCTACACCGCTAAATGCCTCTTCTTTTGAAGAAACCAATTCAAATTTTACCTTCGAAACCTTCAAGGCGTTTTCACCCGCGATAGGGTCATATGCTTTAACCGTCGCACCAGCATTAACTAGCGCCTCAATCAAAAACAAGGCAGGCGCTTCACGCACGTCATCAGTATTGGGTTTAAAACTAAGGCCCCAAATCCCAAAGACAAGACCTTTTAAAGTGGGATAGTGCTTTTGTGCTTTACTAAATAAAAGTACTTTCTGACGATCATTAACTGTATCAGCCGCATCTACCACTGCCATTGAAGTACCATATTCGTGGGCTACGCTTGACAACGCTTTTACGTCTTTTGGAAAACAAGAACCACCAAAGCCCACACCAGGATAAAAGAATGCAGGATTAATACGGCTATCGCTTGTAAAACCTCTTCGTACCTCGTTAATATCGGCACCCATGATATCTGCAAGCGCGGCTAATTCATTAATAAAGCTAATCTTAACTGCCAAAAATGCATTGGCAGCATATTTAGTCATTTCTGCGGATGCATTGTTCATGATAATAATTGGGCAATTGTCGTTAATAAAAGGTTTATAAATCTCTTTCATTGTGGTCGCAGCTGCATCCGTCGAACATCCAATGACTACACGATCAGGTTTTAAGAAATCATTGAGAGCTGAACCCTCCCTTAAGAATTCCGGATTGTTAACAACATCGATTTGAGACTTTGTCCAAGACGGTATTTTTGATTTAATTCTTTCGGCTGTTCCGATAGGAACAGTGCTCTTTAGCACTATTGTCTTTTTACGATCAGAATTACGGCATATTGATTCAATTGTTGCAAAGGTAGCATCTAAATTGGCGGACCCGTCAGCCTTTTCAGGCGTTCCTACCGCAATAAAAAACACTTCGTTATCGTTTACCGTGCTAGCGAGATTCGTAGTAAAAGTTAACCGCGAAAAACACTGTTTAAGCAACTCTTCTAAACCCGGCTCGTAAATAGGGATTTTTTTATCTTTAAGAAGTCGAATTTTCTCTTCATCAATATCAACACATGTAACATCGTGACCCATATTGGCAAAACACACCCCAACTGCCAAGCCAACGTAACCTGTCCCAACTATTACTATCTTCATTTTTTTCTCCGAGAAAAGCCTCTCTATCTTGTCCAAAAATGCCCTTAAAGGCAACCACTATCCTGCGCTAGCACTGCTCTCTAAAGAGAAATAGCTCGATATATAGCAGGCAACTCATTGACTATAACTCCTCCGTCACCGTAAAATCTCGGACTACCAGGCAACTATGAAATCAGACAATAAAAAACACATTATTTTGCGTGAAAATTTCCCATTCTTTACTTTTCTACTCGTTTCTTTTGCGGTTGTTTTTGGACTAGCTTCGTCAAATTTCTTTGTTTCGGGTGATACTGTAGTTTTAATGAATTCAATCAAGACTATTTCCGACTGCCTTGAGAATGGAAACTTTACCATTTGCCCTTCCGTCGCCCATTTCCCGTTAAGTCAGCACCTGATTGGATACTTATTTTATAAATCCGGAATACCAATCGAAAATCTTTTAGGCTCCTTTAAAATTTTGAACCTATTTGCGTGGTTCTTTGGATTACTGATTCCGGCATTCTTCTGGAGAAATAAAAAACACCTACCAGCTCTTTTGATCTACTTTATTGTGTATATATCAAGCCCACTTTGGTGGTACGGCAATACTAGCTTTAATGAAATTTTAAGTGCAACATTAATTAGCTTATTTCTCCTAAGCTTAATGTACACCTCTTATCTGCCTTTTCTAACTAGCTTTTTTGTTGTGCTCACCAAGGAAGTCGCATTTTTATATGTAGTTGCTTGGAGTATAGCCATTGCAGTTATTAAATTCAAAGAAGATAAGGGCAACGCCAAAAGAACAGTTTTAAGCGCTTTAGCTGGAACAACTTTAGGTTTAACATTTCAAGTGTTATTTAATTTTTGGCGATTCAATTCCCCTATCAACAACGAACTACTTTTGCCGATATACCGAGTACCGACTTTTGAGGTAAAACTTAATTTTTTTCTTGCACAATGGTTTGGTCCAAACGTAGGAATTCTATATTTCTGGCCTGCATTGACGGTATTGTTCGTTATGTATTTTCGATTTCATAAAACCTGGAAATGGTATTTTTCTCGCCTAACAGTAGGACTATTTCTACTGTCGGTCACAATAGGCTTTGCCTTATGGTGTGCTCCGTTCGGTTGGGTAGCCTACGGCCATCGGTTGATTGTACCTTGGCTACCTGGTTTAACACTATTTCTTCTATACTCTGGCAATGACACTATTTCAAAATCGTTAAATGAAATCGCGTCTAGTCCATTTCTTAAGTATTTTGTTTCGTTGGCGGTAACAGCATTAACAATGCCCAACATTGCTATATTGTTTAACATCAATAATATTTCTAACTTTTTTGTTCCTGACTCTGTTTGCCCAACACCGGCTATCTTGCAGACTGACGCCAATTATTATTATAAGTGCATTCAACATTACGCTTGGGATGCAAATTGGATACACTCAGTTACATTTTCTCATACCGATTGGCCAAAAGCGGGACTGGCTATCGCAATTGGATTGATTAGCCTTGTGGCTTTATTTTACAAATTATTGAAGGCTACCCGTGAAACCTAGATCATATTTGTTTTATTTTGTAATTTTCGCATTTACATTTTTCTTATTCTCAATTTTCGCGATTAGAGGGGTAGATCCTCATCATGATGGTTTAATGATTAAAACCTCTATGGATGTACTGTCTGGCCAAACACTTTATAAGGACACTTTTACCCAATACGGAAGCTTAACGACATATATACAAGTTCTGTTTCTATATCTATTTGGAGCTAAATTAATTTCTCTAAAGCTAGGAACAGTGGCCGTATACTCAGCCACAGCCGTAATGCAATTTGCAATTGGACGAAAATATTTGCCCTTAGCTTTAAATATATTTTTATATTTTATTTGGTTGATCATTGCTCCCTTTTACAGAATTGATTGGGCATTTCTATCTTGGTCATCATCCTTTGCTTTATTCTTCCAAACCGCATCGACTCTATGCTTTCTGACGGCCTTGAGTTCAAAGCAAAGTCGAATATACTGTGTTCTCTCCGGAGTCTTCACTGCCGCCGTATTTTGGTGCCGAATTCCTGCCGGTATTACATTTGCCGCTGCCTATATAATTATTTTCTTTAGCTGTTTAATCCTAATAAAAAATGAATCTTTTAAAGGCTCAGCGAAAGTTATTCTGATATTAAAAAATTATAAGCACTTTTTGCTTGGGTATTTCCCGGTAATGATCTTTTTCTTTGGTCTATTATTCTTCACCGAATCACTTGGCGATTGGCATTATCAAGTTTTTGAAGCTCCAAAAATGTGGCTTAATAATTCGTTTGGGACATCGCCCTCTCGTATTCTATGGAGCTTATTTTACTCTCCGACAAGTGGCATTTTCATTACTATTTCTCTATTTGCCATTCTCATCTCAGTAAAGTTTGCAGAAAAAAAATTACCTCCCAGCAAATTAAATTTGAACTTGGTTTACCCATTAATACTATCATCTTTCATTGTACTTACTTTTTTTATATTTAGTTCAATATCCTTTGATATTTTTGGCGGTTGGGCCTCCGCCATTCCAATCGTTTTGCTAGGATTCTTTTTCGTGACATGCTATGGGCTATTTTATCGAAAGAGCGTAACTTCAGAAAATCAAATAATTTTAATCTGGCTATCAATCATCGCCTTATCTTCATGGCACCAATATTTTCCCGTGACTTGCTATCGCCACATTTTCTGGGGGGTTTCTCCGGCGCTGGGACCATTTTTGATGATCTGTCTTTATATTGCTAGATTTCGTGTTTTTCCAGTTATAGTTTCCGTCGGAGTATTTATGCTTCCAATGGTTGCAGATAGAATCTCTGTAGCAAAAACGAATCTAACGTCTTCGTATGTCAAAGTAAATTCCCCAACCGTGCTATCTGGAATGTTAGTAAATAGAAGTTTATTTGAGACGATATCAACTGTTAATGAAACCATTCAAAATTATCTTTCTAGCCATCCAAATACTCCCATATTGTTAGACGGTGGAGACGCGCTCTACAATACATTCTCTAGCAACCTTAGCAATCCGGAACCTATGTTTGTATCGTGGGGCTATAGCAATAAAGAAAGTATCGCAAAAAGAGAAACCTTCATAAAGTTGCAAAAGCCGATTATTATTGTTCAATCAAGACCGGAGGAAAAGCTTCAAGAGTATAAAACTAAATTTAACTATAAAGTGATTTTGTCGGTCGACTCTATGGTCATTCTCGTTCCGACGAACTAGATAGATTTGTTTTGAGTTCCAGCAAAGGGAACTTGTAAAACTACCCCAACTTCGATTAAATTACTCAAATGAACAACACCAATATTAGCCTATTTATCAATAGTCTTCTTCCTAAACTAGAGAACAAAACTATCTTTTTAACAGGTGGAACTGGCTTCTTTGGTCGAAGTTTTTTGGAATTTATACTCGGAATCAACTCTGTTCATAATTTGAAATTGAAAATCTATGTATTAGCCCGAGATCCAGAGAAGTTTAAAAAACAATACCCAGAGCTAGCTCCCGACTACGTAACTTTCCAAAAGGGAGATATAGTTAACTTTGAATTTTTGGATATAGAAGTTAACTATATTTTTCATTTTGCAACTCCAGCTAGTGCAACGATGAATATCGAAAATCCTCTTGGGATGTTTGATAATATTGTTGATGGTTCTAGGCGCATTCTAGATTTCGCAGTTAAAAGCAAATGTGAAAAATTTTTACTTACTAGTTCTGGTGCGGTATACGGAAAGCAACCGACAGAACTAACCCATATTCCAGAATCCTATATGGCTGCACCGACCACACAAAATAGCCATTCGGCTTACGGTGAAGGAAAACGGGTTGCTGAGCTTATGGGTAATATCTATTCAGACAAATATGGATTTGAGCATAAAATTGCTCGATGCTTTGCTTTCGTAGGTCCTCACATAGACGCCAACGGGACATTTGCAATTGGAAACTTCATTCGCAATGCAGTTCAGGGAAAGGCTATTTCTATTGGTGGCGACGGAACACCTTTTCGATCTTATTTGTACAGTTCTGATTTGATAGTGTGGCTTTTGACTATTTTATTAAACGGAAAAAACAAACAACCTTATAATGTTGGCTCGGACGATGACCTTAGCATTTTAGATCTTGCTAAAAAAGTAACTCAACTTGTAAACCCATCTTTACAAATTGAAATTGCAAAAAAAGCGCTAGATTTGTCGCGACCAGATCGATATGTCCCCAATGTTTCTTTGGCTAAAAATGAACTAGGTCTTTGTGTCTGGACGTCTTTAGAAGACTCCATTATCAAAACAGCAGCTGCTTACAAACTGCTGCTGAAGGACAAAAATTAAAACTCGTATTTTTTAACCATTTCATCAGACATAAATGGAGCCATCTCATGAATCGGTTTCGATTTCATTGATCCATTTTCTAAGCGAACCGATGAAACTGTTGGAATAATGTCTTGATACGGAGGTGTAAAGACTTCGCATACAGCAGGACCATTTGAATTCAAAACATTTTTCACTAGCGAGTCTAGCTTAGAAAACTTATCTGTCGAAGAATAAGGAAGCTCATAAGCATTTGCAATCTTGTCAGTTTTAGGAATAAATA
This sequence comes from uncultured Bdellovibrio sp., assembly GCA_963932905.1. Taxonomy (GTDB): domain Bacteria; phylum Bdellovibrionota; class Bdellovibrionia; order Bdellovibrionales; family Bdellovibrionaceae; genus UBA2316. The sequence continues at coordinate 110,121 of CAWVRN010000004.1, forward strand.
CGCCAGATTCGTAACTTGTTCCGACAAAATGGCCACTAAAGAAATTTGTTTGGGAATTACGAATACAAACATACCCATCATTATTCACGACAAACAATTTAATATTTAAATTGTATCTCTTAAAAACTGCTAGTTCATGAATATTAGTTTGTAAGGACCCATCACCAGTAACACAAATTACACGGCCACCACTAGCAGCTAGTGCGGCACCTGTAGCCGCTGGCAGAGCAAAGCCCATTGCACCCAGTGAACCCGAATTGATTACACGTTGACCTTTTTTAACTCGAAAAGCCTGACCAACAACATAAAATGCAGAACCGGCATCTGTGACGATAATATCATTTTCTTGGCAATGAGTATCCAAAACTTCCATAAAGTTATAGATATTGATTTGATCTCCCTCAACTTTATGAGGCTCTTTATATACTGAAAGCTCGTTTTTAATGCGTTTACAATGCGACAACCAAGCTTCATTTGAAACAATTTTCGTTCCGCCAACTTTTTCACTAAGCGCATTCAGAAATGTTTTTACCTCTCCCAAAATTTTATCCTGGAAGCCAACCTCTTCACGTTGTAAAACCGCTGGATCTGGGTCGACCATAATCTTATGAGCTTTTGGCGCAAATTGATCGAGTTCATATCCAGTTGTTGTGACATGCAAACTACACCCGACTGAAATGATTAAATCAGCAGACTGAATTGCTAAATTACCGGCACGATCACCCTTCATACCAGGGTGGCCAACAAACAAAGGATGGTCATATGGGATTATATCTTTACCAAAACACGTCGACACAACCGGAATATTAAGTTTATTAACAAGATCTAAGAAGGTTTTCTCAGCACCTGCAACACGAACTCCATACCCAGCCAATATCAAAGGCTTCTTCGCTTTACCCAAGGCAGTAACGACCGTATCCATTGTCTGATTATTTATTGCCTTATATTTAGTGTGTTTCGGAGTTTGATCTAATTCAGATGGATTAAACCCACGCAGCGAGGCTGGATCCACTGGCGCACCTTGAATATCAATTGGGATATCCAAGAATACACTACCTGGGCGCCCGTCCATCGCCATGAAAATCGCTTTTTCTAAGTGATAGCGAATATCTTGAGCCTTACTAACAAAGCCCGCATACTTTGTAACTGATTTTACATTTTGAATGATATCAACTTCAAAGGTTCCAAACTGTCGCAAGCCTTCTATTTTCGATCCTTCAATAGTCTGAGAAACTTTACTTTGACCAGAAATAAAAAGAACTGGAGAGGAATCTTGAAATGCACCAACGACAGCAGTCAAAGTATTAGTGCCGCCCGGCCCGCTTGTCGCGTAACAAACCCCTAAACTGCCTGTGATTCGTGCATGAGCATCTGCCGCGATCCCGCTAGCTTGTTCGTGGTGATTACATATGTAGGTTAAATTTTTGCGTCTACTTACAGCATCCAGCAAGTGCATCATTCCACCGCCCGAAAGTAAGAAAACGTGTTTAACACCAATATTTTCTAAATGTTCAGCTACATAGTCTGCGACTCTCACAACGTACCACCTAACGCTCGTGTATATTGCTCTTTTATATTTAAAAAACTTTTTCCAATTAAGAAACTATCCACACCCACAACAATAAAGTTCGCACCTAACTTATGGTACTTTGAGACTTCACTAGGGTCTTGAACCATGACACCGGCAATACTGTTTGCATTTCTAATTTTAACTATCGAAGATTCAACAATACTCATCAATTTTGGATTTTTCATATCACCAGGTGCACCCAGTGCCACTGACAAATCATAAGATCCGATATAAACAATATCCAAATCTGGAACCTGAAGGATTTTATCTAGTTCATCAACTGCCTGCAAGGTTTCTACAATCACACCAGTTAAAGCAAATCCATTCGAGTTTCTATTTTCACTAGGGCGAACTAAAGAGTAATCGCTAACTCGTGTAAACGGATTAAAACCTCTTACACCTCTAGGAGCATAATGAGTCAACTTAACTGCATTTTCTACTTCACTAAGACTTTTCACTTGCGGAAAAATAATTCCATGGGCACCAAGATCCATCGCCTTTTGAGTGGCAATCGCATCAAGGCCATTGATTCTGACTAAAGGAGAACATTCATGAAGTTCACAACTGCGAATACTGGCATCAAGGCTTTCAAAACTAAATAGTCCATGCTCCATATCCAAAATTTGAAAGTCCATCTTTGCAATAGATAAAACTTCAGCATTGATGGCCGATGGAATAATCGACCAAGTACCACATACCCAACCTTGGGACGCAATTTTTTGTTTAATAAAGTTTCTAATTGGATCGTCCTATTTTTAAATCTTATTTAAATTTAGTTTCTATCTAATAAATACCATTGAACCGTTCGCTCAATAGCTTTGTCCAACGGGACTGTCATTTTTAGATTAAACTTATCTTGTATTTTACTTGTATCAGGCACCATACGAGTTTTTCGCATCGCCGAAGCCGTACCAGCACAATAAATGATGTCAGTTTTAACGCTAAAATGTTTCACTACTTTTAAAGACAAATCCCTTAGGTTAACTGGTTCAGAGCTACCTAAATTATATTTTGCTCCCGATTCAGCATTTAACAACGTCTTCAATGTCCAAAATGCCATATCTGTAGCGTACATAAAACTACGTACCGTTTCGCCATCACCTAAAACTTTTACAGATTTTCCGTTAATAGCATCATTAATAAAGCTGTTTAAGGCCCAAGGACTATTTAGAGACTGGTATGGACCAACTAAGGTAAACGGACGTAGAGTACAAACAGGAACTCGGAATTGACTACGATAAGCCGAACACAATCCTTCCGTATAACGTTTAGCTTCAGCATAAACGCTCGAAGTAGAAGTTTCATCTACGTAGGTAAAATCACCTTCTGTCACATTCTTTTCACGATCGAAAAAGTGTCCATAGACCGAAGAAGAACTCATATTCAAAAACATTTTAAAATTAGACAGACGATCTGTCGCTCGAAGGACAGAGTCAATTCCAAGACCTGACGAATTCATCACTTCTACTGGAGACGAGGTATGATCATGACTACTTGGGAAACCCGCCGCAAACACTACGTAATTAGTATCTTTAGGTAGTTCAACTAAGTACCGAATATCCGAACGCTGAAAATCAAACAACTTTGAGTTTAATAGATGCGGAGAGCGCGTTTTAACCTTTTCGATATCACGATCTATAATAGTAACTTTGGTGTTGAACTTATGTTCCGTGTTCAAAAAGTTAACAATTTCAGAAATCCACGTACCTACGAATCCCGCACCACCTGGAATACATAGAGAACTATTTTTAAGACCGTCAAGTTCACTTACACTGACCGACTCAAAAAGGTCTTTAATGTCTTTTTGTATAAAGTTAAACTGCTTGATACTCATAGCATTGGTCCATTTTTTTGAGCCAAGTCTTTTGCTACTTCCATAATATAATCTTCCTGACCAGCGATCACCTTGCGACGACCAAGTTCAAAGAAAATATCACGAGGATCTAATTTATATTCAGCCGCAATACGAGTCACAGGCTTCATGAAACCAGAAAACACACCAGATAGACCGCTTACAATGCTCACTGAACTAATTGTTGGAGGCGCAGGCATTAATTCTTTTTCAGCTAAATCAGCGGCATCCAAAACTTTATAGAAATCAATTCCAGTTTGATACTTCATTCGGTGCAGAACTGCGACCAAAACTTCAAGTTGAGCATTTCCGGCTCCCGCGCCAAAACCGCGCGCGCAACCGTCCAGAATTTCAGCTCCACTCTCTACAGCCGTTATTGAGTTCGCAATGGCCATACCCAAATTGTTATGAGCATGAAATCCTACCGGAATATTTAAACCACCGACCAAAGTTTCAACTCTTTCTTTAACATCTGAAGGCAAGTAATATCCAGCGGAGTCCATAAATACGATTGCTTGCGCTCCGTAAGACTCCATTTTCTTAGCTTCTTCAAGCAAGATTTCCTTGGTCACCAAATGCGACATCATCAAAATACCGTAAACTGTTTTATCTTGTTTACGAGCGTAATCGATATGTCGTTCAGTTAAATCAGCTTCTGTACAATGAGATGCAACGCGAATAACATCAACACCGTACTCGATCGCAGGTTTTAAATCTTTTTCAATTGTTGCAAATCCAGGGATCACATGAACACCTAGCTTTGATTTTTTTAAATTTTCACGCGCTGTCCGTAAAGCTACTTCATCAGAACAAGTCGCTTCACCAAGTTGTAAAGAAGAGGCTCCGACACCGTTACCATGACCCACTTCAATTATTGGAATTCCTGCAGCGTCTGCAGCACGACAATATTTCGCGATTTGTTCAGCAGTCAGTTTATGTCGAATCGCATGATTTCCGTCTCTTAACGTAGGATCGCTAACTAAAATTTGCTTCATACAAATAACTCCTTGTTTTGCATTTTGCTGGCATACTCTTCTGCCATTGCAACAGCCGCACAGTTAATAATATCTAAATTACCCGCGTACTCCGGCAGATAATCTCCTAAGCCTTTTACTCGAATGGTAGTGAAAATACGTCCATCCTCTAAAATCGGACCAACGATAACTTCATAACCAGGAACATACTTTTTAATGGCTTGCTCCAACTCTTTAACTGCTTTTTGAAGAGCTGGCATATCTGGATTATCGACTTTCGCCATAACCGTAGTTTGCATATTAATGCATGGAACTGCTGGGTTAAGATTTAAAATGGCTTTTGTACGTTTAGCGCCAGAAAACTTCTTAACTCCGCCTTCAGTTGTGTGAATGTACTCATCTAAATTGATACGAGTAGCACGGCCCGCGCTACGAGAAGCAATTGAAGATACAACTTCAATATAATCCACAGACTTTTGTGTTTTTCCGATAGCATAAGCTATTGGAATAGACGCTTGCCCACCGCATGTGACCATATTTACATTTTGCAAATTTGCGCATTCTTTCAAATTAACTGCTGGAACACACATCTCACCAACTTTAGCCGGAGTTAAGTCGATTACTTTTTTTCCTAGGCGTTCCAAAATCGGTGCATGCTCAAGATGACTAGCCGCTGACGTCGCATCGAAAACGATATCACAACACCCAGGATTATTCACAATGTACGCGATACCTTCTGCTGAAACAGGAACATTCAAAGATTGAGCTTTTAGAATTCCTTGGGATCCAAGATTTCTTCCAATAAAAGCGCCTGCCTCCAACTGTCTTGAACGCAGTACTTTAACCAGCAAATCAGCCCCGATATTACCCGTTCCTAAAATTGCTACTTTAATTTTTTTCACACTGCCCCCTATTTAACTTGCTCTTTAATAGCTGTTTCCAATTGTTCTAACATGTAATCCAATTTCTTTTGATCCAATGCGGGATGAACACCAATCCAAAAAACTCTGTTCATAATTGTATCTGTATTTTTCAAATCCCCGTGAACACGATAATTTACATTTTTATACGCTGGTTGCTTAGTTAAGTTACCTGCGAACAAAAGGCGTGTCCCTACTTTTTTATTTTCTAAACTAGCTACGATTTTTTCACGATTCAATGATTCGTGACAAATCATCGGAAATCCAAACCAACTTGGCTCAGTTCCTGGCGTTGGTTCAATCGGAGACAGAAGTTCGCTCAATAAAGGTGAACTTTTAATACCTTTATACAAGTAACTCCAATTCGCGCGACGTTTTTCAATAAACCCATCTAATTTCTTAAGCTGAGCCACACCTAACGCCGCCTGCATATCAGTAACTTTTAAATTGTAACCCACCTGCGAATAAATATATTTATGATCGTAGCCATCGGGAAGGCTGCCCAACTGCCAATTAAAGCGTTTCTTACAGGTGTTGTCTTTTCCAGGTTCACACCAGCAATCACGACCCCAGTCACGAATACTTTCTGCAATTTTTTTAAAGCGGCCATCACGTGAAAGAACAGCTCCTCCTTCACCCATAGTAATATGATGAGCCGGATAGAAACTTGTTGTTGCATAATCAGAAAATGAGCCTACGGCGCGGCCTTGAACTTTGGCACCCAAGGCATCACAGCAATCCTCTACAAGGTAAAGATTTTCCTTCTGACACCATTCTTGAAGAATATCTGAACGATATGGATTACCCAAAGTATGAGCCAAAACAACGGCTTTAGTTTTAGAAGTTTTAGCCGCCATGATTTTTTCCGGCAATGCATTGATAGTTTGAAGATCAACATCAACAAATACAGGTGTCCAACCATTTTGCACAATTGGATTTACAGTTGTAGGGAAACCGGCTGCGACGGTGATTACCTCATCGCCAGGTTGAATAGGTTCTTTTCCAAAATCACGAAGTAAGTGTGATCCTAAAGAACTTACTGCCACTAAATTTGCACTAGAACCGCTATTCACTAAAAGTGCTTTTGTTTGACGATCAAAGTATTTGGGAAATGCGGCTTCGAAGTCGCGGCCAAAGCGACCAGCTGTTAACCACATATCTAGAGACGCTTCTAATAACAATCCAAGATCATCGGAATCCACAACTTTAGCTGTTACCGGGATATAGGATTCGCCTGGAACAAATGCTGGCTGTTGCGCCATTTTGCCATCGTAATATTTTTTAGCCAAGTTGATGATGGCGTCCCTTTGTTCTTGATCAGCACTTTTAGATATCATTTCTTCCTCTTATTAAAAATTAATTCGTTCTTTTTCAATAACCATTGGTCGCTTTTGGACCTGAGTTAAAATTGTCCCAACATATTCACCAATTATTCCAATGAAAAACAACTGTATGGAAGTCATAAAGAAAAACCCAATCAACAAAGGTGCCATACCCATGCCGAATTGATCCCAAAAAATTAACTTCAAAACTAAATATATCACTGACGTAATTAACGATATCAGCCCAAGTGCGAAACCTGCTAATGTAGCCAATCGCAACGGAACTCTAGAATAGCTGACAATTCCCAACATACCAATATCATATAACGTATAAAAATTGTTTTTTGAAAAACCGCGTTTTCGAACCGGTTGTTTAAAATATATTATCTTTTTCTCGAAGCCTAAATCAGCAATAAGACCCCGAAAATAAGGGTATGGATCATCAATAAGCCTAAGGATATCGATAACTTTTCGATCATACAAACCGGTACCTGTGTAGTTTTTAACTAACTTAACGTCAGAAATTTTCCCTAACGAATTATAAAACAGCTTACGAATGGCATAAAACAAAGGCGACTCTTCACTTTGATTTTTAACACCAATTACAACTTTATAGCCCTGTTCCCAGCCAGCAATAAAATCTTTGATTAATTCAGGAGGATCTTGAAGATCAGAGGCCAAAAGCATAGTTGCATCGGCATTCGATTGCATTAATCCATAGACTGGAGAGCGAATATGCCCAAAGTTTCTTGTGTTACAAATTAGCTTAACATTTTTATCTTGATTACAAAGTTTTTTAACTGAATCAACCGTGCTATCAGTAGACGCATTGTCGATAAAAATATGCTCGTAATTATAACCAGGCAACTCAGCAAAAACTTGCTTGATCCGATCATACAATTCTTGAACGTTAGCTTCCTCATTATAACAAGGCGTGACTACAGATATGGATCGCAACGAATTCTCCTATGACTGATATCACTTTTTCGAAGAATTTTAGCGAAAAGGCAAGTTAATACTTCTAGTTAATCCCAAAGTAATTGGCAATTTGAAGAGAGGTTAAAGACTTAACATTCTGCTTGTCATAAAACTGCTTATACCAATCTACGGTATTCTTCAAAGTGGTAGAAATATCCCACTTCGGCGCCCATTTCAGCTGATTACGAACTTTAGAAATATCTAGTTTCAGCAGCTTAGCCTCATGCACGTTTGCTACAGAAGTATTTGTCCAAAAATGTGGCTTTCCCCAAAGATTACAAACAGTATCGGCAATGACCTCAACTGTAACACAACCAGAGTCTTCAGGACCGAAATTATACCCTTGGGAAAATTTTTGAGGTTGCTCATAAAGCTTTTCAGCAAGCAAAAGATATCCACCAATTGGCTCTAAAACATGCTGCCATGGTCTAACAGATTGAGGGCTGCGAATTTCAACTTTACGCCCTTCATCTAGAGCCTGAATTAAATCAGGAACTAATCTATCTAAAGCCCAATCGCCACCACCAATGACATTTCCCGCACGTGCTGAAGCCAAGCCCACATCTGGACGCTTTTGAAAGAAAGACTGTCGATATGCAGCTGTGACCAGCTCTGCACAGCCTTTACTACTAGAATATGGATCGTATCCGCCCATTGGGTCATTTTCTCTATAACCCCAATCCCATTCTTTGTTTTCATAACATTTATCTGTCGTTACAACGACGATACTTTTTACCGCCGGAACCGACCTTAGAGCTTCCAGTACATTGGCAGTTCCCATAACGTTCGTTTCATATGTTTCCAAAGGGAAATCATACGAATAACGAACTAAAGGTTGCGCGGCCAAATGCAAAACAATTTCAGGATTAAATGCTACAATACTTTTTTTTAGTTCACTAAAGTTTCGAATATCTAAAATCTGATGGTCTATTGAACCAGAAATACCTAGTTCTGAAAATAAATTTATCTTGGTAGGAGGCTCAAGCGAAATCCCCTTCACATTGCTACCCCAAGAAGCTAAAATAGATGATAGCCAAGCACCCTTAAAACCCGTGTGACCAGTAACTAAAACTCTCTTGCTTTTCCAAAACTGGTAATTGGTTACCATGTTTTCCACGGCGCCTTTCCAGAAGCCCATAAAGACTCCAGGTAATTCTTATCTCTAAGCGTATCCATTGGCTGCCAAAAGCCTTCATGCTGAAAAGCACATAGTTGCCCAGCCTTGGTAATTGTCTCTAATGGACCTTTTTCCCAAACGGTCGAATCGTCCGGAATAAAATTAAGTACATCAGAATTTAAAACAAAAAATCCCCCGTTAATGTAGCCACCTTCTCCCAATGGCTTTTCCTCAAAATTCGTCACTGTTTTATTTTCGATATGCAATTGGCCAAATCGTCCAGGCGGCCTAGTTGCAGTTACAGTCGCCATTTTTCCATGGTTTTGATGGAATTTTAACAACTCGGAAATGTTAATATCAGAAACGCCATCTCCGTACGTTAAACAAAAACTTTCTTGAGGTTTTAAATATTTTTGAATGCGCTTAACACGACCACCGGTCATGGTGTTTTCACCGGTGTCTACGACAGTCACACTCCATGGTTCTGAACCATTCTCATGGACTTCCACTTTATTATTTTTTAAATTAATTGTAATATCGCTGTTGTGGAGAAAGTAATTCACAAAGTATTCTTTTATTACGTAGCCTTTATAACCACAGCAAATGATAAATTCATTGATACCATAGCTAGAATATATTTTCATTATATGCCAAAGAATTGGGCGCCCACCAATTTCGATCATCGGCTTAGGGCGGAGATGACTCTCTTCACTAATTCTGGTTCCTAAACCACCTGCCAAAATGACTGCCTTCATAAACGCTCCCTCAATTATTTTTCGCAATGATCGACATACTAATATAATTTTACCTAGAAGGTAAACATAAATAAACAGTACGTGGAAGTTGACGAACAGGCCCAAAACTAGTTAGTTTTCAACCCTTACATGTTATACAAACTAAATGCGAGAAAGAGACTAAATGACGTTCATTAATAGCCTTAGGAAACACTCTACTGACATCGCTTTACTGATCGCCATTTTTGTTTTCTTTCCATTTGTTTATAGTCTAACATTCAAACAAACAGGTAATATTTGGAGATACCCCCTCGGCTACGGCGAAGATGGGGCTTTAACCCTAGCAATCATTAAGGGAATTATTCAAAATGGGTGGTATCTCGAGAATCCGTACCTGGGCGCCCCATTCAATCAATTAAATTTCGATTTTCCGATTCCCGATCTACTATTCCTATTCATTATCAAAATCCTAGGACTTTTTCGCGCCGATCATTTTCAAATATTTAACATGTTTTTCTACCTTTCCTACTCGATGGTGGGATGCAGTGCTTTCGCTGTACTCCGAAGGTTAAATATTTCTCCCGCAGTTAGCCTCCTTGGCGCTTTCGTTTTTGCTTTTTTGCCGTATCATCAACTTCGACTTAATCATCTTTTTTTAATCAATTATTTTGCAGTTCCCGTATTCGCTTACTACGCATACAAATGCTTTTTAGAAGATAAAAAAATCTCTGGAAAAGAACTATTGATATCGGGGGCCCTTATCACTCTCGCTTCGGCAGGCGGCGTTTATTACGCCTTTTTCGGAGGATTCTTTATTGGTGTATCTGCCACTCTCGCTTGGCTAAAAAATTCGAATATTTTAGCAGTCAAACGAGCTATCAGCTATATTGGAGTTATATCAGTTACAGTTTTGCTTTGCATATCACCAAATATTGTTTGGCAGATGGAAAATGGAAAAAATCCAACGGTCGGACAACGTATTTTTATGGAATCAGAAGTTTTTGGTTTAAAGATTGCGCAGCTAGTTCTACCAATGCAGGGACACCGACTCGGAGCATTTGCAAAAATAAATCGCAGCTACTCAAGCATGGCTCCCAATGTTAACGAAAATGCTGGATCAAGCCTCGGCATGTTTGGAGTCATTGGTTTTCTGGGTTTACTTTTGATGATTCTGGATATCAGGCCGATTGACCCTAAAACTTATATTACTTCAAGATTGAATTTTCTTGGCGTTCTTTTTGCGACGGTGGGAGGAGCCGGAGTTTTATTTTCTATGTTCGTTACTCCACAGTTCCGGGGAATGAACCGAATTAGTACATTTATTGCTTTTTACTCTATCGTTTACTTTTGCGTTCTCGTTGATAAGATAATTAATAAAATTAATTTGAAACTATTTTCGTTGATTAGCCTCAGGTACATAGCCGTCCCCCTATTGTTTATATTTTCCTACTGGGACCAAGTAAGTCCACAACACGCACCCGGAATTGTTCATGCCTATTCAATGTTTGACAGCAACGACTCTTTTTTCAAAAACTTAGAAAAAACAGTCCCTTCTCAAGCAATGATTTATCAATTGCCATATGTGCGCTACCCAGAAAGCCAGATACTTTTCAAAGAAGGGTATTATGCTCTAGTGCGACCGTACCTACATACAGAAAAAATCAAATGGAGTTATGGTCAAATGGGATATAGAGATGGTGACGCATGGATGTCTGCTCTATCAGCATATCCAATCGAAAAACAAATAGCAGTTTTAACGGACTTTCCTTTTTCGGGTGTCTTAATTGACAGACTGGGACTACGAGACAATGGGGCAGACCTTGAGGGGAAGCTAAACAAGTTAATTCCCGATGCCCCTCTAATTAGTCCAGACAAACGATACTCTTATTATTCTTTTGAAAACTACAAAGGATTATCGGGAACAGAAACCCTTTTGCCTATTTTTAATAATAACTGGTATCCCCCCGAAACTGACGGCCCCGCAAAATGGATGTGGTCGAGATCAAACGATTCGTCATTTATTTTAAAACCGTTTTCAAACAAAACAACTCGGTGCATAGTTAAGTTTAATCTGCAAGCAAGTAAACCATCGATAGTTACAATGACAACGACTGATGCATCTGTAGCTACCAAATCCTACGATTTCAATAAAGAGAACAACTTTGACGTCACCCTGGATATCTTGGTTAAAAAAGAGGGAACGCGACTAAGTTTCAAAACCGAAACAGAACCAATTCAGCTCGATGCTTCAGATGCGAGATACTTTTCCTTCAGACTAAGAGACCTAACTGTTTGCGGAGAGAAGTTTTAGCCAGAATACTTTAACCCGGGTATTTGTCATTTTTTGAGCTTGGGACCTTCACTACAACAGTGATCGTGTCTTCAAGTGCCTCAAATGCAGTAGATTCGTTAGGTTTAATAACTATAATTGCGCCTGATTCGTAAACACTGTTAAACATTCTGACTTTGCCTTTTGCGATAACAGTAATTTCCGTGGATATTTTATGATGGTGTTTTGATTCCGAATCACCTTTTTTATATTCTTTTACCGCGACCTCAAATTCTTTTGAGGAGATAACGTTGGGCTCGAAATCTCCGACGAACCATCCTTTAGTCATTTTACTTAAATCAAATAAATCCATTTCCTACCCCGAAATCATTTCGATAAGTTTGCAAGTATACGAATCCCAGTCATAACTATCTTGAACCAAAGATAAGTTTTTCCTTTCTATCATTTCTTGCATTCCGGACGCTATTGAATACTCATCCCAAGACTCAACATACACAGAGGAATAGCAAGAGGCTTCAGGCAAACTACTACCCCAATTACTTAAGGATACTTTGCCTAGAGAGCGTGCCAGTGCCAATGGAAGTCCGTAGCCCTCATAGCAAGAGATCATACACAGACCTTGGGAATCTCTGATAGCAGCGTACATATCCTCATCACTTAAATATCCGGTAAAATGTAACCGATTCTTTAATTGGGGATCATTACAATGCTTTTCGAAAATGATATCGCTCTTCCAGCCACTTCCTCCAACAAAAACTAGTTTATATTCAGGATGAAGTTGGCTAAAAACTTTGAAACCTTCCAAGAGCTTTACGATATTTTTTCTGGGTTCAACTGATCCAACCACTATAAAATATTTATCCAAATTAACCGGTTTTCGCGCTGAAGAATTCGCGTGAAAACCATCAGCCATTTTGTAGGTTGGTAGCTGCAAATAACTTAATTTTTGTTTTGAACCAGAAAAGCCATAATCATAGATATCTAGTAAGCAATGCCGAGAAATTGATATTACATGGTTGAAACGACTTACAAATGGCAGATAGTGATTGTTAAACCAATCGGCAACTCCCGTATTCGCATATTCGGGCAACAGAGTTGGCGTAATATCATAAAGAGTAATAGATTTAGTCACACTACTTTTTCGATTTAGAATCTCGTCACATCCGAAAAGACTTTGAATATGAAAGTGATCTGACGAATCAAGTATCTGATGAATAGCATCATCAGACATATCATAGTCATATTTCGAAAAATCAAACCCCCAAATTTCCACGGATGTTAGACCAATTGATTCTTCTATAGATTTCAATATGTTCTTTGGATTTCTTAAGAAAATCTTATGACTAGAACCTTTAACTCCTTCTGGCAAAAAAGGAAGCAAGATAATTTCTTTATCCGGAAACTTTTTTCGATTTCGAACGACGCTCAATAAAACTTGGTGAATAACTTCCTGAATACCCGTTTTTTTAAGATGGGTATCAGAAATCGTTAAATTCGCAACATCGACAACAATTTTCTTTTTCATTTTTTTCTTAGTATAATAAATAAGTCTTGATATTCATTAGTGAAAAACTCATTTCTAGAAGTGTAATCATCAACAGCAATCGCTGTATTGTTCGAATCAAACACTCCAAAAAACGATTCAAAACCCAGGGATTCAACAAGTGCTCTAATGGCAGATAAAGGGTAAGGTCGAATATGCTGTTCATCTGCCCAAAACAAATCGGCTAATGTCCTGAAGTTCAATGTATTTGGCATCTCTATAAAAGCTACTCCGTTAGCATTTAGCATATCTTTAAGCTTTTTAAAAAAATAATATTGATCAATAACTTGCAAATGCTCAACCAAATGGATTGCCGTAATAAAATCAAATTTTTCGGTAGTCATAGAAGTAAAGCTCATTACATCAGCCTGAATATATCTATTACCTCTTAACCCTTCTGGTTCAAAAAAAGTGCAAAACGAGTCTACACCACAAACTGAACCAAAATTTAGTTTCTTTTGAAACATTTCAGTCACGTAGCCATTTCCGGCCCCCAAATCAACATATGATTTACCAACAAATTCACCAGAATGAAAAAACCCATGTTCAACCATATACTCCAGGCGATGGTGATAACGAGTTCTCAAACTCTCAACACTGCCTCTCAAAAAAGTTGTAAAAGACACAAGATGATCCAGCTTTTCTTTTGAAACCGAATTTTTAATCAACCCTTGATCAACTGTTCCAGAATGATCAGTCGCCTTACCGTACAGAAGGTAATTTAGCTTACCATCCATTATAATTGTGCGTTGCTTGGTGCGTTCAAAACCTTCCATAACATCATCAAAGCGACTATAATTACGCCGGTTAAGTTCAAGAAGTGCTCGCAGATCGGCGGGATCAAAAGCTGTCAATTGATAGAAATTTCTAATACGGAAATATATCCGTTTGGGTAATAGTTTCTTAAGCGATCTGACTATAAGCGATTTGATTTTGCCAAACATTAAATACCCTTTAAAAATGCGTCTACAAACTCCGCATCTGATTTTTTATTTTTATAAGAAGAACTGAAAGAACCGATAATATGAGTCGGTTCACCACTTCTTACTAAAGCTGGATCAGTTTCAATTTTGACTTTTTTATTTAACTTTTCAGAAAACAAATTTACTAATGACCTTAGATTTCTTCCCACACCACTCGATAAATTCAAAACTTCGAATTTACCACGTGAATTACTTTTTAGGTCGGCCAGGAAAAACTCCATAAGATCCGACACCAAACTAAAATCACGATAGATATCTAGGTTACCTAATTTTATGGTATCCCCGTCTTTTGCGTTTAGAATTTGGTTATAAACCGATGGCAGGAAGAAACGATTCGATTGTGACTTGTGTGTATGATTAAACAGTCTTAATATCGTCACGTGCGCTGAAGAAATCTGTGAATACCCTTCGAGAGTTTTCTCCGCCAATAACTTTGTGAACGCATATGTGTTTTGCGGCTCAATAACAGATTGATGATCAAAACTGACACGATCATTTTTTTGAACCGATTTGTAGACTTGAGCCGTACTTGAAAAATACAAGTTCCCAGCAAAGTTAATATTCCTAAGTGCAAATACCAAATTCTCGGTACCTAGGCAGTTTACTTGTAATGCTTTTCCAGGATCTGCTTCACATTCCATAACGTGGCTCATGCCAGCCAAATGAATCACAACATCAGGAACAAAGGATTGTATAGAGGTAGTGAGTTCAGAGTTATTTATTATTTCACCCGTGAACTCATGAACTTGAAAAAGGTCCGAATTCTGCTTAAGCAGAGTCACTAGATGACTGCCTAAAAAACCAGTGGATCCAGTGACAAAGACCTTTTTCATTTAATTATTTCTTTAATCTTTTTGCGAGTTCTAGATCAGAATCAACCATCATGTTTACAAGTGTATTGAAACTCGTTTTTGGTTCCCAACCTAGGTGTTTCTTAGCCTTATCATAACCACCGATTAACAAATCAACTTCAGCAGGACGGTAAAACTTTTCATCAATTTTTACGTATTTTTTCCAATCTAAATCAGCACGAGCAAAAGCTAACTCAACGAACTCTTTTACTGTGTGAGTTTCATTAGTCGCGATAACATAATCATCTGGTTTATCTTGTTGTAACATTAACCACATTGCTTCGACGTAATCGCCGGCAAAACCCCAGTCGCGTTTTGCATCTAGGTTACCTAAACGAAGTTCAGTCGCCATCCCGTGCTTAATCATAGCTACGTGATATGTGATTTTTCTTGTAACGAATTCTAATCCACGACGTGGAGATTCGTGATTAAACAAAATACCGCTAGATGCATGCATACCAAAAGATTCACGATAGTTCACTGTAATCCAGTGACCGTATAGTTTTGCTACGCCGTAAGGTGAACGTGGATAGAATGGTGTATCTTCTGTTTGCGGAACAGCCTGTACTTTACCATACATTTCACTTGAGCTCGCTTGGTAGAAACGTGCTTTAGGTTTTACTTTTTTTACCGCTTCTAATACGCGTGTTACGCCAGTCGCTGTAAATTCAGAAGTTAGAACTGGTTGATTCCAAGAAGTTTGCACAAAGCTTTGTGCTGCTAAATTGTAGACCTCATCTGGATTAGCTTGCTCTACTGCTTCTTGTAGAGATGTTTGATCTAACAAGTCACCAGGCAGCAATTCAACTTGAGTAAGAATATTCTCGATACGTGAAGTAACATTTGTACTTGAACGACGAGTTAATCCGTAAACTTTATAACCTTTTTGTAATAGCAATTCCGCTAAATACGATCCATCTTGACCGGTAATTCCGGTAATCAAAGCTCTTTTCATAAAACCCCTTAAGTGTTCAGAAAGTATGAATTATTGCCCGACTTTGCAAGAGTTATTTTTGACTCTTTTGATCAATACCACACAGTTTAACAGCGCTTGAACTTAGCTACGGAACACTGTAATACTGAGTTATGCGCGTTAACCGAGTAATAGACATGTTCTGCCCATATCACAAATTCTTAGTTTTCAACCTCGTTCGGCGGAATTTGAAACTAAAATATCGAAAATCCTTTTTAGGGATCTTTTGGACGCTTCTGGCGCCCCTAATAACCGCCCTTATATACTACGTTGTTTTCCAATTTATCATGAAGGTACAAGTACCTAACTACATTTTGTTTTTGCTATTAGGTTTAATGCCTTGGGGTTTCTTTGTCGGATGCCTAAATTCTGGACTGGAATCACTAGTAGCCAATGCTAGTCTTTTGAACAAAATCCCGCTACCGCTGCACGCTATTGCGTTCTCTGACTGCATTACGGCGTTCATTAACTTTGCCTTCTCGATTCCTGTTATTTTGGGTGTGGCGATTGCGACACAAGCGCCTATAGGACTAAGCATGTTAGCTTTCCCTTATTTTCTATTTTTGCTTTTCATTCAGGGATACTCTCTTGCCATAATTTTAGGTCTATATTTCGTATCATTTCGCGATTTAAGGCATGCCCTTCAGATTCTACTACAAATCTGGTTCTACCTTACTCCCATTATCTACGAATCAAAAATGGTCCCTGCAAATTTGAATTTCCTGGTGGTGCTAAATCCTCTATCCGCGATTTTTTCAGGAATTCACGATATATTTATTTATGGCCAGGCTCCGAGTTCGTTTCAGTATCTGCACTCGTTGATTTGGACACTGATTATTTTTTTCTCCTCTTATTTCGTTCTAAAATATAAACAAGATACAGTTATCGAGTCATTATGAGCCAACCTGCCATTCAATTAATCAATGTTTCGAAGTCGTTTAAGTATTGGGAGAATAAACCCAATTCGATTAAAACTATTTTAAATAAACTGAGCAAACTGCAATTTGAAAAATCTAAATATCGCCAAATCGACGTTCTCGAAGGCGTGAATCTGACAATCAATCCTGGTGAGTTTGTAGGCATCATGGGGCGCAATGGCGTCGGTAAAAGCACGCTGCTCAAAATCATTACGGGTATTTATTCACCCACTAGTGGCGAAGTAAAAATTAACGGAAAAATCGCTCCCTTGTTGGAACTTGGTGCGGGATTTTCTGAAGAATTATCTGGTTACGAAAATGTATTTTTGAATGCCGCAATTTTGGGTTTCAGCCGAAAAAAAATGATGGACGACGTAGATAGAATCATCGAGTTTTCTGAGCTTGGCGAGAAAATCCACATGCCCGTACGTAACTATTCTTCTGGAATGCTAGTACGCTTAGGTTTTGCAATTGCTGCCCATTTAGATGCGTCTATCTTGTTATTTGATGAAATCCTAGCTGTCGGCGATATGGGCTTCCAAAGAAAATGCTTAGCCAAAATTGATGAATTATACCACGCGGGTAAATCCATCATCCTTGTCACCCATTCTCCTGAACAGGTAGAAAGATTTTGCAAACGTTGTATTGTTTTTGAAAATAAAAAAGTAATTTTTGACGGCCCTGCAAGAGAAGGCACACAAGTCTACTTAAACGAATTTAAATAATAAATACTTTTCGGCAAGGCCACCGCCTTAGCCTCTAGCAATTCAGCTTTCATCCCAGAAAAAAGAATTTTAAGTTCAGTTTCTGGATTTTCCAATTCCAATAATGCTCTGTTGTCGACAGTGATATTCAACTCGCCACCCGCTTGCAAGTCGGTCACAACAAAACTAGTCGGAAACTCACTGCCGTTAATGAATACCTTTTCCAAGCGCGAGTTTTCCACTACCTTGAATTTAAAAACCAACAAACTAAAAAGACGAACATCTTTGCCCGAGACCGGAACTTTATCAAAAACAATTTCTAAATCTGAACCAATTTTCTCAATAGTATGTTTTATTTTCGCTGCAGAACTATCCCATTCCAGTCCCGGGAAATCAGATCTTAAAGTGTATTTTCTATGTTGTTCGATAAAATTTGCGCATTCGGATTTAATCGCACTATAAACACTAGTGTATGTGTCAGAGCTAAAAACACTACTGCGATTGTTTGACAAGGAAATATAGCTAATCTTTAAATCAAACCAACTTGGTTCGTACGACAACCAATAATTTCCCGGATTAGATCTAAACATAGGAGCCATTATAAACTCGGAAGCGAAGTACCAACCCTTAGCAGTTAAATTTACGCGATCCAAACATTTCGCTTCCTCGTAATGTTTGCTCACATCACTGCTAAGTATTCTAATAAAATGATCTCTAAATTGCCCTGTGATACCATACATGCCTAAAAATAAAGGTAAAACGACAAAACAAATAACTAGTTTTATATAACGACGTGTGCATTTAGTGTATTCTCTGAATCCCAATCCCCACAAAAATAAAGCACCTGCTAAGCCCGAGATACGATACCAATCGTTTGCAATCGCAAAATCAACATAACCTTGAGGAGTTTTGTGCCCAACCGGTCCAATACCACGACCCAAAAATACAACCGCAAAACTTATAAACAAAAAACAAAATGTCATGAGATGGTTTTTAATGATGCGCTCGTTTTTTCTGTTAGCAAAAATAAAAACGCACGCAAAAATAATCCCACGTAGAAGCGGTTCTATAAAATAAGTATTTCCGTATATTTTTCCAAAAATACCCCTAACTATGATTCCATCAAAAATAGCAACAACCGGCCACAGTAGTGGTCGTAGTATATTGGGCTCATGACCGTGACGTGTGCCATTGGCCACCCAAAGTAGGTTTGTAACAACGTCTTCTGTGTATACGGAAAATACTACCTTCCGGATAAAGTAAAATATTAACAACGTTAAAACGCCTGGAACAATAACTGGCCAGTGAGAATGACGAATAATTTTCGTTTTTTGTTTCCAATCAAAATCACGCAACACAAACCAACCAACAGAAAAAATAGGAAATACTAAACCCGTTGTCCACGTAAGATGGCTCAGGGTAAACAGACCAACCATCCAAAAAAGTGACTTGTTTCGATTTTGCTCATTGATTCGACTTTGAACCCATAAACCTAAAAGCCCAAAGATAGCACTAAATGTTATCGCATCCGTACTTATCCAAAACAATATGGACGAATACCCAGGAAATGTCAGAAAAGCCAAAGAGGTTAAGAATGCAATGCCTTTAGCTTTTTTATATAAAATACGGAATAAAATTTCTGCAAGTGCCGCCATCCCCAAGACGCCAAAATAAGGAAGCACACTCATGTAGTTCAGACCGCCGAAGATATTGATCAGAGACCATTGAATAAGGCGCCAAATCGGTGTCACGTGATCTACAAACGGAATCCAAAGCCCATCCCAATTAAGTCGTGTAATCGCTAAAGTGTGGTACCAATCATCTTGAAAAAGATAAGATTGAGTTAATCGAATTCCGTAAAGAATAGAGGGAAACAAAACAAACATCGAGACTCGATGCAAAGTTTTTAGCCGATTCAAATAACCTATTACAAAGACTATAAACCAAAACCCAAGCCAAATCTGATGGCTTACAATCAAATTGCTATTAACGACTTTATCGCCATCCTTAAGCGGGGCCACCGAAGTAAAGTCTTTGTATGTTAGTAGGAAATAGAGGCAACAAAAGGCGAAAAACAATCCACGTTTATGCTTTAGAAGTTTAAGATATACAGTTTTAAACGTGGACGATTTCACAGACTAAATCACGCTTGAATGATGAGATTCGAATTCTTTGATCCGTTCGATTGAATAAAAAGAATGGTAACTTTGTGCAGGTATTTTCTGCATTTGAATTTTCTTACCTTCCAGAATCAATTCGTTAAAAACTTGGGAGTTATAATAAAATCCATTTACGTTAGAATCTTTTAAAATCATTTTCATCGCCGCACGCGCAAAGTCTTCACCATGTTTAAAATAATACGTTCCGGCAATCGCATTTCGACTGATTGGCATTTTCTCAGCCGTTTGATTAACAAAACCATCTGAATTAGTTTTCGCAAAAGACCATTGAGGATGAACCGAATCAAAACAAATTAATCCACCGTCAGCATTACTTTCCATAAGTGGCTTAAATAACTCCTCAACGGAGATATCGAAGTAATGGTCAAAATTAGAAATGATAAGCGGATCTTTAGTGTTAAAATGCTCGATTGCCAGCAGACAACTACAAGCGGCACCTGATGACGGCCCTGATTGAACTACCACTTCACTTTCCGGAGCCAACAATTTCAAAGTTTTATCCAAATGATATTTATCGCAGTCTTGTTGATTTACGATAAACAAAAACTTCTTCTCTCCTTTTAACTGGCTAAAAAAGTGGATTGGATAGCGAACCATCGGGTGCGTTTTGATTTCAAATAATGGTTTTGGAAACAAAGTATCTGAGAAAAACTTAGACTCACCGGCCATAGGAATTAATATATTAAGCATGTTTTACGTTTCCTTTTTCCACTTGGCTAATAAAACCAAAAACACTTTCGTAGCTTACGTCTTTTGTTGTTTCTACACGAAGTACATTGCCGCCAGCAGCATAAGCCGCTTTTAATCCGTTTTGGTTATCTTCAACGATCACACATTCTTTTGGATTTAAACTGAATTTCTGAATGGCCTTGGTATAAATTTCAGGATCTGGTTTCGGCTTAGCCACATCTTGATTAGATAAAACGGCATCTAAGAACGGAGCTAAACCGGCTTTTTCCATCATCAAATCGATAGTGTCGCGTATAGAGTTCGAGCAAACAGCAATCTTATAACCAGATTGCTTAAGCTGTGAAAGCAAATACTGGTGTTGAAATATCGGCTTACACTTAGAAAAAATAATTTCCATTGTGTATTGCTGCTTAAGTTCGTTGATAAATTTATGTAGTGCGCGCGGAAGTCCGCGTTCCAATGAAAGCATTTCTAATTTTGTTTTTGTCGGAAGACCATCGTAGGTAATTAAGTGATCATAACGACTGATCGTAAAACCAAAATGCCCTAATGCTTTATTTAGGGCCTCGTAATGCCAATCTTTCGCTTCGATTAACACTCCGTCCATATCGAAAAGTACTGCCTTTACCTTATCCATATATTGCTTCCTTCGCTTGATCTGGAAAATCAGTGCATAAACTAACTTTTGAATTATCTTTAAAAAGTCTTAAAAAATCCCAACATTTTTTATGCTCGCGTTTATGTAGTTCCGATGAAACGACACACACTTTTTTTCCGGCCTTTAAATGTTCAGATATTGTGGATTCTTGAAACCACATTTCTTTGAATTGATCCAACCAAATACCTGCTGCTCTGTCGTACAAATTGGGACTTTCTTCATATTCACTATGTCTTGAAAAATAGACCAATTCGTTGTTTCGATACCTCAATAACTCTGGCACCGAGGCATCAAAAACAAAGTAGTTTTTGATTTGAAATCTATGGAGGAGTTCTTTTACCTTATCACTAATGCCATCCGTCTTAACATTCAAAGCCAGAGTAACGTGGCTGTTATAACTTTTATAATTTTTCAAAACATCTTCAAAGTAAATCGGTGTTTGGCCTACATAGGGGTCATGAGAAATGATCACTTTTCCGTTAAAATCGCGAATATCTGTTTCAATCCCGTATTTCTTTTCAAAACACTGAGTAAAAGACACCATTGTGTTTTGCTCATGCTTTTCTTTCCAGAAACCGCGATGCGCTATCATTTCAATCATCTTAAACTCCGGATATAAAACATTTTTCTGATTGTTAAAAAATATATTTTCAAACGTTTACCCGACCAACTACTTATCCCTTCGCGACGAGCGTGGAATGACACTGGTATTTCGATGATCGACCAATCATTTCTGCGAGCGGTATAGATCAACTGCGAATCCCAAACAAATGTAATTTGTTTTTCACCCTTTACTAGGGCTACGAGTTTTCTAGAAAACATTTTCGGAAGTGCATTTACATCCGAAGTTTTTAAATTCAAAATTAAATTACTCAAAAATGTATAAACGTAACTAACAAACTTAGTACTCCATTTGTCCATTCTCTGAATCCGGTTACCTTTAACCATAAAATTACTACTAGGGATGAGTTTAGATTGTTTTTGATATTCATCCCAAATTCTAGAAAGATCTTCGATAGAAACTTGCAAATCTCCTGGAATAAAACTTACAACATCGTTTTTTGCTATCCCAATGCCATACTGAATTCCACCGCCGTAATTTAAATTATTTTTTAAATTCACGACCGACATCCAGTTACGCGTTTGAGCTAATTCTTCCAAAATTGTCTGGCTGTTATCATGAGAACCATTGTTTATTAAAACAACCTCACTCATTCCTTGGTCTACCAAACGACTTTTATCGATCTCGTCGATTAAAAAACGAATGTTCTTTTCCTCGTTATAAAGGGGAATCACCAAACTAAAATTCATTCTATATTCTCTGAGAAATTGGGTGGGCTAAAAACTTTTCAAGGTCGGACGGGATACCTAAGCCATACATTCCGTCAAATTCTGATCCTACATTAAAATACCCCAGCTTTTTCCCATCTTTAACCATGTAGTTATAAACAGGAGCTACGTAAAATTCGTTGTTAGTACGATCGTTAAGTTCAATCATTTTTTTTGCGTAACTTACGAAGTCACTACCCTTTTTAAAATTATAGATTCCGACAGTCGCCTCATCGGAGATTACTTTCTTTTCAATGACTTGATTAATGCTCCCGTTGCTATCGAAACCAATGAAAGACCATTTAGGATCATCGGCTTTCATAGTCATAATATAGCCGTCGTATTTTCCATTACGGTTATCCTTCAAATATTCATCTATTTTAAAATCCACATACTGATCAGAATTGGCAATCATAAGCTCATCAGAATTGTTAATAAACTTTTCTGCTAACATTACTGTGCAAGCAGCACCTTCCGTAACACCGTCCACAGGAACAACTTCATAATTAGAACCCAGCGATTTTAAAAACTGACTCAGATTGTACTCTTGCATATGATCCTTCTGACAAAGGAAAATAAATCTATGCTCTTCACTTGGTTTTAAATTTTCAACCACAACTTGAATCATCGGCTTATTTTTCACATCAATCATTGGCTTCGGTTTTTTATATCCAGCCACCGCGAAACGACTACCTCGACCAGCCATGGGCACTACGATATTAAGCATTTACGCCTCCTCGTTTTATTAGTTCGTTCCAAAGCCATTGCGCACTTTCTTTCCAGGTTGGAACTTTCACATTAGCTTTTTCAACTTGTTTAGAATTAAAATCAAAATTTGATAAGTAGGTTACTAAATCTTCCGGACGTTTTATGTCGAAATACTTAACTAATGTTCCACCCACTTCGCGATGAATAGGCGTATCGCTGACAAAAACAGGTAATCCCCACTGCAGGCCTTCTATAATTGGCAACCCAAACCCTTCAACGATGGAAGGAAACAAAAGTAGTTTTGAATTACGATAGGCATAAGCGACGTCCATATCGGATGCATCATTAAACATAAACATTTTTTTGCCCATCATTGGATGTGATAAGATGCGATTTAAAAGATCATCAACTTTCCAACCAATGCGCCCAATAATACACAAACTACCATCAAATCCATTGGCCCATAGTTTATCAAACGCATTTAACAAATATTCATGATTCTTTCTTGGTTCAACAGTACAAACAATCAAACACATCTTTTCCGTTTTTCGATACGCATTTATTACGGCTACGTCTACTTTAGTTTCATCAACTTCTTTGATTCTAAAGTTGCTACCCAAATGAAAGAAACCAATTTCAGGCATCGCCGAGTGATTTAAAATTCTAGGTGTTAAAAACGCTTTTAAATCATTAGCCACCGTTTCAGATATACATACAAATTTGTCGACATGTTTTACTGCTTTATCAAAATATTTTTTAAATACATCAACAAGGAAATCATCGCAAAACTGAGGATGCGTGATTGGGATTAGGTCATAAACAACGTTACAGACTTTTCCCTTGCTATCTTTGAATCGTTCGATCTCTGGCCAAAATTTCACATACCAAGACGAATCTAGAAGTAATAGAATATCGCTTTCTTTAAACTCTAGCTTTGGTCTAGTTAAAATATTCACCTTTTCTATTTTAAGAGCTTTGCGAACGCGCCAAACTACATTCAAAGTCGGATTAAACATATATTTTCCAACCACATGAGCTAAGGTGCGAGGGTTGTATCTTGGCCCCGTTACGAAAAATTTCAGTTTTCCTTCCGGAAGAAAAAAACCAACAAAGTGCCTAGTTTTTAAAAACACGATTTTCCCAGCGTAAAGTATGTTTTCTTGTAATGTAGAAGGACGCGCCGGTTGACTTGGAATAAATGCTTGCTCTACAAACCGACCTCTCTCAAAAACTATCGTTTTAATTTCGTATTGAGTCGGGTCCACAATTTGGGGCAAGTAGTGAATAACTTCTTTAACGACACGTTGAATCCCAGTGTTAAGACCACTGATCATTGTGTGAGTGCATTCGACATAAAGTATCGGCTTTTTAACTGTGACGTCTGACATAGTATCTCGCTTAAAGTATGAATTTAACTATTTAATTTCTCGAAGAAAATATCGGCTGATTCGTCCCATGTCATCCACTTTTTAGGCTTCGGTGGAACATCTTTTTTGTTATTGGAAATCAGATCAACCAGTGGCTTTTTATCCTCTAACGAGAAATATTCAGGATATTCTGCACCGACTTCTCTAAAAACAGGGATTTCGCTGCAGAAAACCCTTAATCCACTAGCCATAGCCTCAACTATAGGCAAACCAAAGCCTTCTACATAAGAAGCAAATATCAAACCTTGTGCATTTTTATAGGCGAACAAAAGTTCTTCATCTGACGCATCGGCAAAGAAAAACAGCTTTTTATTCAGCTCAGGGTGGTGTTGCATTCTAGCAATAACATGGTCACACTTCCAACCGATACGGCCTATTATTACCAGTTTATCTTGCCTTCCCTGTCGCCAAACTCGATCAAAAACATCTAAAATAAACGCGTGATTTTTCCGCGGCTCAATTGTACCTACAACCAGCCAAATTGGGGCCCCTTCAAAAATGGTTTCGAATCCCTCGCGTTTTGGCATGACTCCGTTTTTTTTGGGTGGACGAAAATCAGAGCCTAAAAGGAAGTAATCGACGTTGAAGTTTCCGTGTGGCAGTACTCTATCTAGGTAGTCCCGCAGTTCAGTTGCCACAGAATTTGAAATCCCGATAAAATTTTTCACTCGTAATGCCAGTTCCGGCAAACGTTTCATGAACAAAGGTTGGGTTAGCTCTTCCACAAACTCAGGATGAGTTACCGGTATCAAATCATAAATCAAAGAATAAATCTGTTCTCGAGGAAGCCTGGTGTTGTCAATCGATTTAGCGATATCGTAAGTCCAAAACGCATCGACCAGAATCAATTTGTCATGTTTTTCAAATCTG
Source organism: uncultured Bdellovibrio sp. (assembly GCA_963932905.1). Taxonomy (GTDB): domain Bacteria; phylum Bdellovibrionota; class Bdellovibrionia; order Bdellovibrionales; family Bdellovibrionaceae; genus UBA2316. The sequence goes on from CAWVRN010000004.1 coordinate 135,711, forward strand.
ACTTTTTTATTTCCCGACACTCGAACGGTTCGAAAAACTCGAAGTGTTTTAATCACCCAAAAAAGCTTTTTCAAAAGCCATTCCACAGCGTCAAATGTGCTTACAACCCAGTCAAACAGCATCCCGTCAGAATCAAACAGTTTTAACGTTCCCTGTCTAATTCGGTCAAAAGCTGTCTTTATCCGTTGCCCTATCGATGCAGTTACAGGCTTTGAATCCAACACAAATGCACGGTCGATTTCATAATAATTATTGTTAAAACTAATAACGGACGCGGCTTCTACTTCGTATTTCTCTTTGTACAAATGATCCCGAGAAATAATGTTTCGTACAACACGTTGAATACCCGTGTTCAAACCGCTGTGATAAGTAAATGTGCAATCAAAATAAATTTTCATTTTTTAACTAAACTGATGGAAAGATTTGGATCTAAAGGAACCCGACCGCCGAAATAGAAAATACCTAAAACCGTTTCAAAAATATTTCTAAGTGAATACAATACTCGTTTTACAAATACCGAACGTTTTCCCACCTTCAAACTCCGATAGGAATTGCAGGAATGCACCACTTCAAATCCTGTCGCAATACCTACCTGGCGCATGCGTTCAGGTGTCAGCACAGTTACATGAGTCATATCTGCCCACTGAGTCTGGGTCGCGAACGGACTTAAACCATTTGGGAATCTACACACCACTTTTCCACCCGCTTGAAGTAATGGATAAATCGAACGGAAAAGGTTCAAAATTTCATCCGGATACAAATGTTCCAAAACATCAAGAATAACAATCGTATCAAATTTTTTCACGGATGAAGAAAGCTCAGCAAGGCGCTGCAGCGGCAAATGGTAAACTTCCAAACCTTGTTCTTGAGCCGGTTTTACGAAGGCATCGTTCACCTCCACGCCCACTACTTTTACCCCTTGAGCGTTTGCCCACTTTAAAAAATGCCCACTGCCAAAACCAATCTCCAGCATTGTACCGGTCATTGCAACGTTGTGCTGTCGCATTTCTCCGGCGTAGAGGTCGTGATAGCTCTCGGATAAGGCATGGTCATTCCAGCCTTTAAAAACTCCGTACGAAGCATAAATTTGATCTCGAAAATCCATTTTTACCACCCGCATCAGGTATATTAGCCTACTGTCTTTATGCCAAGAGTTTTGTTACTTTTTTTCAGTGCGAAAAGACTCTGCTAAAAACTCTTTATTCTCCTTGTTGTCGCTGCTGTTTCCAGTCGCATTGGGTTTGGTATTTATCCCTCACTTTATCCACGATTTTGGAAAGGAACGCTTTTCCTTTTTATCTTTGGTTTGGGCGTTGTTTGGCTATTTTAGCTTTCTTGATCTAGGGATCGGACGAACATTGACCAAAATCATCGCCTACGAAAGAGCGAAAACACAAACCGAACCTTCCTTCTCATTTATCGTATCGGCTCAGTACATAATTTTCTTTTTCAGTTTCTTGTTCAGTATTTTAGTTTTCTTTTCAGCGCCCGCTATTGTTTACGAATTCTTAAAGATCAGTCCCGAACACCGCATCGAGTTTATTAATTCTATACATATCGTAGCTTTTGGAATTCCACTAGTAACAATGACATCGCTGAATCGATCTATTTTAGAAGGTTTCAACGATTTTACATCGGCTAATATTTTGCAAACCTTAGCGGGTATTTTTCTTTTCATCATGCCGTTTGCGGCATGGAAAATAGAACCTTCGATGACATCTGTCTGCAACGCTATTGTTTTCAGCCGCCTGATTGTCTACAGCTTAAGCCACTATTTTTATAAAAGGAAGCTCCCCAAACTGGAATGGAATCCCACTTCAACATATGAGCATTTTAAGATGCTTATGTCCCATGGCGTATGGATTACGATTTCCAATGTCCTATCTCCGATCATGTCTAGTTTTGACAAAATTCTTCTCGGTAGCTTTACGGCACTTAGTAACGTAGCTTTCTATACAACCCCAATGGAAATGGCTTCTCGTCTATGGGCGATACCAAGCGCTGTGACTCGTATATTTTTTCCTCAGTTTGCCGCCGCCGAAAAAGACGAACATATTCAGCAACACTTCCGTCACGCCGGGCAAATTATGGGACTTTTTATATGGCCCGTCTGCTTAATCGCCTTTGTTTTTGCTCGTGAATTAATTTCGTTATGGATCAGCCCCGAATTTTCTGAACAATCCTACCCTTTAGCGCAATGGATGCTCATTGGCATTTTGTTTAATGCGTTTAACTGGATACCATTCGGATGGCTGCAGGCGACTAAACACGTTCATTGGACCGTGTACACCGTAATCTTAGAAGTGCCACTGTTTCTAATTGCATTTTATTTTTTCACGGAACGTTTCGGATTAATAGGATCTGCGGCTGTTTGGACTGGTCGATTGATTTTTGACTATTTTCTGACGTACATTGTTTGCTCATTCTTCCGCCCAGCATTAATCAAAGAATTTAGATTTTCATTTTCATACTTAGCCACAGGAACTACGGCAATAGTCACTTTGGCACTAGTTCCTGATTTGAATATTAGAATTTTAACTTCCCTAGTTTATTTAGTTGGCTTTATCCTACTTAACCGCAAGCTGATCAAAGAAATGCTAATTCGTTAGCAAACATTAACGAGTTTCGATCAAACGAACTATGAATTCTTTTGCTGCCGACGCCATCTGATCGACTTTTTTTTGAGTACTTGACTCTAGGTAGCAACGAAATTCTGGAGCATTTCCCGATGGTCTAAAATGTACGACTTCGTCATCGGTTGTAGTAATGCGCACTCCGTCCAGCATATTCACTCCCGCAACAAGCGCTGCGCCGCCTAGGATTTCTTGTATAACGGTTTTATTGTTGTCTTGAACTTTCTCTAGAATTCTAGCGCTCACTTCCAGTGGGCAATTCTTAACAAGTACACTAGCCGTGTATTTTTGCGGTAATTGATTAATCAACTCAGAAGGAGTCATTTTTTCTTTTGCGGCCAACGCTAACAATGCAACGATCGGTAGCACCGAATCGCGCGTCGGTAATGATTTTAGAACTGAATCTTTTTTAGAAATATTTGATTTTAAAATATAACCACCGTTAGCTTCAAAGCCTGCCACTTGATCATATTTTTTCGCGAGTTCATCAAGTGCCGCAACGACAAATGGGGAACCGATTTTTGTAAAAACCGTTTGCTTCAGTTGTTTCAATTCAGAAACTCCAGAATTACAGCTGATCGGCAGCGCTACGGCTTGAATCGATAAATACAAACTAGTGATCATACCCAATTTATCACCCTGAATGATCTGCCCCTGATTATCTACAACCAAAGGACGATCGCCATCGCCATCAGTGCTTACCAAAGCATCGGCTTTGTGTTCATCCATCCATTTCTGAAATTGAGCCAAAGAATCTACCGCTTCCGTATCCACTGGAATAAACACATCGCTGCGGCCCAAACGTTTTACAGTCGCGCCTAGTTTTTCCAAAATTGCCGGCGCCAAATCACGCGCCACGGACGAATGCTCATAAAACAAAACTTTGTAGGAACTTAAATTAATATCTTTGAAAAAATCGACATAGCGCTTAATGAAAAGTTCCTGACACTCCACAGTGACATCAATAGTAGTCGGAGTAGTTTTCGCTTTAAAATTGCCTATAGAATCGAACAATTCAGTTTTGTAGTTTTCTTCTTTTAATTTCAGGTACTGATTGAAAATCGCCAAATCATCGTGTTTCAATGTTTCACCAGATTCTAAGTAAAACTTAACACCATTCCGATCTGCAGGAATATGACTGCCCGTGACCATCACAGCCAATGATGTTTTTTCTTGAGAATAAAAAGCCAAACTTGGTGTTGGCACATCACCACAGCTTAATATAGTTTTGGAATGATCAGCAATCGCATGATGAACAGCCTCTAGCATTTTGGGACTGCTGTCGCGTAAATCACGTCCGGTCGAAACAGATTTGGAAATTTTTAGTGTATCAGCGTATTTTAAAAACGCAGAAACCAACAAGTACACTTGCTGATCTGTAAATTCTGTAACTAAACCTCTAACACCACTGGTACCGAAACTTAAAGCCATTTTTTAATCTCTTTGTTAAATTTCCAATCTGGCCATTTAAGTATTTTATTCTTCGCTAGGCAATAATTTATTTGATTTTTGCCCTATCCGATATCAAGGTAGTCCCTATGAAAACATTAAAGTTCTACTTCTGGATCTCAATGGCGTCGTTAGCACCATTTTTTGTTTTCTTTTTCTTTACGACTCCCCTAGCTGACGACATTTTCTACCATAACTATGCCCAAGACAAAACAACTTGGGAGTTTTTAGTTCATCACTACAACACGTGGACAGGGCGGTATTTTTCAAATTTAATGATGGCGGTTAATCCGTTTACCTTAACCAGCAACACGGCCGTATATCCGTGGATGATGATCGCCCTATTCTTTGTTTTCATCTTGAGCCTATTTTTCCTAGTGCGCACACTCATTAAAATAGGGGGGCGATCACCGAAAAATGTGTCCTACTCTGCACTGGCATTTCCCGTGACTATTATTTTAATTGCACTTTTTTTCCACAAAATGCCTCGAGTGACCGACACGTTTTATTGGTTTTCGGGTACGTCGTCGCATCTATTGCCAATCTGTTTGCTTTTTGTCTCTATAGGTCTGTACCTAAGAGGCCTACATTTGCCAAACGGTTCCATGCGCCCACTTTCTGTGGTATTTGTAACATTGGCTAGTTTTATAGTCTCGGGTTCAAACGAAACTCTGGCCGTGCAGTGGATATTCACACTTTTCTTCACGTTCGTCTACCAGAGACTGATTTTTAATCGCTGTGAACGTGGTCTCATTATACCATTTCTGGCGGCGCTGATTGGTTTTACGATTCTATATTTTGCACCCGGAAATGCCATTCGCGGTAAAGAGCTGCATGGGGGACATGATATTTTGCTACTTTTAGCTAAGCCCTGGGGATTGATCATTGAAACAACAGTTCGCTATATTAGTTTGGCCGGCCTAATCGCACTGGTTGCAGTGTTTCCGACTTTAAAAGAGTTCCATCAAAACATATCAGAAAAAATGAAGACAAAACAAAGTCAACTCATGCTCGTTGGATTCGGCCTTACTATTTTCGCTCTGACATTTGTTCCTTCGGTTTGGACAATGGGGGGATTGCCTCCTCGTCGAGTGCTTAACAACACTTATTTATTTTTTCTGCTCTACGGAACGTTCTTGATTGTTTTGTTTGCAAACAAACTCGGCTTTTTACAGCGATGGTCAGACCGACCGTCGGGAAAAAAGGTAAATTTTGTTTTTGCGATATCACTGCTGATTTTATTTAATAATTTTTATGCATGGAAAGACTTAGTTAACTTGCCAAAGTATTTAGACTCAGAAAAAAAACGACAGGTTATAGTGTCTTCCGGCCAAGGAAAAGACGTGATACTTACCCCACTGGCCTACTTCCCCACAACGTTTTACTACGAGGACGTTCGGACTAATGCCGAGGACTACCGCAACATTGTCTTCGCAAAATTTTACAATCTAAAAAGCGTAGCACTGTCTCAAGACTACGAAGGCGACAATTAGAATCAAGATGCTGATACCTTAAAGTGATCTGCTCGCCATGTTAAAGCATCGTCAAAACCGTACCGTTACTTGAGTTTACCTGACTTCCATTGTAGAACATTGCTATATTTTGCGACACTTATTTTTATTTGATTATCATACGTATTAGCTGATACTTTCGACATAACTCATGAGTCAATTATTACTAATTATTCCTTGTTACAATGAAGCCGATCGCATCAATTTAGAAGCATTCAAGACATACTTTGATCGTCTGGACACTAAAAATATCGACTTCCTATTCGCCAATGATGGCTCTAAAGACAACACCTCAGAATTAATTCGTAGTTATATATCTAAAAACGGGATGCAGGCGAATTGGTTTGTTTTCGACAACCCAAACAATACGGGTAAAGCCGGCGTTATATACAATGCCTATCACTGGTCTAAAAAGTATATCCCGTCAAAGACTAGTGCCAAAAATACTGTGACTGTGGATTTCCAAAAAAAAATGGCCATCGGAATTGAAGGCAATGTCGTACCGACATTGTACGATTGGTACGGCTACTGGGATGCGGATCTAGCGACACCGCTGTTTGAAATCCAAAACATGATACAATTCCGTGAACTATTCTACCCGCGAAAAGAAGTTATTTTTGGTAGCCGCATCTTACGCTTGGGAAGTCAGATCGTTCGCAAACCATTACGTCATTATTTAGGCCGCCTATTCGCTACTGTAGCAGATCTATTGCTAAATATTGGCAGTTACGACAGCCAATGCGGCGCCAAAATCATGAGTCGTTATATGGCTGAAAAAGCATTTGCCGAACCATTTATCAGTGGCTGGATTTTTGACATCGAAATCATGCTTCGTGTGGGCGAAAATAATATTACCGAATACCCACTCGTTGAATGGGTCGATGCACCTGGATCAAAAGTTAAAATATTTAAAGAGGCGTTTCGAATACTTAAAGAACTTTTCGCAATCAAAGCGAAATATAAGCGCTAGCTATTTCATAACTATCGATTTACCAATCGGCGCTAGCGAAATACCAGCAAGTTTGAAATGCTGAACAGCAAAGGGAATACCGATAATGGTGATCCCTAGCAAAATCCCCCAGAAAATATGAATCAAAGCCAACCACCATCCACAAAAAACAAACCACAGTATATTGCCGATCATTCCCAGACCGCCCGTTCCAATGTCAGAACCACTTAGCTTTTTTCGATTCACGACTTCGGATCCAAATGGCCAGAAGTTCAGCAGCCCAATATTAAAAGCAGCACGAGCCCAAGGAATCCCAACAATTGAAATCAGCATAAAGAACGCCGAAGTGAACCACGACAGTGCCGTTGTCCACCCGCCGAAGAATAACCATAGCAAATTCATAATTATAGAAGTTGGACTCATAAAATGTTTCCCTTAACGCGCTGGGTTTCAAAAAGCCACGACGTGGCTCTTTTTTTTAAATGCTGAAACCGGCGGCTTCGGAATCGGCTTTGAATGTTTTGATTGTATCTAGGCTTAAATCCCACGGGCTTTTGTTGAAGCCATTTATTTTTTTGATGATGTCCGGTGGTGCCGTGATGATGTGGCAACCCGCTTGTTCAGCCTCTACGATGTTAAAAACTTCGCGAGTCGATGCCCATAGAAGTTCGATATGGTCGCCGTGCGTACGGCAGAAATCAGATGAAGCGCTCATCAACGGATTTGGGTTACGGCCGCTATCAGCGATACGTCCCGCAAACACAGAAACAATTGAAGGCGCACCATGCTTAACCGCCATCACCGTTTCTTGAATCTGGTCCCATGTAAATAGTGCTGTTACGTTTAGTTTAATCCCCTGGGCTGACAATTCTTTGATTAAAGGAATTGAACTTTCTCCCTTAGAATTCATGATGGGAATTTTTACGTAAACATTCTCGGCCCACTTGTAGATGATCTGAGCTTGGCGGTGCATTTCTTTGAAATCATCAGCAAACACTTCAAAGCTGATGGGTTTGTCTTTTATATGAGTCAGGATATCTTTGCAAAACTCTGTGTAGTTCGTAATGCCAGCTTTTTTCATCAGCGACGGATTTGTTGTCAAACCTTGAACATAAGGATTAGCAGCCATTTCCAGCATTGATTTTTTATCTGCCCCATCTGTGTAGATTTTGATTTTATTTTGGAACGGAGATTTCAATTTCATAAATGCCTCTTTCAATTTTTAAATAATTACTGAGTTAAAATTTTCTTAGTGATAATTTTGCCAAGCTCGACACCTGGCTGGTTGAACGCATTGATTTTCATGAATTCACCCATCATACCCACGATCAATTGATATGTCATAAAATACTGCCCCAATGCAAACTCGTCCATTTTATCAAACTTGATTTCACAAACTGGATGTTTGCTTTCTTTTTGACTCTCCGTCATTGCTTGCGCTTCAGTTTTTAGCAAATGGCTTAACGGCCGGTTTTTCAATACACTTGTTTCTGGGAATTGAGTTACTTTTAGTTGGTAGTCGTTCTCTTCACTCGATTTAAAACGATGTACGACAACCGTTTTGCCTAATTGAGTTTCCATCATCTGTTGCAAAATCGAATGCTGATCATTAGCCCCCAAACTAATAATAGGGGCCGTCGCCACATATAAGGGTGACTCTTTTTTAGCTAATGATTCCGCCCACAATTGTTCTAACCATTTACCTAACTGAAATGTAGAATCGGAATAGTACCAGAAATACGACAAAACGTCTTTACGTTTAAAACTCTCCATAAAAAACTGAGTCATTGGAAACAATGTTCGCTCTTTATATTCCGTTTTCAACGCTGATTCAGCACCATGGCGGAATTCAGCTAAGTTGAGCTTACAAAGTTTAATAACCAACTGACCAATGGAACTAAGCACGGAGAAGCGACCACCCACATTCAATGGAATCTCTAGTATAGGAGCCCCATTTGTTTTTGCCCAGTCATACAAACTGCTTGCTTTAAGTTCTGTGATTACTACTGTTTGGTTTTTTAACTGTAAATTTTCAGCAGCTAATTCCTGCGCAAAGAAATCCATCGTTGCCAGTGTTTCAATGGTCGTTCCACTTTTAGATACGAACACGAAACCAACATCTTTAAATGAAGAAAATCGTTTCTTAGTTGCCAACAAAGTTTGAATATCAGGATTTTCTAGGACTTGAATATGATTGACTTTCAATGCCTCGACCATTGCTTTTGGACCTAAGCTGGATCCACCGATACCAACCCAAACAAAATGTTTGAATTTATTGGCAAAAGTTTCACCGACTTGTTCGGTCTGACTCCAAAGATGATTCATCTCTGTCAATTTGTAAAAACCGATCTCTTTGCGTTCCATCAATTTTTCTAGGCATTGATGAGGTGTGAGTTGACCATTCGCTGCGGTCGCCGGCTGACTTGAAACATAACTGATTTGCATAGAAATTAACCTCGATATTCCTGAAGAAATTAGCCCAGGAAACGGAATAAATCTACAGGTTTCCCGCCCAATGCGGGTTAGCAAAAAGTTACAGTTTAAAAAAATAAATCTGGCATAGGCTGTATTTCTTCTCGAGTGAACAGTTGAAAAGTAACGTGGCAGACGTCCAAATTAACGTCGCCTTATTTTGAGATTTCCTTCACGAATCCGTTTATCTTCCCCTAGCCTGTCCGATAAACTGTAAGGACTCGGGGGAGTAATGAAGCTGTTAGTAACTGTAATATTCTTATCTTTTCAAATTTCACTGGTGGCCCTAGCCCAGCAAACAATGGAAGTAACAGAGGCCTTAAAATCGCACCTAATCCTAGCCAAAAAAATCTACGAGCGCACAACAGGGGTAAAAATCTCGTTAAAAGATCCTGTCGTTGAACAAATGGCGAAAGAAATAAAAAACAATAACTTCGTGGGTGCCGCTAAAATAGCCACTCAAAGTCCGGCCTTTACTAATGTTAGAGCTCGCAATTTTGCACTTCGCCTTTCTAATAAATCTAACTCGGTCGGCGTTGATCTAAATGATATGGCTACCATGATTATCGGTATCATACGCGATGACGAAGACTTTAGAGAAATTATGACATCTAAAAATCACTACCAGATCAAAAACATCACTTACTACAAAAACTATCTAGAATTCAATGCTAGAAACCCAGCCACGGAGGCCGAAGACAAAATCTTGGATTTGCACGAAAACATCGAAAAAATCAGCAAGCCTCCTTATGTTATGACTACAATCAATGCAGGGAAAGTGGCAGCCATTAATGCGGAATCCATCACACAAATCGAGAAAAACATCAAAATCTCTGAACAAGGTATTGAACTAAAAGAAAATCCAGATCCAGCCGGTGTTTTAACTACAAATTATTTTGCGCAATCTCAGTTTTCTGGCGGCACCAATCGTCGAGGCGTTGAATTTGTAGTTAAAAATTTCTTATGCAGTTCGATGCCCGAAATCGGTAACCCAAATGCTTCAGATGCCTTCGTGGGACGTGACGTTGATCGTTTCGTTGGCGGTAGTAACGCAAATTATGTAAACAATTGTAAAAGCTGCCACACTGTTATGGATGGTCTACGTAGCGCGTTTGCTAAAGTGGACTACTCCGCTTTTTATCAAGATATGGCAACAGGAAATAACGGTCTTGCATACGGTGGCTTTGCCAATCAGCTGGCCGATGCACGCGCCGTGTGGACTGACGTCGATTTCAATCAATCTCCACTTGAAGCAGAACTCAAATCCAAAGGCGCTAACTCGACCCTAGTCAACAACACGACACAGGCTTACGACCTTGACTACTCATTTCCTTTAAAAAGCACATACTCGGCTGAAACCAGCACAACCTATGCCGAAAAAAAAGAAAAAATGATTTCAACAATGAACACTAACTTGTTGATCAAAAATGCAGCTGGCGTAGCGGCACCCAACACCACCTACTTATCGATGGCGCAAAAGTTTAATCGCGTCCTATTGGGCTTAAGTTTTCGCGATGTAGTTTCTGAACTGGCTGCCCGTGCTAATTTGAAAGAACAAATTCTGGTTAACCCAGCCGCTGCCTACTCCGCTGCGAATACTAAACCAGCATGGTTAGCGGTTAAAAACAATTTACACTATTTCATTTTAACAGCCGATACTTCTATTGGTAGCGCTCGTGACGAAGTTGCCACTGACAAAAAGACAATTCTTTATGATATTTTCGCTAACAAAACTTTGCCAGCAAATATCACTAAATATAATCAAACATGTTTAGATAAATGGGATCAAACAAAAATTGATGCACAGACTACAGAGTCAGCTAAAAATTCAATGAGATTCACCATGTCCCAAGCTTTTTTGATCTGCGATTTGGAATTCAGAAAAAACCTATCGTTTATTTCTGAACAACTTCTACTGAAGTTAAAAACCAACGGGGCTCCGGCGGAACTTCAAACCGGTGCTAATGAACTGCTTCTGATCAACCACGTAAATATGTTTTTTAATGCTGATAGATCACGTCGTGATTATTTCACCCGTTATTTGCAATCGCAAAATCGCATGATTGCATTCGGTGGAACAAATTTCAATGGTGACACAGGCGTAGTTAACAAAATGAACAACGGCAGTTTTACCTACGGCGCCGAGGTTAAAACAGATGACTTCACAAACTTGGCATCGGATTCCTATGGTTGGAGAGGTCCCAATAAAGACGGCGGGTCCGGTATGAATCAATTCGGTCGAATGATTGCTGACTCGCAAGCATTTTCATCATGCATGACAAAGAAGATCTTTCAATCTGTTTGCTACAAAGATTTATCAGCAGACCCAAAGCTTTTGAAAAAATGGACCCAGCAGTTTGAAATCAATTACAAAGTTAAAAATTTAGTCGCAGAAATGGTGGTAAGTAATGATTGTGGTTTGATCAACAAAACGGCAGGTAACTAGTGAAATATTTTAAACTGGTCTTAATTACTTTAGTGATTTCTCTTAATTTTAACAACTGCTCTAATTTTTCAGAGCCTGTGGCCGATCAATTAATGCTTAGTACCCAGTGCGAAGAAAACTGTGATGATCTATCTACATTCAAAGTCGCTAACGACCAAGATGAAAACTTGGACGTACGCCAAGCAGTGGAAAGCTACCTCTCTATTTTGGGAATGAAAGCATCTAATTTAACAGCCACGAACTTAAGTAGTATTAACACCGAGAAAAAACGCCGTAAAGCTTTACTCGCGCAAGACCCTGATTATACGAAAGTCAGCACAATCAATATGCTGTCTCAAACGTCTCTGGCCGGTGAAATATGCCGCGCATTTGTCACAACCGATGGACTAAATTCATCCTTGTTTTCAGGAGTTACGTTTTCGCAAAAGCCAAATCAAATTCCGTTAAATAATTGGATGAATTCAGTTCACAATTTTGCCCTTCAGGCGTGGGGACGCGCTCTAACAACAGCCGAAACCGACGCATTCAAGAACTTTATCCAAGCATCAATGACGGAAGCTTCGCGCTCGCCGAACTCGGACAAAGTAGTGGGAACAAATTCGTTAGAATCACTTAATTTAGGTATTATGATCTGCACCACTGTTTTAGCATCGCCTGAAGCTAGCAGTTTATAGCAAGTAGTTTGTAAGCCGTCATTTCTAGGGGACAAGAGTTGGGGGAAGAATGAAAAAAGAAACGCACAAGTATTTACTGCAAAATGCAGACAATCCTGAAATATTAAAAAAATTCACACGTCGTGAATTGATGGGTGCAGGATTTGCGGGATTGGCCACACGCGTGTGGATGCCCTCAACCGCCAGCTTGATCGCAAATTTATTGGGCACAAGTTCGACGGCGAAAGCTGACACTGTAACCAACTGGATGCCTTTTATCACCATTAACCTATCTGGCGGCGCTGGTATACATGGCAATATAGTTCCACTAAATTCCGCGGGTGCGATGCTACCGACCTACGACTTTTTAGGTTTAGGAAAAAAACCAACTATTGAAAATTACTTGGGTTTAAATTTCATGGATAAATCACGTATGCTTGAAGGATTAAAATCCGTTCTCAGCGCCGATGCGGCGTCTAGAGCCAAGGGATCAATCCTTTGCACATCGACATCTCCTGACACAAATGGGATTCCTCCTTTGCGGTCACAGTTTGATCTTTCAGCTGTGCTAGAGAAAACCGGCAAAAAAGGCGAATTCTTTTCTGATTTACAAATGAATGCGACATCGACGTCGATCCGTTCATTCCACGATCAGGAACCGACCAGCCGTTTAAATGTGGCTAGCGTTGCACAACTGCAGGACTCTCTGTCGTTAACTGCGGTGTATGCGTCCACTGTTAGCGGAACAGATACGACACCGCGTTTTACGCAAAATCAGAAACGAAATGTCGCCTCTGTATTATCGAAAATGACAGAGCTACAGTTGAATTCACGTAACTCAGATAAACTGAATCCAGAGAAAAATAAAATTATTGATGCTAGTAAAAAATTGGAAGATCTAGTCGGCGGAACTGTCAGTGGTAAAACCTTGGTGGATCCCTACCAATCAGCGATGACTAAAAATGTTTACAAGTTAACCGATCCCGCAAGAGACTCCGCCAGCCTTCAAACTACGGCAGCAATCATGTACTGCAATTTGATGGGCTATTCGTCGCACACCTATTTAGCCCTACCCGGATACGACTATCATGATCCTTCCACTCGTACACAATCCAATCAACGTGACTTTGAAGCAGGACAACAAATCGGACGTATTGTCGAGCTTGCACATCAATTACAAAAATCTGTTTTTATCTTTGTAAACACGGACGGATCCTGTGTTTCAATTAGATCGGATGACATCACTTCACAATGGAGCGGTGATACTACAAATTCATTGCAATTAATTATCGCTTACACTCCAGAAGGCGTTGATTTTTCAACGACTAGTAATTTGAAATCACAAATTGGCCACTACACGAACGATCAAGCGACAGATAAAAATACATTGGTCGGCGATCGTACCGACTACGTAGCCGCGGCGGTAACAGCTAACTATTTAAACTTGCATGGTCAAATCAGTCGACTAACTGAAGTCGTACCATCAACAATAACTCAGGAACGAACCGGCGAAGTCGTTCGCCTAAAGGCCAAAGCTTAATATGAAAACGAATCGCAGACTCCTTTTTTCACTTTTCGCACTCGCAATATTGGCCATTGCATTTCAAAATTGTGCTGGTTCCGACTTTTTTGTAGTCGCAATGGACGAACTTGAAAGCAGCTCAGAAGCGCCAACTGCCAAGCTAAATACGTGCGAAAGTATTCTTTATAACGAGTTCTTGAAACCAAATGGTTACTATGCATTTCTTAGCCAGAAATGTGTTACTTGTCATAATGGTTTAGGACAAGGCCCAGGTTTCGCTAGCCTCAATACATCAACAGCTTGGGAAAAATTTTCGGATAAAGAAATTGCCGGAAACCACCGTGTCAGTGACCGCGCCGTTAGCGATCACCAACCCGGCGTTACAGGCACACAAAATCAATCAATTATCGGTCCTTTAAAAGAACAATTCGCAGCAGCCCAAATTAAATACGAAGCGTGTGAAGAAGATCAAGGTGGCGGTGACACGAAAGCCGTATTGAAACCAATTAAAGTCACTCCGTTATCACTCGCCTTTCTTAAAGATACCGGTGAAGATCTCACGGACGCTGAAAAGCAATTCTTAAGAAACGAAGTTCTGAAGTATTATGTTGAAGAAAAACCAGGAACTGGTATTTACATCGAAAATCTTCAGACGCTAGAAAACCTGAATCCTTATGAGCGTCCTATTTTTAATACCGCTACCAATCGTTGGACAAAACAGGCTCTTAAGAAAGTATCGACTTTTGAATTAACAGATGAAGAAGCGGCCAATATTCGCGTAGAGACATACAAACTGGTGGACGCCGCAGGTAACCCCATCATGGATAAAGGTGTCCAAAAGGAAAAAACTTATTTCCTAAATCCATTTCAACGCATCCAACGCAATCAAACAACTAACGCCATTATCGTGGATCCAAAAACGTTTGAACCACTTGTCGAAGAACTAAAACGCGGAGGGCAGTACACATTTGCACTTCGCAATGGGACGTATACACCCGATGTATCCGGCGATGAACCTTACGTGACATTTAAAATTCAGATTTTCCGTTCACAGCGACCAATAACAAAAACGGAACAACGTTTAAGTATAAAAAAACGCGTTGACGCCAACACAGTTCAAACTCTAACGGTAGCGCGCCCTACTGCTTATGCTCAATCACTAGACCCCTATGTTGTTATTAAACGCCCCGTTTTCAATATCGATAGCGGCATGCCCGCCTCACTGTACCCAAAATATGCGTATCAAATCCAAGACCTGGGTATGTATGTTAACGGTGTACTGCAAAACGATCGTACCATTTTCCGAATCATCGATAGTGTCGTTTGTGAAAAAACCGCTATCAACGTCATGGTAAATTCCAATTCAGAAATTTTGCCACTTGATTTCAGCAAATCAAACTCGATACAATTCGAGTTTAAAAATGCGGCGATGGTAGACCGTGCGAATTTTACTTCTAAGCAAATTTCATGCTCTGAAGATGAGCAAATGAATGAAAATGTAGTTTTACCTGACAACGTGACTTACACCGACTTGATGGGCGCTACGGATGTAAACGTCTTCAAAAAAAGCTGCGTCAGTTGCCATAGTTCAGCAAACTTAGCCGGAGGATTTGATATTTCGACTTATGATCGCGCGAAAGAACGCAACAGCAAAATCGTCGAGCGAATGAACAATGCCAACTCACCGATGCCACCAAACGGAATTTTGAGTCCAACATCGCGTAAATTAGTTCAAAAGTGGATAAGTCTGGGAAGCCCGCAATAGTGGGCTTTCGCTGACGTCTATCCAAAACGACCCGTAATATAGTTCTCAGTTCGTTTATCTGAAGGGTTAGTGAAAATCAAATTGCTAGGGCCATACTCAATCAAATCGCCCAAGTACATAAACGCCGTATAATCAGAACAACGAGCCGCTTGGTGCAAATTATGAGTTACTATCAAGATCGTAACGTCTTTCTTTAGCTCTACGATAAGTTCTTCAATGTGGGATGTCGAAATAGGGTCCAAGGCGCTAGTCGGTTCATCCAAAAGTAGAATTTCTGGATCTGTCACCAAAGCGCGAGCGATACACAAACGCTGCTGCTGACCACCGGACAATGAAGTGGCCTGAGCATGCAAGCGGTCTTTTACTTCCGTCCATAAACCCGCTTGCTGCAAGCTGAGTTCAATTTTTTCATCCATGTAGGATTTTTTCTTGATACCACGAACTCGCAATCCATAAGCTACATTTTCATATATTGTTTTTGGAAATGGATTCGGTTTTTGAAAAACCATTCCAATACGCATACGAACTTCCATTGGATCCACATCGCGGCTTAAGATATTTTTAGATTCTGGATAAAGTAGAATCTCACCATCATAAGAAACTTCGTTGTATAAATCATGCATACGATTAAAACAGCGTAGTAATGTTGTTTTGCCACACCCAGAAGGGCCAATCAACGCCGTTACTTTTTTGTCAAATATTGGAAGCGATACATTTTTTAGAACGACTTTATCTTTAGGGTTGTAACTGAAAGACAAATTCTTAACTTGGGAACGTAAAAAATCAGATTGAACTCCCAAATTGAATTTAGTCGTCGATGTTGTTGGAACTTCAAATTGTGGACCCATAATTATCCTTTTACCATTTCATTCTACGACGAAAGCGATAGCGAATATAAATCGCAATTCCATTCATCAACAAAGTCATCACTAACAATACTGTACCTGTCGCAGCGGCGTTAACGTGAAATTCTGTTTGCGGACGCGACACCCAGTTAAACATTTGAATGGGCATGACTGTAAATGCATCATGCAACCACTGAAAGCTTACATAAGGAAATACATTGGATACCGGCGCCGTTGGCAAAAACGCGATAAATGTTAAAGCTCCAATAGTTATCAAAGGCGCGGTTTCACCAATCGCACGGGACAACGAAATAATCACGCCCGTCAAAATACCACCGCTGGAATACGGCAAGACATGATGCTGAATAGTTTGCCAGTGACTGGCACCCAATCCATACGACGCTTCACGAATAGAATTGGGAATCGTACGAATCGCTTCCCGAGTCGTCACAATCACGATGGGTAGCACTAATAGGCCTAACGTCATTCCAGCTGTCAAAATACTTTGGCCAAATTTTAATTTATAAACAAACAGACCAAGCGCCATTAAACCAAACGTGATCGAAGGAACACCAGCTAAATTAATAATATTTAATTCAATGATCTTAGTGAAAAAGTTTTTCGGCGCGTATTCTTCCAAATAAACTCCAGCAGCGACACCGATAGGAATCGCTACAAATGCCGTAGTTACCATAACAGCCAACGATCCCACCCATGCGGATAGAATCCCTGCTTTTTCAGGAAAACGCGACGGGAAGTTGGTAAAAAACTCAGCATTGATGCGAGGAACACCCGTCACTGCTAAATCAATAAACAGAGCTAACAAAGTGCAAATCGCAAATAACAAAGTCAAAAGGCCAACGACAGCGAACATAAAATTCTTCGCACGACGCCATTTCAAATTTCTTGCGATATCCACTTCGCTCATAGGCTCCTTTGTTAATCGAGCCGCTTGGGTATGCACCATTGACTGCTCCACTATTCTTTCTCCTGAATTTGGCTCTTAATCCACATCCCTAGGATATTAAAGATTAAGGTTAGAACTAATAAAGTCAACCCAGCAACGTAGATGGATTGATAGCCAATACTTCCATGAGGCAAATCACCCAAGCTAACTTGTACAATAAATGCCGTAATTGTAGCCGCTGGTTCTGACGGATCTAAAGTCAAATTTGGCTGCATACCTGCGGCGATAGCGACAACCATGGTCTCACCTAACGCCCGCGAAATACCCAAAACATAGGCCGAACTGATACCCGAGAAAGCACTTGGAATCACAACTCGTAACGTTGTTTGGAATTTCGTAGAACCTAACGCTGCGGACGCTTCACGTAAATGGGCTGGTACGGACCGCATGGCATCTTCACTCAGTGAACTCACGTATGGGATAATCATAATTCCCATCACGATACCGGCGCTAAGAACGCTGAAGCCACCTAAGTTAGGCATAATTTTTTGTAACATGGGTGTTACAAACAACAAAGCAAAGTAGCCGTAGACCACGCTTGGAACTGCGGCCAACAATTCTAGGATGGGCTTCAAGGCTTCGCGAGCGCGCGGTTTTAAATATTCACTTAGGTAGGCCGAGACAATCGTGCCTAGCGGAATAGCGACACACACCGCAATAAATGTGGCCATGAAAGTACCTGCCACTAAAGGGCGGATACCAAACTTAGCATCGCTAAACATTGGCGTCCATTCACGACCCGTTAAAAATTCAGTTAACGAAACACTTTCAAAAAATGGCAGAGATTCAGAAACTAAAATATAAACAATTCCCATCGTTACAAAAACAGAACTACACGCAGCTAAAAACAAAACCGATTCAATCAAGCGGTCTTTGATTTTCCTTAAGCGGCGAGTCGGATGACTTGCAGATGTAAATGCCTTTAGTTCTGACATAAATCCCTAATGTTTAGCTTCTTTTTTTAAAAGGTCTTCGATTTTTAATCCCACTTCCGAGTGGCCATCAAACACAGTCCCTAATTTTACTGAATTCAAATTCTTAGTTGCCAGGTCATACGCCGCCGCCGGAAGCGGTATATACTGCACACTCGGCACCAAAGCTGGTGCATTTTTCATGAAGAAACTAGTGTACTCTTTTACTTCTGGTTTGCTCAATGCTTTTTGGCTGACGTAAATAAATAGTGGTCGCGACAGAGGTTGATAAGAGCCATTTTCCACCGTTTGACGAGTCGGCAAAACACTAGGAAGGACTTTACCTTTTTTATCTTTGCCGATGATACCTAGGGCTTTTAATTTATCAGTGTTGCCCATGTAGTATGCCATCGGAATGTAACCAATCGCATTTTTCTCTTGAGATACACCTTGCACCAAGGTGTTATCATCTTCACTTGCTGTGTAATCTCCGCGAGATGCTTTGGCTTTGCCTACAATTGCTTCTGTGAAGTAATCAAATGTTCCTGAATCAGATCCCGCACCGAAAAGTTTGAATGTTTGGTCAGGCCATTTTGGATTGACTTGATTCCATTTAGTTACTTTGCCTTGGGCACTTGGTTCCCAAATTTTTTTCAATTCATCGACGGTCACATCTTTTATCCAGTCATTTTTGGGATGAACAACTACGACTGTGGCGTCATAGGCGATGGGTAACTCGATAAATTTAATGCCCGCCTGTTTGCAGGCATCCAACTCCATTTTCAAAATCGGACGGGAGGCATTTTGCACATCAGTTTCACCGCGACAAAAACGTTTAAATCCACCACCAGTTCCTTTTGCTCCCACCGTGACTTTGTATTTACCTTTAAATTCTTTTTGAAACTCTTCCGACACGGCTTCGGTGATCGGGTAAACAGTACTTGACCCGTCAACAACAACAGTTTGAGCAAGAGCGGGCGACATCCATACAAACAGCAACAAAGCGGATAATTTAAGCATTACTTTTCCTCTGAAATTTATAGCCTAATTTATACTGGATTTTGGTCTGTTTATCTATTTGGCCATTGTTAGATTTGTGTTAAGGCTCTCGACGGAACATCTTCAAAAATTGGCCGATCAATTGCTTTATAACTCACTCGGGGGAATATTTTGAACAGATCGGTGTCTTTCTGATCGTAAAATTTCCCAAACTGTAAATAAAAAGAGCTTTTAAGGGGGAAAAATGAAACTACCAATGAAAACACTAGTATTTTTACTCGGCTGGTCATTAATCAGCTGGGGGCAAAGTGCGCCTGAGAGCGCAGAAATTCGCAACGTAACAATGTCGGGATCAGGCTGCGAGGACTCCGCAGCAAGCGCGACAATTTCGCCGGATTTTAAAGATCTTTCGATACTGTTCGACAATCACGTTGTTGAAATCGGTAACGGCAGTCCCGATCCAAACAAACTCAAGCTACAAAAAAATTGTCGCATCGATATCGACATCGCTGTGCCTCGAGGCTGGCAATACGCATTTAAAAGCGTCGACTACCGCGGTTTCGTTGCACTTCCTGCCAGTGCTTACGGTTTTCACCGTTTAGCCACTATGTCTGCAAACAGCATAGTTCCGACATTGCGTGAAGTGACCCACAAAGGGCCAATCAATCAGGATTATACTTTCCATGTTGAAGCCAGCCCAACTCGCTATGTATGGTCTTCATGTATTTCAGGTTCACACACCATGATTTTCTATTCGCAACTCGGTGTTAGTTTTTATCCTAAATTCGCGGATCGTTCGAATGCGATCATCAGTTTAGATTCCAAAGACTTTAGCATGCGTCAAAGTGTGGGTATGATTTGGAGAAAATGTCAGTACAGCAACCAACCCACTCCTACTCCAAGTCCACGTCGTCCACGATTCTAATATTTAAAGTGCATTTCTTCCTTTCCTACGATTTAATTTTAGGAAAGGAAGCTTGAATGAATTTATTTTCTGATTACATTCCACCGATGACTGTTGCGAAAGCGATTCGTTTGTCTTGGGCTAGTCTTGCTAACACATCCATATTAATCCGACTTATATTTCCCGTGATTCTTGCGCTTGTTTTTTGCGTGGGTATTTTAGTGTGGGGATGGCCGATTATCACTTCTGTTTTTGTTCCTTACTTACAAACTTTTTCTATTATACAGGCGGTGTTTAGTCAGCTGGATGCGTGGTTAGGGTTTTCCCTACTAAGCATTTTCGCGCTACTCATTTTTACGATCCTAATTTTCACCCTCTCTTATTTTTTCTTAATCATTCTAACCTCTTTGCTGTTGGTCCCTCTACTAAACCCGGTTATAAGAAAACTCTTTTTCCCTAATCTTGTTGAAAATTCGGAACTTACTTTTTTTGACAGCCTGAAAAACTCGGCAGTTTCTATCGCCATTTATTTTGGATTATTGATTCTGCTTTCTCCCGTATTTATTTTTGTGCCTTTGGGACAAATCCTAGTTCCTTATTTTCTAAATGCGTATTTGGCACGACGAGTTTTTCCGTATGATGTTTTACAAAGCTATGCGACAGCTGCCGAATTTGAACGTTTTATGCTAAAAGAAAAACAGTCTCTATGGACATTAGCTCTGCTAACAGGTGGATATTTTTATGTGCCAATATTAAATGTATTGGCAGCACCGCTTGCCGCGTTAGCATTTGTTATTTTTTCGATGGGAAAGATCAGCGAATACCGCCGCTAAACCCTAGGCAGCGTTCGGAATTTGCGCCATGTTCAACGGGATTTCAATTACAAATTTTGTATTGCGAGAACTTTCATCTAAATAGAAACGACCAAAGTGAGCTTCGATAATTCCTTTTGAAATACTTAAACCAAGTCCCGTTCCCTTGCCGACTTCTTTAGTAGTGAAGAAAGGCTGAAAGATTTTACTTTGAACTTCTTTAGAGATTCCTGTACCACTATCCGTGATTGAAATAACCAGAGTGTTCTGAACGTTTTCAACGCTTAGCTCGACCCACTTTTCTTCTAGGTTCAAAACCGCATCATAGGAATTATTCAACAAATTTAAAATCACTTGTGACAATTCTGTTTGGCGACAATATACATCGCCCGTGTAGTTCACATTCAACTTAAAATCGATATACGATTGCTGGAAACGCTGTTGACAGAAGGAAAGTGTTTCCTCGACTAAGTCTTTAGCCGAAACGAATGCCATGGAATCCATGCTGGCATCGCGTGAAATTTTCCTTAGACCCTTGATAATTCTAGAAATACGATCGACGGTACTAATAATTTTCGTGGCGTCTTGAAGCGTTTTTTCCGTCATACTCTGTGGATTTTTGCCTTCCATGTAGGACTGAATCTGGCGGGCCTTGCCGTAAATAATCGTCAGCGGATTATTTATTTCATGCGCGATACTGCTGGCCATCTCACCTAACGACGCCATTTTACTGGATTCTGCGATTTTAGCTTCCTGCTCTTTGACTTTCATTTGTGCTTTCAAGAATTCATTATGCAATTGGCGCGCTAGCTGATGAGCTTTCTCGCCGGTTGTATGGATATTAATGATAAACAGAGCAAACATAAGAACAGAGACTGAGCCAATTAAGCCAATCCATGTCGACAAGAAATCATTCGACCCTTCATAAGTGGTACTTTGCGCCCAACGTACATAAAATGCACGACCTGCTAAATTAACTTCTGACTTAATGATCACACCGGCTGGATTGATTTTTTCATTTGAGTTGGCGTAAATCATCGAAGCGTCGCTGTAACTAGGATCACTGTACATTTCAAAAATTAGCTGTTCATTAAACCGACTAAAGATAGAGCCTAAAAAATCACCTGCAAACAGTGGTGCATAAATCCAATGCGAGAAATTAGCCACGCGCTGTTCTTCAGTATCAGTTTTTGATCCCTTTTTATAAACTGGCAAAAATAGCAAGTAGCCGGCTTGATCGCCGTCGTTATGCAATAATTGTAGCATCGGTGAAATTTGAGCCTTTCCCGATCGCAATGCTTCCATCGCCGTATCTCGACGCAACTTTTCTGATCCCAAATCCAAGCCAAGAACGCGTTTGTTTTTCTTCAATGGTTCTATGTAAGTTATAACTAAGCTATCAGATTCATTTGGCCGTAATTGAACACCCTGTTTTGGACTAAAGGCCTTATATTTAAAATCAACATCAAAGTATTTTTGATACGCTTTGTAGTGAGCATCTAACTTAGTTTTGGGTACACGGAATATCACCCCTATGCCATTAATTCCTGGTGAATGATCTTCAAGATTTAACGACGACACATATTCCTGCCATTCTTTTGGATCCACACTGTCAGAAGCTAAAAACAAACTACGTCCGCCGTTGATTACATCAATATATTCATTTAATCGCTCGACAATACGCAGTTCCATATCTTTGGTCACTGCCGCCATATTTTTTGAGTCAGTTTGTTGGTGAGATAACTGCAAGTTATAAAAAATAGTAGCCCAAAAAAACCAGCCACCGACAAGGACAATTAAAATACGTTTTTGAAATATATAATTCGCGATATCCGCTAGAATAAATACCGTTATAAAAATTCCCACGATAAAAACTTCTAAGTTTAATAAGTTTTGATTGAATGAAGATAAATTAAATGGACCTAGGCCGTTGATCGTATAGAACAGAGCGATGACCGGAATCGAGGTGCCAAAAACATAAATAAAGAATCGATTCTTTGAAAGAGCAAACACTAACAAAATTGGCAAAATCAGCATCAAATATTTTAAACTGTGCAAATCTGAAAGCAGAAACGAGATCACGCCTAAGGCGCAAATAGACATACCTAGTAACGCTATAAATTTGCGTGGATAGGACTGAATCGATTTAACTAGTTCTAGAAAATCTCCATCGTGAATAGAAATTACTAAAGGTAATACCAATAATGCACCGACGATATCACCAATCCACCAAGTTAACCATGCATTCAGTACCAGATCACCACTAAGATTCCCAGATAAAAATAACGAACCAACACCGACCGTTGCACTTACTAGCGGTGCTAAAACAGAGGCGATTCCAATAGAAATCGGAACAGTCAAATGTTCTAGCTGAGATTTATACCGGCGAATTTTTATTAACAAAAAGTAGCCAACCAAAGCTTCGGTCATATTGCCAATGGCAATAAATACGGAAGTTATGGGGGCGACCGGCGTAAGAAAATTGACTAACCAAGCACCCAGAAATATTCCAGGTAAAAATTTTCGACCGAAAATAAACAAGGCGGCAATAGCCAACCCGGTTGGTGGCCACACGGGTGATACACTTGTGTTTAATGTCGCCAATTTCAAACTCTCGCAGGCAACGAAATAGTAGACAATTCCCAATATGAAATTGCCTACCAACACAAACCAAAGTTTGCTTTTTAATTGTTTAAAAGAATTTGTTAGATGGCCGTACCAATTCACTCTATTTATCTCCCCAACGAAGATATTGATTTATCGGGAGATTCATAAATTTAATTAGGTGGATTTCTAGTTCTGGACTGAAGTTCTATAGTGGTTATCTTTCCACGTCTGGACCACCCTGTGGATTTCTGTAAAAACGATCTGTTGCCCTCAAAAGCTGTCACTGAATTCCAAAAACTGGCAGAGTCTAGACACTGGTCGAGATTTAATTCACATAATATCGTCGGTGTGGACTATGCTATCGGATCTAGCACGCTCAAAATTCTGTCGACCCAACTTCAAAAGTTCGAGTGCATCGAAATCAAAATCAAATCACAAAGTTAGAATTCATTTGAATCTCATGGCTGCCTGTGGCAGACACAAGCCACAAGGAGTCTATATGTCGGTAATGAGTGAGTTTAAAGAGTTCGCCATGAAAGGTAACGTCCTAGATTTGGCTGTGGGTTTAATAATTGGTGCTGAGTTTGGAAAAATCGTCAATTCGCTAGTCAATGACGTGATCATGCCACCAGTCGGTTTGCTTATCGGTGGAATCGATTTCAAAAATCTTTTTATTACATTGAAAGAAGGCTCAACTACTGCGGCTCCGTATGCAACGTTAGTAGATGCTCAAAAAGCCGGCGCCGTTACGATTAATGTGGGTTTATTCGTAACGTCTATTATCTCTTTTACTATCATTGCATTTGCAGTTTTCTTATTGGTTAAGTCGTTCAATAAAATTCGTCCCACACCACCGCCAGCAGCCCAATAGGCATAAAGACAGCCCAATGTTTTCATTGGGCCTTGGGCAATTCTGAAACACTACTTGCGCGATTTGCTATTTTTCCTCTATACCAATTACGTCTAAATCTTTTTGACGAATGCGACTTACATCTACGGGAATTGATTTTAAAATAGCCTCAGACAACGTTTCTATTAGGTTTTCTTTATAGTGCGCTCGCTGGTACACAAGTCCAATTTCGCGCGATGGAATCGGACGATCAAACGGAATAATCTGGGTGTCTGATCCGACTTCTTCCGATGCTAATTGCGGAATCAGTGTGTAGCCCCCATAGGAATTCACCAATCGTTTCAAGGTTTCCAAGCTGCCACTTTCAAATTCGAAATTTCTTTTAGTTGCTTTATTTGGTTTAAGTGCGCAGATATCCAAAACTTGGTTACGCAGACAGTGCCCTTCTTCCAATAACCAAACGTCCTCCATGTTAAGGTTTGCATATTTGACCTTTTTCATTTTAGTGAGCGAGTGCTCTTTATTACACAAAACTAAAAATGGTTCATAGTAGAGTGGAATTTCGATCACCTTTGGTAAATTTAATGGCGTTGCCAATATCCCGACATCGATTTCATCATTACTGAGCTGCTCGATGATTCGACTTGTTTGCAGTTCCAAGATTTTTAATTTTAATTCTGGATAGCTTTTTTCAAGTACCGGCAGCATCAAGGGCAAAAGATAGGGTGCAATCGTAGGAATCACTCCCACAATCAACTCGCCATTAACGGTATTGGATTCACTTTGCGAAATGATACCTTCGATTTTTTTAGCTTCAAAAAGCACCGTCTGTATTTGCTCGATAATTTTTTTACCAACGTCAGTCAGTAAAATCGGCTTCTTAGAGCGATCAAAAATAATGACCCCAAGGTCCTCTTCAAGCTTTTGAACCTGCATGCTTAGTGTCGGCTGTGTGACGCTGCAAGCCTCAGCTGCTTTCGCAAAATGGCCATGCTTATACACCGCCCAAATATATTCCAGCTGAGTGATAGAAAAATTGATACGTGATTTCATATAGTTACCTCGCTCTATGCCTCATAATACATCATAATAGAGAAAATCTATTATATCAAAGAAATAATTGATTTTACCTTGGGCCTAAAAATCCGTAAAGTGAGTACATAAACAGAGTGGTTTTTTTAAGACCACCTATATGAAGGAGCAACTATGCAAACATTGATTAACTCACGCGTAACTGATTTCAAAGTTCAAGCGTACCACAACGATAATTTCAAGACTGTGACTCAAGACGATTTACGTGGCAAATGGTCAGTATTCTTCTTTTACCCAGCAGACTTTACATTCGTATGCCCAACTGAGCTTGGTGATATGGCTGATAAATATTCTGAATTCCAAAAACTAGGTGTAGAAGTATACTCTGTCAGCACC
Source organism: uncultured Bdellovibrio sp. (assembly GCA_963932905.1). GTDB lineage: Bacteria > Bdellovibrionota > Bdellovibrionia > Bdellovibrionales > Bdellovibrionaceae > UBA2316. The sequence goes on from CAWVRN010000004.1 coordinate 161,434, forward strand.
GACACTCATTTCACTCACAAAGCTTGGCACGACACTTCAGACACAATCAAAAAAATCAAATACCCTATGTTAGCGGACCCAACTGGTCATCTATCACGTGCATTTGGTGTTCACATTGAATCTGAAGGCTTAGCTTACCGCGGAACTTTTTTGATCAATCCAGAAGGTCAAATCAAATTGGCTGAAGTGAACGACAACGGTATCGGTCGTAATGCTGACGAATTGCTAAGAAAAGTTCAAGCCGCTCAATACACAGCCAAGAATCCAGGTGAAGTGTGCCCAGCGAAATGGACTCCAGGCCAAAAAACATTGAAACCTGGCTTAGATCTAGTTGGTAAAATCTAGTTTTGTACATCGGTAGACGTCTTGACGTTTACCCATTGAGCGGGCGATGGAAACGTCGCTCGCTTTATCCCTCCGAAAGAGTTTAAAGAAGGGAAAATTATTTGAAATTCTCGCGCGCACGAGAATTTGAATTAAGAATCTCTAATAACAGACTGAAAAAAACTTCACTATACTACCCGTGTATATTTTGAATTCCATTGAATAGGAGCGTTTATGATTGATCAAGACATGAAAGAACAACTAAAAACCGTGTTTGAAAAACTAGAAGGTAACGTTGAATTGGCTGTTGATTTGAGCCAACACGCAGATCAAGCCGAACTTTTAGACTTACTAGAAGGTGTCGCTAGCACCAGTGATAAAATCACGGTCACTAAAAATTTGAATCCAGGTATGCAGTCTTTGATACCCCGTTTTAAAGTACGTCACAATGGCAAGCCCACTGGAATTACATTCTCGGGAATACCAAGTGGTCATGAATTTACTTCTCTTATCCTTGCGGTACTAAATGCGGATCACAAAGGTAAAATGCCAGACCCTATACTAGCAGACAGAATCAAACGACTAAAAGGTCCGATCAAGCTGCGTACATTTATTTCCTTAACATGTGAAAACTGTCCTGACGTAGTTCAAGCACTTAACCAAATGGCAATTTTAAATCCCAATATCGAGCACGAAATGATCGATGGCGGTTACGCAGAAGACGATGTTAAACGATTAAACATCCAAGGCGTACCTAGTGTTGTTAGTGCTGATGAACTGATTCACTCTGGTCGTATTAGTTTCCTAGATTTGTTAGTGAAGTTAGAAAATGAATTTGGATCTAATGATGCTCCTGTCGATCAAAAACCTCGCGATCTAGGTGATTTTGACGTGGTCGTTGTTGGTGGTGGCCCAGCCGGCGTATCAGCGGCTATTTATGCCGTACGTAAAGGGTTAAAAACGGCATTGATCACGGAAAAAATTGGCGGCCAAGTACAAGAAACTCGCGGCATTGAAAATCTAATCTCTGTAACCTACACAGAAGGTCCACAATTAGCGGGACAGTTAGCACAGCATTTGGCGGCGTATCCAGTACAACTGCTGGAACATCGCCGCGTGAAAACGGTTCATAAAGACGGTTCGCCAAAACTGGTAGAACTAGAATCGAATGAAACTTTGCGGACCAAAGCATTGATTGTTGCGACGGGAGCCAAATGGCGCGAGCTGGGCGTTCCGGGCGAAAAGGAATACATTGGCCGCGGCGTTGCTTTTTGCCCGCACTGTGATGGTCCATTCTACAAAGGTAAAAAAGTCGCGGTAGTCGGTGGCGGTAATTCCGGAGTTGAAGCCGCGATTGATTTAGCAGGTATCGTGCGCGAAGTAGTCTTGATCGAGTACAATGAATCTTTGAAAGCCGATCAGATTTTGGTTAATAAACTAAAAACGCTTTCTAACGTAACTATATTAACCAATGCTAAGACAAAACAAATTCTTGGCGATGGACAAAAAGTGAATGCGTTAGAGTTTGAAGATCGTGCTTCGAAAGAACTTAAAAAAGTGGAACTGGATGGCGTGTTCGTTCAAATTGGATTGCTACCAAATAGTCAATTCTTGAAAGACGTTGTTGAGCTGACTCCGTATGGCGAGATTGTCGTCGACAACAAGGGCCGCACGTCCACTAAAGGTATTTACGCAGCTGGTGACGTAACAACAACTCCCTATAAACAAATTATCATCGCCATGGGCGAAGGGGCTAAGGCCGGCCTGGCCGCGTTCGAAGATACGATGTTACACCACGCTTAATTGGAATAAAATTTCTGACACGAATTTAAAGGCTTCCTCGCTGGGGAAGCCTTTATTAGTGGTAAATAACGGTCAACAGATAAACCCGATTCTTTTAACCAAGATTCAAAAAATACGTCTCGCTGATAAGAACCTAAAAGTTCAGGAACTTTTTTTTTGAACGGAATAAATCCAGGCTGAACCTTGATCCAAGCAATTCTAGATTCAATCATCTCGGCGTGCAGAATAAATTCCGAGAAACTTCGCACCGCACGAACAGCACGTCGTTCAAACGGCACATCGATTTCTGCAAATTGAGGCTTCTCCTGGGTGCCTGTCAAACTCACCAATTTGCGAAACGTTAGATCTTGATTACGTTTGGGATTGAACTGCGGATTTAAAAAATAAGAATGCAATCGATCTACAATGACGTTTGCCAGCTGACTAAATGACTTTATAGATCCTGTTTCTATTAAAATTTGAATATCTTTTATACGAGTCATTAAATCAATTCGGCTGAGCGCTAAAGGCGGTGACGTATTCCAATTGCTTCTGAATACGCCCGAAGACAACTCAGGATGATTGGCATTGTCGACAAAGTAGTTAAACAAGGATCTTAAATCATAACCAAACGCGGAACGCGCTCCCGTGTTCATGTGGGTCGCGCGACTAGGACGGCTCTCTAAACCAGCCTCACGAGCCGATCCAAAAATAAGCTCTTCTTTCAAATCCTGATGAGTGTATAGTTCTTGAATGGTTGATGGTTTGGTTTGAATTTCTACGCACAAAGGGTCATAGCTGATTTGAAACCACCAGCCATCATGCAGTTGAACAAAAAATTCTTTGCCCCACTTGCCGTTCACTTGAGTCACTTTACATCCAAGAGCACGGCATTTTTTAGCAACAGCTTCGGCCATCTTAACAGCCGCAGGAAATTCACTTCCGCGCAACCCACCGACTTTACTTTTTGAATCCGCAGCATAAATTTGATCGCTAGTGAATTCGATTTCACCGCCATGGGTGATCCCTGATTCGACAAGAATTTGTGCGTTGGAAATAGAAAGGAAAAATAGCAGCCACAGGATACGCATAAGGCGACGAGTATAGCATGACGAAAATACCATCAAAACTGTAGACTTTTAAACAGATAGCCGTTTTTGGGAACTGACCTGCTCCCTTTCATGAGCCAGACTATCTTATTTTCTGGCTCGAGTTAAGGGGAGTAGGTCAAGGCCAGATCATAGATTTGAACTGGCAGCAGGTAAATTTGGAGTCTAAAGAAGTTTCATTTCTAAGAACTTTAAAATCACAATCTCGAAAAATGAGAATATCTGACGAGTTAGTTCTAATATTAGAAAAGAGAAAAAAGACCAATGGATACGTCTTCATGACTTATTACAAAGAACCATTTACTAAGCCTAAACTAGCTCGATTGGTAAACGAATTCAAAATCAAAACGCGTTGTGAAATCCAGTGGACTCTCATGGATCTAAGGCATTCCTTTGCTGTTAATTATCTTCGATCTGGAGGAGATATTAGAAAACTTCAGTACTCACTAGGGCATGAAAATATATACGATACCAAGCGACTTTATTCTGAAGCGATCATCAAAGCTGATTCGAAAACAGTCGAATTAAGCCCATTTGAAATCGGATCTTAAATCGTACAATTTGCAGTGCAGGGATCACGGGCGGCCCAGGATCCGGGCCCCCATTTTTCGGGTTTAGTCGAGAATTTTGGTAATCTTTTGGCCAAAGTTTGGCCACGAATTTAAACAAAGTGTTTGTTTGGAAAATGCGACGCTTCGCTCAGCGCACTATTGGCCCTGAGGGAGAGCTTCCATTTCGCAAAAAAAAGTAAATCGAAATTGCCCCAAGAAGAACACTTGAAATTCCAAAAGCAATCCATTCCCTATTCCAAATGGACCAAAGTAAAATAATACTTACAATAAATGAAAGGAATGAAAGAATATTTTCAATCCTTTTACGCTTTGGATTCTTGCTTTCTTCAATCGGTTTCTCCGGAACAATCTTCATATCACCACCTTATGGAATAGGAGCCATGTACAAACGTTTACATACGTAACCCATAGCTCTATAAGCAGCTACCTCAGCTGCCTTAGATACCGCAATATTAATTACAGCAATCTCCGCTTCTGTTTTTGCATCTTTTCCACACATGCCAGGTTCAAGCCCACGCGACTCCCGTTGACTTCGATCAGACTCCGCATATGCTTCTGCAGCAGCACCTCTACCTACACCTGGTGTAGCTATAGAACATAAAAAACCTGATACAGGACCGGTGCCTTCAGCATCTATAAAGTTTATCGGATCCTGCAACACATATCCATACAAATTCGTATCCCCACCCTCAAACAAAATCGGATCTTTACTCGTCCATCTCCCCGTCTCAGGATCATAATGTCTGTATGAAGTATTGAAGCAAAATGCTTCACTTGAATGTTTCATAGTTATTTCAATATCTTCTCACTTAGATTCTGTTTTTTACAACCGCCAAATTTTTTGCATTTTGGGAATATTTTTTTAGTTTTGGCCAAAATCTGGCCAACGAAATTCGAATCCCGGTGCGCAATACTCTCAAATCTGCAGTTTTACCTATATCAATTTAGTGATCTTGGTATTCTATGGTGATTGATACTTAAAATAATTTCTCTGTATAAAGTGGGGGCTATGTCTGACTATTAACTTTCCAAAGTGCCATTTTTAGGCTATATTGGTGCGCTATAAGCCAATATATTGCTTTACGTTGGGTATAGCAGTTGCAATTTAAGTTTTTGGAGATTTTATGACTTCACAACATGAAGAAAAAAATAAGCGTCTTGAAATCCTTAAGCAAGAAGAGAAAATTATTTCTGAGCTGAATGACACTTCAGAACTAAGTGAACGACTTAATAAGATTAAAGAAAGTCATAACCGCAAATATTCAATTAATGACGAAGTTCAAGAAGAACCTGTTAGAAAAATTGCTATACCAGAAAACGATAATTCAATTTAAGATTAACCATGATATACAAAGCTCAAGATGTACTACTCGATAGTGCTAAACGCATTCTCGTAGACTCAAATATCATCGTTGCCTATTTCGATGAAAAGCATAAGTTTCATAAAGAAGTTTTTGATAGACTAAATCCAGTATATTTAAACGGAGCAAGTTTTTTCTATGTTCAACCATGCCTTTTAGAATTTAAGGAGTATTGGCGTAGAAAAAAACTAACAGAATGTATTGAAGAAATGATCGGAAAAGAGTTCTATTTTTTCAGAGAGTTTCGAAAGTTATATAATAAATTTCGTACCGACAATCAAAATCAAGGTTATGAGTACTTAAGTGATCGACAAATCAAAAATCTTCGTGGCACTCTTGAAAACATACACAACAATAAAGGATTAAACTTCTGGTTCGATTTAAGCAATGTTGCATTAACAGGAACTTTATCCAACTTAGAAAATCGATTATCTAAATCGAAATTTATCTACGCCAAATTTGATGACAATAATCTTTTTCCAATATCAAACAAACCAAACTGGCCTAAGTGGATTGACGCTGATTTGGCCCAGGAAAAATTTTGTTTAGCAGCTAACGATGCGGCGATCTTGAATATGACAAACAATGCATTTAACATTGACTCATTTATTTCAAATGACGGAGACATGCTGTTTGCGGTTAGCAACGGTGCGCTCAAACATCAAATTAATACATATACTTTTTTAGATAACTCAAACTTTATCTGAATTCTAAATAGGTATTACTATATAATTTTACTTACCTCTATTGCAAAGCTCCTGAGCATTTGGCTCATCTTTCCGGCACATGTTATCAACAGAATCCCAGCAACCCCCTCCGTCTAAGCAAGCGTCTTTTTTCTCACAGCTAAGAGATAAAAAAATTATTGATAGCAACAAAATTTTAACTAAATTTTTGGAATGTTAAATTTCTTTCCGTTTGAATGTTTGTTAGGGAATTATGAGTATGTTTTTATCCAATCATCAATTTGGTTTTGCAAATCCTTGTCTTGCCACTCAAAATAAAAATTGCCGTCAAGGTCTTTCTTGTATTGCAAATTAGTCTTTGGCGGCACATTGCTAGTAGTGCCTTCTTTCAACTCAAGGCCAACTTTTTTAGAAAACAAATCTGCATATGCTAAATGATCATTTGGGTAAAACCTTGTACTCGCCATTTGTTGATTGAAAAATGTGATTGTCAGAGTTCCCTTAATTCCTAAATGCTCATAGTTCTTAATTTTCCAACTCAAGATGCTAAATGCTGGCCTAGTATCTCCGTTTTCTAGTTTACTATCTTCGATGACTTCAACACTATAGTTTGCATTTTTTAGAATGTCTTGCGCCTGAGCTGGGTTCATCAAACTAGAGAATGGATCAACTAATTCGGTCTTGATCGTAACGTTGTTTTCTGTGTAGCTAGGTCTATAAAAATAAAATAGTGACGCCACAACAAATATAAGAAATCCCACAACAATTATTATTTTTTTATTTTTCAAAGCGATCTCCTCAGTACCCATTTGAGCCCGTTACCGGCGTGGTAGTCAATATGCCATTAGTAAGTGAACTCATGCACTTCTGCGAGCAAGTTCCTGCCCCTGCAGAGTTACCTCCGTGGTAGCTTCCGGTAGCATTATTATTTCTATCCAATTCTAAAAATATTTTCAGAATCTGGAGCAAAGCTCTGCGAAATCATCGATTTAAATTGGCAACAAGTAGATCTGGAAAATAAAGAAATAACATTTCCTAGAACCATCAAATCGCAATCTCGGAAAATAAAGATTTCAGACGAACTAACTTCAATTCTAGAAAAGAAGAAAGAAGTAACTGGATATGTTTTTAAAACTTATTATAACGAGGCGTTCAGCAAACCTAAACTGGCCCGACTGGTTAACGAATTTAAAATCAAAACAAAATGTGAAATTAAATGGACGTTGATGGATCTAAGACATTCTTTTGCTGTTAACTTTCTTCGCTCGGGTGGAGACATTAGAAAGCTTCAGTACTTAATGGGGCACGACAACATTTACGATACAAGGCGCCTATACGCAGGTGCTGTCGCAAAAACAGACTCGCAAGTGGACACTTTAAATCCGTTTGAAATCGGGTCCTGAATCGTACAATTCGCAGCGCCAGGATCACGGGCGGCCCAGTATCCGGGCCCCCATTTTTTGGGTTTAATAAAGAATTTTGGTAAACTTTTGGCCAAAGTTTGGCCTCGGATTTTGAAGTAATAAAGCTATTTTTAAAAATAGCTTTATTACGTGCGCTCACTATGGCTCAGTCTAGTGGATCACAGAGTTTGGCGGTTGCTTGATATCCGGAATTTTATATATTCCAAAACCAATTAACAATACTCCAACAAAACAAAGTACATAGCCCAATATTTTTTCATAATGAATTAGTTCATCGGCACCACCACCAATTTTTTGAACTATATCCAGACTTGCAAGTATTGGAAAAAATAGAAGTATGCCTCCGCAAAGACCAACAACAATTCCTAAAAATATTAATTTTAGTCCACCCTGACTTTTATTTTTAAAGTTTTCTATATTATCAATTTGCGGTTTTGGAGGCACAATCTGATTCATAAATTCTCCTATGGTGTGAAAGGGCTTAACATCAAAGCAAGACATGCCTTATAACCAAATTTATCAATGGCATATCTAGTTGCTCCAGTTGCGGCAGACTACGCCGCTAGCTTACCAACCTTTCTCATAAATCCTGCTTTAACCGTATCATCGATATGATCGATGATACGAATCAACACTTACACGAAATCTATCGAGGGTTGCCTATCGACTAAGAGTGCCGGTCTCGTGCTCCATAGCTCCTAACGGCCGTTTCTGGCCGTCAAAAATTAGGGACTACAAAGCTTTAGTTAACAACTATCACAACTGGTTTTATGCTTGCTTCCTTCTTAAACTACTTTTCTTCTGCAAGAATTTGCTGATCAGAATTTTTATAAAAACAAGATTTAACCACTACTGTAATGGCAATAGTGGTAACAAAAATAAGTGCATATATGATAATTTTTTTCTTACTACTCAAGCACACTCCCTTTCCAAAAATATTCTTACAACCTATATTATAACTAATTTATCTATGCGGGACATTTATTAATTGGCTTTGGACGTCCAGGCCGAGGAAATCGATCTGGTTGTCTTGTTTTAGGAAGCCTCTCAATTTGTGTTGGGGGACCATTGATAAATTCATCCCATCTAAGCCTCCACTTTAAGGTGTAAGTCATTGGATCTTTAAAATAATCAACTAATTCCTCACCAATTAGAAGCCCGGTCCCAACAACTATAGGAACTATAATAAATGGATTCAGCCCACTCGGATCTGTAAAGTTCACAGGATCGTTCCAAGTATAACCGTAGAGATTAGTATCAGCACCTTCAAACAAAATGGGATCCTAGCTCGTCCATCTCCCCGTCTCAGGATCATAATTCCTGGCACCAAAGCCTCTAACGGCCGTATCACAACACAATATTTTCAAACTCAAAAAAGAAAACGGCCGATCTCGGCCGCTAAAAATAATTTTGATACTAATTGCTTTAACTATTTTAAAAGAAATTATTGGAGTCTATTTAAAACAAAAACAACTACCAAAGAAACAACAAAAACAAATCCAATAGCTATAGCAACCAAAACAAAGGGATGTACTCCTAATCGATCTATCTTATATCCCTGATTGTTATAATTTCTAATTAAACCTACTAAACGCTCCCGGGCACTTTTTCCTCCAGCATTCCAGATATCATCACTTTGAGCCTGCACTATAAATTTTGTTTTATTTGGATATTTTACCCATGAGACCCGTACCTTAACACGCTGAAAACCATACTTTACTACGCCCTCAAAAAAGTGTTCCTGCTCATTACTAATTTTTCCTAATTTCTGAAGGGCGGCCTTAGCTACTTGCAAACTTGTTGCAAAGTCTTGTTGAGTCTCCACTTCTCCATTTCCTAAATCTACAAAATCCATATTCATCCCCATTCAAATTATTTGTCTAATATTTGATCGATGTTGCTTTTACCATCATCAATGATAATAGGTAAAAGTACCTGACCCGCACCTATAGCAGCACCAAGCGCGGCACCCGCTATCATCCCTGGGCCAGAGCCAGCCGGCAAACACATACCAACCGTCGCTCCAGTAACTCCGCCAATTACAGCCCCTTTAAACGCTCCTTTTCCTGCATCTAATATATCTCTAGAGGTTATTTTCCTCAACCCATCTGGATCAATAAAATTCACCGGGTCCTGTAGCACATACCCATACAAATTCGTATCCCCACCAGCAAACCCAATCGGATCCTTCGAAGTCCACCGTCCAACCTCAGGATCATAATCCCTGGCTCCGAAGCCCCTAACGGCCGTATCTCCTTAAGGAAAATCGAACTGGAAAATTAAAACGGCCGCTTTCGCGGCCGTTTTAATTATTTATGCATCAACTATCTTAACTGACTCCGATAGACTAGAATTTAAATTGCATTAGAATATTTCCTTTTCTAAGAATAAAAATAAGAGACTAACAGCAGTCGCACTAATCATTATTAGATAGCCTAAATAATACAATTTTTTCATTTCTGGAGTCATTTCTCTTGCTCCAAAACTTACCCAATTGCCTTTTTTGAGAATCGAAATTTTAGCCCTGAAAAACAGTACAAAACCAACAATGAAAATCAGTGCTAACTGCACTCTAAAATTTAGTGAAAGCAAGGCGCCACAAATCAAAGGTCCATAAAAAATTGCTGCGTTAAATTTAGCTGACTGTGGGCCCATATTTTCTCCTTTTATATTCCTGGAACTGGGGGAACTGTATTACCCGGATTAACCATGCCACATCGGTATCCAGCACCTGCGACGCCTTTCCAACCACCGTAGCTACTGATAAGCGAATAATTTTTATCGTACTCATCATATAAGGGATCATTTAATTTATCTGCCTCGCATTTTCCCTTAGTAAGCTCATTGTACTTTATTTTAGTGTATAAGACAGCATTTCTGGCCGTCAATGCCGCAACCAAGGCATAATTATTAATTGACCCAATAACCATACAAAGCTTTCCATCTGGGTCGATATTATTCACCGGATCCTGCAAAACATATCCATACAAATTCGTATCTCCACCCTCAAACAGTATGGGATCTTTCGAAGTCCACCGCCCCGTCTCAGGATCATAAGCCCTGACTCCAAAGCCACTAACGGCCGTATCTCATTCAGGAAAATCGAACCGCAAAATTAAAACGGCCGCGTTTGCGGCCGGAGAACTACTTAGGTATCAACTATCTTGATTGGCTCCGTGGCCTAGTTTTGTTTCTCAATAGCTGGTGCTATTTTAATCTTATCTCTTAGCTCTCTTTCTGTTTTATCTGTCCTATTAAAATAAAAAGCTTTAAGTAATGCGAAAAAGAAAACCAGCAGGCAGAATATCCATATCCACAATCGTTCATTTTTTTTAAAACTATTTAAAAGCCTTCTCAAGAATTCTCTCCCCCATGATAGCTGTTAGGATACCCTTTTGGCGGTCTAAGTCTATGCCATTTAGGCATCGGAGTAGATTTTATTTTTTTAGGAACAGGACAGGTTCCAAAGTTTCTCGAATCGTTCTCTATTTCGTTAAACTCACCTTCGCCAAAATTATCTCCCAAAATTGTTCCAATGTAGTCTCCTAAAAAATATATTCCAGGTAAGATAATAGGTGCCAATATCGGCCCAACGGCTGCTTTCCCCTCAGGATCAATTAAATTCACCGGATCCTGCAACACATATCCATACAAATTAGTATCACCGCCATTAAATAAAATAGGATCTTTCGAAGTCCATCGACCAGTCTCAGGATCATAATCACGGCCGCCGAAGCCCCTAAGGGCCGTATCCCGATACAACAATTCCAAAACTCACAAAATAAAAACGGCCGTTTTCGGCCGTTAAAAATAATATTCGAAATCAACAATTACTTTTATATTCTTGGGCCACGAAAACTCACTAAAAACTAATTCTTAAAATTTATATTTTCAAAAACTGAAGTTAGCTGATGCTTTTCCAGTTCGCCCTTGTCTTTTTCATCGGCAACAAATTGCATTTTCTTCGCTTCTTCGAATAATGGTTGAATCTTCTCCAACTGATTTGGCGAATTGTTTCGCTGATTCTCTCTGGCGACCTCTATACCTTCGTAAAACAGCCACACTTCAATAGTAGGAATTTCTTTTTGAGGTACAGTTTTGTAAATTTGCTTCGCCTTTTCTATATCCTGCTTGACGCAAAGGCCTCTGGCGTAGAAAGACGCAAACAAATATGCTGCCTCATTGGAAAGATAGACAGCACGTTTAGTATTTTCGAAACTTTCGCAATACTCACCGTCTTCAAACTCATGCCTGCCTTTTTCTTCAAAATGAGAATACGTAAGTCTATAAACTACGAATAAGCTAAAAAGCGAAATTACAGTGCCTATTATAATTTTTATCATTATAGTCCTACCTCAATTGTATTATTTCCGTCCTCTGCACCCAACAGATTATTTATATTACTTAAATCTGTTTCTGATGAGTTTGGATCTCCTGTTATGCAACCATTGGAGCCACCTTTCCTCAAGTGTAATAAAAAGTCTCCACCGTTTTGTCCTAGTTTAAATCCAATTCTAGAAAATAATCCAGGATCTAAAAACCAATCTCCAGTCTTTAAGCCTGGTAGCTTCCTAATATCATAAGTGCCTATTGGGATTGGACCTAAAGGAGAACCAGTTGCAGATGGTTTATTTTTAAAGGTTCCGGCGCCACTAAACATCTGCGACATGTAAGAAGTAGCACCATCATTACTAGTACAATTTAGTTTACCACTAGTAATTGAGTAGCTACATTTCGCCAACCCCATCGGATCAATATAACTCATCGGGTCCCCGCCGACATACGCATACAAATTCGTATCCCCACCCTCAAACAAAATCGGATCTTTACTCGTCCATCTCCCCGTCTCAGGATCATAATCCCTCGCCCCAAACCGAACCAATTTCGTGCTCCAATCGGCTAGCCCCCCGGCAAAGCCAATTGCCAGCTCGCCGCTTCGATTGTCTTGTAAAACTTTTCCAAATTCATCGTATTCAATTCTTTGAATTATGGATCCGTCACTGCCCTTTACTACCATCACCGGGCTGCCCAATAAATCTGTAACTATTTTGTAATTTACGCCGGCTTCTATATAGTAATCAGGCGCATGGGATTTCGTTGCGTAAACGTATCTTCGTTTTAAACTTCCGTCGGCATTTAGTTCGGCAACTAAACGACTCTGTTCCCATAAATAGCGTCTAACAACCACCCCGTTTATCTTGCGACTGACTCTTCTGTTTAGTCCATCAATATCGTAGTTGATTAACGTTCCATTTTCTAACTTGACTTGAGTTAAATTCCCGAGCGTATCATAGACGTAACTGGCCGTTTGATTGAGCACCGTATTTGTTTTGCTTTGTAGCTCTCCGTCCGCGTTATAGGCAAAGGTGCTAGATCCAAAGCTAGACAGACGATCTTGCGTGTCATATGCCGCTGCCGTCGTGCTGGGTGGGCTTGCGATCTGTGCAGAGGTTCTATTCCCGTTATCATCATAGGTATATTTTCTGATCCACACCGATGATAAATATTGGATTTCCTTTAGGCGGCCGCGATTATCATAAATATATTTATAGGCTTTAGTTGGCCAACCGCTGACTGTGTAGGATCGAGTCAAAATACGTCCCAGATTATCGCGCGTCAGGGTTTCGCTATACAGATTGGCGCTTCCGCTTACAACTGTCCGCCCAGTGATTTCTGCAAAATTATTTGTCGTAATGTTTTCATCAATCAAACCAAGCGTGGTCTTGTTCAATATTCCATTCGGAGCAGATGAATAAAATAAGTTTAAACTTCCGGCTTGGGTCAGTTGTTCATCATCGTTATAGACATAAGGCAGAGTTTCAATTGCCCCCGCGCCCACCTTTAATTCAAAGCTAGATAGTTTTCCTTCTGATGCAAAATACTTTTTACTATAAGCCGTGACACTGCCGTGCTCAAACGACTCTTTACTGACATAGTCTCCTAAATACTCATACCTTGTTACAATACCACTTGGTCCGGTGACACTAGATATTCAAGGAGCCAGTTCTTATTCAATTCAATACCTGTTTTTTTGAAGAAAATCAGAGGCGATGATAAACTCTATTTACGAAAACTTCGATCATTGCTTTATTTGTAGAAACTTAAACTCGATCTGACACTTCCCACAAGTGGTTTCGATTTTATCAGACAACCGGAAAGAATGGCCAATATTTACAACATATTCGACTGTCAATTTCTGGAGGTTCTTTCCAGTAAACTTGGGTCATAAAGTCTTTAAATTCATAATCGAGAAGTCTAACATTAGAAGATTTATGGAGACGCCAATCATCAGAAATTGTTGGTGGCGCCAGCATCCTTTCTCTCTCCTGGTTTGCCCGGGCTCTCATCCTGAAACAGAGTTGTATATCGTTTACGAATCCCCAAGTTGTATCCAAACCTGAGTCCAACACGCAGATTGTTATACGCTGAAAGGTCCTTTACTTGGTCCCGAATTGTCTGAAAAGCGAGACCGTATAACGGCTTCAAATCCTCTCTCGTCTGATTAAGGGAGCCTCCCACAAAGGTCTGTACAATAATTGATCTAGTAGTGTTTGAGTTATTAGAAAACGTGTTGTCCGTCACGCTCGTTAGGTTAAATTTTCCAGTGGATTCCATCTTGTTCCGAATATCTAACAAAGTTGCGATATCTGGATTCCTTTTGACCGCTGTAAAGCTCCATAGTCCTACTAGTATAATAACTGCGGAAACAGCTCCAGCAATGGCTATTGCCTTTTTTGTTTTCGCTGGATCGTCTAAAGAGGCCAAGGCCGTTGCATTAAATCGATCATGGTACACAACAATCGAGTTAGCTATGAGATCGTGGAGTCCGCGCTTCAGCGGGTGTAGCGGCAAAAACAAATAGCAGCCAACAACTCCAATGAACCACATCGTACCAATAATGGAATCGGCCGTCGTAGAAAGCTCTGAGCCCACTAACAAATTGACGACGCCAGAAAAGACGCCGATGTATCCAACGAAGGCGATGATCAGATATCTCAAGAAAGATTTAACCAGAGAAAGGGGTTCGCCATTCATATTCAAAACCTGAATACCCAAAATTCGCTTACCGAGGCTTTGGCCGTTACCGAAGCTACTTTGCGAAGGTACAAAATATGCGATTGATACTAGTAGCCCAAGCCACACGCCATGCTCGCCCAGCTTCACAAACAAGTCCTCCAGTCCAAAACTGAGCACCATCGCGAAAGTCCAGAGAATTGCTAAATCGATGACATCGGCAACGACTCTTATCCAAAACCCAACAACCAGTTTTGGCACCTGGCTTTCCACAGGCGGAGTTATTTGAACTTCGTTCCACAACCCTTTTTCCTTCCGTGTCTTAATTTCAACTAGGCACGCTTCATAGTTTGCTGGGAACTTATCTTTATTTATTCTACCCAAAGAGGCAATAAGTTCGCCTTGAGGTAACGTCGAGAAGTCTATAGTGCTACTAGTTTTTTCGTCCGTCAATTTCTCTCCCATATCAATGCCAGTTTGGCGACAGCATTAACATAAATTACAAAAACGCTCAACGTCGAATTGAGTTCGAGCGTATCGACTGACGTAATATTAATGATCAGTTCCTAAGCGAAAGAACTACAAACTCACTTTTACTGGAATATGTGCCTTATTCTTTCTATAAGTGTCCAACTTAAAGGATATCAACAATTCGGCCTTTATAGCACCCGTCCTCGAGTGGATTCCATGTTATACAGGTGCCTTGGCTCAAGACGAGGGGTGCAACCTTACCCATATCGGGGACAGTATCCACCCCCCGGTGCTTTATAAAAAATTAATCTCTGGCGATCAAAGCGTTTGCTAGTAATTTAGCGGCCTTCTTTGCGGTTTCTACGTTCGGGTGGATACCGTCACCAATATGGGTGAAGTTTTTCCATACGTCCACCTGGATAGCGTTAGGAAGTTCACTTTGGATTCTGTTTTTATATCGATTTCTTAATTTGTTGTAAGACGTCTGATCGATAACCCATGGAAGGCCAAATGTGTTTTTGAAATGATTTAAATCTAGGTCATTGTATTTTGGGTAATTATCAAAAACAGGCGTCAGCCCCATAGAAATCACCGATTGTCCCACCGCGATCATGCGATCAATCGACTCGTCGATTTGTTGTAGCGTGCAGGGAGTCGTTAGACTCTGCGGCTGATCAAAGGCACCGGCATGGAGACAATCATTTGGAATGGTAATTACAACATACTTTGCACCGAACGAAGAAAAGGTAGGCGGAGCTAGAACACGTGGCAACGCTTTGTTAAACATCGTCAAATAGCTGTCCCAACCCGGTGACTGGCAAGTCGTTGCATTGCAGTCTTGACGAGCAAACGATGTTGCACCGGCTTGACCTTCATTCACTACAAATCCCGGAAGAGATTTTTCTCGAACAAGTGCATCCCCTAAGCTCAGGTAGGCGCTACCATTTACAGCTGTGCCTCCCAATGGAGCCGATGCGCCCGTATACGGAGTCTTTGCGCTCGCATAGGAAGCCCCAATCACTATCAAAGGTTTTTGTGAATCCACCACGGCATCAGCAGTTACGGGTAGTAGTCCGAGCGTTAGCCCCAGTAAAGCGTATTTATTGAAAATTCTATTTTTTAACATATGTATTTTCTCCTTGTTTCACATGATAAGGAAATTCATTATTAAAAATCACTTGATTAATTTGATTGATTCAATAACTAGGCATTAGACCTCGGCAAGCTCCCAATTTTTGCATCATATTAGGACTTCTGAACAGCGGATGTTTGTTTTGATTTTGCTAAATTCTAAAAAAGCACAAAAAACGTTTAAACAACATAATCCAATCCGACGCTGATAAGTATGTTCAAGATTCAGTCGGAATGTGGCTCAGATTCGTAGAGTACAGGGACGCCCCATTCGCAGACCTACAAAAACAGAACTGAGCGAGGAAATCGGAAAAAAATATTTACCTGATGATTCAGAAACATTAAAGAATGCCTACTATACAACTGTCTTTATGAATAACGAAGTTAAGGAAGTCATCAAAGTTATGGCTGGAAATCCATTATAAAAATTTCGCTACTTTCATAAAAGTAAATATGAAATTTATCTTAACCTATGCAATATTTAGCTTCAGTGGAGGATTAAATTTTATGGTAACTGTATCGCCAAAGCATCATCTAAGATGGGTTCAAACACGAAGAAATCTTTTAAAAAAGCAATTCACAAAAGTGGTAGCCACCAAACTAAAAAAATCGATTGAGACTGGTGACTCCCATATAAAAAAACATCCAAAGTCCAAATGGACTCCCGCCACAAAGTCATATGTTAGTGGCCTGGAAAAACCAACGGTAATTAAAACTGATTTAATAAAAGACTTTAACTTAGCAGAGCTAGTGGTCATGTCCCCAAATGAAACCACATTAAGTATCGCTTTCTTTGCGCCAATGGGAGATCCCTTATTAATTTGCGATTTTGAGAAAAATAAACTGACGTGGAAAAAATTTGCTGTCTCGGAAAAATCAAAAAAAGAAAATCAAGTCACCTACCTTAAAAAATTATCAGTGGGGTTAAAACGTCAAATGGGATTGACTCCACCCAAAAAAACAGTAAATCAAAAAAATCTCCGCTTAAAGAAGCGTAAAAAATAGCGTCAAATTATCGATGACAATAATTTAAGAACTGGCTCCTTAGCTTGCGGCTAAGAAGCTAAATTCTATTGGAAAGACAGTTGTTTAGTTGAAATTTAAAAGCGCTGTCTTGAAACAGTTTTTCAAAAAAAAAATTATTATCCGAATTAACTCGTAATACATTCGAGTTTCGATTCCTCAATAAAGCGAGCGTGTTGAATCTTTCTGGATTTCAGATAGCACGTTTTAAATTCACTTGATTTGACGATATCTTACTTGCCCTTAGCCGCAGGCTAAGGGGCCAGTTCAAAGAGATTTAGCTGCAATGGATTCGTTCGTTCAAAACCTGAAAAAACATCCTCGGCAACTCAAATGCACAACGCAAGTTTCAGAAATCGGTGAAATTCATTGCCAAAGACCCATTCCAATCACACAATTTTTACGACAACCCATGAACCTAGATGCTGGGATTTAAGAATTCGGCCTTTATACCGCCTATCCTCCCCTGCATCACATTTCCTGCCTACTGTGCAGATTGAAGGACCTCAGATCATGAGCGGATATTGGACAGACACAGCTTCTTTCATCGATGCGCATCTGGGCACTGGAGGCGCCGTCTGTGTGGCCCTGATTGACGACGAGATGGCTGCCCATAACGTGCCTTTCACAAGCGTGACCTGCCTTTATCAGGGCAACTGGCTTGATGGCGGCACGTTCAAGTGGGACACAGCGGCCGTAACACGATGCCAATTACCCGTGCCGCAGTACGCGATCGTCGGCGTCAATGGACAGGTGCAGTTTGTGGGCAGTGGCGACATGCACGAAGAACGCATCGCCGAGGGTGTGCTTGCCCCCCCGGCGGGCACAGGTCTGGTGCGCGGCGCACGCGCCATCGAAGGTGTGCTCTATGTGTGCGGGATGAAGCGACAGGTCTTCCGCCGCGAAGGGCGCGAACAGTGGCGCTGTCTCACTGCTGCAATTCCTCAGGAACGGGGCGTTGTAGGTTTCGAGGCCATCGATGGCTACACCCACAGCGAGATCTATGCCGTTGGCTGGGAGGGGGAGGTCTGGCATTTCGATGGCACGAATTGGAACCAGTACGATACGGGTACCAATGTCATTCTCCTAGATGTGGTGTGTGCAGGTGACGGCATCGTGTATGCGATCGGCCGAGGACGCAAACTGGTCATTGGGCGCGGTGCCCAGTGGCGCACCATCGACCTGAACCTGTCGGTCGAGCTGTCAAGCATCGCCTGGTTTGAAGGCAAGCTCTACGCCTGCTCGACGCGAGATATCTTTGTGTGGGACGGCTCGCTATTCAACCCTTTGGTGATTGAGGGTGACCGGCCTCGCACCATCCAATATCTGAATTCTGGCGAAGGCGGTTTGTGCGCTGTAGGGCCTAAAGATCTCTTCCGCTTCGATGGGTCGACCTGGTTCAGGATCGATTGAGGGTCTGGCTGGAACCACGAGGCACCCCACCTCGAAATAGAGACGGCAATATTATTTTCCCTGGCTTATTTGAAATATTGATCTTATTTCTTATTTTTTTTCGCCAGAGAAAACGCTGTCTCCACGAACTCTAAAGAAAAAGAACTACTAGCTAGCGCCCGAACACTCGATGACTTTTTGAATACCGTTTTTATTCAGGACGACACGGTATAATTGCATCTGCTTTTGAGTTTCGACACCATTTTCTTTAGCGGCGTAGTTAACTAAGGCATAAAAATAATACATTTTATTCGATGTTTTACGAGTGAAGCGCCCTTTTTGATCCAAGATTGTAATATCTTTCATCGGGTCATCTAGAAACTTTAAATATCGCTGTAAATTGACTCTTAAGGTTTCTTGTAAAGACAAAGGATTGTCTTTGTTTTTTGTTTTTGGCGCTAAACAGTAAACACGTTTTAAGAACAACACATCCTCTTTCAAATAGGACTCTGCTTCGGATACCGATGCACTTTTACGACGATGACGAATCACTTCAGGCAGGTCCATTGTTCTGACCGTTTTAAGCCATTCTTTAATGCGACCAAGATGAGCGTCTTTATCAGTTAATTCATATTCAAAATCAGGAACGAATCTAGAAATTCTTTTATTTAAAAAACTTTTCGCAAAGTCTTTCAATCGATCCCTAACCGCATACAGGCCCATAGCAAAGAAAATTAACGATACGCCCTGAAGACTGAATTTATAGAAATCGGGATTACCAAACTGCTGAATAACTGCCGCAGAAATCCCGGCAATACAGGCTGCTAGTGCGGCTGTTGGCTCAGAAAACTTTTTTAAAGACTGTGATTTTTGCACGTCGATAAACATTTTTGACTGAAAAAACTTTTTCATTTGCCCGAGGCGAACCAGCAACAATTCACTGCTGTCTTGGCTTTTTAGATGAGATGGCGTTAGGCAATGCTTCTTTTGAAAATGCATTTCTTTTTTCTGCAATAACGACAATTGCAAATGCAGTTGGCGCCAGCCATCAACGAACTTGGTACGCTCCACACTATCCATATTTTTTTGAAAACGCGAAATTTCAAAATCAATTTTACCTAAGGTTTCGATAAAAACGTGATGGATATATTCATCTAATAAATTCACCACCGGTGAATTTACGGTCCAATTTGCATCGGTTACCGTCCGTACACTTTCTAAAATTTCTGCCAGATCATCTATTTCGGCGGTAATTTCGCTAAAAATTGAGTCAGACATCACGTTATGAGTGCGAGAATGAATCAACAATAAATCACGTTTAATTTTGCTTGTACGTGCCTTCAATGTTTCACCAACAATACCACCGATAACTTGCACCGATGACGTCAGCTGTTCTTCGATATGAGCATCGCAGCCAGGAATGGAAAGCAACGTTAACAGGCGTTTGATATCATCCAAAGCACCCAGCATTTCCCTTGAATCCAAGCTTTGATTCAAGGGAATAAACAATCGTTGTCGAGAATAAAAATCACTGAATAAATCATCTTTTTCTACTTCACGCATTTGCACAGAAGGGGGAAAAAACAAATAGAAATCTAGGCGAGCTTCCTGCTCGACACCAGAAAAGTTAAACAACGATTTTAGTTCTAAATTGTGATTGTCATGACGTTTAACCGAGATATCAGCGGCACATGAGCCCGCGTTGGCTTTGGCCATCGAATCTAACAGAACTTGCTTATTAATGAGCTGACTATCTGTTTTCTCTTGATCTAATTTAGCATCGCCCAATTTTGGACTCTTATCCCACATCGTTTTCCTCAAACATTGGACCCCAATGGACCCAACATCGGTTAATTGTCAGGGTTTTGTCAGGATTATGTCAAGATTATACATAATATCGATTAAAAAAAACATATCTAAGCGTTTGAAAATTCCAGGCAATCTTAGGTTTAGCTTGGGGCATCCATTAGAGAAAACTATCGAGTCTGAACTTTCTACTTTGTAGGAAAAAAAGCGACGAAAAGGGCTCTGGTCCATGATTTTCTTGGGTCATGAAATATTTCTACCGGGGTGCCCATTTACAAGTCGAATTGATTGCCAAGATTTCTTCACACGTATCCTGGCGACTTTGACAGGGTCTTATCCTCGGCACCCCCCTTGCTCTTTAGAAACCCACGAGGTTTTATGAACGTACTTACACGACTTCCAATGCTGTTTATTTTTTTGACATCAGCTATGTCCACGGCAGCGCCTGATTTTACCTTCGGCTATCCCGAGTACGAGGATTTTCGCGCGAATAAAGTAGATACTGGTTATTTTGTTCAGCGAGAACTGCTGGATGATTCTTTTTTTATGTATGAAATCACACAACGTATTTTCTCGCCCTTAAAAAAACAAAGCCCATTCACTGTGACGACACCGATGGTGGCCCGATTCTCGCCAATCATTAAATCGATAGAATTGTATATTGATGAGCAGAAGAAAGGCATCATGTCTCAGTGTGAAGACGGGCCTCAAAAATGCTCCAAAACTTTTGAATCCATCAATGGAATTTCCGAACGCGAATTAGCGATGGAAATTACGAAGGCATCTTACTGCTTTGGAACGGACCCATTTGTTGTGGCCTCAAAAATTCGTCAAGAATCACGTTTTGACATGTCGTCGGTGTCTAACACCGGAGCCATCGGTCTGACCCAATTAACGGCGCCAGGACTAAAAGAGATTTTAGATCAAATGGGCCATCGAGGCGAAAAGTACGCGTTTCTAGATAACAAATCATTCTTGGATGCCGCGATGAAATGTTACCCTCAAACGACAGAGGTTGAGGCATTTAAAGATTTTCCAGTCATCAAAACCGTAGCTCTCAAAAAAGGTCGTATTGAATACACGGCCGAAACTATAAAAAACCTTAAAGCGTGGGTTCTGCCACGCAAAGGCCAAAATCAGATTGGCGTAAAAGAACGACGCACTCTGATTCAACGACAATTGTTCCTTGGACAAATTTTATTGAAAGTATATTTAGCGTACTCTAAAAAAGTCTTAAAAAACGAAACCATCGGGCGTCAATATGAAGCGGCTTTAAGAATGTTCAATGGCGACAATATCCGGGTGAAATATGCCAAAGAAGTAATTAAGTTTTCTCGTCAGGCCCAATCTCTTTAGGCCTTTGACTGAAACCCTGCCTTAGCATTACAGTGAATCTATGAAAATATGTGAACGATGCGGACAATCTTTTGGCTGTGGGGCCAACAACAACGATAAAAAATGTTGGTGTATGGATTTGCCCGTCGTCACGACCATTCCTTCACAATATAAGGATTGCCTTTGTTCCAGTTGCTTAAAAGAACTGGCTGTTAAAAAATCAGATACTGACCTAACCGAAGGCGAAGATTATTATATAGAACGCGGGCAATTTGTGTTCACCGAAAAATATCATCTTAAAAAAGGCGAATGCTGTGGCAACGGCTGTCGCCACTGTCCCTATTAAAAACTTTGAATTAGTTCTGATTCTAGTTCAGTCAATAAACTTTCTTTTTGAAAAATGGCTTTGGCTTTGTAGGGAGCTTGCCACTTTATATTCACCTCGTGCAATTTGCCTTTGTTCAAATAATCTGGAACTAAGCACGTCGCATCCATTAGCTCGGCCAATCGACTGGCCGCTGACCAGCTTTCGACTTCTATATGTTGAGCAAATTCGATTTTATTTTTGGAGGCATATCTATAAAATGATTCAATTTCCGGCCGTCTTTCCGTGGTGATGAAAACATTTCCAAGTTTTCCATTTCTAGAACGCAGTTCAAAACTACCTTCGTAAAGATCAATCGCTTTAAAGCGAAAGTCCTTTTGAATTTCGATCAGGAAAGCAATGTGAATCTGTTCTTGTTCTAACATATTTAGCAACTGAATTGTTGCGCCAACCTTAATGACAGGTTGAAAACTTCTATTTACGAACGGTTGAATTTTCGGAAAAACAAAGTCGATGAGAGAACTAGAGCAACCGATCCGCAAAGATTTGTTGGTAGCTTTAGATTCTAAGAATCCCCTGGTTAGATTGTCAAAATTTTGCTTTGCCAACCTATAAAATATTTTACCATCTTCTGTTAAGCCGAAATTACGTTTTTCATGAATGAGCAAAGTCTTACCATACCAGTCTTCAAGTCGCATAATAGCTTGACTGACGGCAGGACGCGAAACGTGGTTCTTTTCGGCACTTTGAGTGATGCTATGAAGTTCAACGGCATCTAGGAAGTATTTCAAGGACGCAAGACTTAATTCTTCTATCTTCATGTCATTTATTATTACTATTTATTAAATATAAGTCACATTAATTTACATTTATTGTCGAAATAAGCAATAATATTTAACACAATAAAAGAACTTCATGGCTAAATAGTTTACAGAGCATTCTATCGGCAAGTCATGTATCTATAGCTTCATGAATAAAACTCGACGGAATTTTTTAAAGCGATCGGCAGCATTAAGTCTTGGTATTTTAGCTCAGCAATTTTTAACAACGTCCCGCAGTTATGCGGACGCGGTGAAGAAAGCATTCATATGGAAGAACTGGTCAGGAAACGTATCCTTCACACCCAAGCAAGTTTTCTATCCAGAAACCGTAGAACAAGTGAAACAAGCGATTTTGACTTCTACAAAGGTTCGCGTGACCGGCGCGGGCCATAGCTTTTCGGCCTTAGTTCCTAGCGTGAATTTAATCAGCCCTCAAAAATTCAAACAGATCCATATTGATTCCTCTAGAATGGAAGTCACGACTGGCGCCGGTGTTACATTAAGTGAATTGAACAATGCTCTAGTGGCAGCAGGGTTCGCTTTGCCCACCGCCGGCGAAATAGATCATCAAACAATGGCGGGCCTTATCGCCACGGCGACCAAAGGAACCGGAGTTCAATTCGGATCATTCTCTGATGCTGAACAATTACTGGGACTTTCTATCGTGGACGGTCGTGGTGAATTTCATAATATTGATTTTAGTGATGCTAAATATAAAAATGTCGAGCCCGCGTTAAGAATCAACTTGGGCGCATTCGGTTTCGTTACTGCTGTTAAATTTAAAATCGTGCCTAGTTTTACTTTAAAAGAGGTCCACTCAAAAGCTTCGCTGACCGATGCCATTCAACCCGAGAACTACACTCAAAATTATCGTTATTCTTTTTATTACTATCCGCACTCACACCAAACAATCAAACGAACTCAAAATATCACGACAGAATCCTACTCGGATCTGGCACTAGAAAAACGAAACAAGAAAAAAGCGTTAATGGAAGACACCTTAGGGAATTTGCTTATAACTGTTCTGTCGCATGCTCCGTCTTTATTGCCGAAAGCTTCTAAAATATTCTTTGCTCAACAACCCGATTCTGAAACAGCCGTCGGTCGCTGGGATAAAATCATGATCAATAATCGCAAAATGCGTTATTTGGAAATGCAGTACGTACTGCCGGTTGAAAAATTGTTACAAGCTATGACCCTAATCAAAGCCAAGACCGATGAGTTAAGTAAACAAGGAACATATTTTGTCGATATCCCCGTGAATGTCCGTTTTTCCCGTGGTGATAAGTCGACGTTACTCAGCCCGGCCCAAGATGCATCTAAAGTTTACGCACAAATTGATCTCAACTGCCACCTGAAGCAAAAGAATTCAGAACTATTTATGAAAGCAGTTGAAAAAGATTTGGTTGCATTGGGTGCGAAACCACACTGGGGTAAAATATCATACGTTGCGGTTGGATCTTTACATGAAGGCATCGTCGAATTTGAAAATTTTCGCCGTCAATGGGATCCCGAAAATCGCTTTCAAAATGATTTTATCAAAAAAAATATTTCTGATTTAGTTTAAATTTTCAGACTAATCTTTTTCCACAAAGTCTAAGTCTTTGTGGAATGTCTCATCTATATAATAAAGCCCAACGAACGAAAACACCATCGTAATTACACCGGTAATTAGTCCCGCATTTAAAATTCCAAACGATGGTTTTAACGCACTGAAAATCAACGAAATCACAACTAACGATCCACGAACAAAATTTGGTGTCGACGTCGCGACCGTGGCGCGCAAGTTAGTACCAAACTGTTCGGCAGACACAGTAACAAATAACACCCAAAAGCCCACACATATCCCCATGAAAAACGTTAGGGTATAAAACTGATTCGCCGTAAGTTCACGTAAACTAAAATAAGCTAATATAGAAACTGTGGTGGCAAGCAAGAAGCCAAAAATAACTTTTCGGCGACTTTTAAAAATCTGACTCAATATCCCGGCCATGATATCACCCACAACGAGACCGGCATACGAAAAGAAAACACAGCGACCCGCCTCAATAATTTCAGTGCCACCTAAGGCTTTAAAAAATTCGGGAGAAAGCGTAATCAGGATACCTACGACGTACCAAAGTGGAGCACCGATAGCGATGCCATTCACAAAACGACGCAAACGCGAGCGATTGGTAAACAGAGATAAAAAATCGCCCCGACTAGCAACACCATGGGATTTTTTTAAATTTTCAAATAGTCCCGATTCCAAAACACCGACGCGAAGAAACAGAAGCGCCAGACCCATTCCCCCACCAAAGAAATAGGCAGTACGCCAATCAAACTCATTAGCCATGTACCACGCTAGCAACGCACCGGAAACGCCAACTGCCGACACGATGGTCGTTCCATAACCACGTTTATCTTTAGGAATCATTTCAGCAACTAATGTAATACCCGCACCCAGCTCGCCCGCTAAACCAATACCCGCTATGAATCTTAAAATGGCATACTGTTCGTAGGTTTGCACGAATCCATTTAGAATGTTAGCAATCGAGTATAAAAATATCGACCCAAACAAAACGGACAAACGTCCCTTACGGTCTCCCAAAACGCCGAAGAAAACTCCGCCGATTAACATACCTGCCATTTGCAGATTCAAAATCAAAAGACCTTTCGAGGTAATATCTGCGTCCGACAAACCAATCGCTTTCAGACTGGGAACACGAACAATACTGAATAAAATTAGATCATAAATATCTACGAAATACCCTAATGCCGCAATGATGACTGCAAAATAAACTTTTTTCATAATTTATCTTTTTCTATCGACGCCAACAATACAAGACAAATTCTTGGCCAACTTGCCATCGGTTTGCGGATTATTTTTTCAACAAAGCCGACGAATTTTCTTGAGCGATTAAAAAAATCAACTTATCGTTTAGGTTAGGTAATGGAGTCAGGCTTTAACCGCCGCTCATTACGAGGTCGTGCTGATGGCTCCTACCAAAGTGAAGGTAGGGTTGCGTCTTGATTACTTCAAAATTTAGTATTTTGACAAAACGATATTTCCGCTGGATTCTCATCAGCGCTGCATGTGGATTCCTTGCTGGGCTCAGTTCTACCATTTTCTTGATAACTTTAAATTGGGCCACTCAAACTCGTAACGCTAGCCCCGCTGTCATTTGGGGATTACCAATTGCTGGATTATTGATAGGATGGTTATATCATCGCTTTGGCAAAGAAGCCTCTAAAGGCAACAATCTGATCATCGACGAAATGCATGATCCTAAAAAAGTTCTTCCTTTAAACATGGCCCCGTTGGTTCTTGGTGGAACTCTTTTAACTCACCTTTTTGGAGGTTCTGCCGGACGCGAAGGAACGGCCGTTCAAATGGGCGCGTCACTTTCTGATCAACTATCCCGATTTTTCAAAATTGAAATGAGTGAGCGAAAAATCTTACTCGCTGCGGGAGCCGGGGCAGGCTTTGGCGCTGCCATTGGAACCCCATGGGCCGGGGTCATTTTCGGGATGGAAATGATTAACGTTGGAAAATTTAAACTTTTCGCTTGGTTTGAATGCCTGATCGCTTCATTTGTAGGCTTCGGCACGGCCATTCTTTTACATGCTCCTCATTCGGCATTTCCGTCTGTAGAAATTGACTCGTTTAATTTTATAATTTTACTCTGGATTTGCATCGCTGGGATCGGATTTGGTTTGACGGCCCGACTTTTCACCCTATTCACACACTTCATCGAATGGCTAAACCAAAAATTTATTCCCTACCCTCCCTTAAGACCATTCTTTGGCGGGTTGATAATTGTGGTTTTATATTATTTTGAAGGATCTTACCGCTATGTAGGTTTAGGCATACCCGTTATAAGTGACGCACTAACTTCGCCGGATTCTATTCGTGACCCTATTTTGAAATCTATTTTCACGATGCTAACTGTGGGCTCAGGCTTTAAAGGTGGAGAATTCATTCCATTGGTATTTATCGGAACCACATTAGGTAGCGCACTTTCCGTTTTACTACCCGTGTCTGTTGGCTTGCTTTCTGCCGTGGGATTTGCTGCGGTATTTGCCGGTGCCGCTAACACACCTATTGCGTGCACAGTCATGGCGATAGAAATTTTTGGAATCGAAATCGCACCCTACGCCTTGATCGCCTGTATAGCGAGCTATATGTGCTCTGGCCGCAAAGGAATTTACAGATCGCAGAAATAATTTTTCGCTCTGTTTTTATAATCAAGTTTTGGTCAAACCCCAAGATTCAGGCAAAGAACAACTGGCTGTAATTTATTATTTGGTCGGCACATTTCTATATAAGATGATTCATACAGCCATTACCACAAAGGTTAATTTCGCCAGAACAAAACGATACTTGAATCTGGTGGGAAATCGGATTAAAAAAGATTAGTCGTGACCTCATAGCTCAACTGGATAGAGCAGTCGTTTCCTAAACGATCGATCCCCGTTCAAGTCGGGGTGAGGTCACCATATTTTTAAAAACGTAAATTTTGGGTTCTTCGGGTTCTTCTCATTTCAGGTGATTAAGGCTGGAAAACCGGATTTTTGTATTTTTCAGAAATTCCAAAAGATCTGATATTGATACTGAACAATACGCAAAAGTTAATACGTTTATAAACAAATATCAGGATAACCCCCTTGCAAATCGATCCCCTAAAAAACACTAGAAGTACGGTTGATTTAGGAGCGAAGTATAGAATGACATATTATTTGAGACCTGAGTCCTGTTAACAAATACTACTTCAGTCTAGGATTGTAGTTGTTCACTATAGAAATGGACAGTGAATGCCGACTTGATACATGTATGCAACTCAAAATATTTCTTACATTTTTTCTTGTAGTAGCATCTGCGTTAGCTGATACGCTCCCTATTGCTGGCATTTCAATTCCGGTGCAACCAGGTTGGCGCAATTACAGAGAATTAAGTTCTTTTCCTGAACAACCATTTGAACAAATATGGATTAACAACCGCTCCAGATCAATTAGAATGGTTTCCACAACTTTTACAGAGTTCAAAAAAGTTTGCATGAGTGAAAAATGGAGTTTGGAAAAAAAGAATTTTGCAACCGTCGATTTTGTAATTCCAAGCACAAAAGGCAAAAATTATTGTGCGTTTAAAGCGGTGCGTGGAAAAGAAAATTTTTTTGTGACTGTTCAGGACAATCCTCGACATCTTCCTAACGGAAAAATATTTGCATCTCAAAATATACTTATTGAACAAAACGGTGACATTTCAAGTTTTAAAAGATGGATTGCATCAATAAAAAAAATTGAGGGGAAAAATAAAAAATGAGGATTTTTTATTTTTTCATCTTGATTTGTTTTAATTCGGTTGTATTTGGACAAAGCTGTCCGTTTAAGGCTTCTGATTCAAATGCAATATCAATGGCATCAAATACTGCCGGAACAATACAAGGTTTACTCGATGCAAAAAATCAATGCTCAGCAACTTTCACTGAGGCCGTAAAGTCTGTACAGGGTCTTCCAGAATTACTAAATGCGGCAAAAGATCCTGTATTAGAATTAAAAGCAAAAAAAGATTTTTTAAACAGAGAGATCGCAAAATCATTATCTGATCCTAGCTACGCTAGTGAATCTAAAAGTGGATACTACGACAATTATTTAGAATATCTTCTTTCGCAGCGAAGTGATATTGACAAACAAATCGCTGAGGAGCAAGTGAAGTCAAAGTACCAGACTAAAGAAAACAGTAAGGAAAAAGTTCTCAGTCTTACGTGGAACCTACTAGCTGCAAGCTCGAACGCATTAAATGACCCCAATTCGCCCTGTGCTCAAAATATAAGTAATAGATTTGGCACCCAACTTTTAACACTGGGTATGGGCGCCTTGTCGTCAGCAGGCTACTTAGTAAGCCAAGCAGCAGGCGGAGGGGTTACTCTTGCGGCGGGACTGCTATCTCAAATTATGGACCTCTTTAGTAAAATGCCGGAGCGTGGGGCTCTTCGAGATTTTGAACAAAATAATCAAACATATGATTTAGCATGCTTGTATCACAACATCGTAACTATGAGTTGTGAAATGAAATCATCCATTGGAAAAAAAACCGGCCAATCATTTATTGATCAGGCTAATAAAATTCCTAACGCAAAGATATACTCAAAAGTGCTTTCGACAAAAGAAATAAATACTGATCTTTCTTCTGTTATTATGGCCGTTGTTACACAAGATATTTCACAGATTTCAGATGGTTCAGGATCTAGCGTAGATAAAAAAATATCTGATTTGTTTGGCAAAGAACAGACTGTCTCACCAAAAGAAGTATATGAAAAGCAACTTCAGCAATTTGATTTTTTCAAGTCTCTTTTTATTCCAAATCGAAGCGGATTTGACGCATTGACCGGAGATCAACAGTCCACAGTGAGCATGTATTTAGATTTTCTTATAAGCAATATTCGCTCGAATCTTGAATCTGAAGGTATCCAAACACGGCAACCAAACGGTTCAAACATTAATCCAGTAATAATTTTCACTACCAATTCTGCTGCCATCGAAAAAATACTTAGGAAAAAACTAAAGGACTCTTCTGGTGGAGAAAGTTCAAATCTAATTAGTTTTGATAATCTTAGAGATTTGCACCGTGGGATAAACGCCAAAGATTTAAGAGCTAAAAACAAATTTACCGTCGATACTTACGACGATATTAAAAAATACCTAAAAGAATCAAATCTTGAAAATACAACCGATGGCAAATCTCTTATTTTACAAATTGATGAAGTTCAAAAAGTATTGGGAAACTTCGACAATTGGCTCTCTGTTGACCCAGGATCTCCAGAATATCAAAGTTCTTTAAACAAAGCGGCTAGTGAATTAAAAAAATCTTTAGGAGCAAAGAGTGATGATGGTTACACCCTAAGAGAAAAAGTGAAGTTTTTGATGGCTCAACCATTAGCTAAATTTCAACAGATGGTTGGCGAAGGTAAAAAACTTGATGACGACAATGTTTTCTCGAATCCATTCGTTTCTAAGCAAAAGGCCCTTTCTGATTTCGATAGATATGGCGTACTACGAGATGTATATAAAACAGTTTCTGATCCAAGACTCGAATTGAAGGACATAAATCTAGTGAATGATACAAGACAATTGTTTGAAGCAGATAGCTCAACTTTGCGTAAAAACTTTTTGGCTGGCTTGAAAGGACTTCGTGAAAGAATGTCATCTTCACCGGACCCTGAAGTGTCGAGAAAAATGTTGTCGCAACTTTGTGGACTTGCGTATTCACTTCCGTCAGGTGGATCTCCGCACGCTTCAGACGATTGCAGCGGTTTGTTGCCAAAAGACATGCAACCGTTTATGAGAGTGGGAAAAGAAACCCCAGATTGTTCTTACTACAGATATGTTAATGAAAAAACACGAACTGAATATTTTGAAACCGGAAAACAGCCAAGTCTTCCGTCTGAATCAAATTCAGGACAAGGTGTAAAATGACTATAGTTCGCACATTGCTTTGCAATTTAATATTCATTTTAGCTTCGTGCGTAACGACCAATGAAATTACCATTGAGAGATTACCTAGTAGCTATGGAGATTTCAATTCACCCTGCCGAGATACTCGCGACTGTAGTCTCGGTCTTTTGTGCAAAAGTGGCTGGTGTAGGCAACCTGACACCAGAAAAGAAGCTTTTGAGACTTGTAGAACTTATACGGAGTGCTTATCGAGCCGCTGCGAAAATAGTAAATGTGTTCCTTCAAATCTTGCTCCGGCCGATAATGGCCAGGAATGCTTTGCTGGAGTTCCGACGAATTGTAGATCAAATAAAACTGTTTATGGCATTTGCCAGGCATCCTCCTATTTTCGAGGTTTTGCAGGAATGAATTGTTCTATGGACACGGATTGCATTTCAAATCGCTGCGGCGTTGATAAAAAATGTCTTGCAGGTAGTGATTCATTGAGCTGCAAATGGGTAAACGAATCATGCTCGCCGTCGGACAATTGCTGCTCTGGAAACTGCCTAAATGGTCGTTGCGTTGGAAGAGGAAATTCTAGATGCAACCAAGGTCAATGCTCAAATTTAGTTGGAAAAGTTTGCGCTTGGGAAGGACAGCGTGTTCAATTCCAAACAGAATGCTGTAGCTTAAAAATGATTTCAAATTACTGCGTTAGAGCGAATTCAAGCTCACCAGTTTTTTGTTTGCAAAATTCTGACTGTTCAAACGGCATGATATGCGACCCGCGAGTTAAAATATGTGTGCCTTAAATGAGGAGGGAAAATGTGGCCTTTATTTTTAGGATTTTTTTTCGTAACAAATTTTACCTATAGCTCCGTTGTAAAATCTAAATCCGCCATCGATTGCGCAAAGGTTGCGGGTGTACATTTTTTGACAGCCGTGATTGAAAGAAATGGTGAAAAACAGGAGTGGATCCTTTTTAATTCTGACCCAATGGAATCACTTACCGGAAGATACTCCAGACCCAACGGAAAAATGACAATTTTTAATCCAGCAACCAAAGAGGCATTTCAGTTCCCACAGGCAAGTGATACCTTTCAAACCTCAAATGGCGGGTTAGTTATAGCTTCGCTAAGGTTCGCCGGCGAAAATACTCCGTATGTGCTTGTACATCCACGAAATGACGAAGATTCAATAATTTTAAAAAAAGCCGCAGATGTATCTGGTGTTTATCATAAATTTTTAGGTCTACCTCCTGGTCCCAAAGTCGATGCATTTATCGCAAAGAAAGATGCTGCCCTTGCGCAATTAGGTTTGAATCCGTCACTGCCAATTGCTAAAAAAATTTCTGCTGATGAGTTATATGAAGAATTTGAAAGTCAAATTGGAGCTAAAATTTTTGACATGAAGCTCTCTTTTGATGCTTTACGAGAGAGAGACAAAAAGTCAGGCTTTTATCATTACAAAGATTTTGATTCTCAAATTAAGAAGTTAGAGCTTGTTTTAGATGATATTAGAAAAAATGGATTCAAGTATAAAGGAAGCTATATTAAGTCCGAAAGTTCCCGGGTAAAAGCAGAAATTGTTAGACTGAAAAAAGCAAAATCTGATTTTATGTCCGCAAAAGATGAGAAAGGAGTACCTGAATATAATTTTGATTCAGATGCTTATAACACTGTGTTTCTACGTGGCCGAGATAAAAACGAGTCTATTTCTATGTTTACACAGAGGCTTGTTGATAAATGTTCAGACTACGTTAAAGGTTCCACCAATTATAGTAGCAATAACTTTTTTATCGAAGACCTCCGAAAGAGCCTCCAGCTAACTCAAACTTCAAAATCTCCTGACAAGGTAAAAGTTGACATAGATGCTACTAAATAGAGTAGCATCCAAGTATGAAAGCGATGAAGTTTTAAATGTAGGTTGTACGCAAAATTAGCTAATTAGTTAGAAAAAAGATTGGAAAAACTGGATAGCATTTTCAAATACGTATTTGGAACCATCAACGATACTCTGGATCGACCTGATTTTGCCCAAGTCTAGCTCAATATGAGACAGTTTTAAAAAAGAACCTTAACATTCTCAATTAGAAACATATGTATTTCTATAATACTACCGATACATTATATGTGAGCAGAAAATCATTTCTAACGTATTTACGTTTTTTTGTGGCCTTACCTATAGTTACTTTGAATATGAGCTGTTTCTTAAATAGCCAAATTACAAAAATTGAACAAAATTATTTAACTGTCGAAAATAAAATCATTTTATCCGCAAATTTTTCTTCGTCCAGTTTGGTTGAGGGAAGCAGTTTCTCACTGGGCTTATCCTTAGACACTGAAAGCTCGGCAGACACCTTAGTTGAATTCTCTATCAGCGGTGGCACTAGTGGTCTAACTCGCTTTTCCTCAGCCCCTGCTTCCGCAACAATTATTGCCGGTACCAAAACAACTTCAATTGCCTTCGTATCCATAGACGATCTTACCGTACACGGCAATGAAACGTTTTCAGTACAGATTTTAAATGCTCAAAAAAATATCGAATTAAAAACGACTTCGATTTCTTTTACTGTTTTAGAAAATGATGTTGCACCGTTGCCGTCGGTCACCGTTTCAAAAACGTACCCTACTAGCGGCGCCAAATGGCTTTCGTTTGTTAAGGGTAACAATGGTGGCACGCGGTTCTTCAATCAACCAGATGTAGCCTGTGACAGCACGGAAACGGGTTCTACGGAAGCTTGTATTCATGGGGGCGACAAATTAAAAGTGGTCGTCACTGGCTATACATCGTGCTCGGGATTGACGACAACAGACTACCTAGCGGCTTTTGATTGGCTTTGCGCCATTGACGGAGGAGTCGCTACATTTTTTTCAATCGGTTTAAAAACCGGAAAAGGTCTTTCCGATCTGATCGACTTCACAAACAATGATTGGCTAAATAATTTTGTCACTGTAAAACTCAATAATACAGCTATCATGGCCAGCTCCAGTGCCAAATGGTGGAATACAACCACTGAAAACCCAATCGCACCCGCCCCTGATTC
Source organism: uncultured Bdellovibrio sp. (assembly GCA_963932905.1). GTDB lineage: Bacteria > Bdellovibrionota > Bdellovibrionia > Bdellovibrionales > Bdellovibrionaceae > UBA2316. The sequence continues at coordinate 194,469 of CAWVRN010000004.1, forward strand.
GTCGTCAGCAACCCAAGTCATAACAGGATTTCCAGCTGGTACTATTTTAACAATTCAAAATTCGGTAACCTCCCATGGATTTAATATTGATCAGGATAGCATTGGTTTTGTTGTAAAAAACGGCAGCACTCTTACCTACGGAGGCAACGCCAACAATTGCAACGAAAGTACGGGAGAAACCGCCGTGGCCAATTTTAAGATTCTCGTTTGCAGCGGCGGTCAAAAATATCTTTGGATCGAAGGATCAGTAACGGGAGCCGGTGGAACTGCAGATCATATCATCGCCATGAGCGGAGCTAAGTTTTCAAGAATTAACAAGGTTCGAATTGCCGAAGGCGGCGCCGATGTAGCCATGCTCATGATTGGTTCAGACTATAACAAAGTTATCGACGTCGAAGTTAAAGGCAGCACAGGTTACGGCATCTTTTGGATAGAGAATTCAAACTATAATATGATCACAAAATTCAAAGGTTCATTCATGCGGTCCCCTGTAACCTACACAGGATTAAATCTAGAATCCAATTGCAATCACAACATTCTACAAGATATCGACGTGAACAATTGGGATGCACGAGCCATTCAAATGAATGGCAATAATAATATTTTGGGTAAGGCATTAGTAACGAATAGCGCGACTGTAGAAATCAAAGGGCAAAATCCGATCGCCCATCATATAACTTCGTCAAACAACAGTAGCAGCGGACTCAGTATAGATAGTGCCACCAATGCTATTATTAACCAGATATACTCCCATCAAAGCAACCACGAAATTTTTATCTCAAACTCCAACAATTCCGTAGTTTCCCAGATCGCAGTAAAACGTATAATCTACTATTCGGTTGGCTTTGGCTTAGACACCACCAACGGAACTAAGTTTACCAATAATATTTTAATAGATGACGACAACAACTCTTCAAATCGCTGTACTTTATATAATAATAGCGGGGCCAATCCTGGCTTGGTGGCGGTTAATTGTGGTAACGCAAACAGTTCCAATGCCAACTGGGTCTTCTATCCATTTGCGACTGCAAGTCCCCTGATCGGCCTCGCAACTTCCGACAGCGTCAACGCCCATGGTTCATCCGGTACGATTACTTGGTCTTCGATTACAGATTGGCTTAACTTCGAAAATCCTTTTCGTGCCTGGTCCTCTCAGACACAAGGGCAATGTAATTCTGGCTCCTGTGTTCTAGTAGACTATCGTATCCGAACAGGCGATGGGTTTATTAAAAATAGGAGCGGAGACGGATCAACAGTGAACGACGCTTTTGTGTCCGGAGCCACCTGTCCCGCAGCCGTTCATGGAAACAAAACCATCGCAGATTTTCAGCCTTCGCCACGTATTTTTCTAGTTAATGCGTTAGAGATTTATGGAGACGGAATAGGTAATGATAATACTCTTTGCGAATCAAATGAAGAATGTATTTACTCACCGAATTTTGGCGTTTACCAAGGCGAAGGTGACTATAAATCAAATGGCACATGCACGTTCCAAAACGGCAATGTTTCAAACGTAACTATCTATTCCTACCCTACAAACGGCGGATAGAATTCAACTAGTCAATCTAGGCCCTAATAACCGCTTTCTTTTACTATTTCAGAATTCTTAGCAATGGGGAATAGTTTCAAATATCTACCTCCATTTTGATTTTTCAAAAATTCTAACTGTTGATAAATTAATTTCGGCGGCGGTGAAAATTTATAAGTGTCCTTAAACCGAGCGACAAATTCGTAAATGGGCTTCTCGAAACCTCTCTTAGTGAATTCCAAAATCAATATCGTCCGAACCAACGATGGCTTAATATCTGGATCGATCGGCAAACCGGCCTTACTCAATACGGCTTTCAAGGGCTCAAAACTAGAGACTTGGTATGCCACGTAAGCAATAGGGTTCATCCAAAAAGATTCTTTTAACTTTCGTTTATCTTTCTCCGTCCATTCAAACACTTTATCAAAGATCAGATCGTGAACTCTTACCTGTTCTGTTTTCGAAAAATCTCGATATTCTGCAAGCAAATCAAAACGTGGATCCACATCAATATCACCGGGTGCAAACGCTATAGTAGTATCATCACTAATAGTTATTCTTTGAAGAAAATTTCTATTTTCTTTACTTAAAAAAGAATTTGAAAAATAGGGAACGGGAGCCAATCTGTCTTTTCCTAGAGCTAATTTTTTGGCCGCTAAATCGAAGGCCATCGCCACCAACTCAGAGCAAAAAATACGACTATGATCTGTTAAATTCATAGAAAAATCATACTTAATTTTAACTTTTCCATTTTTGGATAACCTTTTGATGTATTTATACGTTTCTTCCGCCGCTACGTGTGCGATCTTAGCGTCATCAAAACGATAAATCGAAATTCTGGGCAAAGAATGATCTAGAGCATGCACGAGAGGTCTTATTATAACCCCCTTGTCAATCAACGACTCTAGAATAAATTTTTGTTTAGTGGTTGGATCGACATAGACAATCGCCACATGGGAAAATTGTGTTACAGAGTCCGTGATTCGCGCAATAGCGGCGCTAATTGAACTAGCTCCTCTAAATAAAAGGATATCGCCAGACTGAAATGAATTAAAATCAAAAGCTCTTCCACCCTGAAATCCACGGGTTGTTAACAAGCTTAATCTAGATTTTAAATCCGCAGATTGAGGCGAGGAATTTAGCAAGTTGGAAACTGCAATGAAATCAGCGCCGTGCTTTGCTGATGACCCACTCGAAGTTGTCTGTTTCATCAGCATCGATTCGGCAATAACATCTTCAAGGTAACGACCAGCACGCATTAGGTTTCTTACAGAGGCTACAACCTCAGGACCATTTTTTAAATTCTTAAGCGCTTCTTCTCGGTTCCAAACAGTCACAACTTTTCTAAGCCATCGCCTTAATTCGAACGATTTCTGAATAATGGGCAGGCCTTGCGATTTTGTATCATCAATACTGTATACAGAACTATTAATATTGTATAAAAATTTATACATTCGATCTATTTCAGTTTTGACTTGCAAAAGAATGCCTTCGTCAACATGTGGAGATTCCGCGGCTATGGTAACCAATTTATTGACATCCTTTTGGGCACTGTTTAGATCTTCAAACAAATTGCGCTTGCCGGTTGCATTTGAAAACTGAGTCGTTCCAATAATCGATAAAACTAGAACTAGCGAGCCGATCCTATTTACAATTCTCATACATTACCTCTGCTGCCGCTTTGGATATCCAAAGATCGGACGGGACAGAATATACAAAAATTCTCGCGAAGTTTCCACCGTAGAAAATTAGACACTTGTTCCAAAAAACGGCTCTTTTTAGGCCCCTCTCACCTAGCCATCTCTGGTTTGTTGATCCTGAAGAAATGTAAATGGTGCCGCCTAAGCGACACCATTTTATTAGGAACGTCTAATTTACTTTACAAATAATATCGACCTGGTTTGCCGTACTTCTTAAATCCGGCAATTGCACACTGCTATTTACTAGTTTGTTTTCAGCGTACGTCGAAAAATGGATTCCCAGTTTTTTGTCCAACGTGACAATGCTCACTAACAATCCGGTTGATCGACTTGATCGGGCTTGGCCAATACGAGCCACTGCATAAGTTTGAATTCTTCCGTCTAGAGTTTCGAAATTCAACTTAGCATCATACTGCTGAATTGTCCCTGATACTGGCTCCCACTTATCCGTTTTTTTTACGACCGTTTTGAAATTCGATTCGTGGTTCCAAGAACTGGTTGCACCGCACTCAAATACGGGCGTTGCTGCGTAAGTCAAAGTCCCCGCGATACACAAAAATACAAATAGCTTCATAAATCCTCCGTAGTTATTTCAAGGGAATGTAGTTGACCTTGATCTATAAGTAAAACTAGTGTTTACCTATACCTAGTATAGGTGATTACTTATGAAAATTCGGCTTAGTGATATAACAAATTTTATTGAATTGGCGTCTCATAAGACAATAGTGGCCGCTGCTGCTAATCTAGAAATAACTCAACCGGCTTTGTCAGAAAGCTTGAAAAGACTTGAGTCTGATATTGGGTACTCTTTATTTTACAGAACTAAAAATGGGATACAGTTGACCCCGTATGGTCGTATTTTTTTACTAAAGGCCAAGGCTTTTAGCATTTCGTATGACAATCTAAATCCATTAAAAAACCAGGAGTCTGAGTTCTTTAATCAGACCATAACAATTGGGTGCCATCAGACCGTTGCTCAATACACACTCCCTAGCGCATTGGTCTATTTAAAAAAAGTGGCACCTGATTACAAAATCAAATTAGTTCATGGTCTTTCAAGAGACATTCAAGACCAAATTCAACGTGGACAAATCGACATCGGAATCATAGTAAATGCCAATCAAGTTCCTGATCTTGTAATTAGTAAACTAGGAACAGACACCGTGGCGGTTTTCTCATCCGAACATTATAAGTCTAATGATACGGTTATATGCAATCCAGACCTTTTTCAAACGCAATCAATTTTAAAAAAGTGGAAAGACAAACCTTCAAAAACAATCCACACTGATGACCTGATGTTGATTTGTTTGCTTGCATCTCAAAATTTAGGATATGCAATTTTACCCAGTCGTGCCATTCAATTTTCAAATTTTAAATTAAAACAGCTTACAAATACTCCTATCTATAAAGATGAAATTTCATTGGTGTATCGACCTGAATTCGGTAAACAAAAAGCTGAAAAACTTGTTATTGAGTCCATTAGAAAGACATTTAAGTGAATCTTTTGTCACTTCCAAGATTTGTTTTCAAAACCTCGAGTGCAAATCGTACGAACTGAAAACAGTGACGCCTAAAAATGGAATAATCTCGTTTTTTTGATCTATAAAGTAATATGGAGGACTTGATCCCATATTTTCAGGCATCTTTTTTGAACACCTGTCAAACCTTCGAGGTGCAACGTGAATAGAACCCGCTTATGGATGTCTAAAGTCTTTTTATTTTTGATTACTACGCTAATAGGGACGACACTTCAGGCAAAACCATTGGATTTGGATTACAAAGGATTGCCAAATGCTAAGCAAGTAGACTTAAAAGTCGACACTTTAAAAAACAACGAAGCTATTTTAATTACGGTTCGATCTGAATCGGTTGTTTTCGAAGATTGGGCCAAGCCTCTATGCGATGAAGCACGAGACATGCTGAACCGTATTTTGAAAAATCCGACTCAAGCTCATTGTTATCGTTTTTCTGAACCAGTTGATATAGTAAAATTCGTGTCTCAGAAAAAACGAGAGATGTATTTAGGTCTACATTTAGATATCGAAAAAAATATCCAAGGCGGCCTGATATTGAACATGTCTGATTTACGACGATCTGATCCGTTGATACGCGCTGTTGTTGGTTGGAAAGTTCACCATGGCGACTTAAAATCCTTAGATGAAAAAATCGCAGGCTCACTAGCGATGTTTGAAAAAATGGATTGGGTTAAATCTGCATTACTTGACCTAGTGATTGAAGAAGAATACAAAGGCATCAGTACCGAGTACCTTAAAACAATGTCTGATTCTGAAAAGCTGTCTCGACTGAAAAAGAACCCTCGTTTTTCACAAGATACAGCCAGGTTCATGACAGCCATGACCCAAATGATCGCTGCGCTCGGTATCGGTTGGTACGGCTATCATAATTTGTCTGATAATACGAAAGACTATGACTATGACAACTTCAAAACAACTCTAAAAAACAAAATCCGCTTTGGCAGTATGGCCCGTTATGATGATAACGGGTTTGGCACTAACTATACCCATACTTATGCAGGGGTTGGTTACTATCTAATTTGCCGTGGCAACGGGTTTACGGCTTTACAAAGCTATTTATGCGCTACAGCGGGTTCACTAGCATGGGAAGCTGTAATCGAGTGGCGCGAAGTTTTTTCGATAAACGATCAAATTTTTACCGCTCACGGCGGCGCTATTCTAGGTGAAGCCATTTACCAAACTGGAATATACTTATTTTCCCATGGCCCCAGTTGGTTAAAAGGATCTTTAGGTTGGGCATGGCGAGGCCCTGCCGAGTTTTCAGACTGGATGAGCGGTCGTTTTTTTGACGGCAAACCTAGAGTCAGTGTTAAACAAGACGTGACGGGACACTTTAATATCGAAGTCGGCTTCATGCGAACAAAAAAACGCGGCACTGAAAAGTCCATTGCTTTGGACACCGAAGTTGTGCGGATTCCTTTTCATGAACAACCTGGTGAAATGTCTGATTTCCTGTTGGATGTTGTGCAAACAGATTTCCGCTTTAGCGCACCACTATCTGCCGACTTCATGGATCAGCAAAAGATTTTCTCAAAGGTCGTTTTTGCCGCTTACCATCACAAGCGACTGACTTTGGATGCCAACGAGAAATTACGTGGTTATTCATTGTATGTCGGTCCTTCCGCAGCTTTGGAGATCGTTAACGATAAAAATTTTCACGATGACTTCTATGCCATCACTCATATAGTAGGCGGATCGCTACGTATGGAAAGTTTTTTCAGTGGCATTAAAGTGACGACGACGTTTGATGCTTGGGGTGATGCCATTATGATGAAATCAATGGCGATTGAAAGCTATAAAAAAGATAATCCAAATACGGAGTTAATCAATATTCTACAAAATAATGATTACTACTATGGCTGGGGTTCCACAACACGTGGTCAAATAATCGTAGAATTCGGTCATGCCTGGAATGTCGGAGCTGAAATTCGCAAAACCATCGGTAATGGGACTAACGAAAGACAGAAAGTTACGAATCCGAATGCGGTAGCTCTAAGTTTAAAAGACGAAGTTCTAGATTTTGGTGTATTTATAGAAAAGGCCATTACACCGACGTTGAAGGTGAAGCTGGCCACAAATCGTTACAAACGTCAGGGACGTATTGGTGGCTACGGTCAACAGACTGTTTCTGAAAGACGAACGCAGGTTTCCATGATTTATCATTTTTAGAAAAATCTAGTTTACCTTCAAGCGCCCGTGAGTTTGTTTGGATCTACCTCAACAAAGGCGGATCCAATCAAAAACTAGTGTTATTTGATATTAGCGCCAGTTGCCGAGTTATGAAGCCTTCCATTTCGTCCCCAAAATAGAACTGACTGATCTTCTCTAATGACGGCATAATCATTCGCTGATGAAACAACTTGTTTGACTGGAATGACACCATTCAATGAATTTGCAAAAATTGATGAGTCACCACCATCAGCGTAACTACCCCAAGTGACAATGGATCCATCTGTCTTAGTAATGCAAAAGCTAAAAGTATTGTAATTGACGGCAGCGATTGTCGATGAATCGTTTAATTCCGAAATAACCGCGGATGCGTTTCCGCCATAGGTAGAATTTCCCCATACAACAAGTGAACCAGTTGTTGGGACAGCAATATAAGCAGAACCGTTTGCGTAGACGTCTTTGATCTTATTAACTCCATTTAGTTGACTAGCGATTGATGAGGAATCTCCACCGCTAGATGCATTTCCCCAAGTCACAACTGAGCCATCTTCTCTGAGAGCAGCGAATGCGGACATAACTGCGGCCCAGTTACCTTTGTTTTGAGACGGAATTATTTTAGTTACCTTGTTAGCTCCATTGATGGCCGCAGCGACTGTAGTGGAGTTTCCACCATTTGCAGAACTACCCCAAGTGACGACTGAACCATCAGCCCTAAGGGCCGCATAGGCTCCTCCATTTCCAATGACTTCGCTGACGGGATTCGTTCCATTAATAGAACTAGCGACAGTCGAAGAGTTTCCTCCAACTGTGGAGCTTCCCCAAGTGATAACTGATCCATCAGTTCTGAGAGCCGCAAAAGCTCCTAACATAGAAAAACTATTCCAAGCTGAATTGGAAATAATTTTGATTACAGGAATTGTTCCATTCAAGTTAGCTGAAACCGTGCTTGAGTTTCCTCCATTAGAATTTAATCCCCAAGTTATTACTGATCCATCAACTCTCAGAGCCGCATAAGCTTTAGGAGTTGCATATATTTCTTTTACATCGATGGTTCCATTGATTGCGGAAGCCACGCCCGACGAACTTCCACCATTGCTTGAATTACCCCATGTGACAACAGATCCATCGAATCTCAAGGCGGCAAAGGAATAGTTATTAGAGAATATTTTTATCACTTTTGTGGACCCATCCAGACTAGAACTCACCAAGCTAGAATCTCCACCATTCGCTGGGTCTCCCCAGGTGATCACCGAGCCATCAGATCTGAGAGCCGCAAATGCGTAATCAGAAGAAAAAATTTGAGTCACGGGAATATTGCCATCTAAAGCCGGCAAGGAAGTTCCAATATTAAGAGACATTGTTATTTCGCCCCAACCAACTACTGAGCCATTTGATCTCAAAGCGGCAAATCCAAATTCGTTTTTATAAATATCTATGACCGGAATTGAACCATTTAACACATCTGAATAGCTATTTGAATTCCCACCAGAATCGTAAGCATTCATATCTGAAGCATATCCCCAGGTGGTAACGGAGCCATCTTCGTTGAGGGCAGCATATGAGTTATTATTAGCTATAACTTTTTTTACTTTCTTAGATTTTGAATTTAAAGACTTGATCACTGAATCACTATGACCACCTGTGAAGTCCAACCCCCAAGTTTTTACTGACCCGTCAGACAAGATGGCCGCAAACGAGTATTCATTGGCCACAATAGATGTTACTGGAATAGCGCCATTTAAAATTGAATTGATATTTTGATTAAAATAATCAGTGGTGTAACTACCCCAAGTGACAACACTGCCATTGGTGCGAATTGCCGCATATCCAAAAAGACCCGAAGTGATGTTAACCACATCTATAGATCCGTCTAATAAATTAGCTACAGCGCTGGTGTCGCCACCATAGGGACCAGAACCCCAAGTAATCACCGAACCATCATTTCTGATGGCGGCGTATGAATATTCATTTCCCACAATCTTAACCACCGGCACGCTGCCATTTATTGAACTGGCAACGGCTGAAGAATCGCCACCGACCCCACCCCAAGTAATTACAGAACCATTATTTCTAATCGCGGCGTATGAATATCTATTTGTTACGATATCAATTACTGGAATAGTGCCATTTAAGTTCGATGATACAGAAGATGAATCGCCACCATACCCCGAATCACCCCATGTGACGACTACTCCGTCCGAGCGGAGAGCTGCAAAAGAGTATGGATTGCTGAAAATTTTAGTAACGGAAACAGTTCCATTGATTGAACTTGCAATCGAAGCCGTATTTCCACCTTGAGTTGAGCTTCCCCAAGCAATGACAGAGCCATCATTTCTGAGAGCGGCAAATGCGTTTTCGGTACTATAAATTTTAACCACAGGTACTGAGCCATTGATTGATCCGGCAACAGATGAAGAGTCACCACCAGAAAACATATTTCCCCAAGTTATAACAGATCCATTTGATCGGAGTGCTGCAAAACAATATCTAGTCATTTGTATATCAACTACAGGGATAGAACCATTCATATTACTAAGGGCGGTTGCATCGGCATTATATGCTGAATCACCCCAAGTGATGACTGAACCGTCGGATCTGAGTGCTGCAAAATTATTATCCGTATTAAAAATTTTAGTTACAGGCAGGCTTCCATTGATAGAGCTAGCTACACTGCTGGAGTTACCACCATTGGCGCTGCTTCCCCAGGTAATAACAGAGCCGTCAGATCTGAGTGCTGCGTAGGCAAATTGATTAGGGTAAATTTTAACTACAGGTATAGTTCCGTTTATGGAGCTAGCGACTGAACTGGAATCTCCACCGTAAGAAGAGCTTCCCCAAGTAATGACAGATCCATCAGACCTTAACGCCGCGAAAGAGCTTTGATTTGAATAAAGCGATATTACCGGTTTAGCAGAGTCTATTAGAGCTGAAGCGACCTGAGATGAATCTCCTCCAGAATCAAAATCTCCCCAAGAAACAACAGTCCCATCCGCCTTTAAAGCGGCATAGGCTTTTGCTGTTTGTTTTATTGAAACTACGGGAGACTTTCCAAGATAGATATAGGCTTTTGACGAATTAACACAAAGTGAATTTCCAAAGCCATCGGTACCTAAAGCTGAAAAGAAGTAGGTTCCTTTTTTTGTTAAAAGATTACTAGATTTAGAAATAAAAGATAAATTTTTAAATTCACTACTGTCATCACTAGAATTGATTTCTTGAACAACGTCGCCTTGGCAATTTTGTTCAGAATAGACAACGATATTTTCTGATGAATTTAATTTGGGAACCGAGAAAATTGGCTGAGGGTCGGAGTGAAGTGGATTTAAGGACTCAACCGATAGTTTAAACGATCTCATCTTAAATCTTAAATTAATAATAATTGGCGTGGTGATACAGGTCCCCGCTGTTTTCTTCCCCGCGTAATATTTCAAAAACAGCCTGTGCTCTTTTTCCTCTTTTGGAAGTGTGAACTGCAAACTAATTTCAGATGAGCTAGAGTTGTTCTTCTCAGTTACTTTGCTGTCGAGACAAGTCTCCCTTGAATAAAGCTCCACTTTAGAAACATTTTTCAAATCACCAGTGAATTTAAGCTCGATGTTTTCCGAGTTCAACTTTAACTGATCACCTAAACCGCCGGTTACAGAGTTTGCAACGATGTTTGAAAAAGCAAGTTGGTATTCAATGCTGGAAGTAGTTTTGATCATACATGATGATTGAATAATAAATAAAATAAAACATGAAATTTTATTAAATGAATTCACCGGCAATAATTCCTCTATAAATTTCCAATCTCTTGGTTTTTTATCGGACTTTTTGACAGATCGCTAAAGAAATTTTAACAAGCACATCCCACTATGAAACAAAACAAAAAGGGGTCCCAAATAAAATCATTTTTTTGAGAGTTTAGAAATTACATTTTTTTCACTTAAAAACTACACGAATACAATCAAGATGTCGATTTTTGAGACATTGATAAGAAATTGAAGATTGAACTCGCTCGCTAACTATTCACAATCAAATAGTTCTTTCCGCGACAGTCGCGGTCAGGAAAGTTCAGTAGACGAAAGTAGCTAAGCAACTAGAACGTAGTGATTCTGTTCATACTCTTTAATGATTTAAAGCCTTTTCTGCTGCGCAAGAATTTGCATCTAAAGGAATACTACCCTTGGATTTGGGACAATTTTCTGCCGCAAAATCGACACCCACTGCCTGACTGGCTTCGCTCCAGTCGTAATCCGCAATCCAAGTCCTTAACTTCTCAACGGCCTCACTACAACGATCGTGGTTCCAAACTCTAGGGCAATTGGAGCTTGAAAGTTGAGAAAGTTTTGATCGATATCGTAATAGTGTTAACAACTCTGCAGGTGATGATGGGTTACAATTAACAAAGTCAGGAAAATTTTGCACGAATAAAAAACGAGAGTTATAGTCCGCAATCGCGCCTTTGTAACTCATTTGATTTATTAAAACTCTACCCGAATTTTGTCTAGTGTCGACGGAAGCATTTCGCTGAAAGAAGAATTTTTTTATAGAAACTTCTTGATCATCTAAGGATTGTTTTTCAATTTCCCTACTAAATTCAACAATTTCAGAGGAAGAAATTTGTCCAATGCTGACGCTCGGTTTGGAGTCGATAAGAGCTGAAAACCTGTCACATAATCTCTTAGATCTATATGTTCGAGCCGCGTAAATTTGGGCTCTTTTAATCATCCATGCTGGAATACCTTCTTTTATCGCCATGCACGCCGTAAAGGCAGAAGCGATGGTGTGATAATATTTTGCCGGAATTGCCTTTCCACCTAAATTTGGAGCTTGGGTAGCAATTACATAATTAGTTACGTCCATATCTAAAGTAAACTCTTTACCTAATGACCCCGGGACATATAGCGATGAAGTCCTATCTGGGCATCTAACTGATGGATTGAATGTTCGCAATTCATCATCATGACCGCAAGAGGAAACAAGGCTGAGAGCTAAATGTTTATCTCCTTGGCTCATTTTAACAGCCAACTCCCAAGCATATCCGGGCTTAAGGTGCTTTCGCTCGTTTTGCCCAAGCCTATCGATTATTGCAGGTCGACCTTGAAGGAGAGACACATCTCCTATCTTTGGATAAATACCTACGTCTTCATCATATTTTTTGATTAAGCTAAAGTACTCTGCTGCAACCCTATTAAAGCAAGGATTAAGGTTAGAACGCCCCTTAAAATAATTGATATGTCCAGAATTTAAACTGGCATTCCCGATTCCATTTTTAGAAATCCCAAGAAGCCGAAAATAGTCGGATAGCTTTTCATTAAAAGGCAAATATTTACGAATACTCTCTTCAAGAGAGGCATTTGAAGGGGATCGATCGGATGAATTGACTTTATCTAGTAACACTTCTGCAATCCGAATCTGTAAAAGAATATCTAACGTAAAATAAGTCGCACCGAGTGCTAAAAAAGCAAATAAAATGAAAGCCCATCTTTTCCTTAATTTCACAATGTCTGATCGAAAATTCTAAACCACAACTTAAGCAGAATTAGTGAGCTCTTCTTAAAATTGGTTTTGAGAAGCAGGACCTTCGTTTGAATCCAAGTTTCACTGGACCAAAACGTAAAGGGCCTGTTGAAAAAGTCCCATCGCGCCTTGTTTAAATCGATTCGAGAAAAAGAATAAATTTAAGCGAGGGTTCCAATGCAAGGACAGCATCAATACCAACCAGAATTGTTCAGTCAAATCGATTATGAGTCACTGATCCCAAAAAATCATCTTTTGCATCGAATCGACAATGTTCTGAATCTTTCGTTTTTATCTGAACTTACAAAATTACTTTATTCTTCAGGTTTTGGACGACCATCAATTGCGCCGGAAATTTTCTTTCGAATGATTTTACTACAAGCGCTTTACAATATCGATTCAGATCGACAGCTTTGTGAAGAGGTTGGTTATAATCTAGCGTACAGATGGTTTTGTAGACTTTCACTTACTGATACTGTTCCAGATCATTCGTCAATGACAAAAATTAGAGATCGCCTTGGTGAAAAAAAACTTATAAAGAAATTTATAATAGAGTTTTGAATCAATGCAATTGAAAAATATTTTGAAACGCAAATTAAAGAATTAATTGCCGATCGAGGTTATGGATCAGCAGAAAATTTGGATGCGTTTGAAAAGCGCGGAATCCAGACTAACATTCCACTTTGGAGTTCAAGATCGGGCGGAACACTGACTGCTGAAATTGAGCAAGGATTTAAAATAGCTGAAGATGGTAAGACCGTAACTTGTCCAGAGGGTAACCGCTTAACATTGGTTGGAATGATGGCCTATGAGGAAGGTTTAAAAAGGACAAAACCTGAGAATTGAAAATTTTTAAAATTTAAAATTCTCGATCAAACTTCGTAAGTACTTGAATTTCAGGCATAAAAAAACCCACTCAAGGCGGGTTATTTTTAAACTGGTAGTGAGACTCACCTATTAAGCGAACCCACGCAACCTACTGCAATCATTGAGCTTCCTGAACCTGAAAGGCTCGGCATTTACGCTCAATTTGCCGAATTATACTTGAAAGATCACTCTCTGCGGGAAATAGAACAGCAGACCGGCACTGCTAAATCTATAATTAGAAGACGTCTGATTTCTAACGGAATTAAGTTGCGAAGTCATATCGCCGTTTCTTTCTCTTCAAAAAGAATCGTGCCGGGAAAAAGTAACATTCGCACGCCTTATAGATTTTTTTAAGCTTTGGAAATCAGATACCAATCCCAATAGAATTTCAGATCTTCTCAACGAGAAAAACATTCCACCACGAATCGCAAAGTGCTGGAACCGAAATTCCGCAATCAATATTTTAACCCGACTTGAAAACAAACAAATTGTCTCAAAAGGAGGCCAACCGGCTAAAGCGAAGGCAGATAGCTAAGACAGCAGAAAAAAGTTTTGGGTAACGAGTTATCTTGTCTAGATTCGTATCAATCTTAATAAAACCGATTAAAGAAAGA
>CAWVRN010000005.1:0-183292 GCA_963932905.1 uncultured Bdellovibrio sp.
CCCAACGATGTTGATGGAAAGTGGTTACGAAACGGGGTCTGGGGTGGTGAGGGGGGAAGAATGAATACAAAATAATAATATAAATAATTAATAATAAGAGGAGGTAAGGAATGGAAAACAATGAAAAGGTAGAACAGGAAAACAGTATCAAAATTACTGTGACTAAGGATGCTGGGGAAATCCTGGCTGAATTGGTGGCAAAGGCGAATGAGGGTTTTGAGGGCGGTCGGATTAATCGGCAGGACCTTGCAAGTTATATAGTAGAGAAATTCAAAGCTAATTTTTCGGATCGTGATTTGGTTCAGCTGCGACAGTTGCATTATGACGATTCAGCTATGATGGAAGCTATGTACCGTAAAATGAAAGAAACTGGTGAAGTCCCTGAATTTTTGCGCGATGCCTTGCGGAAACAGTTCCAAGTTAATGACGATGCGCCTAAAAAGACTAAGAAAGCATTGACCAAGGAGTCCACCAATGATGGACTCGCTAAGAATGAGGAATCCGCATGAAGGGCACAGAATTCAAAACAATCAGGGAAGAGCTAGGTCTTACCCAGGAACAACTTTCCGAGGTTTTGTGTTTGGCTGGAAAGAAAGTTATAAGCAATATCGAACGGGGTTCTCGGAATCCGAGTTTACTGACAGAAGTATTGATGAGGTTGTTGAGTCGCCTTTCCGAAAAGAAATCCAAAGAACTCCAGCGGGCACTAGTTTCATTACGTCAAGAGATCGTCGATTCGAGCGGTGGTCGAAAATGAGTCGACGAAGAGAATATATAAAAGTGACAGAATTTGATCCTAATTCCATTCCAGTTAGATTCTATGTCGTCAAAAATGAAAATGGTAATTCCGACATCATAAGCTCTGAAGTTGTCGACTTTGCCGCTCAATTATTTTATTTAGCGTCAAAACGAGGTCGAGTTAAATCGACAGCGGGCGAGGTATTTCATGATGAAATTTAAAGTTGGTGGGTATTGTAGGGTTTCTACGGAAGAGCAGGCGGCTCTTGTTGATGGATCACTTGATAATCAGAAGTATCGAATCAATGCATTCGTTGATCTGAAAAACATGCAGGAAAAAAACTGGGGACAAATTCAGGAATTTTATGTGGATGAAGGATTTTCGGCAAAAGACACTCGTCGTCCGGCCTTTCAAAGGATGATTGCTGATTTGCGCCGGGGAAAAATAGATCTAATTTTGGTTACCGATTTGTCTCGATTGTCGAGAAGCATTTCAGATTTTTGTGTCATTCTTGATTTACTTAAAAGTCACAATTCATCGTTTTTGTCGATCAAAGAACAATTTGATTCAAGCACTCCTCCTGGAAAAATGATGCTTTATAATATGATAAATTTGGCTCAATTTGAACGGGAACAGACTGCCGAGAGAGTAGCTCTTGGATGTCATGCACGCGCGATGCGTGGACTTTTAAATGGCGGTCAAGCGATACTGGGTTATGATAAGATTCCGGAAAAAAAGAATTCATTTACTGTAAACGAAAATGAGTCGGAAATAGTTAGAAAAATATTTAAGACATACCTAGAGGAAGGATCATTAAGTCGCACGATTCGTAGACTCGAGGAAATGGGTATCAAACCCAAACCTCACGCAAAACGTAAGCAAAAGATCGTGGACCGTGGTTTGTGGACGAGTTCTTTGCTCAGAGAGCTATTGATGAACTATAGCTATATTGGAATGATGGAAGTTAACAAAAGGAAAAGGGATCTTGATGCCAAGCAATTGAAATCTCATGAATTGCACCAGATCGTGAAGGCCTCATGGGACGGAATTGTAAAGAAAGAAGATTTTGAATCGGTCCAAAAGTTACTGGCTGAGAACCGTTCCAGGGAACGTCGTCGTCTTGAGGGTGCAGTAAGAAGAGTGTTTTTGGTTTCTGGAATAGTTCATTGCAAGGAATGTGGTCGCGCAATGGTTGGTCAATCGTCGCATGGGCAAAAGAGTGTTCATCGATATTACAAACATGGGGAATCAAAAGGCGATACCAACATTTGCAGCGTGAAAAGAATTCGGGCTGAAGATGTTGAAGACGCGATTTCAAAACATCTATTCAAGATGCTAGATGATGGCGGGTATTTGAATGAAATTTCTGAAAGAATTGCCTCCATTGAAAAGGAAACCTTTGGTTCTACAAAAGCGATTCGGTCCCAGATGGAAAAGGAACTCAGAACAATTAGCAATGAAATGGAGTCGGCTTTTAAATTACAGATGAGCTGTCCAGCTGATTCTGAAGCTGCCAAATTTTGTGTGGCGAAAATGGAATCTTTAGGTACTCAGAAAAAAGAAATAGAGAAGAGGCTATCCGCAGTTAAGGAAACGGATACGAATGTGATTTCCATTTCACAAGCCAAGAAAAACCTTTATGAACGGACCGAAGCGGTTACTCGCGGGTGGTCAAAAATTCCAGAGGCTCAGAAAAGGAAGGCCCTTCGCCGTTTGATCAAGCAGGTTTTAATCGGCCCCCAGGGAATGGATATCTACTATTATTACAATTCGTTGGCCGAAGAGAGGTCTTTGGGAGTGTTTACTTTGGAAAAAGCGAACCCTGCCAAAGTCATTGCTTTTGGGTCTCGTGGAACTGAATCTGTTGCTTTGGGAATTGATTCTAAACAGCAGGTCGGAAATTGCCTGTTGTTGGACATGGTGATCGCGGCACGACTTGAACGTGCGACCTACTGCTTAGAAGGCAGTTGCTCTATCCAGCTGAGCTACGCGACCATTTTGGAATAACGATAAGCTAATGATATGCCTCAGGACTTTTAATTTGTCTATGGGTAATCTCCAATTTAAAGAATTTGCCCAAAAACCCTGAAATTTATGGAAGTTAGTTGCAAACTGCCTACAAAATAGACCTTAGTCAAAATCTCTGATGTCCGTGGCCGTTTTAGCGCCTGAAATGGGCATCCTATATATATGAAAACATTCTTTTTTTTAAGTGTAGTGAGCCTGCTGGTTCAAGCCACTGATAAACCCGTGGGTGGTGACCGAGTCTTCTAGGGTATATCTCATCACCTATAAAGGCGTAGCAGATCGCATATGCCATCGAATTAGACGACTCGTTTTGAGAGGTCTGATTCCTTCTTTAAAATGCTTTTCTGAAGCGCGCTTCCTAACGCTGTTCCTATCAGCACAATTTGCCAGATGCCTAGGATCCAAACCAAGATCAGCGGAATGGCAGCTAATGAGCCGTAGAATTTATTCATATAAAATGCTTTTTGTGCAATCAATGTAAAACTTTTCTGCAAAATGGAAATACTGATCGTAGAAAATGTCGCTGCAAAAAACGCCACTCGTTTTAAAACACGATCAGCTGGAAATAGTTTGTAGACGAAATATAAAAATATAAACATCGCAATGCCGTCCATCGCTATCGTATACTGTCGCGCAATCGGACGTACCATGTCCAGGGACCTAACCGCAACATACACAGCTAACATACTTGGAAAAATAACGATGGCACACCAAACCACTAAAAATCGACGATGAATCGGACGAGAAACTTCGTTGGACCAAATTCGTTGAATGCCTTTTTCCATGTCACTAAAAAGTCGCCAAGAGGTATAGAATAAAATAATGATCGCCGTCGTTCCGATGGTCTGTGCTTGGACTTTTTCTAAAACGAGATGAATCCATTGCGACACTTCGCCGCCCATCGCTTCTTTCACATAGCGCAAAAGAAAACGCTCAATCCGAGGAATCAGATAATCAATTCCACCAATCATTTTAAATGACACTAGCACTAGTGCCATAAACGGAATTAAACTTAAAATGGTGGTGAATGCCAGTGAGCTTGATATCCAGCGAATATCGCCTTCACGTATTTTTTTAAAAACGTCTTTAAAGATTTCGCGCACCTACTGCACCTTTAAGCTAAAGTTACTTTAGCTTAAAGTGTAGCGCTGCTCGACGGCGAAATCACCATTCATTTCTTTGATAGAGGCTAAATCACAATACGGGTCGTGCTCGAAAAACAGGTAGGCATTTTCTTTGGCAGCTTGACCAAGGTACTTGGTTTTTTCTTCGATCAACATCAATGGATTCAAATCGTAACCCATCACCCATGGCAAACGAACATGTGAACTGGTAGGAACGACATCGCCGCAGTATAGGACTGTCGTTTTTCCATCTGTGATGTGAACCATTTGATGAGCCTGTGTATGACCGTTGGAAATCCAAGTCGTAATACCAGGTGCGATCTCACTGGGGCCATCTAATTGGACCAGCACACCAGCCTCAATCAACGGTTGTACATTGGCCGCGTAATACGATGCTTTTTCACGTAAGTTGGGTTTTAGAGCAATCTCGACGTTTTTCTTTTGGACATAATATTTGGCATTCGGGAATGTGGGAACCAGGTTACCATTTTTGCTGGTGACGCCGCCGCCCGCGTGGTCAAAGTGTAAATGAGTCAAAATCACGATGTGTATGTCTTCTGGTTTTAAACCCTGTTTTTGCAAGGATTGTTGCAGGCTAGATCCGCCGACCTCGATTTTGTAAAGTTCGGCAAATTTGTTTCCTAATTTCTCGCCGTACTTGTCGATAAAATCTGAACCATTTCCACAATCGATCAGAATATTTTGCTTACCTTTCAATAACAATCCCCGGGCTTCCATGCGAATTCTATTTTTGTCATCCGCTGGATTTGATTTTTCCCAAAGAACTTTAGGTACAGTTCCAAACATGGCCCCGCCATCCAAACCAAATTCACCAGTCGGGACGGGGTGCAATTCGTAGTCACCAATTTTTAGAGTTATGGGAGACACGTTCATATAGAACTCCTTTAGGCGTCAAAATTAACGGCCTGATCATCAGCAAACGCATCAGGGTTAATTGTAGTTACCCACTCTTTGTAGGCTTTGTAAACTTGATCGATTGGCGACGGTGGAATCACGGGTCCAACGTAAATCGTTAGTTTCCCAGGATGCGCCCACGGTCGGCCTTTCGGCATTAATTTCGTATTTCCATCTAAGAACAACAATAAAATCGGCGTATCCGTCTTCTCGGCGAAAACAGACACTCCACGTTTGAATTCGTGAATTTTTCCATCGGGCGTACGCGTACCCTCTGGGAACAAAATCAACCAAATTCGATCCATTGACGTTAACATGCGCGTAATCAGATTGATCGCTTCACCACGACGATCTTTACGATCAATCGGAATTGCGCCCAAGCAGTGCTGTGAAAAAAATGTAAAGAATGCGTTCGAGAAAAAATAATCTTTTGCCGCCGCAATATATAAATCTAGCCAATACTGTGACGGGATCGATGCCGCGATGGATGTTGCATCCAAATGACTGCCGTGATTTGAAATAATTAACAGGCGTGGATGAGTTTTATAAAGCGAATGATAATCACCAACTACTTTCAAACGAATGTAAACAGTAAATACAACTTTTAAATAAATCGACCATGCAAAACGAAAGAACATACTGGTCCAATCGTGGGCACGAGTAAAGAGCGGTAGATGTTTTAAATAAGTCGGCAGCTGAGTCCACTGCTCGTTATCGTATTTCCAGTCTCTCATTCCTATTGTATCCAAACCATGACGTAGTAATAAATCGGAGCCACAAAAATAAGTCGGTCAATTCGTTGTAAGAAATCCCCGCGCCCGATGATGAAAGGGCCAACAATTTTAACTCCGGCGTCGCGACGGACCACCGTCATCACCAGGTCGCCAAGCAATCCCCCCAAGGACGCTATCAAGCCGGATGTATACCAATACTTGTCGCCTTGATCAGGCAACAACCAGCGCATAAACCCCGCCAGACCTAGCGTTAGTATAACAGAAACTACCGTAGATCCTAATGTTCGTTTAGGATCAATGCGTTTAAACAAACGGAAACGTCTAAAATATCTAGAGATCGCTAAATTTGTGTTATCGCAGAATTCCGTTAGCACAACTAGATACATAATTTGGTAAAGACCTTTTTCTAAATTCAGGATCAATCCCAAATGCATGAATGACCAACCCAAAAAGATAAATGCTAATAACGTAATAGAAATGTATTGGATCATGCGCTTGTAATTATCACGTAACAAAGGAACTAAACAGCTGACTCCTAAAACGATGATAGGAAGCTGATTGTACAAAGCCACTTGATTGTAATACGAACTAATCCCTAAACCATAGATCCCAAGATAGCAGATGATCACAAAATAATTACGGTGATACATACCCATGATTTGGAAAAAAGCTTTTGCACCGTATACTGACATTAATGTCAAAACGACTAAAGGCACCGGATTGGGAAATGAAAAAACGACGAACATTAGCGGAGCAACAAACAGCCACGATTTTATGCTGGCCCACGCACCTTTGAAGTAATAATTGCTGTTACGAAAAAGATAAACAACCAAACCCGAGCCAAAAATAATAGCCAAAACAATAGCCGCCGTTTGGCGATAGGCGGGGTCAGTAAACAATAACGAATGATTCAAGAATTCCATTTTTAACTTTCAGTAATTTTTAAGTCTTTAATTTTTTTATATAAATTCGACCGCGAGACCTTTAAAAACCGCGCAGTTTCGTCGATGTCAGTGTGAAATTGTTTGAGCGCGGTTTCAATCATTTTCTTCTCAAAAGTCTTTAAAACTGCTTCTAAACCATCTTCCAAATTGTAAGATTCTGATAAGGAGTTAACGCTGCCACTCGTCGGACGCGCCTTTATTTCTAGCAACATGCCGACGTCACTAGCTCGGATAATAGGCAGGGGGGAAGTCAGGCATAATTGTTCAACGATTCGTTTTAATTCCCGCACGTTCCCGGGCCAAGCGTATGATTTTAACGCTGCCAAGGCTTCGGGTTCTAGTGATTTATTTTTATAGGGTCTTTCTGTTTCTAAAAAGTGATTAACTAGGGCCGGTATGTCGTCTTTGCGATCACGTAGTGGCGGAATAGTTATTTTCTGGGAACTTAAGCGATAGTACAGGTCTTCGCGGAACTCACTCTTTTTAATCATGTCCGGCAGCGATCTGTTCGAAGCTACGATCACACGCACTTGAACTCGAATGGAATCTTTAGCGCCGACTCGACGAATTTCACCGGACTCAAGAAATCGCAACAATTTGGCTTGAAAGGACAAAGGCATAGCTTCGATTTCATCTAAAAATAAGTCACCACCGTGGGCGGCTTCGGCTAATCCCATCTTGTGGCTCTCGGCCCCGGTAAAAGCACCTTTGACGTGACCAAACATTTCACTTTCGAACAGAGTTTCAGGAATGCTGGATGAATTGACGGCAACAAATGGGCGTTCATTTTCTTGGCTATGCAGCAAGCTGGCAAGAACTTCTTTGCCTGAGCCTGTTTCGCCTTCAATTAAAACGGAACGACGCTCGCCCTTCATCAATGCAATTTGCTTCAGAATTTTTTGACTGGCTTCCGAGGAACCTACCCAACGAGTTAAATGTTTACCGCGATTGTGAAAATCGAAATTACGAATCTGACAGTGAGCTAGAATTTTTTCCAGAGTTGATTGCAGTTCTTCTTTAGACAATGGTTTAGCTAAAAATTTTTGCGCACCAGCGATTAGGCAAGCTTCCATTGTTTTTCTATCTAATAATCCCGACATCGCCACGATCTCGGTTTGTGGGTCGCGTTCTGCTAGTGCTTTAATCACCGTGACGCCGATTGGGTCTGACAAGTCGGCGGTCAGATTCATATCGACAAAAGCACTATGAAATATTACATCGGTGGGAACCCGTTTGTAATCTTGGATACTATACAAACGCCAAGGTTTGCTCACTATGGTTTTGAAGATCTGGTGAATCAGCGGATCATCATCGACGACTAGTAAATTAAACTCAGTTATTTCCATGCACTTAAGTCTGCCCGTAGAGTGGATGTTTCTAAATCATTAATGCAAAGAGTTAGTCGATTTATTGAGTGAATACGTCATCAAAATTCCTTTAGAAATTTCTGTTTCTACATTAACATTTAAGAATCTGTGAAGCTGTCTAAGGAGTCTCTCGATGGAAAAGATTAAAGTTTTGTTGGTTGAAGGAATTCACGCTATCGCAAAAGCTCGATTAGAAGAAGAAGGCTATCATGTTGATCTTATCAGTCATGCTCCTGATGAAAAAGAACTCATCGAAAAATTAAAGAACTACAATGTTCTTGGTATTCGCTCAAAAACAGAAGTGACAAAAAAAGTTTTAGAGGAATCAAAACACTTAATCTGCATCGGTGCGTTCTGTATCGGTACGAATCAAATTCAATTGTCTCATGCTAAATCCATTGGTGTTCCGGTATTCAACGCACCTCACGCGAATACACGCAGTGTGGCCGAACTTGTGATTGCGGAAATGATCTCGTTATCGCGTCAACTTGGTGATCGTAATATGAAGGCGCACATAGGGGATTGGGTTAAATCTGCCGATGGCAGCCGTGAAGTCCGCGGTAAAACCTTGGGGATTGTTGGTTATGGTCATATTGGAAGTCAGCTATCCATTTTGGCTGAATCGATGGGAATGAAAGTTGTTTTTTTTGACGTAGTTAAAAAGTTGCCGTTAGGAAATGCAAAGCCAATGCGTATGTTAAGCGAACTATTAGAATCCTCTGATTTTGTATCGCTGCATGTTCCAGAAACGCCACAAACTAAAAACATGATCGCAGAAAAAGAAATCAAACTGATGCGCAAAGGTAGTTATTTAATTAACGCCAGTCGCGGAACCGTTGTCGTGATCGAGGATTTGGCCGCAGCTTTGAAATCTAAATATCTTGCCGGTTGTGCAATCGACGTATTTCCCGTTGAGCCCGCATCGAACAAAGAAAAATTTGTGTCTCCATTGCAAGGCTTGGCAAATGTAATTCTGACTCCTCATATTGGCGGATCTACCGAAGAAGCTCAGTATTCTATTGGATTGGAAGTCGCTGAAAGTTTCAGAAAATTTTTGAAATTAGGGACGACCGCCGGCGCGGTGAATTTTCCGCAAGTGGAATTGCATGCGGTGGAGGGCATTACTCGCATTCAAAATGTTCACAAAAATGAGCCCGGCGTTCTGGGTGAAATTAATGGTATTATTTCAAAATACGGTGCCAATATTCAAGGTCAGTTTTTATCGACGGATGAAAATATCGGCTACCTTGTTGTCGACATCGAAAACATGAAATCCGAAAAATTGGTGGATGAAATTCAAAAATCATCACGTAGTCTTCGTACACGCGTGATCTTCTAAATCCGTATTGTTACAGAAAAATTTGTTATCTAACAAGGTTTCGATGAAACCTTGTTGCTTTTCAGTCCAGTTTCTTCGCCTTAAGGCCTGAACTTTTCCCGAATTACAATCTCGATTTTTTTTGTTGTTAAAAGCATGTCAAAGTAATTGTTTAGGGAGAAATGTTCACAAATGTCGCTTTCACCAAGGCTTTCCAGTCGTCATACCCAATTCATCGTCCAAGAGCTGAAGAATATTACTTCAGAAATTCACATGGTCGACAGAGATACACCTGTCGAAGTCGTGCGGTGCGACCGCAGTTCTATCACGTTAGCATTTGAAAATATATCGGCGTTGGTTGGACATCTTGTTTCAATCAAAGGAATTTTTAAATTTGGTGATGATACCACTGAAGCATTTGCCGTCGTCGGTAGAATTACCCAAATCAATGCCCAATATGTCGAAATTAAAATGAATCAATACGACATTGAAACTTGGGGCAAATTTATAAAGCAGATAAATCAAAAACAACAGAGAGTGGATAAATTGTTTAAATCCATCAAAGGTGAAGATTAAATTAATGTCTCAAGAAAAAGATACTGATGTTGCTAAGTTTTTAAATAGTCAGGGGGCCTTGGTCGTAGAGCCATCTAGTGCCTTTTTTTCTGTGATTCAAGCGTGTTTGGTTGGTTTTGGAATGGATTCAAAAAAAATCATCATGGCCAACACTTATAAAGATGCCGTTGTTCTTTTGAAAGAGCAAAAACCCAGAATATTAATCACAGAATATCTGGTTGGAAAAAATTTTGGTCTTTCATTGATTGATATGCATGATGAAATGTACGATTCGTTTTCTCGTATTGGTATTGTGGTGACCAAAGAATCTTCAGACAATGCGGTGGCCGAAGCCGCCGAAGAACAATTAGATGCATTTATCGTTAAACCCTTCTCGGGCGCTGACTTTCAAAAGCGATTTATCGAGGTTGTGAAACGTAAAATGTATCCGTCTGAATATTTAAATAAAATTCGAGATGGAAAAGAAAAATTAAAGACTAAGTTATATGACCAAGCCATTCAGTTTTTTACTGAAGCCAAAAACCTGAGTCCTGCACCGACACTAGCACATTACTATTTAGGTGAATGCTATTTACAAACAAATGAGCTTACAAAAGCCCGCGTGGAATTTGCAGACGGGCGAAAACATAACAGTCTTCACTATAAATGCCTAATGGGTGAATTTGACTGTCTGATGCACGAGAAAAATTACAAGGCAGCCTATGGATTGGTAGAACTTATCCGTAAACACTATCCGGTAACTTCCGCACGATTGGGTAAGTTTTTTATTGCCGCTGTTTACACCGAAAATTTTAACGATATGGCTGCCTATTACGAGATGTACGTCAATTTAGATTTCCGTCCGCAAGAACTAGTGAGCTTGGTTGCCTTGGCATTGTTGACTGCCGGTCGATTCTATTTGCGTAGTAAAGATAGCGACAATGCCGTTAAAAATTTTGAGTTAGCTGCCAACGTCACTGGTCGTAATGTTGAAACGTTAGAAAAAGTGATCGACGAATGGCTAAAGGTTCAAGATATCAACATGGCTGAACGATTCTTCAAAATGATTCGTGGAGACGATGTTGGCAGCACCAAATATATCCAACTCAATTTTAAAATTGGCGTGAATCTGATTTCTGCCGATGCCGCCCTTGAAATGGGACGTAAAATTATCGTAGAGGGGAAAAGCACTCCTGAGATGACTAAGAAAGTTGTTAAAATGGCTTTGGATGCAGGTAAGGTAACCTTAGCAGAGTCCTTGATTATCAAAGGATCACAAGCGCACCCCGAAATTCGCAAAGAGTTGTATGACCTACTTGACCGGCAGACGGAATAAGTAGGACGTCGTCATGGTTTGTTCATCAATACGGTGATAAACTTCGATAACGTCTTCGGGCGGAGTTAAGCCTTTTTCAATAAAATGTTGACGTGCTTTTTTGTAGACCTTCATTGGCCCAATCGCGGGAGATCCCAAAAATTCAGCGACAACATATTTTCCCGCCGGAAGTGTTTTAGTTTTAAAATTTTCAGGTAAGTCAGGTTTGACTTGGTCAACTACGCAGCCGACATCGGACCTTAATCGTTCATGCTCAACTACTTCAGGATCATCTAAAAAATGACCAAAACTTTTCGAACAGTCGACATGGTTCTGTTTCGCCCAAGCTTCTACTTTTTCTAGAGCATCTAGAATTTTGTGGTAGGGACCGACGTGTTCTAGGTACACCAAATGCATTTCGGGAACATCTTTTTCTTCGATGTTAACGTCTTTAAAGAAGCCTAGTTTGATAGAAGCCCAGCCCAAGATTCCGAAAGCAAATAAGGCAACTCCAAGAAATACATTTTTCATTTTATTTTTTCCATTTGATAGAGCAGCCCATTGACGGAGTTTGACCCTTGGGGAATTCATCACTCACTAACAAAGATTCGACCGCTTGTAGTAATTCACGACGAGTTACCTTTTCTGGCTCTTTCCAGTTGTCATCTAGTCGGCCACGATAGGCTAACTGAGATTTTTTATTATAGACAAAGAAATCTGGGGTGCAAACGGCCCCAAATGTTTTCGCTACGGATTGGGATTCGTCGTACAAGTAAGGAAAAGGGTAGTTTTTGAAATCCGCACGTTTTTTTAATTCCAAGAACGAATCGTCCGGGTAGGTGTTGGCATCGTTTGAACTGATGGCAACGACCGATATGTTTTTCATTTTCAATTCATTGCCCAGTACAATCAAACGGTCTTCAATGGCTTTAACATACGGACAATGATTGCAAATAAACATGATGACGAATGGATTGCCATTCGTGAAGTTTTTCAGTGAATAAGATTTTCCATCAGTTCCAGGCAAATGGAAATCGGGGCACGCGGCGCCTAACTCATCTGCCGGTGTATAGGTAAGAGCCATATCGTTCTCCTTTTACAGTTGATTCCATGGCGTCGTTTTTCCGCCCGCGATTAAATCACCATCTGGTGAAATATCGTCGTACTTAGTCTTCAGAAGGACATATTTATTTAAAGCATTTTTTAAATTTTCGCGGTCTGTAGTACTAAGTTCTTCGCCTGCAAGTTGTGCGGCTTCAGTGAGTTCAAAAAAGAAACGCTCTAAAAAACGGACCCAGTCTGTGCCCAGCAATGGGCAGTTTTTTGGCATTTCGCCGACGAGGCTGGTTGCATTTGGAATGTCTTGAGGTTTTCTTAGAACATTCAATCCCAAACCAATAAATGTACTGATTTCATTTCCTTGAGTGATCGTTTCAATTAATAGCCCAGCACATTTTTTATCACCGATGTAAATATCGTTAGGTGCTTTGAGTGCAAAAGGAATATAGAACCACGTGCTTTGTAAAGCACGCAGCAGAGCCATGCCTACACGTGATGGAAACGTAACATGAGGATTGTCATTTAAATAAAAACACCAAGTACTCAGCAACGCCGCGCCCTTGGCAGTTGTCCATGTGTTCTGTCCGCGGCCGCGGCCTAGAGTCTGCTGGTCTGTTAAATACAACATGAAATCATTTTCAGCCAAGCCTTGCTCTTTGGCCTGGGAATTCGTGCTAGCGATGGATTCTTTGTAAAAACATGGGATTTGTGAATTCTGTGCCCATGCATAAGTCATCTTGCCGATTAAAATATCGTCCAACGGAGATTCAGAGTCCATGTGTCGTCCTTATTTTTTTTGCCAATCGAATTGCAAGCTAACATCAGCAACGGGAGCCGAGTGAGTCAAAGCACCAACGGATATAAAATCTACTCCAGTTTTCGCTACCTCAGGAACACGAGCTAGGCTCATGTTGCCGCTAGCCTCTGTTTCGATGGTGTCCGGAATAATCGCGCACGCATCAGCTAACAATTGTGTATTCATATTGTCTAAAAGAATGCGTTTTACTTTCATTTCTACCGCTATTTTCACTTCGTCCAAAGTGCTAGCTTCGACTTCAATATCTAAGTCGGTATTTTTTCGAGTGCGTTCAACAGCGGCTTTGATCCCGCCCATCATTGCGATGTGGTTGTCTTTGATAAGAATGGCTGTCGATAAATTCATACGATGATTTACACCGCCACCATGAACAACGGCTTTCTTTTCGATGTCGCGGTAGCCAGGCAATGTTTTACGAGTGTCTAAAATGCGCGTTTTTGTACCCGCAACAGCGTCTACAAATCGACGTGTATAAGTTGCGATGCCAGATAAGTGACCTAAGAAATTTAAAGCGACGCGCTCTGCTTTTAGGATTTGGATCAAATCGCCCTCAAGTGAACAGATATTTTGTCCTTTAAGAACACGTTGACCTTCTTCAAAATGCCATTTTATTTTTCCATTCGGTTCTAGCATCAAGACAGTGCTTTCAAACGGAAGTAAACCGGACAAGATAATATCTTCTTTGGCTTTTAAAACCGCTTTGCCGATTTTTGGAGTTAATCCCAGAGAGTCCGTTGTTACGTCACCGTGGGGCATGTCTTCTTTGATAGCTGCTTTGATTAAATCATTTAATAACATAGGTCCATTAATAGAGCCCAACACTTAATTAGTCTATTACTTTTTGAGTGTTTATCTTTGACCTGTAAGGCTTGGCACTACACAATTTGGTTTATTGCACCGGAGAGATTTATGGGAAAAACATTTAAGATTATGACTATTTTAGCTGCCTTAGTCATAATCATTTTTGGCGCGATGGTTTATGTCGGGGTGCAAGCGGGTAAGCACCGTAATGCATACCAAGCTAAAGCGTTACAAGCGGAAGCTAAAATGATCCTGTTGCAAATTTTCATCAGTCAAAAGTCTTTCTGGGCTGAGCACGGTGTTTATACCTCTAGTGTGTTGGGTGGAGGCAAATCAACGCCAATTCAGTTGTCTCGCTATAAATTTGGATTTACTCAAGTCTTGCAGCCCGATGAAAAAATTAGAAACAGTATTTTAAACAGCTTTCCCGAATTTGATCCCACTAAAATCGATTCTAATAGTTTAGGATTGAGGCCTGCAAAAGAGGACATTCCTGATATCGATTTTCAAAAGATCGCGACCGGATATGGTTGCGTGGCGACGGCAAAGTCGTTTAAAGCCTGCGTTGTTGGCTATCCCGGTGACGATGGTAGGGTCGATATTTGGACGATCGACGAAAACAAAACAATCGTAAATGTGAAAAGCGCGATCGAATAGTTTCGATTTTTTTTAAGGTTCTTGGAGTAATTTTTTGATTTCTTCGCGAACAATACGTTCTGTGATATCTGGCAACAATGACCACGCAATTTTTTCCGCAATCACACGAACTTCTTCACGGAAGATCTTTTCTTGTGTTTTAGCATCTAAAGGGATGCTAGATAAAGCGGGGACAGCGAATTCACTTTTAGTAGAACCCGTATTTGGAGTCATCGCCGATGGGTGAGTCTGTTTCCCCATATCCAATTCACCATTTTCCAATTCAGAATCCGAGAAAATAATTTCTTCGAAGTTATCGGTAATTTTGCGTTTCGCCTTCATCAGGTCTTCTTCTTCGATGACGTCCGATGTGGGCTGTTTTGGCGGGAATGTTTTATTAACGTGTTCAGATTGCCATTCTTCAGGGCCGTCTAATTCTGTGGCATCATCGATGGCGGGCGCATTAAGCGGAATCGATTTATGCAAAGGAACCTGTGCGAATTCTTCACTATCTTCCGTTAATTGCAGTTCATCGGGCAAGATTGAATCATCGATAACGTAGTCGTTGCTCTGTGTTGGAATGTTAAAGTTAGGAATTTTCGGTGGTGTTAAATTGGTGCGCTGGTTACCAGATTCTTTGCGATAGTCTTTGATTGAGTCGATCTCATCAAAATTCAAAAATGAACTGATAGGGTGGCTGACTGTTTTAGGGCTTAGTTCTTGGATGATGGACCGTAATGTTTCTACCTCGAACGGTTTTTCCAAGCGTTTGTTGGCACCAGAATCTTTGGCTTTGGCTTCATCAATGCCCATAAGTGAGTTCCACAACAGAACAACTGGGATTTTGCTTAATTCTGGGTCTTTTTTTAGATCACGAGCGACTTCGTAACCTGACTTTTTAACAAGCAGCACGTCGACGAAAATAACATCAGGCTGGAAAACTTTGGCGATCGGCATGACATCTATGCCAACAGGCACGGCCTTAACTTCAACCGAGTAGTCTTGTAGAGCTAACTGAATTACTTTTTTAATCGTTGGACTCTCATCGGCCAACAAGACGCGCAAAGCCATGTATCAAGTAAATAAGGATTTTTTTAGTGAGTCAAGCCATAATCAGCGAGTGGTACGCATTGATCGATACATCGCTAAAAATTTTATTGGTTTTTTTCTAGGGGGTATCCTAGTTTTTTTGACTGTGTTTCTGGCTATTGACGTACTTTCTACGTATGTCAGCTACCCTTCGGCGACTGCGGATACCTTGATTAAATATTATTTACTGTATCTCCCAGACCTGTTTCAGAAAATGATCCCGGTTTCCTGTTTATTAGGCACTATTTTATGTCTTTCGAGCATGAATAAATCGAACGAACTGATCGCTCTTTTTGCGGCTGGCTATAGTTTGCTTCGGATTTCTATGCCGATTCTGGTTCTGGTGACGTTTCTTTCGGGTTTAAGCTTTGTGCTGAGTGATCGCATTATTCCGTCGCTAAATCGCCAAAAGAATTACATTTACTATCACGACATCAAGAAAAACCCAGGCATGTTTTCGATCGTGAAGACCAATCGTATCTGGTATCGTTCAAAAAACGAAATTTTCAATATCAAAACATTGAATATCGAGGGAACAAAGGCTCAGGGGCTAACTCTTTATACCTTTGACGACAATTGGAATTTGCAACGAATGATCACTGCGGATGATGTGGATTTAAAAGCTGAGGGGCAACCATCGGCGCCGGTCATGCCAGCTAAGTCTGATGAGGGGGCTCCCGTGTCTCGCCGGGATCAATACCAATGGGCTTTGAAAAATGGGACTGTGACTGTGTTTTACAAAGACTCCAATTTCCCACTGACGTCGACGTTCAAGAACAAAACCATCGTGATGAACGAAGAGGCGCAAGATTTACAGAGTAGCGGACAAACTTCGGAAATGTTAACTCAGAAAGAACTATCTAAATTCATTGAAAAAAATAAAGAGGCCGGCCTGGATACTATTCGATATGAGGTCGACTATCAGGCTAAAATCGCCTTCGCATTTGCAGGATTAGTGATGACGATGCTGGGAATCCCTTTTAGCGTCTCTCGAGGCCGTTCTGGTGGTGTCATGCTACAGATTGGTATCTGTATTGGGCTTGTGTTTTTATATTGGATCTTTTATAACTCGTGCATCACGCTCGGTAATCACGGCCATTTACCGCCTGTTATGGCGGCCTGGATCCCGAACTTGGCAATGATCGGCCTCGGTTTTGTGCTGATCTCTAAAACGAAGAAGT
The DNA here is from genome assembly GCA_963932905.1 of uncultured Bdellovibrio sp. Classification (GTDB taxonomy): domain Bacteria; phylum Bdellovibrionota; class Bdellovibrionia; order Bdellovibrionales; family Bdellovibrionaceae; genus UBA2316. The sequence continues at coordinate 16,623 of CAWVRN010000005.1, forward strand.
AGATTTTTTTCAAAGGGAAACATATGGGCATCATGGAAATTTTAACTTACCCGAATCCAAGATTACGGGAAGTTTCGACTCCAGTGGAAGTCTTCGACGCTAAATTAAAAAAACTGACGGATGATATGATTGAAACTATGTACCACGCGCACGGTATTGGTTTAGCCGCCCCTCAAGTGGGTGTTCTGCAACGTGTGGTTGTGATCGATACACGCCCTAAAAATGAAGAAGGCAGCCGTTACGAAATTGAAGAAATGGGTGAACTTGAACGCAAAGTGCCTCAGCCCTTAATTTTGATCAACCCACGCGTTATTGGTGGCGTTGGCTCAACAACCTTTGATGAGGGGTGCCTAAGTGTCCCGTCGTTTTATGAAACAGTGGAACGTAAAGAAGTCATCGAAGTGGAAACATATGATTTGTCAGGCAAGAAGTACACGTTCAAAACGGATGGATTGCTGGCGATCTGTATCCAGCATGAACTGGATCACTTAGAGGGTAAACTATTCATCGATCGTATTAGCTTTTTGAAGAGCAAAAAAATCAAAAATGAAATTCAAAAGCATGGTTACCCGAAAAAAGATAAAAAAGAAAAATCAGAAGCGAAAAAATAAGGTAGGAAGTGAAAACACTTAAAGTCTGTTTTTTAGGAACACCTGAATTCGCAGCCACCAGTTTGAAATACATACTGAGTGATCCCTATTATCAAGTTGTCGGCGTTGTAACTCAACCGGATCGTCCCGCGGGACGCAAACTTCAACTGACACCCAGTGAAGTGAAAGTGTTGGCGTTAGAGCATGGTTTACCGGTTTTAACTCCGGAAAATTTGCGTAAACAACCAGAAATGCTTGAACAAATCAAATCGTGGAAAGCCGACCTGGCGATCGTGGTGGCTTTCGGGCAAATTTTGAATGATGAATTCCTCAACAGTTTTGAATTTGGTGCTGTAAACATTCACGGATCATTGCTGCCGTTATGGCGAGGTGCTGCTCCGATTCAGCGTTCGCTTCAGGCCGGCGATACAGAAACAGGGGTTGCGTTGCAGAAAGTAGTCAAGCAGCTCGATGCCGGCGGCGTCATCGGTGTTCGTAAAATCGAAGTGCAAGATGATTGGAACGCAAATTTCATGTACGCCAAGTTGGCTGAAATGGGAACTGAACTTTTGCAACGTGATTTAAAAGATTACGTCAGCGGTAATTTGATCCCTGTCAAACAAGATGAATCGCTGGTGACCATCGCTAAGAAAATTGATAAATCAGAATCAGAAATTAACTGGCAGTTATCCAGCGAAAACATTCACAATCAGGTCCGTGCGTTTTCCATGGGACCAGGTTCATTCACGTGGCTTAACGGCAAAAAAGTTAAAATTCATAAAACTGCAGTACGCAGTTCCAGTGTTGTGGATCCAGCTAAAGTGGGCCACGTTTTAGGTATACACGCCGACAGTATTTCGGTTCAATGTGGCAAAGGCATCGTAGATTTATTAGAATTACAGCCGGAATCACGCAATCGTATGTCGGCTGCTGATTTTGTTAAAAGTACATCGTTAGATACAAAGGCCAGGTTTGGACAATGAAGAAAATTTCTCCTAGTTTGTTAGCTGCTGATTTTGCCAATATCGAAAGCGAAGTAAAAAAAGTAACTCAGGCTGGTGCTGATTTTTTACATCTAGATATAATGGACGGACACTTTGTTCCTAATTTAACGTTTGGTCCTCCGGTTGTGGCGGCCATCAAGAAAGTGGCAACGATCCCACTGGATGTTCACTTAATGATCGAAACGCCTGAAAAATATGTAGATGAATTTATCAAAGCGGGTGCTGACTATTTAACAATCCATATAGAATCCACTGAACAAACGGGCCATATTTTAAAAAAAATTCGTGCGAGTGGAATTAAAAGTGGACTGACGTTGCGACCTCGTACAGCCATCGAGGCGATCAAAGAATTTTTACCTTTATGTGATCTGGTTTTAGTCATGACGGTTGAACCCGGATTTGGTGGACAAAGTTTTATGATGGATCAGATTGCTAAGATCGATTGGCTTAAGAAACACCGCGAACAAAACAGTTTAAGCTACCTTATCGAGGTAGATGGCGGGATCAGCGATAAAACACGGGCTCATGTTGAAAATGCCGACGTTTTGGTAGCCGGTACGTATGTTTTTAAAAATGACTATGCGACAGCTATTCGATCGTTACGTTAATGATCTAGGACCTAGACGAACTCTCGGCTTACAAGCAAATAACCTTTGAATAAAATGATAAACAAATTTAAATTTGGATGGACCAAGTCACATTCAAAATTTTGATGTCTATTGTTTATTGAGGATGGCTAGAATGCGTTCGATTTTATTCGTTTTCCTGGTATTGATTTCACTCACTTCATTTTTGAAAGGTGAAGAAGAAAAAACTCTTCGTATCGGTATTGGGCAAGAATTTGATTCGCTAAATCCGCTCAGTACTTCAATGTTATCTGCCGTATATATTTATAATATGGTGGGCCGTAATGCACTCAGTTTGGATCACCAAATGAAATTTGATGCCCAAGTCGTTGAAGAAATTCCGTCCTTAAAAAATAAATTAGCAGAAGTGAAAACAATTAAAGGTACTAAAAAAATGGTATCAGTATGGAATATCCGTGCGAATGCAAAATGGGGCGATGGTATCGAGATCACTTGTGAAGACTTTAAATTCTCTTGGACGTTAGGACATTCAAATTTAGTCACGGTAATTAATCGTGATATGTACACGGATATCGAAACGATTAACTGCGACGAAAAAAAACCAAAACGTGTAGAAATGATCCACGCGGCTATTCGTTGGGATTTTTATAAGCTGTATCAATTTTATATTGTTCCCAAGCATTTAGAAGAACCAGTATTTACAAAGTTCGGGAAAGAAAAAGAAGGCTATGATAGAAATTCCAACTACGTTAAAAATCCGACCAATCCGGGTTTGTACAATGGTCCCTATGTAATCTCTGAATTGAAATTGGGAAGCCATGTGCTACTCAAACGAAACCCGCATTTTTATGGCAGAAAACCCTATTTTGATAAAATTTTGGTGCGCGTGATTTCTGATACGGCGGCTTTGGAAGCCAATTTGCTGTCTAAGCAAGTCGACATGGTGTCATCGATTGGTTTTAATATGGATCAGGCTCTTTTGCTTGAAAAACGTTCCGCAAAGGAGAACTTACCTTTTGAAGTTCGATATGTTTCTGGTTTCGCCTATGAACATTTAGAATTGAATTTGGAAAATCCAATTCTAGCAAGCAAAAGTGTTCGTAAAGCATTGCTGCAGGCCATTGATCGTGAATCGATGTCTCAGGCATTATTTGAAGGCAAACAAATGGTTGCACCCCATTTTTTAAGCCCGCGCGATCCATGGCATGCAAAATTGCCGAAAAAGTTACAACAACCGATTCCCTATTCAAAGAAGGACGCTGAAAAACTGTTGGACGCAGAAGGATGGAAATTAGGCGAAGGTGGCTACCGATATAAAGACGGAAAAAAGTTTTCGATCGTATTTTCCACGACGGCTGCTAACCGTTTGCGTGAAAACGTTCAAACCTATATTGTTGATCAGTGGAAAAAAGTAGGGGTGGAAGCCGTTTCTAAAAATACCGTCGCCCGCACTTTTTTTTCTGAGTTAATGAGTCATCGCAAGTTTGAAGGTGCCGCGATGTTCGCGTGGACCTTTTTACCAGAAATGCCGCAGGGGAAATTCTACCACTCACGATCGATTCCATCGGAAGCTAATGGTTGGATGGGACGCAACTACGCCGGCTATAAAAATCCTAAATTAGATAAAATATTGGATCAACTTGAAGTTGAGATGAACGAGCGCAAACGCCAAGAAATAGTGAACCAAGTGGTTGATATCTACGTGAATGATCATATCACTATTCCACTCTATTACCGTGTCGATATTTCAGTGGTGCCTAGAACCTTGAAAGACTATCACATGGCCGGAACTCAGCAGACAGAAACGTTATATGTTGAAGACTGGAAATACTAACAGACTAAGGCGTCCAAATATAGAAAACAGAACCATTCTTGATTCTGTCTATTACGTACCGAGCATACTTATTTTCAACCGCAGGACAGCCTTGGCTACGGCCGACTTTTTTTAAGGTGTTAGCCATTTTGGAATCTACGTAACTGGCGCCGTGGACTACGATAGCGCGTCCGTAGGCATTGGAGTTGGTGGACTCTAAACCTTTTAGTTTTAGACTGTAACCATTGCCGCCCGTGTAAGTTGCGTCGGTAATGTAGAAACCCAGCGATGTGGCGTTTGATTTCAGTTGATTAGAAAACTTTTCGGCATAGCCATCGTGATTGCTGTCTGAGCCTTTGCCGTGGGCGACCAAGAAACTTTCTGTGGTTCCGGTGGGAATATGAATCACGTGCAAACGGGGCTTTCCAGAAATAGCTGAGGCATCAAAAATCGTGATGTAGTTTTTGTTCGGAATTTTGTCTTTGTACATTTCGTAGTAGGCGAGCGCTTTCTTTTTGGCTAACTCGGGAATACTGTTTTTCGTATCCAAATGGTCGAACTGGCTTAAATCGGGTACCTCGTACCAGGGAACGCTGGGGGTAGCGACGGCTAAACTGCCGAAAGCTAAAATAAGACTAAATAAGAACGATGAATTTTTAAGCATGTATCCTAAATTGTAAAGGAAACTGAGCTGGCTCTATACGGCCCAGCCGGCTAGGTTTTTCTGTCGGAAAATAGATTGAACTTGAAGCTGATTTGAACTATCAAAACTAGATCAAAATCGAGCTGTTGCTCTTGTGTTATCTATTTGCAATTGCTCGACAAAAGTGAGGAAGAAAATGATTATCGACGGTCAATCCATTACAGTAGAAAATTTGTTTCAAGCGGCGACTAATTTTAATGCCAAATTTGAATTAGATCCACGCGCCCGAAAAAAAATGGATGCGTCACGTGAATACATTGAAGGTAAGTTAGCCAAGGGCGAAGTGATGTATGGTGTGAACACCGGCTTTGGAGCTTTCTCTAGCGTTCGTATTTCAGATGCGGAAATTGAAACTTTACAAAAAAACTTAATTCGGTCTCATTCGTCAGGCGTTGGCGATTTTTTCTCGAAATGGCATTCACGTGCGATGATGATTTTACGAGCGAATGCACTGGCCACGGGTCATAGCGGAATCCGCAGCGCTTTGGTTGATAAAATTATTGAATTTTTAAATGCCGATATAATTCCATGCATTCCATCGCAGGGTTCAGTGGGGGCTAGTGGTGACTTGGCGCCGCTATCTCATTTGGCGTTATCTTTAATTGGAGAAGGGTTAGCTTGGAATAACGATCAAGTTGTTCCTGTCACTGACTTGCTAGCAAAGAAAAAAATCAAACCTCTAGAGTTAAAGGCAAAAGAAGGCTTATCGTTGATCAATGGCTGCCAAGTAATGACAGCTATCGGGATGTTGACTCTTCATCAAGTCAACGATTTGTTGAAAATCGCGGACGTTTCCGGTGCGCTATCGCTAGAAGCGCTGAAGGGATCTCGTAAAGCATTTGATCCTTTGATTTCGGCAACGCGCCCTCATGCTGGTGAGGCGAAAACGGCTCGAAACTTGAATAAATTATTATTAGCAACCAGCCCGATCGGTGAAAGTCATATTAACTGTGGCCGTGTACAAGATGCGTATTCATTACGATGTATGCCAGCAGTTCATGGTGCGGTAAAAGATACCTACCACTTCGTGAAAAAAGTTTTGGAAACCGAGGCGAATTCGTCAACGGATAATCCGCTTGTGTTCCCAGAAGAAGGTAAAATTCTTTCCTGCGGAAATTTCCATGGTATGCCAGTAGCATTCAGTCAAGATTACGTGGGGATCGCACTATCTAGCCTGGCCTCAATCAGCGAATGTCGAATTGCTAAATTAATAAATCCAGCCATGTCAGATTTGCCAGCGTTCTTGATCAAAGATGGTGGTTTGCAATCGGGACACATGATCGTGCAAGTGGCGGCGGCTTCCTTAGTCAGCGAAAACAAAGTTCTAGCTCATCCTGCCAGCGTGGATACAATTCCAACATCGGCGGATAAAGAAGATCACGTATCGATGGGAACCATAGCGGCACGCAAGTGCACTCAAATTCTGCGCAACGCTCAGAACGTGGTAGCGATGGAATTATTATCAGCGACGCAAGGTTTGGATTTGCTAGCTCCACTGAAAACATCGGCTCCGCTAGAAGCAATCAAAGGCTACATCCGTTCCGAAGTCCCATACGCAGAAAAAGACCGAGTATTCTCATACGACATCAACCGCATATTCGAAATGATCCAGTCCCGCAAACTAATAACCTTCATCGAGGATCAAGTCGGGACGCTAGAAGTTTAGGGTACCTCCTAACATTCTGGTACCCGGCGCGTTAGGGTTGAGAGTATTTTGGCGCGTTTGTTTAGTAATATTGAAAATTTAATTTGGATTTTATCAAGACGAGGTATTTAAAATGGCGACGACGGGAAAACGTGTAGTAACAGCTCCGACGGGAACTAAACTTCATTGCAAAGGTTGGCTTCAAGAAGCGGCTTACCGAATGATTCAAAACAATCTTGATCCTAGCGTGGCGGAAAAACCGGAAGATTTAATTGTATACGGTGGTATCGGCAAAGCGGCCCGTAACTGGGAAAGCTTTGATAAAATTTTGGATGCCCTTACAAAATTGGAAGATTACGAAACACTCATTGTTCAATCGGGAAAACCAATCGGTATTGTTCGCACACACAAAGATGCACCTCGCGTTTTATTGGCGAATTCAAACTTGGTTCCTAAATGGGCGACATGGGAGCACTTTCACGAACTAGATAAAAAAGGTTTAATGATGTATGGCCAGATGACCGCAGGGAGCTGGATCTACATCGGAACTCAAGGAATCATTCAAGGAACGTACGAAACATTCGTCGAAGCGGGTCGTCAGCATTTCGGTGGCGATTTAAGCGGACGTGTAATCCTAACTGCAGGCTTGGGTGGAATGGGCGGAGCTCAGCCACTCGCGGGCGTTTTCGCTGGCGCGATCGTATTAGCAGTGGATGTCGACCCAACTCGTATTCAAAAACGTTTGGACACGAAATACGTAGACGAATTAGCGACAGACTTGGACGACGCCTTGGCGCGCGTTGAAAAATATAAAAAATCAAAGCAAGCGAAATCAATCGCACTATGCGGAAACATGGCCACGGTCATTTACCAACTGCTAGATCGCGGTTTCAAGCCGGATATGTTAACCGATCAAACCTCGGCGCATGATCCCTTGGTCGGATACATCCCAGAAGGATTAACTCTGCAGCAAGCGGATGAGCTAAGAACGAAAGATCAAAAAACATATTTAGAACGTGCGTATCAATCGATGGCGAAACATGTTCGCGGAATGCTTGAGTATCAAAAACGCGGTGTAGTGACTTTCGACTACGGCAACAATATACGCGCTCGGGCTAAAGATGCGGGCGTCGAGAATGCATTCGATTTCCCAGGTTTCGTACCGGCCTTCATTCGACCGTTATTCTGTCGAGGCAGTGGCCCATTCCGCTGGGTAGCTTTATCTGGTGATCCAAATGATATTCATGTAACCGACGAAGCAATGAAGAAATTATTCCCGCACAAAACGCATTTGTTGCGCTGGTTAGAAATGGCCTCAGAACGTATCGCTTTCCAAGGCTTACCAGCACGGATTTGTTGGTTAGAGTACGGCGAGCGCGCTAAAGCTGGTGCGATGTTGAATCAGTTAGTAAAGGAAGGAAAAGTAAAAGCCCCTATTGTTATCGGTCGTGATCATCTAGATTGCGGCAGCGTGGCCTCACCAAATCGCGAGACCGAGGCAATGAAAGACGGCTCCGACGCAGTCTCTGATTGGCCACTGCTAAACGCCATGGGTAACGTAGCCTGCGGCAGTACATGGGTCAGCTTGCACCACGGCGGTGGCGTAGGCATGGGTTACTCTCAGCACTCAGGTCAAGTCATCGTAGCTGACGGAACCGACGAAGCTGCCGCACGCCTAGAACGCGTACTAACATTCGATCCGGCCATGGGATTATTCCGCCACATCGACGCAGGCTACGACGAAGCCAAAGAAGTAGGAAAAGAACGCGGAGTAAAATCGCTCTGGATCTAGGGTACCTCCTAACATTCTGGTACCCGGCGCGTCGTCTAGAGTTGGATTTTTCGATTTGTATTCGGGTCTCGGGTAACTTCAAAAGTTTTTTTGCGGGAAGCTTGATGAATGGCTTCCGCTTGCCCATCTTTATAGGCTTCATTTAGCCATGAAAGAGTGCCATCGATATCGTTCATTAAAGTATTGTCTTCAACGAGTGGGATAATTCCATGTTTTTTTCCCAATAGAATTTGCAGGGAACTCCAAGGATAATCTTCAACTTTTTCACAAATTTTCGCGGCGACTGGGTTCCGATAGTTGTATTTATAGGCCGCAAGAAAATAGTTTGTATCTGCGATAATACTGGAGTGGAAAGGTGCACCCCATATTCTGTTAATGCGGGAGGATTGCCTGTTTAACTCTTTGCTGGTTTCCTTCATAAGAATTGCCATAGCTTTGGATAAATTCAGTTCCGGATCCGAAGCTATTAAATGAAAATGGTTCGACATTAACACGAAAGAATGAATTTTTATTCCGAACGCATGATGGATAAAATATAAATAATTACCAAATAGATCCCAGACTTCAGCAAGAGGTATAGGAAATATTTCTTTGTTATTACATCTAGCTGTGACTTGAATAGGAAATTGTTCGTTTAGTTGTCGTATGAATCGGCTCATTGTTTTTTGCCATGCAAATGGCGGAGCAGCCTAATGGTGTTTTTAACACGGCGGGTACCAGAATGTTAGGAGGTACCCTAAAAGAAGAATTGTAGGCCTGTTTTTATGCCTTCGCGTTTGATTTCGGGGTCGGGGGTTGTGGGGTTCGTGTTTCTTTGGATGTCTTGGTAGTAGGTGCCAAAGATGCGGACGAATTCAAATTCTATGAAGGCGCCTGCCTGGTTTTGGTAGCCGGTGACATCTCCAAAGTAAGGGTCGGTGTAGGACATGTAGCTTCTATAGGAACCGTTAATTCCGAAATATCTACCAATATACAATTGAAGGGCGGCTTGATAAAATTGATTGCGGGTTATCGATACCGGGTCTAACCCCGAAAATGTTCGTGTTCGTTGGCCGTAACTTAACGTCAGTGAGCTACTTTGAATCGAAGAGCCTAAGACGCGTATATTAAACAATCCATTTAGATCATTTTCATTCTCATCGCCGCGTTTGTCATATTCTAACGAGATACCGAAAATATTCGCGTAAGCACTGGCATCAAGGCTTGTGATTGTGTATTCCTTTTCATCACTGGTTAGTTTTTTCTTGTAACTATTGTTTGCCGCCGAAATGCTAAACTCATAAGGCGACGGTGCGTTTAGCCACAGCCACTGATCCATTAGTTTATTGCGGTCTTTTTGGGCTAACCATTCTGCTAAGGTCCAACGTGAACCTTCACGCTTTTTGGCGCGCTCAGAGAAATTCAGCTGGCTTTGTCCCCAGCTGTGATAGGCCACGAAATGAAACAAAATTAAGAGTAATATGGCGATCCGTTTTTTCATCATTATTCATTGTATTCCTGTACTTAGCGTTTAAGAAGATGTTGCAAATTAACACCAGTTGTAAAACAATAGGAGCGGGTATCAGGAATGAGGCCCAAAGAAAGTGAATCATTTTGATAAAATGGAGTATCCACCATGGCTGCAGCTCAGGATTTTTTAAACTACAAATACTACGTTCATAATTTAGATCCTGTTTTACTTCCTATTTATGGCAATGTCGGTGTCCGTTGGTACGGATTATCCTACATGGTTGGATTCATTTTGTCGTATTTCCTAATCAAGTGGTTATGTGAAAAACAAAAAATGGGCTTAACCAAAGAAATGGTCAGTGATTTTGTTACCTACTGTGCGATCGGCACGATGGTGGGTGGTCGTTTAGGTTATTGCTTGTTTTACTCACCTGATTTGTTCATCAAATTCAAACCTGATTTTCCGTTCTGGGGTGTCCTTGCCGTCAACGAAGGTGGTATGGCCAGTCATGGTGGTATGATCGGTATCGTCGTTGGTGCGTGGTTGTTCGCGCGCAAAAATGGAATCAGTACTTTGTATCTTTTGGATCTGGTTTGCATCTGCGGACCGGTAGGAATTTTCTTCGGTCGTATTGCTAACTTCATCAATGGTGAGTTAGTTGGTCGTCCGATCCAAAGCTTCGTTTCATGGGCGGTTAAGTTTCCAGCTGACATGCTGTCTTGGACGGCAGCAGATAAAGATAAGTTTCTCGGTCTTACAAATATTTTTCAACAACTCGGCGGCAGCCCTGATCAATGGAAAACATGGGTCGAAACCATGGCCTTCAATCACGAAGCCAAAAATGGAGTGTATTCATTTGTAAATCGCGTGATTGAAGAAACTCACAATCACAATGCCTCAGTACTGGCTGCCCTTGAACCGTTATTATTACCGCGCCATCCATCACAGTTGTATGGAGCCTTGTTAGAAGGTTTAGCTGTATTCATCGTGTTATTCTTAATGTGGCGAACTCCGAAAAAACTGGGCGTTATCGCTGCCAGTTTTGGAGTGCTTTATTCCATCGCGCGCGTGGCGGATGAATTCTTCCGCATGCCAGATGCTCACATTGGTTTGCAACTTTTCGATTTGTCACGTGGTCAGTGGTTAAGTATTGCTCTTGCGATGATTTCCCTTGTGCTAGGAATTTTATGGAGCCGAACGGTAACAGTTATGTGTCCCGGTTGGGGCCGAGTTGAGTCTATTAAACTATCGAGAAAATAATGTCTAAAGTTAAATGCGTTCTGACTTTAAGTTCGGTCGATGATTCAGCTGGATATCAATTGCAAACTCATGAAGTCGAAAGTTTGGAAAAACTTCATGAGTTCCTATTGCAAAGTAGTCAGCGTTCAAAAATTCAAAAATTGTCGTTAATCGACACGCAAGATACAAAAAATGCTATTTCACTAGTCGTTGAATCACTGGTTGTAAAATCCTAAACATTGATTCTTTTTCGTTCGTTTGAAATATTTAAACGAACGGATTTTATCTTTCATATATTGAATTGTTGTTTTGTGCTGTAAGGCCGCCTTTTTCTCTAGACGATCGAAAACTTGTCCCCAAATTTGATTGGAGATACTAAATGGCGCTGAGGCCAAAAACATCGAAACAGCAGGGTAGTATAGAAAGTGTTCCATCTTCGGTGACAGGGCCATCAGGCCCCATGTTGACGTTACAAACCAAAATCCCCAAATGCCATAAGTACCGACAGTTTTTAAAACTTCATTTGTCTTAATTTGAATTCCTGCGGCTACGACGTCAGCGGGATTCGCGGATGGGTTGCTCATCATTGACTTTAGGTAATCTTGATAAATTTTGGGTAAGGATTGACCGGTCAGTCGTTCGTTTGCGGATGCTGACTCGGACATGATCGTAATCAGGCTTTCTAGTGAGTTTCTTTTTTTTTCGTCACTCGTTTGTTCGCTAACTAACTGATTCATGGCTTGTGAAAAGCGTTGCAGTTGTACTAAAAATTCTTTGTTGTGAGCCAGATTTGACGATGGCACTGACCAATAATTTTGTGTTCTCAAAAAATTTCCGAAAACAGAGTCTAATAGATCACTTGATGTTTGGTAGTCATTCGACATCATTCGATAGCGTAGTGATAACTCACTGATGGTTTCTGTATTTGCCGATGAGATCATAGAAAAAAATAGAAAGAATAAACTGATTACTTTTCGGGAAGAATGTATTGATAGAGTAAGTGCTTTAAGTGGGTTCAGGTTTTTCATGTGTCCATAGAGTTCAATATTGTTTCCAAATTGAACTCGAAAGAAATGAAATCTCGAGGGTAAAAACTGTCGATAAAAATTAGGAACGGGCGGCAATAGTCACTAGAGCAAAAGCTTAGATTTATTGCTCTAGTTTCATTCGGAAAGGAAGGCTAGGAAGGCGTCTTAAATTTAAGCTGCCTTAACGAAAACTATTTTTTAATCGTTCTTCGGCTTAGATAATGGGAACAATACGCAGTCTTTGATATTATCGCAAACTGATAGGAATTGGATCAAGCGTTCGATCCCGAAACCCCAACCAGATATTGGCGGCATTCCATATTCCATCGACATAACGTAGTCGTCCTCTTTTACCATTGCGTCCTGATCGCCCTTGGCTTTGCTCACAGCTTGCGCTTCTAGGCGTTTATTTTGCTCGATAGGATCAACTAACTCAGAGTACGCATTTACGATTTCAACACCGTTGATGACCAATTGGAATCGATCCGTCAATTGAGGATTGTTGTCATTCGCTCGCGCCAAAGGAGATAAATCGATTGGGTGCGAAACTAAGAATGTAGGTTTGATTAATTTTGGGCGACTGACGCGTTTGTATAGTAAATCGATCAAATTCCCACGACCAAGTACGCTTAAGTTGTCTTCATCCAGTTTGATGTTTAGACGTTTGATTTCTGCTAGCAAGGTTTCTGCTGTTGGAAATTGATCGATATCTAAATTGATATCACCTTTGATCAATTCACGGAACGTCACTGTTGGCCAGTCAGCTTTTAAATCGATAGTGTGTTCACCCAATGTGAATGTCGTGCTGCCGCTGACTTTTTCAACCACATGGATGAAGAGTTCTTTTATCAATTTCATGTTGTCTTCAAAATTCCAATACGCTGAGTACCCCTCAACCATAGTGAATTCTTGCAAGTGATTTGGTCCAATACCTTCGTTACGGAAACAACGAGCCACTTCAAAAACGTTGTTAAAGCCACCAACGATCAAACGTTTTAAATAAGTCTCAGGCGCAATTCTTAAGAAGAAATCAGCATCCAAGGCATTATGATGAGTTTTAAATGGACGGGCCAAAGCGCCAGACGCTTTGGCTTGCAGGACCGGTGTTTCCACTTCGATAAATGTGCGGTCTTCAAGGAAACGACGAACTTCGCGAACCAAAGTTGTACGCATCAACATACGCTGCTGAGTTTCTGGATTTACGATGAGGTCTAAGTAACGCTGGCGGTAACGTGATTCCACATCTGTCAACCCATGCCACTTTTCTGGAAGGGGACGTAAACATTTACCTAAAAATGTGAAGTGCTTTACTTGAAGAGTTTTTTCGTTTTTTTTAGTTGTGAATGTGAAGCCTTTTACACCAACGAAATCACCGACGTCGATGTACGATAGGATTTCGTCATATTTTTCCAAGTTATCAGCCTTCATGCAGATTTGGTATTTAGCAAAGATATCTTGAATGGTAGCGAAAGTGAGCCGACCTATTTGGCGAATCGCAGTGATACGACCAGCAACCGACACGGGATCAACACCGTCATCTAATTTTCCAGCGGCTTGCAAAGTGTGAGTGGTTTCATAGCGCTCGGGGTAGGCGTTGATACCAAGGGCAGCAATTTTATCTAATTTTTCGCGACGAACTATCTCTTGTTCTGAAAGCACAAGGACTCCTTAAAAATGATGAATGTCAGACTAAATTGGTTACTATGCAAAACAGTCCCAAGTCACCGATTTTCTTTATTTCTTTGGTTTGTATACGGCCGGGGCTATGAACTAGCGCAGGGCTTCTTTTTCTGGTCTGTTTTTAGCAAACCGTTTGAAATCACTAGTATCGAAATAGCTGTCGCATAAATTGACAGTTTTAAGTCCGAATGTCAGGAAATTCTTCCTAAATTGTTAGCTCAAACTAAGCCATCCCCAATTGGTTACTTCGTTTAAATTACGAACAGGGTTTGCCGATGGGTCCCCGTTAGATCTCATACGGTCTTGGAACGATTCTTCCATACAAATCCTCTCGATTAATTAAATTTAGGAGCCTCCCCATGAAGATGTATATAAGATTAGCAGTCGCTATTGCCTTTATTTCGAATACGCTTTCGACTTCCTTAGTGCATGCCAAGCCGTTCGTTAAAGGCGCCGATGTTTATGAATACAATCCCGGTCCTGACATAGGCACACCGATGGGGCGTATGCTCGCTGATATTTTTGCCGAGCAACCTTATTATCGTGCTTTCTCTGACGAATTGATGGAAGACCAAAAATTCAGATTTATCTTTGGTTTGATGATGACCCGTTCCTATTTTGAACCGAATTCAGTTAAAATTTTCTTCTGGGGTCAGGATGCGACTCATATCGCGGAAGCTTCAAAACAGCCGGGAACATCTGGTTTCGGTGGTCGCGTTCAAGATATCGCCAACTTTTTCGGCGTGGATCAAGGTGTCGCGACTTCGAACGCATTCTTGTCTACGATTAAAGGTCAGTTCGGTGCTTTTGATCATCCGTTTGTTAAAACAAATGCAGATGGATCAAAAACCCTCACAACTAATAAATACATCGATAACGAACTTTGGATGCTTGCCAATGATGACGATTCTGAAATCAGAATCCAACGCGAAAAATATTTTGAATGGGTTATCATGAACAATCCGGAAAGTTTAGGAATGATCGCGATGTTTGGTGATGCTGCCAAACATGCATTCGCGCAATTCCTAATTGCTCGTGGTGCGGAAGTTCCAACTAAGACAACTAACGAAGATTTAAAAACGTTAGAAGTTCCAGAAACTCGTTTAGTAAACGCAGGTGGTAATGCTGAATTCGCGGTGCCAGTTGATAAAGACGGTAACGATATTTACCAAATTCTTGAAAATGAAAAAGCTAAATCAGAAGGCCGTACGGCAAAACGTCTTGATTATAGCAAATCAGATCCTAAAGACATGAAGAAGATGCTTGACCAAATCTATGCTATCCAATTGGCCAAAGAAGCGGGTCAACATGCTATCGATATGATGGTGTTCACTAAAGGCGGAGTTAACGGTTCAGGTATGATGAACGCGGCTCAAGCCGGTGGTTATGATTTAACTAAAGTCAAAATCAACGGTAAAATCACAAACTCATTAAAAGGTTTAAAATTACTTTACTTCAAAGGTAAAGCCATCGACAGAGATATCGCATTTGTTGAATCTCCGCATCCGACGGCGTTAAGCCAAATGAAGCCGGATCAAGCAGCGTTGACTTTGAAAAAAGCGTTCTCTGTGTTGGAACCATTAAAAGCACTGGGCTGGATGATCAAGCCTGATTTAGATAACGAGGGTAACCCTCGCCGCAATCAATGGCATGAAGGCGATACTTATAAATATGGTCGCGCGGATATTCGCGCTGGATTCTTTGAATTTGGTGCTCCAACAGATCGTCGAGCATCCTCTGCCGATGCAATTCGTTTAAATCCACAAGCTATCATCATTGGTTCTCGTCAAAAAGTGGACTTCAATCGTCAAACGCTAGCCAATATGGAAAAAGCAATGCCATCTGATTTTCCAAATGCAGATGATTTATGGAGTGTGCGTCCGCGTAACATGGAACAACGTTATGATTTCGACCGCGGTCCGGGTGAAGACGTTGCGAAAGCCATTATGACGGCACTTGAAGCATCTCGTGCCCAAATCTTTGCGGTGAAACCAGGTATCGAAATTAAAAAAGACAATCGTGGTAACGACACTACGTTTGATTTCTATGGAATCAATGCTTACTATTCTAAAACGGTACCCGATACAGGTTTCTTCGGTATGCATCGCGGAAGTTTCACTGATGCACGTGTGTTAATCATGGCCGATCCTCATGGCATTGATGATTGGAATACGGCGCGTGCATTAACAGGTGCTCGTGGTCAGTACTTGAATGGTTTGATGAACGATCTTGGAATCGGCAAAGACTACCTAGTTATTAAAACAGCTCCATTGGGGATGGATGGCGCGACAGCAGAAGAATGGGAATACGTTCGTAAGCACACGGAAGGTTACCGTGAAGCGGCTCTTAAAGAGGCTTTGAAGAATAAAAACCTAGAATTCGTAATGGCCGATGGACCGATTGCTCAAATCGAGCTGCAACGTCTATTAAAAAAATTAAAACGTACGGATTTAACAGTGATCGATATCAATCGTGACGGTATGGTGGCTGAATCTGGTATCTCTGAAGCGGGCGAAGCGGTTAAAGCTTTGAATAAATCGTTCAGCAAAGCCCAAATTTCGGTGAAAATGAAAGATATCCCTCGCGGTCACTTAACGTGGTGGTCACGCAGCTGGGAAGGCACGAGCGGCGACTTAGTGATCAATGCGTCAGGTAAAGCGGCAGGTAAAGTTAAAGCGATCGTGACTCCCGACTGGGTAGTGAATCAAAAAGTTCACATCACAGCACGTGAACAAGCATCGATTGATAAATTGCGTAAAGATATGGAAGTTGCTGGTTTAAAACTAGGTAGTGAAACGTTCCAATCTTTCTTTGAACGCGCGGCCCGGATGAAACGTGCAGTAGAGGAAAAAGTGGGCGACATGATTGCCAAAGTTCGTGGCAAAAAACAAACTGAATCAATGAAGCCTGTGGCTTCTTTGTCGGAAAGACAGTCTGAGAACCAGTGTGTTCAGTTCTATTTCAAACAAGCTAAGTAAAATTTAAAGGCAAGGCGTTGTCCTCGGCGCCTTCTGTAATTAAGGTATCATTTTAGGTTATTTAATAGTGCGCTTAAACCCAAAGTCACTTGTTCGCCAGTTCCCATGTTTTTCAGTGCAAATTCTTTTTTCTCGACTTCTTGTGAACCTATAATGATTGCATAATTAGCGTTTTTATTGCCAGCTTTCTTCATTTTCTTGCCAACATTACCGCCATAGATAACTTCAACACGATATTTTGTTTCTGCGCGGAGTTGACTAGCTAATCGTAGCGATTCGATTTCACCCACTTCATCGGCTGGAACAAGTGCAATTAATTTTGATTCATCTGAAATTAAAGATTTATCTGCTAACTCGACCAAGCGTTCAACTCCCGCAGCCCAGCCTACCCCCGGTGTTCTAGGTCCACCCATTGTTTCAATTAAGCCATCATAACGGCCACCAGCCAGTACAGTACCTTGTGCGCCTAGCTCCGTAGTTACAAACTCAAACACTGTGTGCGTGTAGTAATCTAAACCGCGAACCAGTTGAGATGATTTTTGATAGGGGATACCTAAAACATTTAATCCATTGATTAGCGAATCAAAATATTTTTTAGAGGCTTCATTCAGCGATGCTTCTAGGTGAGGAGCCGTCGCGTTGATTTTTTTATCGCCTTCATCCTTAGAATCAAGAATACGCATTGGATTTTTTTCTAGGCGAATTTTAGAATCAGCTGACAAATCGTTTTTATACTTTTCGTAGTATGCAACCAAAGTATTGCGGTACTGCATACGTGAATCTGTATCACCGAGTGTGTTTAGCAATAAGTTGCATTTTTTCTCGATTCCGACAGATTTTAGCAGTTCAAATCCTAGTTGCAGACACTCTATATCCATCAAATAAGATTCAATACCTAAAACCTCGACGCCAATTTGGTGGAACTGGCGCAAACGACCTTTTTGCGGGCGTTCGTAACGAAACATAGGACCACAGTAATATAATTTTAATGGGATCTTCTGAGCCAATCCTTCAGATATAAATGCACGAGCGATACCGGCCGTTCCTTCGGGTCTTAGAGTCAGGGATTCGTCAGATCGATCTTTAAATGTGTAGGTCTCTTTGCTGACGACATCCGAGGTTTCGCCGAGAGTGCGATGAAAAACTTCCGAGTGTTCAAAAATGGGTGTTCTAATTTCACCAAATCCAAATCTTTGTGCTTTATCAAAAAAAGCACGTTCCATATTTCTGAAGTAACTACTTTCTTGTTCGAACCAATCTTGGGTACCGCGGACTCTTTGCATACGACCGAGTTTAGTAGATTTATGGCGCTTATCAAACTGATTTTTACTCGACACAGTTGATAATAATAGGGTATTTACGGTGATTATGATTAATAAATCAAATATTTGGTATATCGTCAGTGGTTGCATCTTTGCTTTTGTATTAGGCTGCTTGTTGGTGTTCTTCATTAAAAAGAACCAATTCACTGCCGATGGCGCGGAAGTCGACTGGCGCGTGCTGGGTGAAATGGACTACATCACAGGAAAAGCGTCCGATGCGCTAAATAAATTCAACGGGGCCCAAGTTAAGATCCCGGGATTTATGGTTCCGCTAGAAGATTCCCAAAAAGAAGTGACCGAGTTTTTACTGGTGCCAACACCGCAAGCCTGCATTCACGTTCCAGCACCACCACCAAATCAAATGGTGTACGTAAAAATGAAGCCGGGTAGAAAAGCCGAAGTTCCCTATGGCCCGATCTGGGTGCATGGCCAGCTGAATATGGTAACTAAAAAATCGATGTACGGGGACGCTAGTTTTGAACTAGAGGGCGAATTAGTCGAAAATTATAAATAGTGGAGTGAACGCCGCTGAGCTTAAATTAAGCGGCGATTTTGACTTTGTCGGCGGCTTCTGGCTCGTAATCAGAATAAGGTGTGACGATAATTTCGTATTCACCGTCGGCTTTTTTAATACCACGAACTTTATGTAGCTTTAGTGGCTCAGAACGGCCTTTAACTTCGGCAGAACCAGCATATTCAGTCAGGAAGGAATCACCGACTTTTTCTAAAACAGTGTCGCTGACAAGCAGGTCAGAACCGAATGCTTTTGTAGACGATTCAATACGTGAACCCGTGTTTACCGTGTTACCGATAATCGTGTACTCCATACGCTCGTCAGAACCAATTGTTCCAGAAATTGCGGAACCAGCATGTAGACCCATACCGATTTGAATGGGTGGCTCTTTACGGCTCATACGTTTTTCATTTAGGTCGGCTAGCGCGCGACGCATATCCAGACAGGCCTTCACGGCATTGTGGGCGTCTTTCTTATTTGATTTTGGAACACCCCAAACGGCCATGATCGCATCGCCGATAAATTTATCAACGATACCGCCATTGGCATTGATGATTTTCACCATCACGGCAAAGTATTCATTGAGCATGCTAACGACTTCTTCGGGTTTGCGTTTTTCAGAGAATGCCGTAAATCCACGAATATCACTGAAGAACACGATAACGTCTTTAGATTGACCACCGATGCTGACATCTTTCTTCATTAAGTCTTCTGTGACGCTAGATCCGTGGAACTTGTTGAATAGATTTTTAACCTTATCACGTTCCTTCAGACCCTCGGTCATTGAATCAAACGCGGTCGCCAATTCTTTAACTTCATCTTTGAAGAATGTTTTAACTTGTTTAGAGGCATTCACATCGAAATTACCTTTAGAAACCAAGTGAATCAAATTGGTCAATGTTTCTAGTGGCGAAGTTAACGTCATCGAGAATACGAAAACTAGGAATAGGGTGACTGACAAGAAATAACCTACGATTTGAATAATATTGTTTTTAACTTCTTTCGTGACGACTAAAATTTTTTCTTCTTCAACTTGCGAGAAAACGATCGGACCAAATGTTGTCTTTGCATAGGCGGCGTACATCGCTTTTTGATTGGACGACGCTGGTAAGTATTTCATACCTGAAGCCATTGAACTTTGAATTGCGAATCTTACGATTTCATTTCCAGAAAAGTTTTGCTTCTTGGGTGCTAGTGATTCATCCCTATGACCCATTACAATTCCCGTTTTGTCGGTAACAAAGAATAGATTCAATCCGCTGTCAGACATCGTTTTTTGAATTAGAGACAAATCGATATCGGCGACCACGTAATGAGTGATCGTTTTATTTATTTTAATCAGCGGCATGGCAATTGTAACAATCGGATCCCAGTTTTCAACGGAACTATTAACGATAACCATATTGCCGTCTTTAATATCTGAACGATTAAAAGGGGTACGTTTCCTATATTCTAGTATGCGCGTATCAAACGGTTTTTTATAGCTATTTCCAACAGCTACTTCACCAGAGCTTTCATATTTGAAAACTTCAATACCTACCAGGGCGCTATCTAAATTAAAATTGGCCTCAAAGTCTTTTTGGTAATTTAAATCGGCAGTATTGCCTTCTTTCCAGCTTTGTAACAATCGACCATTTAACGTCACTTTATCTTTTAGGTTATTAAATAATTGGTTTAATTCGCGGGCTTTACCCATGGCTAGCGCCAGGTTGTTGTCTTGTTGGAATTCAACTAATTTGTTACTTGTGATTTCCGATGTTTTCATCGTGACAGGAATAGTGACACCGATCAGGAGTAGGACTGTGATAACGATAAGTTTAATTGAAATCGGTATTCTCATGTTAATCCTTTAAAATTGATACTCCGCAAATAAACTAAAATAGAATCCGTTAACACTGGTGTCGACATTAACATTGCTACTGTACTCTGCATTGGCAGAGGGCAGGTTAAACGCGTTTGTGGTGCTTTCATCTTTGTACTTAACTTGATCTTTTCGATAGGTCAGGCCCAGCAAACCAGTAAATTTTGGACTGAGTTTGTAACTGCCTAAAATGCCATACTCATCCGATAACGTAGGTTGGAATCCTGTTCCGTTGTTGGGTAGTTTCACTGCGGACATGGAATAGAACCAATTTGTGTTCACTTGGAAACCTAGTTTCGGTGTTAAGGAGAACCAGTATTCCAATCCAATATGAGGACCTAGCATTGAAATATTTTGATTGCTGGTGCCTTTAAACCCTGACAACGATCTGTTGTTGGAATTGAAATAATTTGAAATTTCTGTAATGTCGGCCAGAGTTTGAGGAATTTCTTTATAAAATAGACCAGTCTTGACTCTAAATTCGTCAGTGTCGCGAACGGTTTTTCTCCAAACGGCATTCAGATACATGGAATTGTATATGAATGCGCCTTTCTCTTGATCACCTTTTAAAAATCCGCTGATGTCTACCACACCGGAAAATCCCCAAGGGTTTCCTTCTTTGAACCAACCTGTTCCGATACGACCGGTACCTCCCAAGATACTATACTTGGGGTTCAGTCCCTTGTAAGACGATGAATAGTTGATCATGGAAACAAACCAACTGGCTATGCCGTACCAACCGTTAATACGGTCGATCGATTTTCTTAGAACATAAGTGTATTCAGCACTTGGGGAGCGATCGCCATTCTTCACTTTGAAAGTCAAAACTGACTTGTCGGAACTAGGGCGAAGTTTACCTGTACTTTGAACAATCACCCGATAATGGCCACCTGGCCATTTGGGATCGATCACAATTTTATTTCCAACAAAACGTCCGTCTTGCACGACTTTTTGCCATTTTTTACTAGGGGCTAAATATTTTTGAAGTTCGACTGAGTAAGTCTGAGCCAACGGATCTTGATTCCATGAAACATCACGCACGAATTGATTTTCTGGAGTCAAAATCGTCGGTTTATCCAGCTTTTTACCAATCACCGTAACATCACCCACAGTTTCCGCTTCGCTACTTAGATTTCCACTATCCAGCGCGGTCATTGACCATGTATATTTTTTTCCAACGGGTAGGGTAACTACGATTCTGAAATCGCTAATGACTTGATCTAAAATCTCTGTATTAGAATCAGCGTCTCTTATTTTTAGCGCGTACTTGTCGGCACCTAAAACTTCTTTCCATTCAAATGTAACTTCGTCCGTCTCAGCACTGTCAGATTTCAATTCGAAATTATTTTGCTGAGGCTTGGTAACTTCAACGCGGTCAAGTAACACGGGGAAGGCCACTTCTTCACTCCATACCCCCGGAACATTTCGATTGTCTAACGAGCGTAGTTTCATTTTGTATATACCCGGCGGAATCGGTCCCGTGTAGCTGTTGGTTTCTGTGAAAAAATCGGTCACTACTTCAGAATTGTTTTTTTGATTTGTAAATTGCACCTGATATCGCTTGGCGCCGACTACAGGATCCCATTCAAAGGAAATCGTCTTTTTGTATGCATCCTTTGCCAATGCTACCGAGCTAGTTAAAAAGAGGGCGATAATCAGTGTTTTAATCATTGGCCACTCTGTTTGATGTTCAAGTTTTTAAGTTTTGGTGCGGACATCGTCGTAAAGTTTGGAACTTCAAATTCAAAAGACTCGCTCGAAGGACCGCGACGATTATAATGATCGATAGGAGTAACCTTCACCTGGTAAGAGCCCGGGTTTAGACCCGACATCGCACCAGAATAAGTTAGGTTGCTATTTTTAGAACTTACTTTTTCTATTTTGTTTGTTACCGGACTATATATTTCGACTTCGTATGATCTAACCACCGATTGATAGTCCCATTGCAAATTCACCACGCCATTTTCAAAATAGTATTTATTGGTATTTTGATTGCGTTTGATAACTTGGCTGTTGATCACCGGTGCTTTAGGTAGAGGCATTTCCAATATTTCAATATTTTTGGGGGCCGTTTTACCTAGGCTCACACCGTTTTTATCAAATGGCTCCACCGTGACCTTGTAGTTACCGGGCTGAATTTGATCACTGACGAATTTTAATTCAGTCATTTCGCGACTTACTATAGGTTTCAAATCAGCATTTAGTATTTCAAACTTCCATTTTGTGATATCTTCTTTGCGAGTAATTGCGTTCCACGAGATCGTCATCGTTGGTTTATCGATGTAGAATTGTTTCTCTTTGGTATCCGTCCACGTTAGTGATGGCGGCGGCTTCGGCGGTTCTTTTTTCACCACGCGGAACTTTTGAATTTTGGTGTAGATAGGTCGATCCATATCTTCGTATTTCGTAGCTACGCGCCAGTAGTAGTCACCCTCGCTGTTAACGGTCAGTGCAAATTCTTGAGCATTGCTTACATTTCGACTGTTTATAATAAAGCTATCTGACATAGTAGGGGATTTCGAAACATCTAACATCAAGCTTTTGTAAGCGTTTGGTTTTTGCCACTTCAGAGGTACACTCAGAGGCACATTATCATAAATCATGACGTCATCGTTTTTAGGTGCCAAAACTAATACCGAGTAACGACTTTGAACACTCAGCTTATATATCGCAGAATCATAGGTAACTTGTTTTGTAACTGGATTTCGTGACACCAGTTTCCAAACGTAGTTTCCGGGTGTTAGTATTGTATTGATGTTTTCTTTGCCGGCAGGAACATGGTCTTTTTCTTTCATGTTGTCTTTGTTTTCACCAACCATCAGTACAGTTTCGTCTTTTTTAGGTGTGCCTTTCCAGCGGAAAGACACTGTCGTGTCTGTCTCTGGATCGATGTAATAGATAAGAGTCGTTTTGTCTGAATCCTTTTTTATACTTGGAGAGATAATTTTTATTTCTTCCTGAACCCGCATGCCACCTTTGTTTAAACTGACGGCTTGACCTGACGTTAGGTCTTTTACATTACCTTTTTCATCTCGGATTTGCGATTTACCTTCAAGGACATTAACTTTGATGTCGCCTTTAGAATTTTTGTCTTTCGAGATCTGTGTTTTAGAACCACTCAGATCAAGTCGTTTGTTTTCGGCAACTAGGACGAGATTCGTAGGTTTTGTATCTGCGGTATTTTTAGCATCGATGAATACGCTACCTTCTTTTAGATCCAAAGAGATTTCGTCTTTAGACTTCTGAATTACAAAAGTCGAATTAGGATCTACTTTAATAGATCGATTATCTAAGAAGCGAATTTCAATTTCACTGCGCTCGGATGTGCGAACAGTATCGCCATCAAGCAACCAATCTCCTGTTTCAATTGGTAGCCATTGTAAGCTAGATGAAAATTTTTTGCGTGCGTCATCAGATGTCGAAGTAACTTGGGCTAACTGTTCGGAACCCGCGTTAGTTACGGTTTGGACCAATGAGCGTGACCACAGGAATGTTGCTAAGAAGCAACTTCCCGAAAGAAAAAACGCCCAAAATAATCTTCGTAACTGAAACTTCATTTATTTAAGTTCCTGAATTGTTAATATTTTTCTAAATATCATCTCGGTAAAAAAATTGAGAACATTTAGATCTAGCGACCTCAGTCCAGTGTCTAGTCTAGTCAGCCAGCAACCATTTTTTGATTTTACAGACTTTAGGTAAGCGGGTAATCTGCCATTTATGTCCAAGAAGAATTATATAACACCTGAAGGCGCCGAGAAATTGAAAGCCGAATACAACGAGCTTTTTCATGGAGAACGTCCGAAATTGGTCGAGACGGTCGCTTGGGCCGCCAGTAACGGTGATCGATCAGAAAATGCAGATTACCAGTATGGTAAAAAACGTCTGCGCGAAATTGATCGTCGGTTGAAGTTTTTGATGGATCGATTGGACGCGGTGGAAATCGTTCAAGTTACCGACATCAAGTCAGACAAAGTCGTTTTCGGAGCTACCGTGACCTATGTTAACGAAGACGAGGAATCGTTTACGTATCAAATCGTTGGGGAAGATGAATTTGATATCAAAAAAAACAAAATTTCTTGGAAATCGCCGTTGGCGGCAACATTGTTGGGAAAAAAAAACGGCGACGAAGTTCGTTGGGTAAAACCCAATGGCGAAGAAGATTACCTGACTATAGAAAAAGTGGAATATAAATAGGGATCACGGCGCGATTTTCAAGGCTTGATCAAGATAGCCACTATAAAATTCAACGATACCGTAAACAATTTGACCGATCACTAACCAGTATACAACGACCGGGAAAATTTTCACCCAGGTTTGAATCGTGCTGTCATTTTCACTTTTAATACGATCAGCATAGCGTTTTAAAAATTCAGGCAACTTACCAGCTTGTGATCCCAAACTGATGGCGCTTACCAGATCGACTGGAAATATTTTTTCGGTGTTAAACGCTTTTTGTAAATCGGTTCCTGTTTGAATTTTTGGAATGATTCGTTCGATCGCCCGTTGTATTTTAGGATTGGCCGAACATTGGCCAGATTGTTTTAAAGCTTCGAAAAAATCGATTCCAGAATCCAGCATAAAACCTAAAGTCGAAGCGAATTTTTCGAAAGCCATTTTTGCATTTAGTTTTTTGAAAAACGGAAGCGAATCCATCGTTTGGTGGAGTGTGCGAGCTTTTTGCAAATCAAAATAGGATTGAATCCAATAGTTGTATGTTATGACCCCAACAGCAGTTACCAACGCCAGTATGCCTAGACTATTTCTCAAATAATGAGCTAATGTAATTTTTTGCGCAAAAAGATCTGGAACACCAGGAAACATCAACGCCGCGGCGAAAGTAAAATATGGTTTTAATAAACTTTGACGAATTTTTTTTATTGATTCGTAAGTATCTGCGTGTTTTTGAGAAAGATTTTTGAATACGTCGACTATACGTCCAGAATCTTCAGCGGCTTTTACCAGCGGTAAGTCATTGATGGGCACACACCGAGCTGTTCGAAAACTTTGATGCAAAGATCTGCCTTTCCTTAGATTCTGACTTACGCTGTATAGAACTTGGCTATCGTTACCTGATGATCGTTGTTGTAGGGCTTCGGTCGTTGATGCGACATCAATACCGGCACTATAGAGTTCGGCAAAGTTTTTATAAAATAGGCTCAATTGGGCAAACGACAAATCAATCCTCTTTAATTTTTAATTCCTTTAAAGTTCTCACAAAACCAAAAGTGAAACGTCCGCGAGTGTTCATCTAAACGATAGTATTTGTATTCCGTCTCCTGGCATTTATCAAAATTAGCATACTCCAATGGGTTGTCGGGATATTTTTCTGTAGTTAAGATCAGGCTATCCATTCCTATGAGGGATTCTAAGGTATTTCGTTTTTTTTGCATGACCGTGTAGTGGCTGACGAATTTATTAAGCATCACGATATTCGGGTCTTTCGTTCCCCAAATTGTTTGTGCGGCTGTTTCATAGCGAATGGCGGCTAAGAATGGTTTCTTGCCAGTTTCGGAATGAATTTGGCGCTGACGTTCTAGCATTTTACTGCCGGCATCTTCCCAACCAAAAAATTCGTTCGATAAATCATTTCGGGTATCCCATGGCTGCGAGCTGATCAAACGATGAAGCTTAGGCATGAACGGATAAATAAATGGTGTGTAGATCACAATGTTCAGTATAATGAAAACGGCTAGAATCGATGCTAACCATTTACGACTTTGCGGTAGAACCAATTGTCTTCCGAAAAGTTCAAGCCCATTATAGAAAATATAACCAGCCACCATCGTCATAAATAGAGTCGCGGGACCTGACCAATGCGGTTTGTATTCAGCAAAGAATGGTTGCGTGTAAAATACTACAAAACTAGGAATGAATAAACAGAACAAAAATCTAAAACGCAAATCTTGGAATTTTTTAATGCAATACCCGATGGCACCCAAAATGAGTAAATAGATTGGGGGCGTGTAAAATAAAAATTGAGTTACAAACCACTGTAGCCAACGTTCAATCGAAAATCCGCCACCGCCGGTATGGCGACTTTGAAATTGATATTTAAAACCTGGCCAATCATACTCAATATTCCACAAAAAGATAGGCATACACACAAGTGTAGCGATGAATACACCAATCCACGGCCAAGGTGATAAAAGCATTTTGCGATAGCGCGGGGTCGATAATAAAAATACACCAAATCCAAATGCTAACATCGCCATCACGAACTTAGAATTTAATCCAAGACCCATCGTGACACCTAGTATTAGCCAAACAGCTTTAATAGACCAGCGTCTGTTATCTTCGCGTACGCTTTGCCAAAATACCCAAGTTGAAAAAATCCAAAAGAAAAAGAAAACAGGTTCTGGCGCATTGACGTAACCACCGAATCCCCAGAACGGCGTCCACAATAGTAGTTGGCTTACGAAAAAAGCAACTTTGCGATCGAAAATATCTTCTGCTAATTTCCAAGTAAACACTATTGTTAGAGTATAGAATACAAATGAAGTTAATCGAATCCCAAGTATCGTGTCGCCAAATAAGCTGGTTGCCAAATAGTTCAACCACGCAATCATTCCTGGATGATCATAGTACGACAACATTAAATCTTTAGACCATGACCAGTGGTAGGCTTCATCATCGATCAAATTAACATTCAAAGCAAAAAATAGACGGAATAGAAATGTAACAGCGAAAATCAAAACATAAGGCATAGATCCCAAACCTACCCCTTCTTTTCAGAGGGGGCAAGAATAGAAATCAGGTTAGAAATCGCCTTCATATCGGAAAGGGGAATTGTTCGAACCTGTGGGGGCCTGGGCGGGTACTGCCGGACTTGTGCTATTCGATACCGGCGCTACCAATGACTTCAATCCAAGACCATCCGGAGTGATTGTGATGCCTCCAGAGGAAGCATTTGGATCCGGCTGAATAATAGCGGGTGGACCACCGGCCCCTGGGTTGATAACTATCGAATCAGTTGGGATACCAGAAGTGGCTTTAGGGTCAACGGATGGAATCGATGCATCTGGGGTAATTTTCTCTAACTCTTTGTAGGGATTTTCCGAGTAGTTATTGTGCATCAATTCTGTCGATTTAAAGTTCATCGTCAGATAGACCACTAAATTACGGCGGTTGTAATCACGGAACGCGCAAATACGTTTCGAGTGATTTGAACGATAGTCTGGTAAATCTTCTCGAAACTTTTTGGCAAATGCGACGGATAAGTAATCGTCTGGTTTGATATTTAAGTCGGCTTCAACTTGGTCTGCGTTGAACGGAGATTTAATTACAGTGTCTTTGCACAAGTTATATAAAGCTCTCCATCGTGGATTCTTATAGTCGTTGAAAGACAGTGCCTGAATACACATACGATTGAACACACGATTCGCTGAATGATTTTCATCATCCACGGAATACGCCACATCGTCTCGGATACCCAGCATTGGCAAGTAATGCACAGGGTATTTTTGTTCTTCGAATCCGGTCACTGCTTTCAAAGAATTCCATACACCTGCAAAGAATCTGCGGATTGGATTTCTTTGATGCAATGGATTCACTTGCCAGCCATCATTGTAAGAACGTTTTATAGAATCAAAAGAAATAGTGGCCGAATCCACGTAAGGTTTCGTGGACGCGAGTTTTAGTTGTTGAAGAATGCCAACCAATGAATCAGTGAATAACATTTCTTGAGCGGCTAAGTTTTCCTTGAAAATACGTGTCGCCATATCTAAATCGGCTTCTACGTTCGCTGGATTGTTGCCGGACATTTGAACCAATTGATCAAATACCATACGACCTGAAGCGTACGAAATTTCTTTGTACATCGCTTCGGTTTCTGAATTTCTGTCTTTTAAAACATCCTTCACGAACATTTGGAAATCGTACGTGACGTAGGTAACCAATCGATTCGCTAAGAAGCCTGATTTGGCAAGCATTACCTCTAATTTATCATATACGTCTTCCATCAACGCGATGTTTTTTTCTAACAATGCCTGTTTGAATGCGCGTTCTTCGTCCGGAGATGGGTTTTTCAAGAAAAAGTCTTTGTTGTCCTTAACAAATTTTAGCATGTCATTATATCGGTAAAATATTTTTCCGATACGAATACGTGTGTCTGCAATGGATGCGATCATCGTGTGATCGTTGGATTGCTTTTCGATCTTTTGTTGCAAGTTGGCTAAGTAATTATCGATGTTACTTAGTGCGCTTTTGATATTGTAGGGAATACCAATCAAAGATTCATCAATAACGCCAAGTGGATCGGCTACGAAGTTTTTGAAATAGTAACTTAACATATTGGCTTTACCAGCTTCGAAAACAATCGCTAGTTTTTTCCATACTATATTGGGAACATTGTCTGGCGTCGCAAAGATCGGAAGGCTGCGATAGTTCAGATTTAACCAAACCAACGGGCTCATATTCGCACCTTTATCTCTAACTTCCTGAGGGATTTCCATTCCAAGTAAGTTAAAATAAATTTCGTACTCAGAACCTGCATTCTGGAAGAAGTTTTCACCGGTCGGACCACCGGCTTTTAAAATCATATCGCCAATACGAGCTACTAAGTCTCTAGCGTAGTTTTGTTTTGACGAAAAATCTTTATACGTAGAAATATTTCGTTTTAATTGATTGAACTCGGATTCGATTTCTTTGATTTTCATATAGAACGTATTGGCATTACTGAGTACGTTCATTTGGTATTGACCGTCTTCACGCAGTTTTGGACTACTGCCGATTTGAATACGGAAAATCCAATCCGTTACGATCGGTGACAATTGAGTCAAAACATAGAATCCATTCAAAGGATTATCAAAGTGATAACCAGATTTAATTGGATTATTTTGTGTTTCGCCCTGTTTCGAACGACGAGCCGCTAGCTCATTCGTCATCTGTTTAAATAGCATGCGGCTATCGCGCGCCGAGCAGTATGATTCCGACGTGGTTTCCATAATACACTGAATAGACGTCATGAATTCTTGCTGATTTAATTTTTGTAAAATTTTAGAGAATTGTTTGTCGCGCATGTAATTGGCTAACTTTGAAATAGCAATTGCAGTCTGCGAACCCAATTGATCTTGTCCTGATGAAACCAGCGCACCCAGCATACTGACTGACGATGCGACGACTTGGCCCATAACATTTGTTTGAGTTAAACACTCTGATAGGCGAGGAAACGAATCGACTGTCTGGTTAAATAACTGAAAACCACGGCCGACGACTCGTGCCCGGCGATCGCCAAGGCTACTCATCAACTGCTGTTGTTCGTTTGTAGCTAACGCGTTTGGAATTGCATTGTTTTGATCATTACTGATAGCTTTGATCTGCGCTAATTTAAATAGGCGACCGATGATATGGTTATTGGTAATAGCACTTAATGCCGGGTTTTCAATGGCCGACGTGCGTAGTGCTTTAACTTCTTGCTCTAGATCACGTGCGTAATTCTGGGCGCCGCCCATAGATTTATCAGTCGTTTCTAGCGAGCCACGAATTTCGCCGAGTGAACGTTGTAGTGATTCACCTAAAGCTTTACAGCTGGGATCGTCACGTAATTGAGTGGTGATTTCACGCAGGCGCTGCGTTTGTGTCAGAGCTTCTTGAGTCCAAGAGCCTTGCGATGTACACGGGCCAGAGAAATAATAAGGACGGCTATTTGTCGACGCTGTTGGGTCGCCTAAAATGCTATCAGGCACTTGGGCCCAGACCATGGTACTAGTAAGAATAAGCAGCAACGTGAACTTCATAGTAACGGGGGTATCTTCAATCCTTGGACCAACTCATTTGTAATAAGTAGCCATTTCGTTACTAAGAACTGTTTAAAAATGATACACTTTTAGGTAGGTGGAAACTTTTGATTCACCTTAATGGTCGAGGAGTCGGATTGGGTAAACAGCTAAAAATGCGATATTTTAAGTGGTTATTTTTAGCTTCGGTGATTGTGATTTCTGCGTGTGCGGAGAAAGAGAAAGTTTCGAAGGCTCATCAGGCTACTTTCATCAATGACAACTTTGGCTTGGACAATGGAATGCCTATTCGCGAGGTTCAGAAGAAAGAGTTTTATTTTAAAAAATGTGAGATGGAATCGCGAAGGCCTTTTCCTAATCGAGTCGAGTTCTCTTGCAACGAGAATTAAAAAATCCCTCGTTTTTCTTTTGATCCACAAACTTCTTTTCTCCGGGCCTAGGCTAGGGTTAGGCGGGGATCTTCCTTTTACGAGATTCTCTCTTAAAGACATCAAAAAAGCCTCGGCAGTCCTCGCCGTGCGCTTTGCGCCGGCTGTGGAACTCGTTTTTTTGATGTCTTTAAGAGAGAATCTCGTAAAAGGAAGACCGAGCTTGAATCGGTGGTCCGCAGAAAAGAAGTTTGTGGCTCAAAAGAAAAATGCACCCAAGCCGCAGCCATTTTTGTTGGGAAAATGACAGATTCATTTTGGTAAAAAAAAAGCCGCTTGTTCAGCGGCTTTTTAAATTCGTAATTTATAAATTATCGTTTTTGAATGCTGAAAGCGACTTTCTTTAAACCGTTAGATTTAACTGCGTCGATGATTTCAGTTACCATTTCAAGAGTCACAGCTTTGTCGGCAACTAGAATCGCGTTTGTGTCGGGATTCTGAGCTGAACGTTTTGCTGCTTCTGCACGTAATTGATCTACGTTAACTGCTGTTCCGTCGACAAATAATTCGCCTTCTTTACCCACAGTGATTTTCATCGGCTTTTTGCTCTTGTCGATATCTGTCGAAGATGACTTCGGTAGCGAGATATCAATCTTTGGTTGCATAACTAAAGGAGCTGCAACCATGAAGATAATAAGAACAACTAGGATAATATCAACTAGGGGAACAACGTTAATCTCGGTTAAGATTTCTCCGTTTTGATTTCCACCACCCGCCATGGCCTATACTCCTTTTTTAGTTTTTGAGTACAACATGCAAAGATCTTTCGATGCATCGATGTTGTTTAGGATTAAAGAAACTTTCTTTTGGAAAAAGTTGAACGCGATAACGGCTGGGATCGCTAGCGCCAAACCAACCGCAGTTGATACTAGGGCGTGGGCGATACCTGACATGACCACTTCATTACCTTGACCAGGAGCATTTCCAAGGTCGTTAAATGCTTTCATGATACCCATAACCGTTCCCAAAAGACCGATATAAGGAGCATTGGAAGCGATGGTGCCTAGGATATATAGATTACCTTCTAATTTAGGTTTTTCCATGCTTTTGAACGAGCTGAAAAGCTCATCTAAACCCGCGGGTGAATCATTTTTATGAATATGATTTAAACCGTAAACAAGAGCACGGCCTTCAACGGCGTCTTGATATTGAGTCAATGTAGCTACTTTCTCTGGAGATTGCGTTTCAATAACGTCTCTGAATTTTTTCTCAAGAATTTTGCTGTTAGCACCTAGTTTTCTTAGAGTCAGAAAACGTTCAGCTATGATAGCAAAGCTAACGATACTCAAAAAGCCCATGAAGTAGAGGATGAAATTGGCACTTGCTTCCGCGATTTTAAACATTGAATCCATTTGGTGTTGCTCCTTTTATATTTTTAAATTTTTGATTCTTTATTTTAAATTTAGTTATTAATTACATGTTGGCGTCGACTAATTTGAAATCAACTTGCACAAGGTGATTTCTCTTAACAATCGGTTGGCCGGATTCATCTAAGAACGGTTTGTACTTAAACTTAGAAACGGCACGACGGGCTTCTGTTTCGAAAACATTTAGTTTTTCGCCGCCGACTACTTTTAAGTTCTCAACAGAGCCATCTTGAAGAATATCAACCTCTAAACGTACATTACCTTCGATACCTTGAGCTAAGGCTTCTTTAGGATATTTAGGTTTTACTTTATAGTAGGGAACGTCTGTGAAGTTATTATTGCTAACTACAGTTGTTTTTGGGGCTTCTTTAGGAGCTTCCTTTTGTAGGCCAGCGACGTCGGAAGATGAATCTTGCATTTCTTGAGCGGCAGCAACAGGAGTTGGCTCACTTTGAACTGGTTCAACATCAGGTTTCACTTCCACCTGATTTCTATCTTGAACTATTGTAGGTGGCTCTTCAAACTCCTGAAGTGCGAAGTCTACATACGTTTCTTCAGGCGGCGCTGGTTCACTCACTTTGAAGTTGCCATATTTTAAGGCAACTACGGCAAGGATATGTAAGCCGATAGATAAACCCACCGAAATCGATGTGTTTTTATTAGTGTCATAGTCGCTCGATGACACTTTAGATTTGCTTTCTGTTTTTGCAACGTTTCCCACTGTCAGACTCCCTCCATAACATTCTCAAAGCACAGTCAGTTTAACCCCACATCCTGACTATACAAATTCCGAACCACCTTGTTCGGTGCCACATTGACTCAAGTCTTTGGCATTGATTTTGTTATCATAATCAAATAGATATCATTCGGGAAAGAAAAAAAGAGAGGGGAACAATGAAATTTTTACGTCCTGGAGCGGTGGCTCCAAACACTACATATAGTGAAAAAAGTATCTTACTCAGAGCGTCGATAGCCGCTGTTTTAAGCGTGAGCTTGAGCGTTCCTGTTAGCGCACAAACCACAACTACGACAACTGCTCCATCAGCTCCAGCGGCGCCGGCGTCACGGGAAGTAGAAAAAGTTGAAGTTATCGGGACACGCATCCGTCGTCTAAATGTTGAAGGCCCTTCTGCCGTGAAAACAGTGAAGAAGGAACAGATGGAAGCTGCTGGTAACACCACGGTTTCTGATGCTCTTCGTGATACAAGTTCTGCGGCATTCGGTGTTTCTCGTGAAACTTCTGGGGGTAGCGCTGCGGCAACCAGCAATATTGGTTTACGTGGGCTCGGCTCCGCTAGAACTCTAATTTTATTAAACGGGCAACGACTTCCAAAAGATCCGTCGACTCAAGCTGTTGACTTAAATTTAATTCCACAAGCCGCAATCGAGAGAATTGAAATCTTAAAAGATGGTGCGTCGGCGCTTTACGGGTCTGATGCGTTGGGTGGGGTGATAAATATAGTAACTAAGAAGAATTTTACAGGGAACGAATTTTCAATACAAGAAACTATGCCTGAAAGAAAAGGTGCTAGTAACCTGAATATGTCGCTAGTTACCGGGTCATCCTCTGATCGTTCTGACATGATGATTTCATTCAATCTAAACAGAAAAGAAAAACTGTTCGGAAAGGACCGCGAGTTGACAGCGTCAGTTCTGTCACCGATTGGAACAGTTCCTGTCTACGCAGATGCTTCTGGTAATTATCAAGTTAGCCCAACAGATACTTGCCCACCTGAATTTTTAAAGGATAATCCATACGGCGATGGAAAGGCATGTTATTTTCGCCCTTTTGACATCGCAACTATTAGGCCATTAGTTAGCCAAATTAGTTTGCTTTCTGAGTATACATATAGAACTGAATCTTCGATAAAGTTTTATAATAGAAATATCTTTGTTAATAAAGATATCGAGTGGAGTTATGCTCCAACCCCTTTAGACATTGATTTAAGTTCAGGAACATCATCTGTGCCTAGTGCTAGGAATATTTTGTACCGTGATTTAAGTGCAGGAAATCGTGACAATCAAGACAGTGAAAGAAATTATTCCTCACTTTTTGGGATCAAAGGAAATATCACTGACATTTGGGAGTTCAACTTGTCAGCCGGTGTGAGTCAGGTAAACAGAACAAATATTGGAGTAAATGGTTATATCGACAAAGCGGCTTTGGTAAGGATTATTACAAGTGGGGCATACGATCCTTTGAAAGCCCCTGGTTCTAGAGGCGATATTAGTCCTGCAAAAGTGGAAACCTTACAGAAGTCGGTCTCTGATCTATACACTACTGATCTTGTGTTCTCAGGAGAAGTGGGGGACCTAGAGAATGGACCAATTTCCGCGGCCGCAGGTTTTAGCGCTTGGAGCGAAAAATTAAATCAGAAAACTGATACTAAATCTGCAACTAAGCAAATAATCGGGAGTTCGGGTTCAAATGACAACGGCTCTCGCGAAGTTATTTCAGCGTATTCTGAGTTCAGTATTCCTGCTACGGCAGCATTAGAACTGAACATAGCTGCAAGAGTTGACAAATATTCAGATTTTGGAACTACCGCAAATCCGAAGATTTCCGCAAAATATAAAATTGGAGATACTTCTCTTTTGAGGGCGTCAATTGGAACTGGCTTTAAAGCTCCTACTTTAACTCAACTTTATAAGTCTACATCTGATGGATACGAGACTTTTATTGACAGATACGCATGTTCTCGAGCGGGCGGTACGGGCTCGGCGTGTAATGCAAATCAATATAAAGTTGTTAGTGGTGGTAACAAGGAATTAAAAGAGGAGAAAGCAATTACCGGAGGCTTTGGGGTAGTCTATGAACCGAGTGGTAATTTTTCTGTTAGTTCTGATATTTGGTATACAAAAATTTCGAATGCAGTCGGAATTGATTATGAAGCAATGACCGAGGCGGAATTGAAAGGTATTGACCCAACAAATTACGGGGTTTCTACAAATAGAAATGCAACAACGGGTCGACTTCAATCAACAAATCCAATTAATGCGCCTTTTCTAAACCTTCAAGAAGAGGAAATTACAGGAGTTGATATAAGCGTGAATTCAAAAATTTCAGATTCTTTCTTGGGACATTCTTGGTCATTAGATGATGAATTGGGAATCATCGGCTATTATCAGCGTGAAGGTTTTCCGGGTGCTGGAAAGAGAAACGTTATTGGGGAATGGGGATATCCGAACTGGCGAAATACCGTTTCTACAACAGCTAAAAAAGATAAGATTTCTTATACTCTTGCATTAAGAACTATTCCTGGCCAGAAGATAATTGATAGAGCGGCTAGCGAGAAAATTACAGATATGAACGAGTTTGATTTAACTATCGTATATAAATATTCTGTTTCAGCTGCGTTTAATTTTGGAGTTAGAAACCTATTAGACTCTAAACCTCCATATGATAAGGCTGGAGGTTCGGGGGGGGCGCCTGAGGTTAATTCTGATTTGTACGATGTAAACCAAAGAACAGCATTTGTCGGATATTCTCAGAAATTTTAATGAGATAATCGAAGCAAGAAAACCAGTAAAAGCCAAGGCTAATAACCTTGGCTTTTTTTTTAATTTTCTACTCGAAATCTATCCCCTTTTTAGAATCTTACGAATTTCCGACAAAGAACGTTTCGATTCTGGCACACCCAGAGTTTGGCGGTATGAAAGATTAATCCAAATCGAAAACGCCTTTTCCAGTTCCGGCAGAAACGAACGGTAGTTTTCAGGTAATTGAGCGGCAATACGATTTTTCCAATGCACTGGTCCTTCAGTGTCTTTCTTTTGTAGTTCGAAGCGTGCCGCCCATTTATTGATTTCTTCAAAGCAGAGCTCGGAGAAGTTTTTCTTAATACCTCGGCGTTGGAATAAATTAATTGCTACTGAAATCAAGAATAAGAACACCAGGATAATGATCAAACCATTTCCTAGCGATAGATTTAAGCTTTTTAAAATATCTTTTTGTTTGTCGAAATCGTATTCAAGAAGTAGCGTACTCCAGCGATAATTCACGTTATCAAACCACATGGAAAATTTTGAAAACACGTCGCCGCCGCGAAGTTTATTTTTGATTTCTTCCTCTGTCAGCAGGTCGTTGACGATCGAGTCATACATATTGAAGCCAAGTTCAATTCGTTGAGGAGCAACCACTGTGACGGGATCGACCATCACCCAACGGTTTTGTGAATTTACGTATTCTACCCACGCATGCGCATCTTTTTGCCGAACTGTCCAAAAACCCCCGACGGGATTGAATTCCCCGCCGTGGTAACCAACGATCACTCGCGCAGGAACGCCGCTGAGGCGAAACAACAGCGCCATGGCTGAAGCATAGTGTTCACAATAACCCTTTTTACTTTTGAATAGGAAATCATACAGGGTCAACTGCGGTTGATCGCCAGGATTTAAAGTATAGATAAAGCGATTTTCGGCAAAATAATCCAGTAAGGACTTGCTGATAGTCTCCGGAGTGGCGCCATTTTTTTTAAACTGAGTAGCTAAATTGTTTAGCTGTGTTTTCTGCTCGTCTGTTAATCCCAATAGATCGGGTTCGACTCTGTTTCGTTCGATAGAGGCATTGGATGCGGATCGCTTTGCTGCTGAAATAGAGGCCTGGATAAAAGCCTTTTTTTCTATAAATGTATCGAATCTAAAATTAAAGTTGGAGTCGTAATATATCGGATATCCTTCTGCTGCCATTTTGTCTGTGTTTTTAAGCGAAAAAACTTGAACTTTATAATGAGGCTCCAGAATTAATCGGTAGTCGACTTCGACCGGCGCAGCGGAAATCCGTAAGCCGTCGTTGTCTCTTATAGCCGTCCAAGCCATTTGGTTTGGTTTTTCCAAAGTCAGTCCACTGAAGTAAAGTTCCGACAGATTAAATCGGTTATTAAAAAGTTCTAAGCGCATTACAATTTCGTTGTTTTGGCTGAGCTGCGAAATCGAG
The DNA here is from genome assembly GCA_963932905.1 of uncultured Bdellovibrio sp. Classification (GTDB taxonomy): domain Bacteria; phylum Bdellovibrionota; class Bdellovibrionia; order Bdellovibrionales; family Bdellovibrionaceae; genus UBA2316. The sequence goes on from CAWVRN010000005.1 coordinate 53,294, forward strand.
CCGGGTGAAACGCTGTCTGAAAAGCCTGACGATCCATAACGTGAGTTTGTAGGAATTTCTAGTAGAGTCTTTGTAATTCGCGGTAACAAAATAAACATCGCTGCCGCCATAGGTATCGCCAGGAGGACGACCTTCCCAAGATATCTTAATGCGAGTTGACGACTACCTTTTAACCACGCATTTGGGAAAAGATTTAGCGTTAGACTAGCGTAAATCGGAAGTGATAACAGCAGATAGGTTAGATCGTACGAGAATAAAAATTTCGAGCTGATTAAAAAAAATCCAAGCAAAACTAGGAAATCTTTTTCCGATTCATCACTGAACTCTAGTGCTTTAAGTCCCGACAAAATAATAATAAAGCTTGCTGCGGGTTCTTTTCCCATGAGCGTTCTGAAATCAAGAAGAATGACTACTAGGGCTAGAAAGGAAAGGAAGCCGGTAACTTTTCTAGAGGGTATTGTGAAATCGAACAAATGACAAAATAATCGCCACATCCAAAAGAGTATGCCTAGGGAGAAACACCAAATAGGGACATCGGGGAATAGTAATAATGTCGAAAAGAAAATAGAGATAGCTAAACTTCGATAGTCTTTGAATAACAAATCACTCATAGGACATCCTCAGCCGATATTACGCTAAGCTTTTCAAACGTTGTTTCGCATTTTTTTCTATCATCTAAAAATAGGATCTCGTCTTCGGCTGTTTTGATTACAAAAAGCGTGTTCCATTTTTGAGCCTCGAATATCCATTTAGTAAGCTGTGTTAAACGTTTCTCGATATCTGCTCGATTGATAAAATAGTCTTTAAAATCCACATAACAAATTCGTGAACTTTCTGTCTCATATGTTTTGACATAGAGCTTGTTTTTCCGTGCAAAGACCTTCCAGTCGATTCGCTTATAATTATCATACCGGTTGTATTCACGATGCCCAAAAAAACTGTCTGATTTTGAATCCAAATGCGCCGAAGTTAAATCAAGTTTTTTACTAAGTTCTTCTTCAGAGCTGTAGGGTGGGTCCTGTGTGCCTTCGCGCGCCGGATAAACAAAGAACTGTTCCGGCCAACTGAGGCGCTTCCAAGAGTAAAACAGATTGAAAGGGAATTTACTGGATAAATGAATTCTTGAATAGGCGTGCCGACCCCGGGTCATTTGTGTCAATGGTAGCTCGATCGTTTTAAACGAATTTGGCGGGATTTCCGGGATCACCGCGCTGATTTTAAAATCGGTTAGTTCTACCTGAATAAACCGTGCAAAGTATTTCGAATGATTGTTCTGTAGTGTGATTTTGATAGAACCCGTTTCGTCCTGAAAAAAGTTACGGATGAATAGTTCTGATATTTCGACGGATTTGATATTATTGTTGGTTAAGTGCATGGCTATGAATAGGATGCTGGAATAAAAGAACGCAATTAGGTAAATCAGCTGATTGGCGTAGGTGTACGCTAGCGCGATCAGCACTAAAATACCACTTCCAAAATAAAAACCAAAGCGACTGGGGATGATGTACGGTCGTTTTTGTTTTTTAGATTTTGCGTGCGGTGTCCACCTAGACGGGAACTTTGGTGCCCTGAAGTATTTCTTCAGCCAGTTTCTTTCCAACTTTGACTCCTTCGGATAGACCAAGGCGGTGGCCCATCACCGCGACAAAAACTTTTTGAACATCTTCCGGAATTACGTGATCACGATCTTGAATATAAGCATAGGATTTGGCTGCTTTAGATAGTGATAATCCACTGCGGGTCGAAAGAGGTGGATAGCTTTGATTTTTACGAGTGTAGTTAAGAAGTTCGTATATATATTCAGCAATCAAAGGTGAAATGAAAACTTTGCGCGCATTATCTTGATGCATGATAATTTCGGCTTTAGAAATTAATGTGTTTAAATTCTTTAATGCCAAACGTGCATCTGAGCCTTGGAAGATTTTTAATTCAGAATTTTTATTTGCGTAGTTTAATTCAAATGCCATTAAGAAACGATCTAGTTGGGATTCTGGTAAGCTAAATGTGCCGACTTGTTGCTTTGGATTTTGGGTCGCAATCAAGATAAAGGGCTTTGGTAAGGCGTACGTATGCTTATCTTGGGATACTTCAAATTCTTCCATCGCTTGAAGCAGGGCACTTTGGGTTCTAGGATTGGCACGATTTAGTTCATCCGCTAAAACTAGGTGCGAAAATAAAGGTCCTTCGAAAAATTTGAATTCTTTTTTTTCGGGATCATAAATGGAATTCCCAATGATATCTGACGGCAATAAATCATTCGTAAATTGAATACGCGAAAATTTGAAATCTAAAAGTTTTGCTAGAGCCTGAACTAACGTTGTCTTGCCAACACCTGGGACATCTTCGATAAGTAGATGGCCCTCACTCAGTATGCACGTCAGGGCTAATAGGGTTTCTTCGTCTTTATCTAGAATAACTTCGCTAGCGGATTTTACAACGTTTTGGAAAATGGATTTCATCCATTTAATTAGACATTAAAACTACTACCACATCCACAGTTTTTTGTAGCGTTTGGATTATTAAAAACAAAACCTTTGCCGTTCAATCCGCCCGAGTAGTCTAAGGTCATGCCAATGATATAAAGGTAGCTACTGGTGTCAACTACGACTTTGGTATTGAACTGTTCAAATACTTTGTCACCGGCTTTCATTTCAGAATCGAAATCCATTTTATAAGATAAACCAGAGCATCCGCCTTTTTTAACTTGAACGCGGAGGAAATGAGATACATCACGGTTTTCTTCAGATTTTAAATTTTCAATTCGTTTAGCAGCAGACTCTGAAATTTGAATCATAATCGATGGCTCCAGTTAAGTGGCAGAATAACAAATCTGGACCTGGGTTTCAACGGCTAAGTCGCTGAGGTTGACGGGAAACAAAGGCAGATTTAGGGCCATTTCCCCGCTTGAATTCAGCGGCTTAAGTTGGACCTATTGGTTTTAAGGATTTAAAGCGTTCTAAAGTCGTTACGATGTCTTCGGCAGTGGTGTAACGACCCACGCTGAGTCTAAGGGTGCGCGATGCCTCTTCGGGAGTTAAGCCAATACCTTTAAGCACGTGGCTGGCCGAAATTTTTCCGGTGCTACACGCAGAGCCCGTCGACACCCCGACGCCTGGAATACGTAATGATAAATCGCCACCTAAGCGTTCGGGGAACGTGATGGATAAATTGATTGGACTACGCTGTTTGATATCGGTGGGACCATTTAATTGAATATCTGGAAAAATTTGTTTCAATCCCGTAAGTAACTGTTCAAGTAATTGATGATAATGTTTTGTTTCGTGATCAAAATTCGATTGGATCATTTCACACGCTTTACCGATGCCCACAATACCAGGGACGTTAAGAGTCCCTGAGCGTTGGCCGTTCTCTTGGCCGCCACCTAAAAACAATGGATCGATATCAACAAACGGATCTTTGCGACGTTTGAAAAGAACTCCGACACCTTTGGGTCCATATATTTTATGACCAGAAAATGAAAGTAAATCGATCGGTAGGTTTTTCAAATTCATTGGGATTTTACCCACGGCTTGGGTTCCATCCGTGTGAAAGTAAATATGATGAGCGCGGGCTAAATTACCAATAGCCACAACGTCGTTGATTGAACCGACTTCATTGTTAACCCACATGATAGAAATCAAACGGGTGTGAGGTTTAATTTTAGATTTGACATCTTCAACACTAACTAGACCTTGCTTATTTACGTTTAAGAAATCGACCTCAACACCCAGTTCTTGCAAGTATTTTAAACTGTTCAAGATAGAATTATGTTCGATCACGCACGAAATAATATGAATTTTCTCACCAGGTGATTTGCGTTGCAGATGATGTACTAAACCGAATAGCGCCCAGTTGTTACTTTCCGTTGCTCCGGATGTAAAGGTGATTTCTTTATTGTCGCAGCCGATAAGATTGGCAACTTGTGATCGAGCCGTATTAACCGCTTTATCGGCGGCCCATCCCCAGGGGTGACCTTGGGACGAAGGGTTCCCGAAATCATCCTTTAAAAATGAAATCATGGCATCAAGAACTTTAGGATCCACCGGAGTGGATGAGTTATAATCTAGGTAAATCGAAGGACTAGTCATACTTGTCCATTATAGAGTCTTCCCGTAAAATTCATAGTGAAAAGGATCAAATGACACGAGTAAAAATTCAGACACGACTTAGAATTCCGCCCCAATATACAGAATCTAGACCGGCCGAAAGTTTTTTCAAATGGAAGAAATTTGATAGCGAGATTTTGGATAGCGAACAAAAGTCATTTTTTAAGCGCACTAATTTGGAGTTTCCTGATTTTTGGTCTTCGTTCTCTATTGATATCACAGCCAGCAAATATTTTAGAACTGTGAACGGTAAGCAAGAATCCTCTCTGAAGCAGCTGGTAGAACGTGTAACAAAAAAATTAAAATCAGAATCAGTTAAGCAAGGTTATCTAGATGCTAAAAACGCGCGTATTTTTGAGAACGAATTGAAATATATTCTATATAGTCAGCGCGCGGCTTTTAATAGTCCCGTTTGGTTTAACTTGGGAGTTTTTAAACAACCACAAACGTCAGCGTGTTTTATTCAAAGTGCGGGGGATTCGCTAGAAGAAATTTTTGATTTGCTGAAAAACGAGAGTCAGATATTTAAATATGGCTCCGGTTCCGGAAGTAATTTTTCTAATTTACGCAGCTATCACGAAAAATTGGATACCGGTGGGTATTCGTCCGGATTGCTGGCGTTTCTAAATGTATTCGATACCGCGGCTGGTGCGATCAAATCAGGTGGCATCACTCGTCGTGCTGCTAAGATGGTCATTTTGGACGTTGATCATCCCGAGATAGAGGACTTTATCAATTTAAAATCTCATGAGGAAGATAAAGCAGAAGCCTTGCAGAAAGCAGGGTTTAACGCGGACTTCGAGGGTGAAATTTTAGCATCTTTAAAAGGCCAAAACGCTAACAATTCAGTGCGCGTGACAGACGAGTTCATGAGGGCCGTCGAGCAAAACAAAAAGTGGGCGTTGCGCGCAAGAAAAAATAAGGCCGTTATTAAGACTGTCGCCGCTAAAGAGCTATGGCAGAGTATCGCCAAAGCCGCCCATCGCTGCGCGGATCCTGGCCTGCAGTTTCACGATACAATCAACAAATGGAATCCCTGCGCAGAATCGGATCAAATCTATGGATCTAATCCTTGTTCGGAATTTATGTTTTTGAATGATACTAGTTGTAATTTGGCGTCGATAAACTTGATTCACTTTTTAGATAAGGAAAACAATTTCTTATTAGAGGAATTCAAGCATACGATAAAAATTATTTTTTTAGCACAAGAATTATTGATCGATTTTTCGAAATACCCGACGGCTAAAATAGAAATTAATTCACATAGCTTCCGTCCATTGGGGTTAGGATTTACTAATCTGGGGTCCTTCTTTTTAAAGCTAGGTATTGCCTATGATGGTGATGAAGCTCGCTGTTGGGCGTCGTTTATTACCTCACTGATGACGTCAGAAGCGTATATCAATAGCCACGACTTTGCCAAGGTCCGCGGACCATTTAAACACTATGGGAAAAATAAAAGAAGTTTCACTCGTGTTATGAAACTGCATGCTAATGAAAACGAAAAAATAAATTGGAATCTTCTGCCGAAGGAATTTAAATCAGTGTGCCAGGCTAACTGGAAAAATATCGTCAAGTACGCAGCCGGTAAGGGTTTTCGTAATGCCCAGGCGACGGTCATTGCACCGACCGGAACGATAAGTTTCTTCATGAATGCTGAAACCACAGGGATCGAACCAGAATTTTCATTTATCAAGTACAAAAATTTAGTTACTGGCAAGAAAGATAGTGCGGGAGTTAAAATTAAATTTGTAAATCAGTGTTTCGAGCAGGCGTTGAAAACGCTAAATTATTCGGCTCAAGAAATTGAAACTATTAAAAACAAGTTACTTCACACCGGGTACCTAGATGAAAAACTTTTGAAGTCGGCGGCTCATAAAAAGGTCTTCCAAACGGCAGTAGGCAGCGATCCGATTTCATCGGAAGCCCATCTTCAAATGATGGCAGCCGTGCAGCCGTTTGTATCGGGTGCTATTTCAAAGACCATCAATTTGCCTTCAAGTAGCACAGTCGACGACGTAGCCAGAGCTTATTTAAAAGCTTGGGAACTAGGTCTAAAATCTGTCGCCATTTATCGAGATAAAAGTAAACTTGCGCAGCCATTAGAGCCTTTGGAAGGTCCTAAATGTGGCGATTGCAATAGTCCGACGGAACTGCGTGGTGGTTGTTTTGTATGTTTAAATTGCGGAACCAGTATTGCGTGCGGTTAGTTTTCAACGTAGCGAAGAAACTGACCATTACTCAAGAAGAACATATCGACAAGTTCAGCGGGTTTCGTATAATTCAAAATTGAATTTTTAGAACTGGGAGGATTTTCTTCTAGCTGTTTTATCTTTAGTTTTGTTAGTTCCCAAGATCCAGGCGAGGTGGGAAGATATTTTTCAAGCTCAACAGCAGCCCCTTGAAAAAGGTCGCTTTGTGCCATCTGGTAGGCATCGTGAATCACTGTCAGAGTATTAAAGTATTCAACTAAAAGTTTTCCTAGCAGCGGTCCCGATAACTTGTATCCAGTTTCTTTTAGTTTGGCGTGAATTTCTGGATAACGTGATTGCACTGCCGAGTACGGTGTCGCCACAGTTGTTTTGATCGTTAAGGTTGGAGAAAGAGCCACATCCTGGATATCTAAGCCCGAGCATACAAAACCATTTAAATTTCTATAATTTTCATTTCTATCTTTTTGCGTTAGCCACAAAAAATGAAATGTCGATTTGATATTACATTTAACTTTGCAGAAGTAGTAGGATTCTTCGGATGTGTTTGAAAGCGTAGCTAGGTAATCGGCTCCAATTTCAGAGATCGTTTTTTTATTGGCGCTTTCTCTTTTTAGATCTGACAGATATACCTTCGAATCCACGACCGTGTGGCATTCGCCTTCGGTTAGGGTCGGCTCGATTAAGCGTTTAGTGTCCAAAACCTGTGCCTTCGAAGCGAGTGAAACAAGCATCGATGAAATGGAAATAAGGTAGTATACAGTTTTCATTGATCCCTTATAACCTAAAACTAACACCGTTATAATGTCATCGGGGCGACAGGTGGAATTTACAATTCAGGTGACTGGTTGGGGTCTGAATTCATCTATATCCAGTTAGGATTTAATAATCTTAACGAATTCGGCGATAACTTGGATTTCGTCATCGGACGCTCCCATTAAAATTATAGGCGAAAACTTTGGATTTTCTGATACCAAATGAATAATTGACACATCGTCATCCTCGGACAATCTGGCTGGTGTTTGTCGAACATACTTTTTAAGGACATAGGATTCACCCGTTTCTGAATTTTTTAATCCACGGGCCTGAATTAAAAAAATATGCCCTTGTCGGCTACCTCCGGTGTAACGTTTAAATAGGCAAAGATCTCCGTCATTTATTTTTGGTTGCATCGATTCACCTCGTACAAACGCGGCAAAGTAATCATCATTATCTGCCTTAAGTGATGCATCCACCCATCCTATAGGTACTACGTCGTCGGCCGGATTGGGGCTGCTAAAATGTCCTGCCGCTACTTTTAATGGATAAAGAGGAACATGGCGCGAGGGGCGTTTTACACCTTCCTCATAAGGTATAATGCGCGGGTCCTTATAAATAGAATGCTCCGGATTGTCTTTCATAAAAGCGAAAAGGTCGACAAGAGAACATCCAAGGACTTCGGCATAGCGAAGTAGAACTAATACCTGCGAATCACTTAGGCCGCGCTCTAAACGATCGATAGTTCCCGGCGATAACTTATCGCTTTCCTTTGCCATCCGGTCAATGGAGAGTCCCTTTTGTTTGCGAAGTTGACGACAATACCGCCCTAAAGACTTTAGAAATAGATCATTCTTGTATCGATTTGTTTTTGGTTTCCCCATAGCTCAGCGTAAACTATTTCTCGTTGACTTTTATACCTTATAAGGTATAAAAGTGCGGGTGTTTTAGGAATTCACGGGGTAACCCCATTTTTTCCGCAATATTGGAAATCCGTCTCGGATGTTGGAATGGCCTCAACAGGAGAGTAAGGAAGTAAGATGATTGGTTTAATTATGGATGTTGAACTGAAAATTAAAGATATTTTAAAAGAATTAATGAAAAAACAAGGGGAAACATTGCTGTCTGTTTCTCAGGGTACCGGAGTCCCCAAATCGACTATCGCTGATTGGATGACCAATCGTACTCCAAATCCAATTCAAGCGGCCAAGATTGCAAAATACTTCGGTGTCAGTTTACATTTCCTACTTTTTGGATGTGAAGATCCTCAAGACTCAGAAAAAAAAATATCTTTTGGAAGTATTTTCGACGGCCGCTTTGAAATTGACATCCGGCGAATCAAACAAAAATGAACAAAGGGGAGGGAGGCATGACCGCCAAAATCTTAGTTGTGGACGATGACCCAGGTGTCGTGGAGTTGCTTGCGGAGAATTTTGAAAATTGTTTTGCAGGGGTTGAGCTAATAACGGCGTCCTCGGGATACAATGCTATTAAAATTCTGCAAAATAACCGCAATATTGAAATTGTCATTTCTGACTATAATATGCCCGACGGAACCGGGTTGGATTTACTTAATTACCTTGTCCAATCTAAACATGCCATTTTCGTCATTGTTCACACGTCAGACTTGAACCCGATCTTACCTGATCAAATTGGAGAATTTTTTTTGGGAGTTGTGCCGAAACTGGATTTCGATAAGTTAAATATGATCTTGGCCAAATTATTTATATAAAAATGAATGTGCGTTGCGTTTACAGCAGCAATCCACTTAAGAAAAAACTAGCAACCGTGAAATAGATGACCAGTCCGGTGACGTCTACCAATGTGGCGACGCCCGGTGCGGAAGCCGTCGCGGGGTCCAAGTCCAATTTTTTAAGTAAGAATGGCAACATGGAGCCACACACGGTTCCCCAGAGCACAACCCCTAAAATGCTGCACGCGACAGTGATAGCGACGTACAAATAGTGAGGGCCATATTGGCTTTCTTTATTGGGCCAAAGCATAATTCGAATTATTCCCATGGTTCCAAGAAATGTTCCTAAAGCTAAACCGCAAAGAAGTTCGCGGCTCAATACACGCCACCAGTCGCGCATACGAACTTCACCCAACGCCATGGCGCGGATGATCAGCGTAGACGCTTGGGACCCTGAATTACCACCGCTGGAGATGATCAAGGGAATAAACAACGCAAGTACGACTGCGCGTTCAATTTCCGATTGAAAAAAACCCATAGCCGAGGCTGTGAACATTTCGCCGATGAATAAGATACCTAACCACCCAGCGCGTTTTCTGATCAACTCAAATAAGGAAATTTTTAAATAGGGAGCATCCAAGGTTTCAACGGCACCTAACTTTTGAATATCTTCGGTGGCCTCTTCTTGGATCGCTGAATTCACGTCATCGAAGGTAACGATACCTTGCATTTGGCCGTCATCATTAATAACGGGCAGGGCCATTAAATTTTGTTGAGAAAAGATACGGCCGATTTGTTCCTGATCCAGATTGACCGGGATTTTGATGACGTCGGCTTTCATAATATCGCGAACCATCTTGGTGGGATTGGCGGCGAATAATTCACGAAATGAAACCACACCAAGTAATACTTGGTTATTATCCAGTACGTATGCGTAGTATATCGTTTCGACTTGGGTTTTTGCTTGAATACGTAAATAGCTGATAGCTTCGTCAACGGTCATTTCGGGGCGCAAGCGCGCGTAGCGGGAGCTCATCAAGCCCCCGGCGTTGTCTTCGGCATAAGCTAAAAGCGCGGTGACTTCCCGGCGGGTTTGTGGATCTAATAAATTTAAAATTTCATCACGGCTATCTAAACCCAGTTCTTGAATAACGTCAGCTACGTCATCGGGAGCAAGCAATCGTACCCATGAACGTTTTTCTAAAGCGGCAAATTCAGAGATCAACTCAGCTTGGTCGTGAACCGTTAGACTTAAAAATAAATCTTCGGCTTCAGTACGTGGAAGAGCAGCGAATTTTTGGCGGCGTTCTCCAATGGGAAGCGCGGCCCATGAAGAGGCAAGGTTAATAATCTCGTTCTCAGGAACTTCTTCTAGCGTATGAATATTTTCTTCGCTATTTTCAGGTGCTTCGCTGTTGTTATTAATTTCCTGATTTTGATTATCTTCCATTGATACTTCTTTCGGTATTCCAACGCGAGAGCTTGAGATTTTTTTAATTTTAATAACAGATACTTAGGGGGTCCTACAAGCAGGAATTAAGAGGGGCTTGCCTCTTCGAATTTTTTAAATTCTTCAATGATCTGTAGGGCTGGACCAACCTTGCGGATTTCGCCTTTATCAAGCCATACGATACGGTCACACTTTTCCAGGGTCGAAAGACGATGGGCGATGATGATCACAGTTCGATCGCTAAAAAACTCTTCGGTCGCGCGTACCATGAGTTCTTCTGAGTGCGGATCGACAGAACTGGTGGCTTCATCCAATATGATGATGGGCGCTTGTTGTAGTAGGGTCCTAGCTAAACATAATAATTGTTTTTCGCCGACAGATAAGTTTTTACCACGTTCTTCGATTCGAGAGTCTAACATGTAGACTTCTTGAGCTGATGCCGCGTAACCCACTTGCACTAAGGTCTGCATGAGTTCACTTTCATTGAGTTGCTTTAATGGGTCCAAGTTTTCTCGCAGAGTTCCTTGAAACAAAACGGGGTCTTGAGAAATGTAGGAATAATTGAAGCGGTAAGATGTCAAATCGATATCCACAATAGGCTCTTTGCCATTAATGAGGATGCGGCCTTTTTCATACGGGTAGAGCATAAACAGTGACTGAATCAAACTCGTTTTCCCCGAACCTGTTCGACCAATAATACCGATCTTTTCGCCAAAATGAATTTTCAGTGAAATGCCTTTTAGAATCCATGGTAAATCGGGTGAATAGCGAAACCACAAATTTTCTAGTGTCAGGTCGCCCGTACCACGGGCGCTTGTTTTTGATTGAGGGGCACTGAGTTTCGATAGCAATTCGGGAGAACGAATCAGTTCAGGCAGCTGAGCCAAGTAGTCTTTATTTTGCCCATATTCCAAATCCTTGTTTAAATACTGGGACAGGCGCTCAACTCCGATGATGCCTTCTTCTAATTGGGCTAGCCATTCAAAGAACATCTGAATGGTATTACCAGAATATACGATCAAGCCAAACGATGCACCAATAGCCCCCGCTGATATTTTGCCGTCTTTGATCAAGTAAAATGACATGACACCGACAAGCAATAGCAGCAGGCTGCTTAAAGTGTTCATTTGAAAAGAAAACTTCATGATCTCGATATTTGTTTTTAGTCTTTGGTTCACATAGAACGTATCCAAGAAATCGAAACGATCACGAAAAGATTTAGAGCGCCCGCTAATTTTAATTGTTGTGGCGCCTTGAGTGCTTTCCGCAAAGTGAGAAATAGATGGCGAACGGCTAGCCGACAAAGCCCTGCGTTCCGTACGAAGCTTGTGTATATTTTTCTTATAAATGAATAGATTTAAAAATATAATCATCGTCAGCGGAATTGCAAAATAGTAACTAGACGCCACGATCAGTATCAGAATACATACAAGGTCAAAAATGATCGAAAGAAATTCAGCCAGTGGCCCGCCAAATAATCTAAAAACAGTTCCGTAGTCAGATGAAAAACGCGTGATAATTCGACCTGCGGGATTTTCGTCAAAGAAACGAATTGGAAAACGAGATGTTTTGAATGTTACCCAGTCATAGATTGATGATACCGCATAGGCAGAATATCTTGAAAACAGAATGCGGAAAAACAAGGTAAACCCAAAACCGAGCGCGCACATGATTGAAAGCAAAATCAAGTAGTCGTTGTGTCCCCAATTCGCAAACATCGTGTGTTGAGTACACTGGGCCGGCGCTTTACATAGTGAATCTACCCAATAGCCAATGATATTTGCCTGACCTAAAATTAAAATACGGCCTGCCAATCCCAAGAACAATGCAAAGAAAAGAGCCGTGCGATAAGGCCGATAGGCTTTGGACAACGTATCGTAGACGGCACTAGAAAACTGTTTATTCGATGATTCTGATTTCTCTTCGAATTTCACGTTGTTTCTCCGTTCTCTTTTTCCACAAAGTCGGGTGATGTGGTTTCTGCAAGTTGATTACAGAATAGTCGAAAGTCAGCGTCCTTATTGATTAGATCAGAATAAGAGCCCGATATTTTAATACTGCCATTTTTCATAAAGTGAATAATATCGGCAGCAATAAGCAAATTAAGTCGATGGGTCGTCATAATCACGGTTTTGTTTTTCCAAGCACCGTTCACAAGATGAGTAAATATTAGATGTTCGGTTTCTGAATCCAGCGCACTAAATGAATCATCTAGCACCACGATGTCACGATCGTCGAAAGCCGCTCGGGCGATATTAATGCGTTGCTTTTGTCCTCCAGATAAATTCACACCACGTTCACCGAATTCAGTATCTAGGCCATTCTCAAGGACGGACATGTCCTTTTTGAACTGAGCATGGAAGATAGCTTCGGTTACTTTATGATCCCGATCTTTGGGAGAATCGTACTGCAAGAAAATATTGTCGCGCAGGGTGGTGGATACAATTAGGCCTTCCTGAGGTACATAGCCAAATACGTTTCTAAAGCTAGATGTATCTTTTGAAAGCAAATTTTGATTAATAACGTAACGATCCCACTCGCAATTGGTTTCGCCTAGTAAGGACAATAGAAGCATACTTTTGCCGCTGCCTACTTCGCCGACTATCATCGCGTGTTGTCCCTTGGCAATCTTTAAAGACTCTACACTAAGGATCTCTTGATCTTGGATTGAAAGTTTCAAGTTCTTGATTTCTAGAATGTTTTTGGAAGCGATTGGCTTTAGTTCGGCTTCGCGTAGGTCAAATTTGTTTTTTGCGGAAAGAAATGTTTCAATTCGGGCAATACTGGTTGCCGCATCGAACGCGAACGTGAAAAACCATGGCATTTGACGAAAAGGACGAGTTAAGAAAACACCAAGAATCCATAGAAGCGCGAATATTTCACCTGGGCTAAGTTCACGCTTGTAGTACAAAACCAACAGACCGAGGGTCACGATGTTTACGATAAATGTGAACGATGAAGAAATGGAGTTCATCATTTGGCCATTCGTTACCATCTTGACTCGATTTCGAGTTTCGACTTCGCGTTTGTCGATAATTTTTTGCTCAATAATTTCAACCCAGCCTAAAATTCTGAGCGTGCGGATATTCTGAATCCACTCGTTTACAAAACCTAAACGTTCAGCTGCCAATGTTTTAAACCGGTAGAAAAATTTAGATTGCCGAAAAGCCAAACCGGTATTTAAGACAGTTATCCCGACCACCACGACCAGTGTGAAGAAAATCGGTGTATCGAAAAAATTAACCAGCACGAATGGCGTGATTAACAGAGGAAAGAATGTCGATGAACCGGACGGTAACGTTTGATCTAGATAGACGGTGGCACCAGACACATCTGTGGCATACAACGAAACTATTTCGCCAAGAGGGCGTTTTGTCATCGTATCTAATTTTAACGACAGCATTTTGTCATAAATTTTTTCGCCGATTTGTTTTTGCATAAAAAGAGCTTCTTTTACGCCAATGTAGTTAGTCAGCTGATTCAATAGTTGGCTTAAAACTAGAAAAAATACAGCGAGGAACAAATAGGGAAGTGGGCTGTCGAACTTCAAAAAGCTTGGTAGATAACTATGATCGTACATCACCGAATCAATAAAACTTTTTTGAAAATAGGGTGATAAAATCCCTAGAAAAGCCGCTACCAGAGAAGTGCCTAGAATCAATAGGCGATAAGGCAATCTATTTAACAAAACATATTTAGTTAAAGATTTATACTCGCGCATGACGTCTTAACCAGCCCGTTAATGTGTAGCGAGGTTTCATGGCTGTCAAAACCTCGTGGTGAAAAAGGTCACTTCGAAATAATACAAAAGTTCCACCGCGCGGCTCGATTTGTTTTAATTTTTTATCCGGATGGTTGGGTTCGTAAAGAACAAGTTCGCCCCCATCGCCGGGCTGCCAATTCGGATTTAAATAGAAAATAAATGTAAACAAACGAGGGCTGAGGCCACTAGGATTGTCGATATGTTTTCCATATTTGCCTCCCGCCGGGTAGATGGAAAAGTGAGCCTCAATATCATCGACAGGCATTCGAAAATAACGTTTTAATTCTTCGCGCGCATCATTTAACCAGATGCCGATATTTTGAGTCTCGTCAGCAAAATCGTGCAGCCAGAAAATTTTATCTGAACGAATTTCTAAATTTTTAATTTCGTGTCCTTGTTTACCGATCGTAGATTCGCGAAATTGATTTTCAGCATTCAGTTTTTCAACGTGATTTTTCCAGTACGAAACACTGTCACTGTCAAGAAATGCATCCTTCGTGTAGAATCCTGACTCTTCAACCTGTACCATAATTTCTGTCAGCCTATCGTTTGATAACTTGTGGCAGAAATGTGGCCAATTTAGAGCGGGGGACATGATAAATATCTTTCACTTAAGAGGTTGAAGGACTATAATAGCAATAAAAATGAACAGAAGAAAGTTTTTAAAAAATAGTGTGAATTCGGCAAAGGCTCTGGGCCTGCTTAGCGTGACTGGTTGCGCCGCGCTTGATCGCTATTTTGAAATCGAAAAGTCAGATTATTCTAAAGAGGTCCTTATCTTTGGTGGTGGTGTGTCTGGGTTAAGCGCTGCCTATTTTTTAAAAAGGAATGGAGTCCCTTACCGCGTATTTGAGGGGTCTAGTCGCATGGGCGGACGTATACTGTCTCAAAGATTTCCCGCTCCTGTCACCAGTATCGATCTGGGGGCTCGTTATGTCGATTCCATGGACCAGGACGCTATTGAACTCATCAAGGAAATGAATGTCGATTTGGAAGAGGCACCCATTCGTAAGAATTCGTATTTCTTCTGTATGAACAAAGACGTCATGTCATATAAATCCATCCTTGCCGCCTATTCACCCACAATTAAAGCTTGGAACAAAGAATTGGCGCGTATTCGAAAACTAACTGATCAGTTGACGGATGAGCCATACAGCGAAGAGATCGCCCATGGGTTAGCGGCCTATGACAAGATTTCGTTTTCTGACATCGTGAACGATTCCAAATTAGATTTTAAAGGTAGATCGATTTTTAAGAGCTGGGCTGAAATGCATTTTCAAAAGAAAGCGACCGAAATATCGTTTCTCGAATGGCTTTTCCATTTTGAAAAACTAACTTTATCTAGCAAGAAAATGTATTTACCAAACGGAATGACTCAATTCGTAGATATTCTAAGTCAAAGAGTGAGTGGTGTGATACCAAACTACAGTATGCAACAAGATTCTAAGTTGGTCGAAATTAGTCGTCAGAAAGAACGTTGGGTTTGTCATATTCAAACAAAAGAAGGTTTGAAAAAACTAAGTTCACCGTTCGTAATTTTGGCGCTGCCATTTAATCAGATCAAGTATATCAAAGGCATTGATCAAATATTTACGAACAAAGATTTTAAAAAGGCGATTCATCAAGCTCAATTCAAATCTAGTTATCGTCTTGTTTACAAGACAACTCAGAAATCAGCGAAAGAAAATGGCGAATACTATTTCTTCGAAACAAATCGTTTTAAAGTGACGAAGGAAGATCACGTTTTCACTATCGATTTAGAAGGGCCTATTGAGGCGGCAGACACCGGGATCATGAAATCCCAAATGGCTTCTGTTTTTGGTTTAAAGGATTTTGACGAAATTAATTTTTACTCTTGGACACAGCATCCGCAAGTTAATGGCAGCGAATTGAAGTTAGACTCAAGTTCGCTGCTGTCGATTAAAAAAGCATACCTAGAAAACTGGGATCGTATGAGTTTACAATTAGTCGGTGACTATCTTATTTCACCCGAAGGAGCGAGTCTAAACGACTGCATAAAAACGGCTCGTAGAGCGTCTAAGAGTCTGATGACTCAGGTCCTTGAAAAAGATTGGACTTAGTGGCCTCGGGACGCAGCGCCGCTTGATTTCATTTTTTTATATTCGTCTTTTAATTGTTTCATTTCATATTCAAGAATACGGATTTTATATTCGGCTTGATCCAGTTTTGAATTTAGGATCAAAAGATCGCGTCGATTCATGTCACGCAATGTAGGCATTTTTTCTTTTTCTGTGTTTTTTGATGGAGTCACGATGTCTTCCATCGACGGATCTAGTTTTTTAAGTTCAGTATACAAGGTTTCCCGGCTCATGATGAGCGAACCTTTGTTAAATGCATTTTCCAGATTTCCATTCTCGGCTTTCATAGCGACGCTGACGGCGTATGCTTTTTGAGCGCTTTGAATTAACTCCTGCGTTTCCGAGTAAGACGGTGGAAATTTCTTTTGGATGATACTTATGCCGATCACAATTAAAATCACTACAACAGCGACAGTTTTAAATATGCTTAAAAGCAAATTTGCGATGAATTTCATTCAGTCTCCACTCAAACTCATTTGCCATAGCGAATATATTCAATATTGAGTTTATAGATATGTAAACTATTCAGATCAAAATGAAAAATACTTTGATCTGTTACCGTTAGACTATACAACACAGAAATGAATATCAAAAAAGAAATTTTAAGCCACGTCCTGCCGTCACCTCATCAAGAAGATTCTGAGTTTAGTTCTGAAGAGAAAGTAGAAAAAATCAAAGCTCATTTCACTGAAATTATGAAAATACTTGGCCTTGATCTATCAGACGATAGTTTGAAAGATACACCTAAACGTGTGGCTAAAATGTACGTGAATGAAATTTTCAAAGGATTAAACACAGCAAACTTTCCTAAGATCACAACGATCGAAAATAAAATGCAGTATGATCAAATGATTGCGGTAAAAAACGTCGACTTAATTTCATACTGCGAGCACCACTTTCAAACAATTCAAGGTCATGCGACGATTGCGTATATCCCCAGCAAAAAAGTCATCGGGTTATCTAAAATCAACCGTATCGTTGATTTTTTCTCTCGCCGTCCTCAAGTCCAAGAACGCCTGACTAAACAAATCGCAGATTGCTTAGAGTACGTGTTGGAAACGCCAAATGTAGCTGTGTATATCAATGCGAAACATTTCTGCGTGATTGCACGCGGGATTGAAGATGCGAATTCTACTACGATCACAACCGATTTGCGTGGCGATTTTAAAACTCGCGCCGAAACCAGAAAAGAATTCCTACAGAATTGTAACTAGAAAACCACTTTGAAAAATGGCAAAAAAAAAGCTACGCATTTCTGCGTAGCTTCTAAGCTCTTCCTTAGGGAAGAAAACAAAACTATTGTTTTGCAGCTTCTTCAGATTTAGCTTTAGCTTTTTTGCTTTTTTTAGCTTTCTTTTCAGCTTTTTTCTCAGCGTGATCAGCACCGTGAGCAGCATCTTTAGGAGCTTCAACTTTAGGTTGTTCAGTTGGAGCAGCAGCAGCAGCAGCTGGAGCTGCAGTGTCGTTAGCGAAAGCTACAGTAGCCATAACAGATACTAAACCGATTAATAATGATTTCATAAGATCTCCTTATATATAAAGTCCTTAATTAGACTCTTTGTTGATGGATTTAGAATACGGCATCTCATTAAAGACCATATTAAAACCAAATTAATTATTTTTAATCTTGAATTGAAACTGGGCACCTTTAGGGTCCAGGTTGTTGAATTCTATAGCGGATTTATGAAGATCGCTTATTTTTTTGACAATGGCCAGACCTAATCCATAACCCGACATCTGGCTCATTTCTGGAGCTCGACTAAAACGTTCAAATAAGATAGGCGCCATTGTGCTTGATATACCAGGTCCTTCATCTGCCACCGTAACAATAGAGTAATCATCCTCCCAAATCAGATCGATACGAATCTGACTATTAGGTGGAGAGTACTTGATCGCGTTTTCTACCAAGTTGTAAAACAGATGTCTGAGTAGATCAGGATCGCCAATAACTTTAGGGCTGGCGTGATCATTGTCGATAATGTTGAAAACGATCTTCTGTTGTAGAGACTGTGCTCGTTTTTGCAAATTTGAAACAACTTTTAAGATTATTTCTTCCAAGTGAATACCCGAGAAAAGCTTAACATGCAATCCGGCATCTAGGCGGGCGAGTAACAACATATCTTTGATAATATCTATCAAATGATTCACTTCTGTTTCTTGGCTTAGTAAAAATGCTTTAGATTCACTATCGAGTTGTTGTTGACTCAAACGTGCTTCCAGCGATGACTTTAAGATAGTCAGTGGGGACAATAGTTGATGAGATGCATCGGCAACGAAACGTTCCTGGCTTTGAAATGATTTTTCAATACGATCTAGCATCTGATTCATAGTTAGCGCTAGTTGCCGAAATTCATCGCGAACGGGGCTTACGGGAACGCGTTCCGACAAAACATTGGCGCGAATTCCGTGAGTTTTGGTGATGATTTCTCGCACGGGAATAAGGGCGCGGCCGGACAAAAAATATCCAAGTAGCATCGAAATTAAGATAGCTAGTGGAATGCCAAATTGAATGACTTGAAGTCGATTATCAATTTGAGTTTCTAAAAGCGTACGAGGTGCTAGAACTTGCAAAAAATGCTGTGGGTTTTGATTTTCAATGGGAAATGTAATTAATCGATAAGAATCTGATTCCGAATCGGGAAGTTTGCCAATGTCATAGATAGTTTTAAAAGTGACGTCGGTACCAGTTTTAATTTTTTCAAGCTGGTCTTCAAAAGGGGGTAGATAATTTCCTAAATTTCCAAACTGACTCAGAATCTTGCCATCCCGGTTTCTAAGTAGGATACGAGTGGTGCCCAGTGAAAACGGCAGGATTTTTTGTTGGTCTAATTCGATGCTGCCCACGTTGATAGGTCCATGGCTGATTTGGTTTTCAATCGATTCACTGATGTCGATGCAGTAGTTGTACAACGCATCGTCGAAGTCCCGTTTGAGGGCGTCTATGGAATAATCAAAAACTAACAAGTTGAACGATATTGTTGTGACGCCGAATATGAGGGCGAATATCAACGTCAGACGGACGCGAAAATTCATAAAAATAAAAATTCGGCGGAAAATATTATTTAGCCTGCCGATGAGGTATTTCAATGGGACGTCTCGCCGGAATCTTCGCTTTTCATCACGTAGCCAACACCGATCACCGTATGAATTAATTTTGTTTCAAACGGAGCATCGATCTTCTTTCTAAGCATGTTAACGTAGACATCAATAACATTACTTTCGGAATCAAAATGGACATCCCAAACATGTTCAGCAATGGATGTGCGGCCAAGCGGCCGATTTGGATTTCGCATAAAATATTCTAATAATGAAAATTCTTTTAAAGTCAGCACGATTTCTTTTTGAGCGCGATGAACTTTACGTAAAACTAAATCCATTTCTAAGTCGGCAAAATTTAACTTAGTATTCAAAACCTGTGTCGTCGATGTTTGACGGCGTAAAAGTGCGCGAACTCGCGCTAGTAATTCTTCAAAAGAATAAGGCTTGGTCATATAATCATCAGCACCAGAATCTAGGCCCGCTATTTTATCTTTGGTGCTAGAAAGTGCTGTTAGCATCAGAATGGGGGCATTTAAACCATCGCGGCGCAAATGACGAGCGGTATCGATGCCACTTTGATCGGGCAAACCGACATCTAGAATGACCAAGTCATATTCCGACGAACTGCAATAGGATTCCGCAGATAGGCCAGATTCTGCCACATCGACAGAGTAACCTGATTCGGTCAGTCCTTTTTTTAAGAATTGAGCCATTTTAGCTTGGTCTTCGACAACTAGGATACGCATTATTTTTTGAGGATATCATCCAAAACAGAATCTATGTCACTTTTTTTCTTTTCGGCGGCTTTGATTTCAACCAATTCGACGCCAGTGATGACGTCTTCGCTGATTTTGACAGTGACGTTTTGATTTTTGTTTTTCTGACTTTTAATTAACTTTTCTTTGAAGGCACCTAAATTTGGATCGTCTTTTAAAATGTACGGGCCTTTGTTCTTACCATCGAAAAAGACTTCGATCGTGTCCGTCTCGCGTATTAAATTCACGTGGCCACTGAAGGATTTAACCGAGTCTTCTTTTTCGTAGATGTCGGCACTCATTGTTTGTGATTTTTTAGGGGGTGTGGGATCAGAGCCACCTTCTTGTGCATTCACAGCATTCACGGAAGAAACCGAAACGATAAAAAACACTGAAGTCAGCAGTCGTCTCAAAATGACACTTGATGCGAACATATTTCCCCCTAAACCAGTACCCTAGAGTGTATAACAATACCTTTGGTATAAAAAGTAATATTTGAAGAGAGCCGAAACATACTATAGACTATAGGTAATTAAAACTTAAGACGTTTTAGAGGTTGTTATGAATTTAGGATGGACAGAAATTCTTTTAATTGGTGGTATTGCGTTGTTAATGTTTGGTCCGTCGCGCTTGCCAGGTTTAGGAAAATCATTAGGTGAAGCGATTCGCGGGTTTAAAAAGGGTCTTAACGAAGACGAAATCCAAGCTAACGCGCGACCTGTAAATGATCAAATTCCATTTGATGGAAAAAACCAGTCAAATCAGACGGAAAACAAATCAAATACCTCGACACAGAATGAAAAAACTCATACTTAGTAGGGGATGGTTAAACTAACACAGACTGTTCAAAAAGGTGGCTGTGCCGCAAAGGTAGCCGCGAGTGAATTACGATCGATTTTAAATCAAGTACAATTCCCAAATGCGCATGCTGAGCTTTTAGTGGATGGTCGGCATTTCGATGATGCTGCGATCTACAAAGTTAACGAAGAAACGTCATTAGTTCAGACTTTAGATTTTTTTACTCCCATTTTAGATGATCCATTTATGTTTGGCCAAGTGGCTGCGGCCAATGCCTTAAGCGACGTTTATGCCATGGGTGGATTGCCGAAAACAGCGATGGTTATTTTAGCCTATCCACTGGCGACGTTTGAAAAAAACTGGGTCGTGGCTTTACTTCAAGGTGTCGCCGATAAAGTCAAAGAAGCCAAAGCCAACATCGTGGGTGGTCATACGATCGATGATGACACGTTAAAACTTGGGTTATCGGTTACCGGATACTGCGACACTAATAGATATTGGACAAATCAAAATTGCCAAGACGGTGACGTACTTATCTTAACAAAATGTATTGGGACAGGCACTCACACGGCGGCGCTTAAACGTCAATTCGTGAACGAAAGTGAAATCATGGCCGTCGTCAATTCTATGCGACAGTTGAACGCAGTTCCTGAGCTGCTGAGTTCAAAATTGTACTCGGCCGTTCACGCGGCCACTGATATCACGGGGTTTGGTTTAGCTGGACACGCATTCAATATGTCAAAAGCATCTAACAAGCTTTTTGACATTCAGTTTTCTGAAGTGCCACTTTTTGAAGGTACGCTAGAATCATTAGACCGTGGTTATTTAACTAAAGCACATCGAACCAACCGCGAGTATATTAAAGATTCAGCGAACATGTCGGCTTTGAAGGAATTAGAGATTCTAACATTATGTGATCCGCAAACCAGCGGTGGTTTGTTACTGTCAGTGGATCCTGTGCATGTGGATGAAGTTTTAAAAACAGTTCAAACCCAGTTTCCTCAGTCGTGTATTATAGGAAAAGTAAAAAGAAACGATGGCAAAGAGTTTCTGAGATTTTCATAAATGTCTGTTTTGGATGGGTGGGTTGAAGAAAATGAAATCCTGGATTTAGTTCGTAAAGGACATCATTGGATTGATGTTCGCGCTCCGATCGAATTTGAAAGTGGATCTATTCCTAACGCTATCAATTTGCCAATCATGACAGATGAAGAACGGCACTTAGTCGGGACCTGCTTTAAAAAGCAAGGCCGCGAGGCCGCTATACAATTGGGTCACCAATTAGTTTCAGGCGAAAATAAAGAACAGAAAATAGCGGCCTGGATCGCCGAGTTCAAAAATAAAACACCCAATATTTCACTATATTGTTTTCGTGGAGGGCTACGCTCGCAGATCTCTCAATCGTGGTTGCGTGATCGAGGATTCCCTATTCGCCGTGTTCGTGGTGGCTACAAACACATGCGAAATTTAATGCTTCAACACTTAAGGCATCGAATTATTTCTGCGCCAGTGCATTTGGTGTCGGGCTCAACCGGCAGCTGGAAAACCCATTTTCTTCAATGGTTAGCGGAAGAGAAACATTTGGTTTTGGATTTGGAAAAATTCGCGGGGCATCGAGGATCTGCATTTGGTAAACGGGGAAAACAACCGGCACAAATTAATTTCGAACACGACATAGTTAAATGCATTCTAGATCGGGATGATGAGTACGATGGCAGCAAGCCGCTATATATCGAGGATGAAAGCCGTATGATTGGCCGCTGCGTTTTACCAGATTTCTTTTTTGAAAAGATGCGCTCGTCCCCGATTATTTGGATTGACGAACCCCTTGAACAGCGAGTTGAAAATATTTTTTACGACTATGTGGCAATAACTGACATTGTTCAGAGTCAAGATCCGCAGCGAATTCAAGCCGTGTATGATGGTTATAAAAGAGCCCTTTCTGAAATTAAGAAGCGTCTTGGTTTAGAGAAATATTTTGAAATTCTGAAGGACCTTGATGGTGCGGAAGCATCAAGTCTAGCGCATGGCCGTCACGAATCTAATCGCGTATGGATTCAAAAATTACTAAAGCACTACTACGATCCCATGTACCTTAACAGCCTGCAACGTCGTCAACCCAAGGTTTTATTTAAAGGTACCACGAAGGAAATAAAATCATTTCTTTCGCAATAAAATTTGAAAACGGTTATCTTTAATTTCCCAACGGAAAAATAAAAACAGTACAGCTGCGGAGGTAAAGAAAAAAGCTAAAACGGTATCTGCATTTACGACTTCCTTAAAAACGATAAATGCAGCCAGTGCAGATATTGTCGGCTCTAATAATTTTCCGCAGCTCATCCAGTTAATATTTAGATAGTTCATTAAGTAAGAAAAAAGCGAATGCCCTAGGAATGTAGGGATTATGATCGTTCCAAGCAGAGCCAGCCAGGCTTCGTTACTGTAGCCCACCATGGGTGTGTGCATGGTCATTGTCGTCGCTAAGAAACATAGGGCGCAGACGAAATAAATGCCGATCCCAAAATTCCAATTATTCATTTTTTTGCGACTCTGTTTGGAAAACAGGGCATAGACAGAATATAAAACACCTGACGTTAGAGCAGCGGCTTCCCCATGCCAAGAGTCCAATCCTAAATTCAATCGACTGCGCACTAGAAAGTATAGGCCGGCCAAAGCAAACACGTAAGAAAATGCCACATTCTTTTCCAAGGGCTCGTTAAACGCGATTTTTGCTCCGACTGCAGTAAACAGGGGATTCAAGGCAAACAGGATCATACAGTGGGCGACTGAAGTGGTTTGGGCCGAGTACGAATACGACCAAAGATGTAGGTAGAAAAACACCCCGGTTAGAATGACCCATTTTTTGTTGTTGAGTATGTCGGCAAAAATTACTTTGGCTGAATCCTTATACACGCGAAACGACAGTAACAAGATACTCGCTCCCAGCATGCGCCAAAATCCAAGAGTCTCTGGAGGAATGCCACTAAACTTGATCAAAACTGCGGATTGTGACAGGCTAAAAATAGAGATTATGTAGGTGGCATAGTGAAGCATAGGCTCTATGACTGTAACCGCATTGTCGCTAAAAGTTAATTAAGATTTTTACTTGGACAAAGACCAAAATAAATATTCTATCTAGAGTAATGAACTCATCCAGCGCATCCTCTAAAATCAAGGTGGGCGTAGTCGGGGCTCGAGGTTATTCGGGTCAGGAACTGTGCCGGTTATTAACTCAGCATTCCGGCATTGAACTTGCCGCTATTTTCTACAATGAAGGTAAGCCATTTACATTGTGGAATCAGTTTCCTGAAATAGAGCGTCTGGCAAAAGCACTTAAAGTCGCGGAACCCAAGAGCCTTGATTTGGGGAGCTTCTTGGCTTCGTCAGAAAAACTGGACGTCGTGTTCTTGGCAACACCGAATGAAGTGTCACTCGAGTTAGCTGAGAAATTTTTAAATCGCGGTATTTCCGTCATCGATTTGTCAGGGATCTTCCGATTGAATCAGGTTGAGCCTGGTGTCAGCCAAAGTTTATATCAAAAGTTTTACGGTATTGAACACAGTCATCCAAAAGCTTTGAAGCAGGCTCATTATGGACTGCATCCATTCAACGGCAAAACCATTTCGGCCCTGAAATCAGGCGCTCCATTTTTGGTAGCGAATCCGGGTTGCTATGTAACTTCGGTTTTGATGGCTGTTATCCCGTTATTGAAGCAGGGTTTGATTGATCCAAAATCTATTATCGTTGATGCTAAGTCAGGCGCATCTGGCGCGGGAAAAAAGGCTAACGAAAACTTGTTGTTTTCAGAATTATATAGCGACTTCTATCCTTACAAAGTCCTTCAGCACCAGCATGTTCCGGAAATGGAAATGTATTTGGATGTATTCTCTGAAAAAGGATCGAAAGTCGTGTTTACGCCACATTTGTTGCCGGTGTTTAGAGGCATTCTTTCAACATGTTATTTAAAGTGGTCGCCAACTGTGCAGGGACTATCTGTCGAAGAAAAGAAAGCTCGCCTGCGAAAAGCCTATTTGGCCGCCTATGAAAATTACCCGTTGGTAGAGTTTGGAGACATGAAAGAAATGCAGAAGAAAATCTCGGTCAAAGCGATTGCTAGCACCAGTTTAACCGCCATCGGTTACGATTTGGACTCGGATAATTTAATTGTGTTTTCTGCACTGGATAATTTGTTAAAAGGCGCAGCTTCGCAAGCAGTTGAAAATTTAAACTGTATTTATGGGTTTCCCCAATCTGAAAGTTTGCTTTAGCGGGAGTCATTATGTCGATTGAATCAAATATTAATATTACTAAGTTGCCTCAAGGTTTTAAAGCCGCGGGAATTAACTGCGGTGTGCGACGATATCGTCCCGATTTGGCGTTGGTGTTTTCTGAAACTCCCTGCGTAGCCGCGGGTGTTTTTACTTTGAATGAATGTAAGGCGGCTCCGGTAGTGTACTGCCAATCTATAGTTCCTAGCGATTCCGTTCGCGCCATTGTTACAAATTCGGGACAAGCTAATGCAGCCACGGGGCCCGAAGGTGTTGAAAATAATCTAAGAATGGCGGCAGGACTTGCTAAAGAACTTGGTTGTTCGCCTAATCAAGTTTTGACGGCCAGCACGGGAGTGATTGGGCAGCAGCTTGCAATTGATAAGATTGTTTATGGGTTTCCTGAACTTGTTCGCCGGGCTACCAACGATGCGGATTTATTTTCATTAGCCATTTTGACAACGGATTTGGTTCCTAAAACAGCATCGAAAGAAGTGACGTTGTCGGGTGGACGTATTCGGATTACGGGCGTCTGCAAAGGTTCAGGCATGATTCATCCGAATATGGCTACGATGCTGGGATATATTTTCACCGACGTGGTTTTGACTCCAGAACTAGCGCAAAAATATTTAAAACGTGCAGTGGATCTAAGTTTCAACCGCATTAGCGTGGATGGTGATTGTTCTACAAATGATACTGTTTTCTTGCTGGCGAATGGTAGTTCAAACGTCGATTTAAAAAATTCTTCAGATGAAGAAATATTTTTCCAAGGTCTTGTAGATGTATCTCAAGCACTAGCAAAAAAAATCGCGATTGATGGCGAAGGTGCTACGAAACTGATCGAGGTTTCATTGACTGGATCACCAACTCAAGCAATCGCGGATAAAGCGACTCGTGGTATTACAGTTAGTCCATTGATCAAAACGGCAATTCATGGTGAAGACCCTAACTGGGGTCGAATCCTAGCGCGATTAGGTGCCGAGGGTGTACCGGCGGCGGCCATCGAGAAAATGGTCCTACGCGTGCAAGGCCAAATGCTATTTGAAAACGGTCGTCCCACGACGTTTGATCGCGCGAACGTACGCGAGCTTTTGAAATCGAATGTCGTAAAAATTGAAATTGAACTTAACTCAGGCCATTTTCAGTCAGTAGCCTGGGGTTGTGATTTATCTAAGAAATACGTAGAAATTAATACGGAGTACACAACATGAAAAAAAATGAATTGTTGGTCATCAAACTGGGCGGATCTTCGTTAGAAAGCGAAACCGTAGTTCAATCGTTGGCTAAAGATTTTAAAAAACTTCATGATCTAGGTTACACAATGCTATTGATTCACGGTGGTGGACCAGCCATCAATGCGGCATTAACGGAACGAAATATCATTTGGGAATTTGTAGATGGGCAACGAAAAACAACACCCGAAATGATGAAAGTTATTGAGGCTACTTTATTTGGTATCGTTAACCGTCGACTACAGACTCATTTTTCAGCACATGGTGTTCCTATTTTAGGTATTTCGGGTTCTGATATGGGCATCTTGCGCTGCTTACCGTTGAATGATGACTTAGGCTTGGTCGGTCAGGTGACCGGTGTAAACCACGCATTATTGAAGAAAGTAATTGATCTACCGGTAGTGCCGCTTATAACGCCAGTTGGCAGTGATGAAAAAGGTAACAAATTTAACATCAATGCCGACATGGCAGCGATGCATATTGCGACCAGTTTAAAAGCAAAAAACTTGATCTATATGACCGATCAAAAGGGCATTTGGGACCAAAACAAAGAGACAATTAAGCAAATCGACGCTTTGGGCTTGTACCAATTGATGCAAACTAAGGTTGTTCAAGGCGGAATGTTAGTGAAAGTTAAATCCGTAGTTCAAGCCCTTCGTGAGGGAGTGGAAGAGGTCGACATCATTGATGCCCGAGCGGAAAATTCGTTGTTTGATTTAGTTCACTCGAAGAAAAGCTTGGGCACTCGCTGCTACCAAAACTAAATCCAGGGTTGATTTTTCTTCTTCTTTGCTAATTGAGATTTTCTGATCGGGGTAGCGCAAGGGCAACACAATCCGAAATTCTAAATTAGCAAAGAAGAAGAAAAAATCGTTTTCGCCACGCCCGACCGTTTCGGGGGGGGGGATCCCGACGTTCGATTTTGCGTCACATCCCTAAGTGTCTGTTAAAGTTCTAAGCGTCAAAATCCCGATCACAAAGGCCCCTGCGCCGCCCCGATCTTTCTGAATTACAAGTAGGAAAGGAAGACAGAATCCAAGGGGGTGATTGTTTAACGGGCACAAAGCAAGACTCTCACCGCTTTGCAGCGATTTCCAATAACAAACCAAACGGGGTGACAAGTACAACGGATTTTGGCTATCATTTCGAAA
This sequence comes from uncultured Bdellovibrio sp., assembly GCA_963932905.1. GTDB lineage: Bacteria > Bdellovibrionota > Bdellovibrionia > Bdellovibrionales > Bdellovibrionaceae > UBA2316. Next base: position 80,611 of record CAWVRN010000005.1, read on the forward strand.
TATCAAGGAGACATCATGTTTAACTCAAAACTTATGGTAGGATTATGCGTAGCCGTTGCTTTCGGAATGGTTGCTTGTGAAAAGAAATTAGATACGGATCAAAAAAAAGCAAGTTATGCAATTGGACAACAATTGGGTAAGAACTTCAAAGACAACAACGTTGATTTCGACGCTGATGTTTTAGTTATGGCTCTTAAGGATGTGAAAGAAAACAAAACTAGCAAAATGACCCAAGAAGAAATGGGTAAAGCTATGCAGAAACTTCAAGAAATGGCGCAAGCTAAACAAGGTGAAGTAGCAGAAACAAACAAGAAAAAAGGTGAAGAGTACCTTGCTAAGAATAAAACAGCGGCTAACGTAAAAACGACAGAATCTGGTCTACAGTACGTAGTTGAAAAAGAAGGCAATGGAAAATCTCCTTCAGACACAGACGAAGTTAAAGTTCACTACACAGGAACTCTAACAGATGGAACTAAGTTTGACTCTTCTGTAGATCGTGGTCAGCCAGCTGAATTTCCAGTTAATGGCGTGATCAAAGGCTGGACAGAAGCTTTGAAACTTATGAAAGAAGGTTCAAAGTACAAACTAACTATCCCAGCTGATTTAGCGTACGGTCCAATGGGTCGTCCAGGTATCCCACCAAATTCAGTATTGTTATTCGATGTTGAATTGCTAGAAGTTAAAAAAGCTCAAGCTAGCGCAGCTCCGGCAGCTAAACCTTCTAAAAAGAAAAACTAAGTTAAATGAGTGGATTTAATTTTAACTTAGATCCGATTCAGAATTTTGTTTCTTGGTTAGATGAAGCCGTTGAACAAAAAATGCCAGATCCGAACGCAATGGCTCTGGCAACTGTGAACAAAGAGAATAAACCGTCCGTGCGTATCGTTTTTTATAAAGGTATGATTCGGGACGGTTTTTCTTTTTATACAAACTACACAGGGCGTAAAGCCCAAGATATCGCACTCAATCCAAATGTCTGCGTGAATTTTTTCTGGTCGCCTTTAGAGCGTCAAATTCGCATCGAAGGCAAAGCTCAAAAAACAACACGTGAAGAATCGGAAGCGTATTTTAAAACACGGCCTCGCGTTTCACAGCTAGGTGCCTGGGCTTCGAATCAAAGTCAGCGATTAATGTCGTTGGAAATCCTTTCGAATAAATTCAAAGAACTTGATTCGCAGTATGCCGGGAAAGAAATTCCCTGTCCGCCGCATTGGGGTGGATTCATTATTGTTCCTGAAGTGATTGAGTTTTGGAATGGCCGCCAGGGCCGTATGCATGAACGTTATCAGTATACGCGTAATGGCAGTGACTGGGACCGATCATTCCTGAATCCATAATGAAGCGCATTTTAATCACGGGCTTTGAGCCTTTTAGCGATATAAAAAATAATCCCAGCGAAACATTAGTTCACGATCTGTATCAGCAATTAAAAAATCAAAAAAAAGTCGACGTTCAGAAGATGATTTTACCGGTAGATTACTTGAAAGCAGAAAGTGATTTAAGTAAAATCGATTTTGCAAATTATGATTTTGTTTTTCAATTTGGTGTCGCATCTAAACGAACGAAAGTGTGTCTAGAACGAGTGGCACTGAACTGGATTGAATCTTCGATCCCTGATAATTCTGGTGCTCATCCCAATTGCCGACCTATTGATGACACCTTGGAGTCTTCGAAAATTAACACTTTAGATCTGCAGAAACTGGCGGCACGGTTGAATTCGGAGTTTCCTGAATCGGTTGAAGTGTCCTTGTCAACCGGTGCTTATCTTTGTAATTTCGTCTATTTTAAAACACTGTCTAAAACTTCGAAATGTTTGTTTGTTCACGTTCCATCATCACTAGTAAATGAAGGTCGGGATTGGAGTCGCACTACAGATACCTATAGAAACACGCTGGCCCAAATAGCCTTTCGTATCATTGAATTTACGCTTTAAGATTTTTGTACATCATCCGCAATGAATCTTAAAAAAGCTAATGAAGTGATTCTGGGCAGACTAAATAGAACTCTGGGATTTCGATCGAGTATTCTTCGCCCTCGTCTGTCATCATTTGGTAGAAACCTTTCATTGATCCACACGATGTCGTTAAGGGGCAAGCGCTGTCGTATTCAAATGTTTGGCCAGGTTGGATTTTGGGTTGCATCCCGATAACGCCTGGGCCTTTAACTTCTTCAATGCGGCCAAAAGCATCGGTAATGATCCAATGGCGGTGTTGAAGTTGGGCGCACACAGGGCCAACGTTCTTAATCTGAATTTTATATGCAAAAAAATAATAGTTATGGTGCGGACGAGACTCGGCCTCGACATACACTACTTTGGCTTGAATTTGAAAGGTCGGTTCAACAGTTTTAATTTTCGACATACGGTAAATGAAAAGTTAATCAACTTGAAGTTCGAATTCAAGCTTTAAATGGCAAGTTGTGTAGCTTGAAAAAGATTGGGTAGTGGTCTGATGGCAATTCTAGCTTTTGTTCTAGCGTCGTGGGCAGGTCTAAGGCGAAACCATAGGCATCTTTATAGCGATAAACCATAGCCGAAGTTTTATCTAAATATTGCGCGGCTTTGGGTGTTAAAAAGCAAAAATCAATCTGGCGACCTTCACTGCGTAAGCCACTGCGGACCTGGGCATAAGTAGCCCGTTTATCATCGGCTTGTCCGCTCAGTTCTAAGACATCCTGCATTTGGGTGTTTTGATATAAATACTTAAATTCTTCATCCGTCATGCGGGACGAGGCATTGCCGTTAAAGTCACCGGCTAGTATCAACGGAACATTGGGGTTTCGTTTTTGAACTTCGTTGGCAATGTCGATAACGGTTTTAAGTTCTGCTTGTCGCCTTGCAAATCCACCCGGGTCTTTCTTTTCAGGATCAAGGCGAGATTTTAGGTGTGTTAACAAGATATTCAAAAATGGCTTGTCGGACTCGCGTACGAACAGTTTAAGTTCTGCGCAGTCACGAGATAGCTTGTGCTCGGGCGGGTTCTTTAAAAACTTTTCAGAGTCGTAATTGAAATTGATCAATCGATGCTTGTTCGTCGATAAGTCGAAATAGAATGGCATGTTTTTGCGTACTAGGAAACCAACGTCTATATTACGATCAGAATTTCCTTCCATTAACGCGGTCGAGTATTTGTTCTCTAGAAAAAGCTCGTTGAAATGTTTTAAAGATTCAGGGCCGCCGACTTCACAAAGTAAGATAATGTCGGGGTCCATGTCTTTAAAGGTACGCGCCAGTTCTTTTAGCTTATTTAAATTTTTATTTGGGTAGATCGAAGTCGATAGTTTTTGCCACTGAATTTCGTCTAATTTAGTATGCTCTATAGTAGGAGGCTGGTCGAATAGCAGAAACAGGTTTTCTGTATTGAGTAGCGCAATTTTTAAATCAATTGATTCAGTCCAGGGCATAATACTACTATTATGCTGTGGGTAAATACACTATGCAAATCGAAAAGTAAGGAAAAGTCATGAAATCACTAATATTTCCTAAAATTAAACCATGGAATGCAGATCTAAAAAATCTTATCAAATCGATAGATTTGTTTAAGTCTCAATTCAAAAAGAACCAAACTAGACAAGGCCTAGTCATTGTAACCAGTGCTATGGATCAGAATCAGAAGGACGAGGTATTTAAGACCATCTTCGACAAACTAGCCCTGGATTGGGAAAAGAAAACAAGTGCCAAGTCATTTGCCTCGGATACCTTGTATTTCCAGACGAATTGGGGATTGGTGTGGTTATGCAATCAGCCCAAATCATCGGCTAAGTTTTTTTCAGATTCGGAATGGACTTGGGCTAAAGAAACATTTGGATCATTACTTGGGCATTTCCGATTGCACAAATTAAAGCAGGTTTATGTATACACGGGCGAAGAAAAGAAATCGGTGATTGTGCCGGCCCTTGTTGGTCTTGAAATGGCGTTTTATCAATTCAAGAATTTTTCTGAGTTGAAATCTGATGATCTACCTGAAATTCATTTCGATAAACTGGATAAAAACGATGTTCGTGAAGCACAAAACTTTGCGACGAGTTTGAATCTGACTCGTCATCTTGTCAACTTACCGCCAAATCAGCTGACGCCAAAAAGTTTCGTTCAAATGGCAAAAGGACTGAAATGGGGACGCAATGTTAAAATTGAAGTGTGGGATCAGCGCCGACTAGCTAAAGAGAAAATGAATTTACATTTAGCGGTCGGGCAGGGGTCCGATAACCCACCGTACTTGCTACATATTAAGTATGCTAAACGTGGAAATGCAAAATCGATCGCGTTTGTTGGCAAAGGGATCACATTCGATACTGGCGGATTAGATATTAAACCCGCGTCAGGTATGCGTTTGATGAAAAAAGATATGGGTGGTGCTGCGGCAGTTCTTGGATTAGCGCACTACGTGGCTCAGCATGATTGGTCTGTTGATTTTGATTTCTATATGGCACTCGCTGAAAATTCTATCAATGGAAATGCCTTTAGACCTAGTGATGTGATCACATCACGTGCTGGCTACACTGTTGAAATTGATAACACGGATGCAGAAGGGCGCCTAGTCTTAGCCGACTCCTTAGATTTAGCAACGAAAGGAAACAACAAACTGGATTGCGTGGTGAATGTGGCAACATTGACCGGTGCGATCAAAGTGGCGTTAGGTGCAGATGTAGCGGGATTGTTTACGAATGACGATGAGTTAGCCGATGAATTGGTTTCATCGGGTCGTCGTATGGGTGATCATTGTTGGCGAATGCCTTTGGTTGATAAATATTTTGGTGGCCTAAGCAGTTCGTTTGCCGATTTTAAAAATTCGTCCGAAGGTTTTGGTGGCGCCATTACGGCTGCGCTGTTCTTGCAGAAATTTGTGAATCAAAAACGATGGGCTCATTTAGATATCTATGGATGGAATGATAAACCGACAGGCAGCTTGGGATTTTCAGGTGGCAGTGGCCAGGGTGTTGGCATGCTGATCGACTTTATTAGTAAATATAGAATTGAAAAGTAATTATCGAGTAGGGCTTGGGCAAAGGTTCAGGTGCCTACTTTGTTTTTCCAAAGCCCCAAAGTTTATTCTTTTTTAAATATTCGACAACCAGGCTTGGAACTAATTTTTCCCAACCTTTTTCTTTTTTCTCTATCATTTTTTGAACATCGCTTGAATGGTAATAAGTATCGGTATCATCGCAACCTGAAATATCTAGAATTTGTGAATTCTCGATAAAGTGTTGGTACAGATGTTTAACCGATTTATCTGGGAAAAAAGACTTCGTAGTCAAACACAGCAAATCATTCTTGTGAGGATAAATATAAAGCTTTGTCTGACTATCCAGTAGTTTACCTAGAGCTTCAAAAATGTGGCCTTCCAGCTGTTTATATTTTTCAGGGTCAAATAAATCCGCTAAATGGCGTGCGCTCATAACCATGACAAGGGGAGCTTGTGTATAATTTCTAAAGAATTTTTTCATTTCATAAAAGTATTTGAAATTTGAAATCAGCACGTAGTAGCCAAGGCTAGTAATAACCTGAACACGATGCCAGAATTCTTCGACATCAATATCAAACTCACTCGTGATTTCCATAATCGGAAATATGTCACTTGATTTTAGTTTCTGTTGTTTGATCTCGTGTTTAAGCTGCTCGTACCCCTTGCTCATCACATCTAGGTGAGTTTGGGTGATGGGACGGTAAAATCCACGTTGAATCAGTAGGCCTTTTCCCCAAACTGTGTCGGCAATATTAAGAACGGCATCTGATCCTGTTCCTGTTTGTGGACCAAACAGCACGCCTTCGGCAAGACCGCGTTTAACAAGTTCGATATTCATTTTTTGATTGTTGAAGTTTTTAAATGCGGGACCTGTAAACTTAATCACATCGATAACGATTTGACCCTGCTTTAAACCGTCAACCAAGAAATTCATAAAATCAGTTGGGTCTTCTGAATGATAAAATGCAGAGTACACAAGATTCACACCTAACATACCAAGCGCTTCTTGTTGCTGTAGGCGTCGTTGGTCCATCATGCGGACGTGAAGAATAATATCATTGTGTTCCGCACCTGGTTTTTTTTGAAAACGAATTCCCATCCAACCATGACATCTTGGCGATTCCGCAGATCCTGTCGCGACTGTATTGGCGTAAGCAAAAAACGTTGTTTTGTTACCACGATGTTCATTAAGGCGTCGTAGTAAAAGCGAATATTCTTTTTCAAGCATACGATTTAGTCGCGATTCGACAACATAACGACCGTTTTTTTCTTTTCCATAGATTTCATCGCTGTAAATCATATCGTAAGCAGAAATAGTTTTCGCAATGGTCTGCGATGCACGGCCAGCTTGGAAAAAGTGACGGGCAACTTCCTGTCCGGCGCCGATTTCAGCGAAGGCGCCGTATATATTCATGTCCAAATTTACTCGTAAGGCTTTCCCTGTTGTTGTTCTGGATCCTAAAACTTCAGGTTGTGTTTTATCAGACATGCTTGTCTCCTTGCGCATTCGATTTCACCCAACCGGTGATGGCTAGGCTCAATGCTTTCTCTACAGGGATATTGATTTTTTTGATTTTAGATTTATCAATGAGAATAGTAAAACCGCCTAGTGCGTAACTGAGAGGAATGTACACGGCTACTTTTTCATCAAATTTTGCTTTTAGATCGGCCTCTTGGGTTCCGGGAACATCTTCAAAATGATCGCGTGTGACTAAACCAACTACATGAGTTCCATCTTGCAGCTCTACCATTACAACACTTTTTAAATCTTTTTGTCCATCGCTGCTAAATAGGCCCATTAAGTCTTTTAGTGGTGAATACAACGCTTTGATGAGCGGAACCTGAGTCAGACGATTTTCAATTTGCTCCCAAATTGATTTTGAAATGAAGTGAGTCAGGATCAAACCAAAAATAAATATGAGGATCAGAGTAGTTAGAAGTCCCAGGCCAGGAATGTAAGATTCTTTTAAGACATCTCGAAAAAACTGTCCCAACATATTTTCAAGAATCATGACTCCGGCGTAGATCAAGTAGAAGGTAATAACAATCGGAAGGAGGGTGACAAGCCCACGCAGAAAGATGTCGGTGATTCGCTTTAGCATAAAATCATCCTCTCATAGAAATGCTTTGAAATATATGACTTTGAATACCAGTAGAGCTCACACAAACTTTGGTGTGTATCATAACTAAAGGGTCGACTTTTACGTGTCCGTAATTTCTTACCGTCGAATCTTTAAAACTCGCAAAATTTTTTCTAGTAGGGCTTTGTTTTGCACTCACAAAAAAATTTGTACGTATCAGACTGATACGCTTCAAGGTCTCTTGATCTTGTGGTTTCGGTTTTCTGGATCTGGGAGGCTAGTTTCAAAATAGCGCGTTTGTTTTTGGGAGTCTCACAAAAGCCCTAAAGCGTTCTGGACCTATGTCCGATGAAATTAGGGACATCATTTTGGAGGCGTTGTGACTGTAATTGAAAAACCGGTACGTTATCTGTTGCCTAATTCGATTGCTCAAATAATGGTTCTTGTTTCGACATTGATTTTGTCCGTGTCCTCCTCCTTTGCGCAGGCACCTAAAGTCGTACCCGGAGAGTACTTAATTAAGTATCGCGTGGACATGGGATCATCCAACGTCATTGGGAAAATTCAAAGTAAAGTAAATTTAAAAGCCGCATTCCCTGAAATGAATATGCTGCATTTCTCAGTTAAACCTGGCCAAGAATCTGCCATCGATGAAATCAAAAATGACCCTGAAGTTTTATTCGTAGAACCAAATTACATTCTAGAAAAATTAGATGATGGAACTCCGGGACAAGTTGTCGATCGTCTTTCCATGGACGAAGTTCAAGCGCAGTCTTCGTTGTCCTATTCACAAAACTACGCAGCGGTGCGAGTAGAGCAAGCCTGGTCTTTGTCGTCGGCTTATTCTGCTGGTAACCGTCCCATAGTTGCGATTGTCGACACGGGGTTGGATGGCACACATAACCTATTCAAGAACACGAATGCGCTGTGGATAAATCCTAAAGAAATACCAGGGAATGGTATCGATGATGACCAAAACGGATATATCGATGATATTAATGGATGGAATTTTATCACGAATTCGGCGTCCTATGCAGACGACGAAGGTCACGGTACACATGTAGCTGGTATTGTTGTCGGTGCTGGTTTAGATATTTTCTCGCCGAATTTAGATCAATCCAAAATCCGCATTATGCCACTTAAATTCTTGGATAAAACCGGTGCGGGCTCAACGTCAAATGCAGTTAAAGCTATCTACTACGCCGTAAATAACGGCGCAAAGATTATCAATAACTCATGGGGTGGCCCTGGTTATTCAAGTGCTCTTCTTGAAGCGCTGTCGTATGCATACGGTCAACGTGTTTTGATTGTATCTGCAGCGGGTAACAGTAGCAAAAACAATGATTCAACCGAAATGTATCCGGCGAACTATGTAGTGCCTAGTAACATTAGTATCGCAGCGTCTAGTGACACGGATAAATTAGCGTCGTTTTCTAACTATGGCGTTGGCAACGTACATGTCGCTAGCCCAGGTGTTTACATTTATTCATCTTTGCCTGGAAATATGTTTGGGTCGATGTCAGGCACATCAATGGCTGCCCCATTCGTTTCTGGGATCGCGGCGCTCGCGTTACGAGAAGCGCCATCGTTGACAGGCTATCAATTAAAAAGTTTGATTCTGTCGACGGCCGTACAAGTTGGTCCGTTAGCAGGCAAAGTCCAAACGGGTGCTCGAGTCGACGCTTATTCGCTGGTTTCACAAGCGAAATCAAATGTGGCCACGGCTGCTTCGCAGCCAGATTATAAGCCTGCTTACTCTGAGTCTCGTGAGCCCGCATCTGAAACGCAGTCGTCTCCGAAATCTAGCGGTGGTTGTGGATTGGTGAGCTCAGCAATAATGAATCAACTAGGCGGCGGCGGTGGTGGAGGTATGACTCCAGCCAACGCTATATCATTGATCTTAGTGTTGTCGATGCCATTGGCTTACTTCTTCTATCTACGAACTCGCAAACCGGCGTCACGTCGTAAATACGATCGCTTCGTTATGAAATCTGATATTAAAGTTAATATCGGCGGACGTGAACTTGTCGCTCAAATGAACACAATTTCGATGGGCGGTTTAAGTTTCAACGTGGATGAAATGCTTGAAAAAGGTGGATCATTGACAATGAGAATCAAAGGACCGGATGGTGCCGAGCTAGAGGTCGAAGGCAAAGTAGTTTGGTCAGAAGCGAACCAATCGTATGGGGTTCAGTTCTCTGAGGCCAAGCAAGGATTGGCGCAAACTATTCAAGGCTGGACATCTCAGCTTGTGAAAACAGATCGCTAGTCGTTAGGTAAATTATTGTAATCACCAAGCCCAAAGGTTTCGACCTTTGGGCTTTTTATTTTTCTAACCACGTATTAGGGAAGTCAAACGCTTGATTTTGAAAATAGATGCGTTCATAGAACATCATATTTCTAAGTATCAATTTGATATAGGTACGTGTTTCTTCGTATGGAATCTCTTCAATAAATTCGATCACATTGTCACGATTGCGAACCTGCAACCAACCCTTATAAGCGGCTGAAGAGGCGTTGTAGCCGGCGATAGAAGGTATGAAACGCCCTTGGTTTGCAGTAAGTAAGTTTTTAAGTTCTTTTGTGCCCAGAGCAATATTTACCCTAGGATCGAATAGATCAAATTCGTTTCGATAGCTGATTCCTTGTTCCCCGGCACTCAGTTTCTTTGCCAAATTTGGCATCAGTTGTAACAACCCCAAGGCATCGACCGAACTGCGAGCATAGGGATTAAACGCAGATTCCTGTCGCATAATTGAATAGACAAAACTCATAGGAACATTTCTAAGCTGACTGTTTTTCTGAACGTCATCAAAAAATGGTTTTGGAAAAAGCAGCTCGGGGAAAGAATACGTGATTGTATTTTTTTGCTCGCTTGTTAGCGCTTGAATCGAATTTAACAAATTTTGATATTGCCCAGATTGTGAGTACAGTAGCAAGATTGGCAAGTAGTTAGTTAAAACCTCTCTTTCAAGAACCTTAGACCAGCTTTGCAGGACATCGTTTTGTTCAAGACTAATCAGCCAAAGGACTTCGGAAATTTCACTTTCGGATAAATTGTTTTTTAAATTCTCTACTAAAAATTCGCGTTTATTACTTAACGATGATTTTTTTAATAATGGAATAGGTTCTTTTAGATCACGATAGGAAAGTAGAGTGTAGAACGACAATGGTTCTTTTTTTCTTAAGTTTAGCAGAACCTCTTTATAAACATCTTCTTTGCCAAGCTTTAAGTTTGCATGAGCTAACCAATATAGATATTTTGAATCCGATTCACCGCCCAACTTGTCGGTAATTTCCTGAAGTGAATTTTTGGCGGCTTCATATTTCCTATTTTTGTATTCTAACCAAGCCAAACTCCAAAGATTCTTTTCGAACAAAGAATTTTTTGTCTTAATCAGCGGATCTTTTTTCATCGGCGACTGATCATGGCTTTGCTGATAAAGTGATTTCGCTTTTTCGTAGTCTTTCTTTTCGTCGTAAATGCGTCCCAGTGTATAGGAAGCTTCCTCTTTTAAACTATTCGCAATTTTTTTCTTTTCATAGGCTTCTAGTACATCGACTGCTTTGCCTGTTTGTGATTCTGTCCATAACCAGCGAGCTTTTAAGATTTCCCATTCATTCATCCATGAATCATGTTCAGAATTTTTCTTTTGAGTATGGATCCATTTTCCCCAGCGCTCTATAAGGGCCCATTGATCTTGCTTGTTTTGAGTCGTTTTATGTATTCTGAAAATAGTTTTGAATGCTTTAAATTTTTGGTCCGCTTTGATATTTTTAGACCGAATTATTTCATTGAGGCGTTTGATTGCATCTTTGAATGAGCGATCTTTGATTAAATCCAAACTAATGTCATAGCTGTTTTTCAAAATGTCGGGTAGGTACTGCGGAAACTCGCGTTTTAATTCATAGTTTACCAAATTAACAAGTTTTTCATTATTCAGTCGTTTAGCTTCATCCAAAAGTTTTAAATACGTTTGTTTTTTTGTCTGGCGATCTTTTTCTTCTGAATTCACTTCAAGAAGTAAAATAAACTTTGTTTCTTGATTGTTTTCAGCAACCGCTTTTGTGAGTTCAATTTCTTTAAGCCATTTTTTGTATACTATTTTTTGTTTTTCCGTCAGCGGAATTTCGATTTCTGATTTTCCAGGGCAACGAGTTTTAACTAGTAAGCCGGAATAAGTATTTAGGGGGAACTGTTTGTCTTGATAAAGATCTTCAAGCAGTTTACACGCCGTTGGAATTTGAGTTTGATCTTGCAAGTACATTTGCGACCAGTGAAATTGCAGCCACCATTTTTTATTCAGGCTAGATTCCTTGATCATGGATTCCCATGATGCGGCCGATTTTAGTTGTGTTACTTCCGTTTCATTCGGAGGAAGGGTGCTAAGTTCTGCCGTTGGCTTTTGTTTATCTTTAGAAAATGTACACGACGTTGTTAAAATCGTTGCCGTTGAGAGTGCTAAAAAACAAAACCCAGATTTCCAAGTGGTCTTTTTCATATGTTTATTATGATATGACCAAGGAAATCTGGGAACGTTTTTTTGAACTAAAAATGCTTAACTAGTCGCTTGAAATTAAGCCCTCTGAAGGGCTTGGATTCTAACTTCCAAGTCCGGATGCGTTTTAAATAACGCCATCAAGCCACCTTTACCACGATTTGAAATTTTCATGGTAGCTAACATATCTTTCTCTTCACCATCGTAAGGAGTTTGATACACGGCCTGTAGTCTGCGTAACGCTGCGATCATGTTCTGACGTCCAGAATACTGAGCGCCACCTTTGTCCGCACGGAATTCACGCTGACGAGAGAAGTAGCTTACAACCATTGAACCCAGCAACGTAAATAAAATGTCACCGACTATGGTTACAGCAAAGTAAACAATGTGACGTAACTTTTCATCAACACTGTTAGAAATAATGTTGGCTAGAATTCTAGAGAAGAACATCGAGAATGTATTCACAACGCCAGTGATTAACGTCAATGTAACCATATCGCCGTTTGCGATGTGGGCAATTTCGTGTCCCAGAACACCATCTACTTCGTCGTCACTCATGCGACGAAGAAGACCAGTTGAAACCGCCACCAACGCATTGCTTTTTGAAGGTCCAGTCGCAAAAGCATTTACGTCATCAGATTCATAGATCCCAACTTCGGGTGGGCGAGGCAAGCCGGCACGACGAGCTAACTCGTGTACGCGACCAACCAAACTTCGTAATGTTGGATCATTAGTGTGTGGATCAATTGTTTTTACACCCGCTGACCACTTCGCCATCACTTTGGATAACATCAGGGAAATGAGTGCGCCACCAAAACCAAATAGCGAACAGAAAACCAGCAGCGAGCCCATGGATTGGCGGATACCTTCAAGACCAAAGAAAGCAGAAATCAACGACCAGGCGATACTGATGGTCACAATAACCAAAAGATTCGTTAACAGGAATAAACCGATACGTTTAAACATTTGCATAGAATAAGCTCCTCATGACTTTGTATTAATAAAGCCTTCTGAATCAATCTTGAGGACCTTTTAAAATTTGTCAATAAGACAGCGTAAGTATGTTTTTACACTGTCTCAGGACGGTTTTTAGAGCTAATTAACGGTGTATGACTGGTGCTAAAATGGAACTTCAGAGCTGACTGTTCCAGTTCGATAATCACTTTTCCGCCGTCGGTTAGGCGACCAAAGAGAAGCTCATCCACCAAAGGTTTCTTGAAATGCTCTTCCACTGCGCGAGCCATCGGACGTGCGCCATAGGCACGATCGTAACCTTTTTTTGCCAACCATTTCATGGCATCTGGAGAAACAATCAATTCGATTTTTTTCTCGGCCAAATTCATTTTTAAATCATCTACAAATTTGAACGCTACTTTCACGATGATGTCTTCACTTAGATCTTTAAAATGAACGACGGCATCAAGACGATTTAAAAACTCGGGCGCAAATGCTTTCTTAATTGCCTCTTGGCTTAAACGTGAACTTCCCTCGTCAACTAAACCGATGCTGCCTTTGGAAACTTCAAATGCACCGGCATTTGTTGTTAGTACAACAATCGTGTTCCTAAAGTCAGCAACACGGCCTTGAGAATCGGTTAGGCGACCTGCATCCATTACTTGAAGTAAAGAGTGAGTGATGTCTGGATGCGCTTTTTCAATTTCATCTAGTAGGATGACTGAATACGGTTGTTTACTGATAGCTTCTGTTAATAGTCCACCAGATTCATATCCTACATATCCCGGAGGCGCACCGATCAGTTTCGCTACGGAATGTTTTTCCATATATTCACTCATGTCAAAACGATGGAATGGAAGCCCCAAGATTTGGGCTAGCTGTTTACAAACTTCCGTTTTACCAACACCCGTAGGTCCTGCGAACAGGTAACTTCCGATTGGTTTGTCCGGGCGACCTAGTCCGCTGCGGGCTAGTTTCACGCTCGAAGCTAACTTATCGATTGCATCGTCTTGGCCGTAGATAAGTGCTTTTAGTTTTTTATCTAGGTCTTTAAGTTTAATGCGTTCGTTAGAAGAAATTTGTGCCAAAGGTAAACCTGTCATCTGAGCAATCGTTTCTTCGATAGCTTCGACAGTCACCGCAGCGGGTTCTTCATTTTGATTTTTTAGTTTTAAACTGCTGCCGCATTCATCCATCACATCGATGGCTTTATCTGGTAGTAATTTTCCAGAAATATGTTTCTGTGATAAATCGATAGCGGCTTTTAAAGCTTCCATCGAGTATTTAACGTTATGAAACTTTTCATACTGAGGCGCTAGGCCTTTTAAAATTTCTAAACAATCGCTGACAGATGGTTCGCCCACATCCAAACGTTGGAAGCGGCGATTAAGCGCGCGATCTTTTTCAAAGTACTGACGGTATTCTGTGTGAGTCGTTGACCCGACACAGGAAACTTCGCCATTCGCAAGAGCGGGTTTTAGTAAATTAGAGGCATCTAAACTGCCGCCGCTAGTTGCGCCGGCGCCGACAAGCGTGTGAATTTCGTCAATGAATAAAACGAAGTCAGGATTTTTCTTAATTTCCTTAACGACGGCTTTAATACGATTTTCAAAATCACCACGGAATTTAGTTCCCGCTAACAGTGATCCCATGTCTAGCGAGTAGATCACTTTGTTTCTTAAGGATTCAGGAACGTCACCTTCAACGATTTTTTTTGCCAGGCCTTCAACAACCGCTGTTTTTCCAACTCCAGGTTCGCCAATTAGTAGGGGATTGTTTTTAGTTCTGCGAGCAAGGATTTGAGTCATTCGAGTGATTAAGTCATGACGACCAATCAAAGGATCGACTTTTCCGTTGCGTGCCTTTTCATTTAGGTTCGCGCAAAATTGCTCAAGAACATTTACTTTTGCATCATCTGCGGGCTGACCATCAAATTCTTTTTTTACCTGGTCTTCAGCATCATTAAACTCAGGATCCTTTTGGATTCCATGCGAAATAAAGTTAATGATGTCAAACTGACTGATGCCTTGTTTTGAAAGCGAGAATACCGCGTGAGAATCTTGTTCATAAAAAAATGAAACTAAAAGATTGCCCTCGGTGATTTGGTTCTTGCCGGCGCTTTTCATTTGTAGAGCTGATCGTTGAATCAATCGATGGCAGGCTAGAGTAAACTCGGGAGTCCAAGATTCGTAACCACCGTAGCTTTCTAATTGATCCTCTGTAATTTCAGGAGTGTTGTTTTCCAAATAGTTTAGTAAGTCTTTTTTAAGATCGGGAATTTTAACGCCGCACGCTTCTAAGATTTCTACCGAGCGCGGCGACTGAGCTAAACTGTATAGAATATGTTCAAGAGTCACAAACTCATGACGCTGTTTTTTAGCCATTTCCGTAGCTTCAGCCAATCGACGTTCTAATTCTCTTGTCATCATATGCGACCTCTTTTGTGATCTTTTTGTTTAAGTTTCCTCTAAAATACTTTTTAGAGGGTACTGATTAAGTTGTGCAAACTGATTTGTTTGCATCACTTTCATCTCTGCAATTTCAAGTGTGTAAACGCCGGCTGTGCCAGCACCTTTTTGGTGTACATCCAGCATAATTTTGATCGCGTCTTCTTCTTTTTTACCGAAGAACTTTTTCAAAACTAAAACGACAAAGTCCATAGGGGTGTAATCATCGTTCATTAATATGACTTGATACATCTTTGGAGTATCCACTTTAGGAATAACTTGAACCGAAGAGTCCCCATCAGGAGTAAAAGGTAAGTTTTTATTATCTTGAGACATCCTTATTTCCATCATTCTTTAAGTTTAATCTTGCGTTTAGACCCTGTCTATCTGGTTCGTAGACGGATCTATAATTTAGTATGTGCATAGATTTTAAAAGCACCAGGTGGATATAGTTTTTTTTATAATCATCCAGTTATCAATGATGAGAATGAATTTTAGGGGGGGCGGTCGTCCAATGCGGGTCTATAGCTAGGATTTAGTCGAGTCAGCGTCGAGAAAACCGTGTTGCTTAGCATTTGGTCTCGGTATGTATTCAGCAGTGAATCATAATAGTTGTCATGGCGCCGTGTTTTTATCGACTTAATTTTTAGGTTTGAAAACCGATAGATTGACCATGGATTTTAATGTTTTTGAAAACTCATTTGATGTGGTGATTGTTTATGATGATGCCGGACTCATTGAGTACGCTAACTCGTCCTTCTATTTATTCTCGGGGTTATCGGTCGCTCGCGTAGTTGGAAAAATGAATTTAACCAAAGTATTTTTGGAAATGGACGACCAACCGTTACTACTAAGCAGTTTCGTGGGTATAAAAGACGCGCGACCAATGAAAGTCGTTTCCTTTAAAACAAAAAACATTGAAAAAGGTTTGGGTCAGTATTCTATCGTTCCCTATGAAGGGAAAAATATCCTGTTCTTCAAAGACGTCACTGTAGAAGAGGAACTTCACAAGAAATACCGCCGAGAGATGGGTTTAAAAGATAAAAAGATCGAGGAAATGGACTCTTTAATCGAACTTCTTCAAAAGACACGTTTGGTAAAAGAACCGGGCGAAATTTTGGAAGAGTTTATCAAACATATTCTAAATAATTTTGGTTTGGGCGTGGGCTTTTTGAAAAACAATGAAAAGCAAACAGTCATCAAATTAATAAATTCGAATCATTTGGGGCAGTCATCTGTGTTTGATTCTTTAAATAAAAAAATTCAAGGCATGACTCCATCGGCGAAATATACCTACATAGATTCTTCAAAAATTAAAGACATGTTTTCAACAACGCATATTCACAGTATGGTCGTGATCCCAATAAATCCGCAATCGAAAGACGCGTTTGAAATATTTTTGCCAATTCACGGCCCCGAAAAGGATCAGCAGTTTGATCACCAAAAAGTGATTACGCTGTCGGAACAAATGAAGTTATTGATTCAAAACATGGCACTTGAACGTTTATCTATTTTTGATGACCTAACGAAGTTACACAATTCCAGATTTTTCAGAGAAAAGCTAACCGAATATACGAATCGATATGAAAAGTTGAATCTAGTATTATTAGATATCGATTTTTTTAAAAAGGTAAACGACACATATGGACATCCTGGTGGAGACGCTGTGTTGGTTCATGTGGGTGGAATATTGAAACTGTATCAGGATAAAGAGGTTATGGTATCCCGTGTAGGTGGAGAGGAGTTTGCAATCCTAGCGCCAAATCAATCCTTAGATGAGACTTTGGATATGGCCGCTAAGATTTCAGAGCAAATCAAATCCAGCGTAATCTATTACGATGATAAGCAGATCAAATGTACAATTAGCATTGGTATTTGTAGCTGGAACCCAGAAGTGCAATCGGTTAGGGACTTCTATAAAAAGACCG
This sequence comes from uncultured Bdellovibrio sp., assembly GCA_963932905.1. GTDB lineage: Bacteria > Bdellovibrionota > Bdellovibrionia > Bdellovibrionales > Bdellovibrionaceae > UBA2316. The sequence goes on from CAWVRN010000005.1 coordinate 97,481, forward strand.
ATGAGGCGCTGTATGAAAGTAAAGCGAATGGTCGTGATCGCATAACGGTACTGCAGTCGGCGTAGTAATTCAGTGCGTGTCATAATGATGCGATCTGGATTTACGCCTAGTAAAGTTTTGATGAATGTATTGTTTTGATTCAGATTAAAACTTTTACAGCAGTATCTCTTGAATACAGATGTAGATTATGAAAACATATAAGAGTCTAAATAAGAAAAATTAATTTTTATTATAGAAATTAAAAAAAAGAAACAAACAATAAATAGGAGCACGTATGAAAACACCAAAAGTTTTAAATAACCAAAAAGGTTTCTCGCTAGTCGAGTTAATGGTCGTCGTTGCGATCATTGGTATCTTAGCTGTCATTGGTATTCCTCAATATCAAAAGTTCATGTCTAAGGCACGTCAAGCGGAAGCGAAGACACATTTGAATGCCATTTTCCAAGGTGAAGCGTCTTTCTTCACAGAGTATAATAACTATACTGTAAGTATGAAATCTATTGGTGCCGCAGCTACGGGTAACAACTTAAGATATAATGCCGGTGCTTCTACTCTGAATGCATGTGCAGCTGTGAATCCGAACATGCCGCCCGAACAGGTTGCTGCAGCGGATGATGCGAATGACTTTCTTGATGCAGCTGTGAATGCCGGTGCCAATCCAGGTACTTGGCAGTATTTTGCGGCTGATGCTGAAAATGACGCTGCTGCCTTCACCTCAGTTTGTACTGCGGCTGCATACACTCTACATGCTTGGGGCAATCCAACGAACGTGAATGGCGCGGCTCCAAATAATGCTCAGAACAACTTGGATCGTTTCTCAATCAATCAAAACAGAGTATTGCAACATGTTTCTGTGGGTATGTAAGAACTTACAAATTATTTAAAATGTTGAAAAAAGGGAGTTATATAGCTCCCTTTTTTGTTTTAATAATTGCTTCCCAATGAATAGAAATGTCGTTATTTTATTAGTATGTCATCCGTTTTTTTCTCAGCTGTCTTTGCGATATTAATTGTATTTCTAAATTCCAATTTGAGGTTTTTCACCTCTGAGAAATATCAGTCTCCGTTAATATGTGTAAGCTCTCTTGCAAGTCATTTTTCTGTTGGTTTAAACTCTCAGATAGTCGATGCCTTTTGGATTCGTTTTTTACAAGAGTTAGACGCCTATAACCAGATGGCTATTGCTGAACCGCACTTGTGTCCAGATAAAACATCCAGTTGGCACTTTCATATTATGAACGTAGCGACGGACTTGGATGGAAAGTTTTACGAGCTCATGGTGCATGCGCCATTATTGGTGGCTATCACAATAGGGGACTCTAAGGGCGCTTCCATTTTATTTGATAAGTCTGTAGCTAATTTTCCTAACGATTGGAAAATTCTTTATCGTGCTTCTTACCAAGCTCAAATAGAAGAGCGAAACAATAAAAAAGCTGCCGAGTTGCTTTATCGCGCGGGTAAAAACGGCGCACCTCGCTGGGTAATGAGTTTAGCGGGGGGGCTTTATAACGAAGCGGGAAGTCGAAGAATGGCGGAACAGATTTATAGCGAACTTCTCGCAGATGAAAAAGATGTTTCCGTTGCTAAACGATTAAAGCAGAAATTGGAAAGTAAGTTAAAGAATTTCTATGAGCAACCTCCTCCGGCTCCAGAGGAAAAACGGGAGTAAATATGAAAACCCACTTAAAAGCTTTAATTGTTACAATCTTAGTGTTTTTTTTGTTAGTAGGGCTTTATTATAGTTTTACCTCTAACAAGCAAAATGCTTCTGATCAGCGTAAGCCTGTAATTGATGCCAAATTAGTACTCCCTCAAAGTGACCTCAAAACCCTCTCCCACGGTAAACTCAACCTCGAACAATTCGCAGACAAGATCATCATTTTCAACTTTTGGGCTAGCTGGTGTGCGCCCTGTATTGAAGAGGTTCCGTCTCTCATTACGTTAGTAAAAGCGGATACAAACATCGTCGTCATTGCGGTTTCTGGTGATCAGAACAAAGACGATATTCATGCCTTCTTGAAGTCGTTCCCGGGCTTCAATAAACCACCGATCTATGTGGTACAGGAAAATATGAAAGCTTTAATGGATCATTTCAAGGTTGATAAGCTTCCCGAGAGTTTCATCTTTAACCCCAAGGGCGAAATGGTTAAGAAAATTTCAGGTACAATAAATTGGCACACGCCAGAGTCTATTGAGTATTTTAAAGTCATTCGGAGTCAATAGGCCGAAAACTCTAGGAAATTTACCTTGTCTTACTTGACACAAGTTATAAAAAAAACATAATTGTTTGGTCTCACAGGAGTTTGCATGTCTAGTTCGCAAGATTATTACCAAACATTGGGCGTAGCCCGTGATGCTGATGCTGATACCATAAAAAAAGCGTATCGCAAATTAGCTATGCAATTTCATCCCGATCGCAATCCCGGCGATAAAGAAGCAGAAGATAAATTCAAAGAAGCAGCCGAAGCTTACGATGTCCTAAGTAATTCCGAAAAACGTGCACAGTATGATCGATTTGGTCATGCGGCCTTTAAACAGTCCGGTGGACGCGGCTTTCAGGGTGGTTTCGATAATGCGGAAGATATCTTCTCAAACTTCGGCGATATTTTCGGTGATTTATTTGGTGGCATGGGTGGCGGTCAAAAACGCTCCAGCCGTTCACGTACAGAGCCTCGTAAGGGTGCTGATCTTCGCTACTTGTGCGAAATTTCACTGAAAGACGTGATCACTGGGTTAGAAAAGGAAATTGAATTCGAAACCGAAGAAAACTGCAAAGACTGTAACGGTTCGGGCGCAGAAAAAGGCTCTCAAGCGGAAACGTGTTCAATGTGCGGTGGCCAAGGCCAAGTCGTCACTCGCCAAGGATTTTTCTCGATGCAAACGGCGTGTCCGCAATGTCGCGGTGAAGGCCAAATTATTAAAAAGCCTTGCCGCACGTGTAAAGGTTCCGGCCGCAACGAGAAATCAAAACGCATTCAAGTTACAATCCCGGCTGGCGTCGATACAGGAACTCGTCTGCGAATTTCTGGTGAAGGTGAAGGTGGTTACCGTGGTGGATCTCCAGGCGATTTGTATGTCGAGATTCGAGTGAAAGATAGCGATAAATATGAACGTCATGGCAGCGATCTGCACACCATTTTAAAAGTTCCTTATGTCCAAATGTTATTGGGCGGTCAAATTGAAGTATCGACGTTAACATCCGATGAGAAATTAGAAATTCCAAAGGCGTCTCAACCGGGCTCGCAAGTCAAACTGGCTGGCCATGGTTTCCCATCACTACGTTCTCAACGTCGTGGAGATATGTTTTTCCATCTAGAAGCCGAGTACCCTAAAAAGATCTCAGGTGAGGAAGAAAAACTATTGAAGGAAATCGCAAAACTCTACAAACTCGAGGAGGCGGACTCTAAATCGGGATTTTTTGGTAAAAAGAAATAACTATGGATGATCGAGCCAATGTACTAGTCCCAGCTTCAGAATTTGCAAAAATTCTGGCTGACGATCCTAAGGAGTTAAACCAGGCCGAGCTTAACCGTGGTAACTCAGTCCTTTTAGTCTACAATGACGAAAATTTTGGCTCTCGATTCCCTGATTTAAATTCCCTTAAATTAAGCGTTCTGAAAATGGCGATCGAGGATATTTCAGGTCGAGCTCAGATTCTATCTGCCAACAGCATTGGCGTGACCTTTCTTGAAAACAAGCTACAAACGTTTTTAACTCCATTTGGAGGGACAACCGAAGGCACAATTGTTTACAAAATAGGCATTAAAAACACGATCGCATTTCAGAAATGGCGTCAGGGCGAGGCTACTGATATCTCACAAGAAGACATAAATTCAGCTATTTATCGCTTAGTATTTGAGTGGTCCAAACTCCTAAAATAATTGTCCTGTAGACCTTGACCTAATTGATTTCAGCCCCATTTTGAACTATGAGATTGATTCATAATTAAGGGAGATAAATACTATGGGAAAAATTATTGGTATAGACTTAGGAACAACTAACTCGGTCGTAGCAATTATGGAAGGCGGCGAGCCTAAAGTTCTTGTGAACGAAGAAGGAGCTAGAACGACTCCCTCAGTTGTGGCCTATACAAAAGATAATGAACGATTAGCAGGTCAAATTGCTAAACGTCAGGCCGTAACAAATCCAGAAAACACAATTTACTCAGCAAAACGTTTCATCGGTCGTCGATTTTCTGAGATCCAAGAAGAAATTAAATTAGTTCCTTACACTGTGGTGGAAAAAGGAAACGATATTGGTTTCAAAGTTCGCGATAAAGTGATTTCTCCAGAAGAAATCGGTGCCGCGGTTTTGGCTAAACTTAAAAAAGTGGCGGAAGATTATTTAGGCCAGGAAGTGACGGAAGCGGTTGTAACTGTTCCTGCTTATTTCAACGATGCTCAAAGACAAGCAACTAAAGATGCGGGTCGTATCGCTGGTTTAGAAATCAAGCGTATCATCAACGAGCCGACAGCAGCCGCGCTAGCTTACGGTTTAGATAAAAAGAAAAATGAAAAAATCGCTATCTACGACTTCGGTGGTGGTACATTCGATATCTCGATCCTAGAAGTGGGTGACGGTGTTGTTGAAGTTCGTTCAACAAACGGTGACACGCATCTGGGTGGTGATAACTTCGATATTCGTATCCTTGAATGGATGATCGCTGAATTCAAAAAAGATCAAGGTATCGATTTGAAAAATGATAAAATGGCGCTTCAACGTTTGAAAGAAGCGGCAGAGAAAGCAAAGATCGACTTGTCTTCATCACAAGAGACAGACATCAATCTTCCATTTATCACAATGGACCAAACAGGTCCTAAGCATTTACAGTTAAAACTTTCTCGTTCTAAATTTGAACAAATGGTTGAAGATTTAGTTACTAAATCTATCGAACCGTGTAAGCAAGCATTGAAAGATGCTGGTTTGAAAGCCTCTGAAGTGGATGAAATCGTCCTAGTGGGTGGTTCAACTCGTGTTCCTGCGATCCAAAAAGCCGTTAAGGACTTCTTTGGTAAAGAGCCAAATCGTTCCGTTAACGTGGATGAAGTGGTTGCGATCGGTGCGGCAGTTCAGGGTGGTGTGTTAGCGGGTGATGTGAAAGACGTTCTGTTATTAGACGTGAATCCTCTTTCACTTGGTATCGAAACTTTGGGCGGTGTTATGACTCCGCTGATCGAAAAGAACACTACGATTCCTACAAAGAAATCGCAGATCTTCTCGACAGCTGCGGATAACCAACCGGGCGTGGAAATCCACGTACTTCAAGGTGAACGTAAAATGGCTCCAGATAATAAATCTTTAGGCCGTTTCGAGTTGACTGGAATTCCGTCGGCTCCACGTGGTGTACCTCAAATTGAAGTGACGTTTGATATCGATGCGAATGGTATCTTGAATGTATCTGCGAAAGATATGGCTTCTGGTAAAACTCAACAAATCAAAATCACTGCACAAAGTGGTTTGACTGAAGAGGAAATCAAAAAAGCGGTTCAAGAAGCTGAATTACGTGCTGAAGAAGATAAAGCGAAACTGGAAGCTGCGAAAAACCGTAATGAACTAGAAAATCTTGTTTACCAAACAGAAAAACTAGTGAAAGATAACGGCGCAAAAATTCCAGACGGTGAGAAGAAAACTCTAGAAACTTTAATGGCTGATGCTAAAAAAGTTCTAGATAACAAATCTTCAACTGGTGACGAGTTAAAAGCTCAATTCACTAAGTTACAAGAAGCATCTCACAAGTTATCAGCTGAGATGTATAAAAACGCAGGTGGTGCTCAAGGTGCCCAAGGCGGAGCGGCTCCAGGCGGCGAACAAACAGCAGATGCAGGTGCTAAAAAAGACGGCGACGACGTTATCGACGCTGACTACAAAGACGTTAACTAAAATGGGTGCCAGGCTACTTTTCTGGAAGCAACGCTTCCAGAAAAGTAGCCTGGCACTTTCTGTTTATTTTTTCTTTTTGTCGGCTTTTACTTCGATGGTTGAGGCTGTCATTGAGTATTCGATAGTTACTTTGTCGCCTACTTTAACTTCGGCGGCGCCTTTGGTTGTTGGGGCTTTGGCTAGTTCCCATTTTTCTTTACCTTTTTGAACTACGATTTTTGTGTCTGTCACTTCTAGTACCGGGCCGGTTACTTGGTAGGCCATTGCGGATAGTGAAAGTAAGCTAATTAATACTGCGATCTTTTTCATGAAGACTCCTTTGTTTGTGAACCATTAGGCTATCTCAAAAAAGTCTTCTGTCTAGATTAGATGCGATAAGTAACTAATTTAGGGCTTTGCCTTCTTCTATTTTCTTTTTCAACTCGGCTAGGCGTTTTACATAGCGGTGAGTTCTGACGGCTTCGTCTTTAGGTAGTTCGGTTGACTGAATCGCTTTTGAAATGCGCTCTAAAGGTTCTTTCTTCAATCCTTTTTTGGCCTCGATTTCTGATACCAAATAGATGGCGCGCAGTTGGTTGTCACCGTAGGAATAAGTCAGAGCATTTTGTGCGTATTTAAGAGCCTCATCCCATTCTTTTAAATCTTTCAACACGCTGGCATAGTTATAATGGAACGTAAATTCGCGTGGGTAAACATCGATAATTTTTTCGTACTCGGCTCGCGCACCTTTGACATCGCCGGATTTGTAGATCGAATAGATACGCTCAAGGTTGTATCCACGATTTGTTGCCGGGTTTTGTTTATATTTTGCGATCAGGTTGTCATATTCTTTTACGATTTCGGCGTGGGTTTTTTTCTCGTTGTCTGTTTGACCTAATTTTTCAAATGAGTCAGCTTTGTAGTAAAGTAGTTCTAAACGAGTGATCAAATTTAAATCTAACGTTTTTTTGGCTAAAGTCGTATTCAGTTTTTTGATATTTGTTTCGTGAACCCACTTTTTCAGTTCTTCATCTTTTAAAGAATCCGCTGTGTTCGTGATCAGATCTAATTTCTGATGGTAGAAGTCAGAAACGGGGAATTGTTCAAACAAGCTCTTCAGAAGAGGCAATTGTGTCTTGCTCAGCTGGCCTTTATTAGCTTTAGACTCAGCCAACAACGGCAGCAGTAGAGCCAATTCTTTTTGAGCGAGCGTTACGTGGATATCCTGCATAGCTTGAGAGATATAGGGAAGAGTGCCTTCGTAGTTTTCTGTGGCAACTAACGCATCGATGATTTCTGAGGCTAGTTTCGGAGTCGGTTTCGTTTTAAAATCGTCCATCTTCTTGGCTAGACTGGTGTTTTTGTTTTTGATGGCGTAGTCCATTATCTTTACGACTTGTTTTTCAGGAAGATTGCCCAGAAACCGAGTGATTTCTTCACCGGTAGATGTTGCCAAAACAACAGTTGGGTATCCCGTCACCGCGTATTTAGATTTTAAATCCCAAGACACTTTGTCATCGGCATCTAGTTTCAACAGAACCATGTTTTTAGCTTTGCCGGCAAAACCGGGAGTTTTGAAAACAGTTTCGTCAAGGATGTTACACGGCGGGCACCATGTTCCAAAAAAATCGATGAACAATGGCTTGCCAGTAGTGCGAGCTATTTCCAACGCCATCTTCGGATCATTCGTAATAAATAATTCTTTTTTGTGAGCCGTTTCTGATGACTTTACGACACCTGTGGGCACCGTGGACGGGCCATTGATTTCGGTTGAGGAAACAGTGATGGTGCCTTTGTTGGTAAACTCGGGTTTTGTGGACAACTTTTTGATATCGTCGCAAGTGACCGCCATGTTCTGAGGCGCGCAAAACGTTTTCTTGTCATCGCAAACGTAGGTTTGTACTTGGTAATCACATTTGCCTTCGCTAGAAACCGTCACCTCAAGTAGCGTCGGTGTCAAAGTTGAGGGCTTAACATCTTGGCCATTTTTTAAAATTTTTGTCGGTGCCTCTAAGTTGTAGTGATGAGCTGTGTTGGGTTTTACTTTCAAAACTAAATTGGTGCCTGATTTTTCAAGACGAGCCGACTGAAGGGATTTTCCAAATGCTTGAGCCTGAGTATTTTGGCTGAGACCAACGACTAAAACTAGAGTGGTTACTAACATCAATTTATTCATAAAACCTCGATGTTCTATTTCTATATCCGCATAAAAGTGTTGGTCAAACTAGAACTTTGCTATAGCGTTAAGGGATGGGAAGACACACCTTAATTCAAGATATCGTTGGCCAAACTCCACTTCTTTATTTACCGAGTTTAAGTAAAAAATCAGGTTGTCATATATATGCCAAGGCCGAGTATTTAAACCCCGGAGGATCGGTTAAGGACCGCACGGCATTAGGCATTATTCGGGATGCTGAAAAACGAGGTGTACTGAAACCGGGAATGACCATCGTTGAAGGAACAGCCGGGAATACGGGAATAGGCCTTGCGACAATTGCGGCTCAACGTGGGTACACCTGTTTAATGGTTTTACCTAATAATCAAAGCATTGAAAAATATCAAACTCTAGAAGCCTTGAATGTCGAGGTTAGAAAAGTTCCACCGTGCCCATTCGCGGATCAAAATCATTTCTATCATCAAGCACGACGAATTTCTGAAAGTGAGCCTGAAAAATATTTCTGGGCAAATCAGTTCGAGAATACGGCCAATTTTCAAATTCACTACGATACGACTGGCCCGGAAATTTGGAACCAGACCGACAAAAAAGTAGATATATTCTGCAGTTCCGTTGGAACGGGTGGAACACTGGCGGGGGTTTCTAAATATTTAAAAGAGATGAATCCTAATTGCCATATCGCTTTATTAGATCCTATGGGATCGGGTCTGTTCGAGTATGTGAAAACTGGACAAATGAAATCAACCGGCAGTTCTGTGACCGAGGGTATCGGCATCATGCGTGTCACTGAAAATTTTAAGCGAGCCAAAGTCGACGAGGCAATGCAGATCAGTGACGATCAGATGATCACGATGCTATACTATCTAGCCAAACACGAAGGTTTGTTAATAGGTACCTCCGCGGCCTTAAATGTTTATGGAGCGTATCAGCTGGCGCTAAAAAACAAAAACTCAGGTAAAAATATTGTTACTATTTTGTGCGATAGCGCCTTGAGATATCAATCTAAAGTATTTAACTCCGAGTGGCTTAAAGAAAAAAAACTGACTCCGTCCCAGAATCTTGATTAAATTTTAGAGCTAGGAGCCTAGTTTCTAAAATTTTGTAGAAAAGTTTTGGCTTCCTGGCGATTGAAGGAGGCTTTATGACATCTCTGCCGACGATTCCCGTTAAACCCCATATCAAGCAAAAAACTGAAGTTAATTGGGACCAATACCAAAAAATGTACAGACAATCGATAGAAAATCCTGAAGAGTTTTGGGGAACACAAGCCGAGCGTCTAACCTGGTTTAAGAAATGGAATAAAGTTAAAAATACTTCGTTTAAAAAACCGGTCAGCATAAAATGGTTTGAAGGCGGTGAGCTGAATGTTTCTTTCAACTGCATCGATCGCCACTTAGAAAAACACGGCGACAAAATTGCGTTCATCTGGGAACCCGACAATCCTAAAAACGAAGCCAAGAAAGTTACCTACAAACAACTATCCGTTCACGTAAATAAATTTGCTAACATTCTAAAACAACAAGGCATTAAAAAAGGCGATAGAGTGACGATCTACATGCCGATGATTTTAGAAACCGTATACGCCATGTTAGCGTGTACTCGTATCGGAGCGATTCATTCGGTCGTATTTGGTGGTTTTGCTCCGGAATCTATCGTCGATCGTATCAACAATGCGGAATCTAAATTCGTTATCACGGCCGATGAAGGTTATCGGGGTGGTAAAACGATTCCGCTGAAAGCAAATTTAGATCAAGCACTTGAGAAGGTTAAGATCGTCGAGAAAGTAATCGTGGTAAAACATTCGGGCAATACAGTTAATATGAAAGCTGGCCGTGATGTTTGGTATCACGAACAACTGCCGAATGTACAAGATTTATGTGAGCCTGTGAAAATGTCTGCGGAAGATCCAATGTTTTTGTTATACACTTCTGGATCAACTGGAAAACCAAAAGGTGTTATGCATACAACGGGCGGATACTTGCTGTATGCATCGATGACTCACAAATATGTTTTTGATATTCAAGACACCGATGTTTATTGGTGTACGGCCGATGTAGGCTGGGTCACGGGTCATTCCTATATTGTGTACGGACCGCTATGTAATGGAACAACCAGCGTGATATTCGAAGGTGTTCCAAATTTTCCAAATTCGTCACGTCTATGGGACGTCGTAGATAAATATAAAGTGTCTGTATTTTATACTGCGCCAACGGCATTGCGTGCATTGATGAAAGAAGGCGAAGCGCCAGTCAAGGCAACATCACGCAAGTCATTGCGTGTGCTTGGTAGCGTGGGCGAGCCCATTAATCCCGAGGCTTGGATGTGGTACTACACTGTAGTCGGTGATGAACGTTGCCCGATCGTAGATACTTGGTGGCAAACAGAAACGGGCGGCATTATGATTTCTCCGCTTCCGGGTGCGACACCATTGAAACCAGGATCGGCAACATTACCTTTCTTTGGTGTGCAACCCAAACTTCTAACTCCCGAAGGGGCGGAACTTAAGGGTGAAGCCGAAGGTGTGTTAGTATTAACTGATTCGTGGCCAGGCCAGATGCGAACCGTTTATCAAGATCATGCACGTTTTGAAGAGACCTATTTTTCAACATACGCTGGATACTATTTCACGGGCGATGGTTGCCGCCGTGATGCTGATGGGTACTATTGGATAACAGGTCGAGTGGACGACGTATTGAATGTTTCGGGACACCGGTTAGGAACAGCCGAAATTGAAAGTGCCTTAGTGGCAAATCAAAAAGTGGCTGAGGCCGCAGTCGTTGGTTACCCACACGACATCAAAGGCCAAGGCATTTATGCCTACGTCACCCTGAAAGTAGGGGTTGTGGCATCGGATGAACTTAAGAAGGAACTCGTGCAGTGGGTTCGTAAAGAAATCGGGCCTATTGCAACACCGGATATTTTGCAATGGGCACCGGGGTTACCAAAAACTCGGTCTGGCAAGATCATGCGCCGTATTTTACGTAAAATCGCCGAGAACAAAACGGGTGAACTGGGAGATACTTCGACCTTGGCTGACCCATCGGTGGTTGATGATCTGGTAAAAAATCGTCAAAACCTAAAATCGTAAGCGGTATAAGAGTGCATCGGGGGCAGCAAGAGGCTTTATCGCTTTTTGGCTGTACTCTGATTTGTGCCTGTAGTATTTAAAAATCATCGAGCAGGGAGTATATATGAAATCAATGAAAACAGGATCTGAAATTCTATTTGTATTATTCATGGTGGTTTTAGGTGTAGTTAGCCGGATGATGCCACATCCTTGGAATTTCACTGCGATTGGTTCAATGGCTTTATTTTCTGGATTTTCGATGAAATCAAACAAGTACCTAATGATTGTTCCTTTTGTTTGTTTAGTGATTTCTGATTCTTTGATTGGTTTTTATGATGGTATGATCTACACCTACATTGGTTTTGCTGTCGGTATGTTGCTATCGGTAGCCTACTTCCGCAAGCAAGATACTTTTTCATTCGGTGGCCGAGTGATGACATTGGCTGGTTTGTCTGTAGTTTCTAGTTTTTTGTTTTTTCTAATCACTAACTTTGGGGTTTGGAAAGGCGCTACGTTTTACACTCAAGACCTATCTGGTTTAATAACTTGTTATGTGGCTGGTTTGCCGTTCCTATTTAATCAAATTGCGGGTGATTTATTCTATGCAGCTATTGTGTTCGGTCTATATGAATACTTAACGGCACCAAGCAAAAATGCGCGCGTAGTTGCTTAGTTAGTTATTTAGCAGGTTTGATTTTTTTATTCATTTCCGCAACACGTTCTATTTGTAGCGTCTTGAATTTTTCTAATTTAGTGCGAACAGAAGAGTCTGAGTTTGCTATGATAGAAACGGCCAAGATACCCGCGTTGTAGGCATTGTCGATGGCTACGGTCGCAACAGGAACACCTTTTGGCATTTGCACAATAGAAAGTAGTGAATCCATACCTTGCAGATTCTTTTGGCTAATAGGAACACCGATGACTGGCAATGTGGTGAGCGACGCCATCATTCCAGGCAGGTGAGCAGCACCCCCGGCGCCCGCAATAATAGCTTGGTAACCAGTCTCAACCGCAGACACAGCAAATTCATACATTTTTTTAGGCGTACGGTGAGCCGAGACAACTTCTAAGTGAAATGAAATTCCAAATTCCTTTAAGGCATCGGCGGCCTCGTTCATGACCTTAAGATCACTCTCACTGCCCATCACTATAGCGACACGTTTTGGTCCAGACGATGCGGATTTGGTTTTTTTCATTTTAATCTCCTAGAGCTTAAAGCGCTTTCGTTCGATTTGAGCTAGTTTCAATAAGTTTTTGGATGTCATAACATTGGATGTGTAATTGATATGGCCCAACTTGCGCCCACTTCGGTTTTGACTTTTGCCATACCAATAAAGTGTTCCCGATAAATTTTTAGGAACAATAACAGGTTCTTCATTTGTTCCTACTAAATTTACCATACAGAATTGTTTTGAGCGTGGTGTAACGGGAACAGATAAATCCCAGTTCAGCACTGATTTTAAGTGAAGTGTGAATTGGTCTTGAGACAAAGCATCCAGAGTGTAGTGAGCCGAGTTGTGAACACGAGGAGCCGTTTCATTAACTATTAATTCATTTCCATCTACGAAAAATTCAAATGTTAAGGCACCGACATAATCGATTTTTTTCATTAGTGAGTTTATTTTTAATTTCATTTTATTAAAACCCGAATGCCGAATCGGACCATAAACGTAATCGCACTTGCTTTGGCTCTGTTTAGAAAACACTAATGGGGTATGTGTTGTTTGTCCCTTTTCATTTCGAAAGAAAGTTACCGCACATTCGTATTCGAAAGATATAAATGCTTCGGCGATAAAACCGATTTTAAAATCAGTGATGGTCGCAACTAATTTTTGATGTTCCTTTTTGTTTTTAACGATGAACGTGCCGTAGCCATCATAGCCTCCAAAGCGCTTTTTCAAAACGTATTTGAATTTAAAAAAGTCGCCGGCATGTTCAAGCTCTTTAGTATCGGATACTTTTACAAATGGCGAGGTTTCGACAAAATGGCTTTCAAACAGGGATTTTTGTAGGAAACGATCTTGGAATGTTTTGATCTGGCTTAAATTTGGAAAAATTTGCAAGGTCTTTGGGGCTACATCCTGGATCAAAATAACATCTGCGAATTCACTTTCAAATGTGAGCACAGATATGTTTTTTAGAAACTCGGCAAGGTCATTTGAGTTATTGGGGCTGCCTTTAACCCAATGATTTGTAACTTGGGCCGCAGGGTCGTTTTTGTTTTCTGATAGAACCCATACGTCGATACCTAAATTTTGGCCTTTTTCGACCAAATAGCGTGCTAACTGTCCACCACCAAGGATACCGACAGAAGTGGGAGTTTTAATTGCGCTTGATGTCTTTACAGGCATGCACTAAATATACATGGAGCCTGCCAAATTTCAAGTTTATGTAGTTGTCAGAGCCAGATTAATCTTGGGGTAATTGTGAATCAAGTCGACTGGAAACTAGTTAATTTTCCGCTGTGCCTGGCGCCGATGGTTGGCTTAAGTCACATCGTTCTGCGGGAAATAATTCAGAGTTATATGCCGACTGGTGCATTAACTCTGTGGCCTTCGGAAATGCTGAACTCACGTCGAGTTCCTGGCGAAAACCTAGCCACAACTCCAGAGACAATGAAGCTAGAAAATGAAACATTTTTTGTGCCTCAAATTTTGGGTAACGAACAAAAACCAATCGAAGAGACGATCAGAAAATTAAAAGCGTGGGGGGCACACGGAATTGATATCAATATGGGTTGCCCAGTTCAAAAAGCACTTAAGCATAATTACGGTGTCGCATTGATGGGTGATATTGATTATGCCGCCAATGTTGTGAATATGGCGGCCTCAAGTAGCTCTTTGCCTGTTTCGGTAAAACTGCGTGCGGTTGAAAGTCAGCAAAGTGGGCAAGACCTTGTTACATTTGTTTCGCGGTTAATAGATGCCGGCGCCAGTTGGATTTGTTTACATCCTCGAGTTCCCTCTCAACAGCGCCGCGGAAGCGCGGATTGGGCGCAGATCAAGCTATTGAAACAATCGGTATCGGTTCCTATCGTTGGAAATGGGGATGTCCAAACCGCGGCGGATGTTTGGCGTATGAAAGAGGAAACGGGTTGTGACATGGTAATGGCTGGACGTGCACTTGCGGCGCGTCCGTGGATGGTTGCTCAGATTGCCCAAGATATGGGGTATGATATTGGCTACGTCGCTCGCACGAGTGAAGAAGAAGCCACCGAGTACGGTTTGTGTTTATTAAAATATATTCAACTATCAAGAAAGTATTTTGGAAATAATTTAGCGCTTAGAAAAGTGAATTTTTATCTGCGAACAACAACGCCTTGGCTAGAGTTCGGTCATTCTTTGATCGGTATTGGGCAGAAAGCTAAATCTACCGAAGAGCTAGAGTTGGCCGTAGTAGATTTTTTTAGATACGGCCATCGCATGAGTTCATATACGGAACTACGTCAGTAAAAACTATTTAGCCAGCATGGGGTCAAGTTTGTTGTCGTTCTCAAGGGCAACTAAATCCGTGTAACCACCAACAAGTTCGTTATTGATAAGAATGATTGGCATGGTAGCCCAGCCAGTTTCGGCTTTCATACGGTCCATTTCAGGTTGATTACCAGTCAGGTCGACCTCTTCAAATGGAATATCTCGGGCATTTAGAAAATTAATGGCGCGGGTGCAGAAGGGACAAGGGTCTTTGGTGTAGATGACTACTTTTGCATTTGTTTTCATAGGTTAAGTATAGCTTAGTTTTCGGCATAAGAACAGAAATGATGTTGAACAACATCGGCCTAAGACCAAATATATTGGTTTAAAGACGAAATGACTGAAATTGAGAAAGTTCATCGATCAAAGAAAGGAAGCGGTTATCCAGCATCATAATTTTCAGAAAGTCGATTTTGCCTAATGATTCTGGAGATACGTTCATGCCATAAAGGCGTAAATAGAATGTTGTTGTGACCCAGCGAAAACGAGGATTGAGTTCAAAGGCGATTTTAGAAACCGAGCGCATCATTTTTTGAACAGAGATCGGATGTTGATAAAGCTCAAGCATTTTCAGAAGCTGAGCAAAATCCGAATCTTTGATTTTTTCGTGTAAGAAATTTGAAAATAGGTAGCTGCCAATAAGAAACTTAATTGCGGAAGATTGGCCAATTTCAGCAACTAGTCGTTTTAATTGTGAACGATCGTTATACATGAAAATATAAGAATTTAATTCGTAAAATATACGATGAGCCATATCTTCGGCATCAACGATTCCAAGTAATTCGCATGTGTTTGAAAATGATTCTTCTACAAGTAACCGTAAGATGGCACTGTCCGAATCAGTTTCGTCTTTGAAAATAGTGTTTGAAATCGATCTGGAAATAGCATGGCAAGACTCATGAAACACATGGTTTTGTTTTAGGTTGTCGGTGACGTCGTCCCACGTCGTGATGTTTTTAATTTGAGCTTCGATGTCCACTAACACATTTACATTATCGACATAAGGAACGGTTTTGTTCTTGAGAACGATTTCCAGTTGACTGAGGGGAAGCGCCAAATACTTCGAATCAACCTGGTCGGTGTACTTAAAATCTAATTGGGTAGCCATAGTACGAACAGCGCGATATAAAGAATTATTCTTTAGTAAGAACCCATCGCCCAAGTTTTTAGGCAGACTTAAATCTGTTTGATTTTGTTGGTGTAATTCAAGGAGTCGAGCTATTTTCATGACCCTTAACAGGTATCCAGGATCAGGTCTAACAGCAAGTTCTAAGATAATATTAGAGAATTTACAGGTCCAAAACAAACGGACCATGGTGTTTTTGTGGTTTTTATATTATAGTCGGCTTGATTTCGGAGACTACTGTTGAAGTTCAAATACATTGTTCCACCACTCTATGAACGTTTTTTTCCAAAAGTTTTTTGGTCGTCGTCACTTGCCGAAACTAAAGCGACTTGTCATCAGTGTATTCAGGCACCTAAAAAATATGATCACGATTTGAAGTGTTGTACCTTTTGGCCGTTTATTCCAAATTATGTGGTCGGCCAAATTTTGTTAAGTACTGAAGAGAAATACAAAGAAGCGAAAGCATTGATTCAAAGTCATATCGAGCAACGTCGTTGGAATTTGCCGATCGGATTAGTGGCACCTGCAGACTATCAGGTCGATTTCAAAAAAAATAAGAAAAAAATATTTGGACGTGATGAATCTTTCTTGTGTCCGTATTATTCTCGTAAAAATAATAACTGCAGTTTATGGTTGTATCGTGGCAGCGTGTGTACGAGTTTCTTTTGTGAATCTAGCTATGGGAAATCAGGTAGCCAGTTCTGGCATCAGTTTGAAAACTATTTTAGCTATTTGGAAATGGGTATGTCGCAAGAAGTTTTAGCTTATAAGGACTATTCACCACGCGATGTGAACGAACAGCTGGAATTTCTAATGGCCGAGAAGAAAATTAAATTGGGTTTGCCAAAGTATAAAAAGATTTGGAAACACTTTTACGGAAACGAACAGGATTTCTATATTCAATCCGCTCGATTTGTAAACCAAATGCCAGACACCCAAGTTGCCGAAATTTTAGGCGAGACTGGTATTGAGATTCGAAAACAAATGGTTACCGCATTCAAGCAGGCAAAAGCCTAAATTTATTTGACCAGATTTTTTTTGATCCATTCAAAATCAGTTTTCGTTACGGGTTGAATACTTAGGCGTTGTCCACGTTTCAATACAAGTAGTTCGCTGAGCTCTTTTGTTGATTTCAATTTTTCTAACGTAATTATCTCGTTAAATTTTTTCTCAAAACCGACTTCTACGCAGTACCAGATAGGCTTTTCTTTGGTCGCCTTGCTGTCAAAATATTTTGATTTCTTGTCGAACTGAGAAGGGTCGGGTTGTTTCTCTTTCGTTATAACAGCCAGACCGGCAATACCAGGTGGTTCGCAACTAGAATGATAAAATAGAACTTCATCGCCTTCTTTCATGTCGTTCATCATAAAATTGCGGGCTTGATAGTTGCGAACGCCTTCCCAAAGGGTAGTCTTGTCCTTTTTTAGATGATCAATAGAAAATACATCGGGTTCCGATTTCATAAGCCAAAAGTTTTTCATAGTAAGTACTATATATAACCGCAGCTATTCAAAAGTCGAGGTAATAGTTAAACAACTGTTTTTACAAACTCTTGTGGTAACATTGACCCATGGATATATTTGCGTTTGTGCTGGAAGATGAAGAGAAGTTTCAAAGACAAATCTTCCAAGCTCTAAGAAAAATTAATCCGAAACTTAAAATTCGTTTTTTCAACAATCTCGAAGATTTTTCAGCCTGGATTGCCCAATTTATTAAAGAAGGAGTATCCGTAGTTGAAACAGCGGGGTTTCGTTTTTCCGAAGATAATGAAATAGAATCTGTTAGTCCTGAAAAAACCATACGACTGCTCATGTGCAAATCGGAAAATCTAGGCAGTCATTCTATTTCATTAATTGGCAAAACGGTTGATTTATTTTTACGCAAAAATTTATGTACGGCAGAAGAAAAAACCTCAGTGGTCATGACGGCATTTGATCATGAAGACTTTGATTTAAAGAAACTGGAAGCCAGCTTTGTTAACAATATTATTTTCAAACCGTTTGATTCCCTAATTTTGGAAGAACACACTCGGTATGCGTTGGTAGGACGTAAAAAACCCAATGATGAAAACTTCAAAAGTACTAAATTGGAAGCTCAAGTTGAAATGGTTAAAGACATTCCCTGCGAGGGATTTTCCGATTTGGGATTTATCACCATTAGTGATCGCGAAGTTGAGGTAGGATCTGTTTCGAAATTCTATTCAAGCGAATTTGCGTCGGATAGTATCAAGAGCGTTATGGCCCGCTGCGTGAAATCGATTCCAAGAACAGGCAAAGACCAAACTGGATTTTTATGTTGGATGGAATATTTTGCTTTGGATCCCGGACAAATTAAAAAATTCCGTAAAGATCTGATAAATGAGTTCCCAACTAGTATCATGGATTCTAGGATTAACGAATTTAAGAAAAATATTCTAATTTTAGATTCATTAGGTGATCAAGAATTACCGTCGTCTTTAAAACGCTATTTTCCAAAGAGTGCGACATTTCACTATAGTAATTGGGATCGGTTCGTTTTTGATTCGTCTCCCGAAGCCTCTGGGTTGTTAGTTGAGAAGGACGTTCCTATCCCGCATGGTTATAAACTGACTTTAGATGGAACCGGTCATTATATTGTCGATCAAGATCCTAAAAGCGAAACTGATTTGGTTTTTGGTGAAGTTTACACGGAATTAAAAAAGAAAGACTTCCAAACCTTATTAACTGCGGATGGCAAGAAAGAATGGAGCGAAGTATTTAACGCGAAACAAGTTACACCGGGACGCGAACCTTTGATAGTGATAAACAATTTGGGCAAGATATTCATCGCCCGATTGACGCAATTTAGGCGTACTCAGAATGCCGCCAATATGTCCGTGATTGAACTCATGTTTTCGGAATCTACAATGGCAGAAAAAGTGGCCTATCTAAAAAGTAAAAGCCCAATTCCACGTGACATCGATATGGTTATCGCATCTATAGATACGATGCCGAAAATTATTGAAGGCAACTTATACCCAAATGCAAAGCGCATACTAACCGTGACTGATCAGATATCTGATAAAGATAAACGATACTGGGCGCCACTAGTTTTTGATGTGTTCGAGTCGCCTGCGGACAGAAATTATTTGGTGAAACGAATATACCTGGCGTTCATGGAGAAATTTACGTGGACAGTAAATCATTTCAACAAAGCCAAAACCGAAATTCAATCGGCACAACAGATTCAAATTGATGAAATTTCAGAGGCAGGTTTGGTTTTTAAATATCATCGAGCATTGGAAATCGGTTCGTTTCGAAGATTTTACCTTTGGACACCAAACGAGGTAGAATTAAGGGATTATCACGCCAACTGCAACTATCACGAGGAAGTGAAGGACGGCAAGAATACCGTCTACAATCATCACTTTGTTTTCTTTGCTATGAAAGACTTTTATTTAAAAAATATTCGGCTTTGGGTTCGAGAAAACTATATCCAAAGTAAATCTAAAGAATAATCTAGTCACCCTTTGCTAGGACCACCCAAGTGATACCATCACCGCCATTTTCGGGAGTTCCGGCCTTCCATTGTTTGATCAGGACGCTTCTAGACAAATAGGAACGAATTGATTTTTTCAGCACTTCTGTTCCATGACCATGAATGACTTTAATTCGATCTTCTTGATTTTGGACAGCGCGATCTAAAATGTCTTCCAGTTCGCCGATTGCTTCTTCGGCAGTTTTGCCGCGTAGATCAACAGTGCGATCTTCATCAACTAATGATGGGGAGAAATGACTCGATTTACGCACTAGCTGTGCCGTAGGATTGGATTGTTTGTCCGGTGGTTTAAGTTCCGTCCAATGCACTTGCAACCGCAGAGAGTTCGAGAAAACTAGAATTTCACCTTTAGAATTCGGTTGACCTTGGATCAAGCCATCTTGTCCTAATGAAGAAATATAAACTTTTGAACCGGCAGGGTATTTTTTAATGAATTCTTCTGCGGTTTCAATTTTCTTAATTTCAACGGGCTGAGCTTTTACGATTTCGGGCAAATTGAACTTGATATCTTGAAGTTGACGATGTTTGTCCAGCGCTGTTTGTGCCTTGGCCGTTTGGATGGCTTCGTCCACTTTCTTTTTAGCCTGCTTAACTTCACGTTCTAAAAGTTGAGCTTTTTCATCGTTGAAAGTTTTGATCATTTTTTCGTACTTGTTTTTCTGAGTGTTTTGATCATGAATTTCTTTTTTCAGTTTTTGCTGAAGGCCTTGAATTTCGCGTTTTAATTCTTCGATATTTTCGCGCGCATCGATACGAGCTCGGGTCTCTGGAGACAGTAAATCAATTGCGCGTGTAATGATTTCCGTGGCAACCCCTTGGCGTTTGGCCATTTGAATAGCGAAGGACTGACCAGGAATCCCCGGAAGAAATTGATATGTTGGTTTTCCTGAGGTCTGATCGTATTCCAAGCTTCCGTTCATAACTCGATCTTGTTCGTTCCAACCAATTTTTAACTGACTTAAATGGGATGTGATGACAGCGAAAACTTGGTTCCTGCTATAGGTTTCTATAAAGCTGCGCCCCAGACAAGCGCCTTCCTCTGGGTCCGTAGACCCACAGATTTCATCGATCAAGATCAACGATTCGTGAGATTTCTTTTTTGCAGACTCTTGCAAAATTCGTAAATGGGCTGCAAATGTAGATAGTTCTTGATCGACGCTTTGAGAATCACCAATGCTGATTATAATTTCTTTAAAGAATGGGATCTTGGACTGGGATTGGGCGCAGATAGGCATTCCACAACGGGCCATCTGTGCGGCTAAACCGATCGATTTTAAAAGAACCGTTTTACCACCGGCATTGGGACCTGATAATAAAAGAATCGATTTGTTTGAATTGAGTTGAACTGAGTTTGAGATCACACCTTTCTGAGCCAATATTAATGCCGGGTGTTTAAGATCAATTAGATCAATTTCATTGTCTGTGAATTCTGGAACTTTGGCTTCTAATGCTACGGCTAGCTGAGCCTGGGCTAAACGTAAATCCGTTTTTTCTAAAATTTGAAATGAACGCTCAAAGTCATTGATTTGGTGAAATAAATATTTTGATATTTCTTCCAATAGACGTTCGATCTCGTCTTCGATTTCGACATCAATTTGGCGAAGACGGTTGTTTAATGGAATAACTTTTTCAGGTTCGATATAGACGGTTTGTTTCGTTTGTGATGAAGCATGAATTACGCCGGGAACATAGTGCTGCATTCCTGATTTAACAGGGATCACAAGGCGTCCTTCCCGCAAGGTTACATATTTTTCTTGCAAGTAAGATTCCATTTGGAAATCTTTAACTAAACGATCCAGCTGGTGTTCTAGTTCATTTCGAAGTTTGTTTTTTTCGTTGTATAATCGAAATAGTGTTTCACTGGCATCCGTTCTGATTTCACCTGTCGGGCTCATCAATTGATCAATGGCTGACAGAGGCTCGTCTGCCTTCATAAGTTCATGACGAACGTAATGACACCAAGGTGTCGTGTATTCCGTCAGCGCTTCCTTCAGCGCCAGAATTTCCATACAGAACGTGCGTACATCGCGTAGTTCGATGGTTTTCAGTACCGCTTTTTTTCTTAGGCGAATAATCCAGTTTGAATAATGATCGAGCGATTCCATGAATGGACGTACGCCACCGGCAACAACTTGAGTTGCTTCGGCAATTTCATCAAAAGAACGAATGGCTTCATCGCGTTCTTTTTTAGGAACCATATTTTTAGGAATCTGACTCTTAACAAACGAACTGGTACAAAAACCTTCAATCTTTTGTAGTAACAAATCCCAATCAAGATTTTCTAAATTTGTCATAGACTCCATTTATCAACAAATGTCCCAAGAAAGCAATCAAGATGACAATCCACATAGAGTGGCCAATGCGTGTGAAGAAAGTCGTTTCAGGATTATTTCGATAGGGTACTACTTGTCGTTTGGTCCATTCGGTTTGCCAAGGTGATCCCAGCGCAACATCTCCGTAGGCGGTCACGAAAGTCGTAATGCCAGTGTTGGTAGAGCGAATGAGCGGGCGACGTGACTCGATACTTCGAGCCAATGTCATGTAAGAGTGTTGAAACGGTTCGAATGGAATTCCAAACCAAGAATCATTGGTGACATTCACGATAATTTCGGCCCCTTTATTGGCTAAACCCACTGAAAATTCCGGGAATAGGCCTTCATAACAGATTTGTGCACCAATATGGACGTAATCGCTCTTTGTCTGGTCTTTTGGATACATTAAAATCGTAGGGCCAGGGCCGCGTCCAAAATTGGAAACGAACGGCAGAATTTTTCCTAAAATAGGGAACTGTTCGCTAAATGGTAAATATTCTCCAAATGCAAGTAATTGGGTCTTGTGGTAAGCCCGCGTGAATTCATGTCCTCTAGAGTCCATCAAAAAGAGCGCATTAAAAACAGATCGTTCAGGATCGGTGATCGTCGTATCTTTTGAAAAAGCCCCGGTTAAGAGTGCTTTTTGATTTTTAGCTAAAAATTCTGAAATCAGTTTATGATTTTTTTGATGAGTAAACGCTGAATTTAAATACTCGGGGATCGCAACTTCCGGCCAAATAATTATGTCTACGTCGGAATTTTCAGCTAATGCTGCTTCACTCATTTGTATGTATTTTTTTGCAATTTCGTCACGAAAACCTTTGCCCTTTTCCGCAAACATTCGTTCTAAATTACCAATATTGGCTTGAATTTGAAGAATTTTAAGTTCGCTGTCTGTGCTTCGCCATTTTTGTGCATGGATATAACCAGCCACATTTAGAACGACAAACACGGCTAAAGCAATCAGTACAGGTTTAACAATCTGCTTTGTCGAAAATTTTTCAGACGAGGTACGAAATGCAAAATAGAAAATGGCTGCTTGGGCTACGTAGATCAAGAATGACAATCCATCAAAGCCGATAACGTCAGCAAATTGATACACGGGAAGTTTGGACCAGAAAATGGTGTAACCTAAGTGCCAGGGAAATATGCCCGGCCAAAGAGTTTCACATAAAAATGCAAGCGCCGCAAGGGACACAATGCTGTGGCCAAAGCTCAAGCGGAACTGTCTTCGAATCAAGAAAATAAAATAGGTCGATATGGCGATGTAGATATGGGCCAGAGCGCAGAACAGCAGCAATACTACGATCGCTACGGGCCATGGAAATCCTCCGAACGCCTTGGCTGTGTAGGCGATCCAGTGAAAACCAATCAGCGTTAATGTGAATTGAGTCACCCAACCCGCAATAAATGCCTCGCGTGGTGTTTTCGCTTGAAAAAATACCCAGTACCACAGCGGAAGATAGCTGAAAAACAGTCCCCAGGGATAAAAAGGGATGTAACTTGTGCCGATGATCAAACCACTTAAAATACCTAGACGATATTTCTTGAAAAACCCATAAATCTTGTTCATGATTATTATATTGAATGGATATATGGATAAAATAACAACTGAAAAATTAAACACTCCGGAAGATTATTTAACGATTCGCTGCCCACAGTGTTTAAAACTTTTTATGGTTCAAGAAGTACAAATCAAGACCGTTTATCCTGAATTCACTTGCACAGGTTGTAAATGCCATTTTGCATTTGAATATCCGGTACCAAATCGTGACTCAATCATAACATTTCAAGTAGCTCCGACTCAGTTTGAATTCAAAAAGAAATGCCCTAAGTGTGAACATCTGCAAAACGAGAAAAATGAAATTTGCAGTGCGTGTGGAGTAGTTATTGAAAACTTCCTATTGATGAAAAATGAAACCTACCCACGAGTCAGCGTTGATTTGATCAAGTTATGGAATGACGTACTTCAGGAATTTGAAAATGGATATAATCACGAATTGTTTATAAACCAATGTCGATCAAAACAAAAATTAGATTACGCTGAATTTAAATATAAAGAGCTGGGACGACGTGCTGGCGATGAAACGATGGTTACGCCGTGGTTAGAAAAGATCAATCCGCCAAAGTACGATGTGAATTACAAAGAAAAGGTGATTGAAGAGCAAATCAACAACGCTACTACGGTTTCAGACAAACCAATGCCTCGAATTTTAGGCTATTTGGTGTCAGCGTATTCTTATTTAGTTAAACACAATTATTTCTATCTGATTGGAACTCTGGCGGGAGTTTTATTAATTGTGATGGGTATTTCGACACCGGGAAAGCGAAATCAAATCGGCTTAGGAATCGCTTTACTACTAAGTTCAATTGGTTTCTATGTTTTTAGAAACAATCCTCAACAAAAGAAAAAATAATAGTACTACTGGATCTGATTGTCTTTCTTGTCACCCAAACGCTTTGTTGGGGTATTGGATTTTTGTACAGCTTCCATCAAGCTTTTGCCAAATGGATTTTGTGTAAGTTCTCTGTTCCCTTTGGTCGTTGTGCTGAATTCATCATGCACAGGACCGCTGACCATCACGCCATTGGCAGACATTCCTTGATCTAAAATTGTTAGTGCTTTGAATAGATTCAAAGATCTTGATGTGCGAGTCTTTAATGCTAACGTTGGCGAAGCATCACCCGTTGATAGAATATATTTTTTAATATCATCAAATTTGAAGTCAGGTTTGTTCGCTTTCACCAGAACTGCAGCCCCCGTTACAAACGCAGTGGCTTGAGATGTCCCCGTCATAAAACCGTAAGAATTTCCCGGCAGAGTCGAAATAATATTCTGTCCGGGTGCCGCGATATCAACTGTTTCCGTTCCGAAGTTACTTGTTGAAAGCACGTCTTTGCTGGGGTCCATGGCGGTAACGCTAATGATATTAGTTAATTTATAGTCAGCGGGGTAGTAGTGGAATTGATCAGAGTTTGACCGTTCGTTACCAGCGGCGGCTACGAACAAGATACCATTTTTTTCAGCTTTTTTAACGGCCTCAAATTCTTCTTGAGAATAGTCAGTTCCACCACCAGAATAATTGATAATTTGGGCACCCATTTTGATGGCGTAATTAATACTGTTGATTGTATTTTTTAAATTGTCTGTGTTCGTTACTTTTGGATCATAATACTTGATGATCATCAAGCTGACCTCAGGAGAAATTCCGCTAATACCTTTTTGATTACCGGCTTCAGCTCCGATTATACCTGCTATATGAGTACCGTGACCGTGATTGTCTGTTAGGTCGTTTGATGAAGCGACAAAGTTCCAACCGTAAACGTCATCTACATACCCATTTTTATCGTCATCAATACCATTTTTGGCCTTGTCTTTTCCGTTTTTATCTAGACCTGTTTCACCTGGGTTTTTCCAAAGGTTTGACTTAATGTCTTCGTGGTTGATGTCAATGCCAGTATCAATAACTGCGACAACAACATTTTTGCTACCATGAGTTACTTTCCATGCGCGGGCTGCGTCTGATTTTTTCAAACCCCAGGCTTGTTTAATGGCAGGGTCATTAAATAAGGCACTCGGCTCATTTTCAACTTTATCTTGTTTAGAAATAACTTCCGATTTTTCAAATTCACGTAGCCCCGATTTGCCTTTTTTCTTGGCTGCATCTGTGGATCGGCTAGCTAGACTTGAGAAATCGGCTTTGTCCTCGAGATTAAAAAATAAGGCGAGCGACACCAGCGAGAACAAGAAAAATAGTCCTAAAATAATTGTGGCTTTCAATGATTGCATCTACAACTTTCCTTTTCTGCCTCTTATGATTAGTTTATCGGGAAGTTGTTGCTAAAAATAATGGGATCTTGAAAATAAATCGAAAGTGTATCAGTATGAGAAAACTATGATGCAATATTTTAAAATTTCGTTTCTATTCACATTTATTGGACTTGTTCTGGCAGCGTGGCTTGGTTTTTCGGCGCATGGCGTGGCAGGTCTAGTTCAAACTGTCTTTATCGCAGCCGTTTTAGCTGTACTTGAAATTTCACTCTCGTTTGACAATGCGATAGTGAATGCCGTTATTTTGAAAAAAATGACGCCATTGTGGCGTCACCGATTTCTAACCTGGGGTATTGCTATTGCAGTGTTTGGCATGCGGTTAGTTTTCCCAGTGGCCTTGGTCAGTATCGTAGCGCAAATTAATCCGCTGGCGGCATTGAACATGGCGATTTTTGATCCTAATGCCTATGCTGAACGAATGTTATCGGCCCATCTTGAAGTGGCGGCGTTTGGCGGCAGTTTCTTGTTGTTGGTTGGATTGAAGTTTTTCTACGACGAAGAAAAAGATGAGCATTGGATTAGTTTTATTGAGAAACCTTTAGCCAAGTTGGGTCGCTTGCGTGCCATTGAGATTGCAATTTCTTTGGTGGTTCTTGCTGTCATCACGACATTTTTACCCGACGAAGAAAAAATTCGATTCTTAAAATCAGGTGTGTGGGGTGTGATAACTTACGTTGCCGTTGATGGTATTGGTGCCTGGTTAGAATTTTCGGGCGAACAGCAAAATGATATCAATCGCGCCAGTGCCGGGATGTTTTTGTACCTGGAAGTTCTTGATGCTTCATTCAGTTTTGACGGTGTTATTGGCGCATTTGCAATCACTCAGAACTTGTTTATCATCATGATTGGTCTAAGTATCGGAGCTTTCTTCGTTCGTAGTTTAACAATCATGTTTGTTGAGAAGGAAACATTAGCCAAATTTGCTTACCTAGAACACGGTGCTTTTTATGCAATTCTGTCACTCGCGATCATGATGCTACTGGATCCATTTGTTCATATTCCCGAATGGATTACGGGTTTACTTGGCGCTGCCATCATCACAGTTTCCTTTATTTGGAGTGTGAAGTTTGCTCCACTTTCAGAGTCAGATAAGTCGTAATTAAAATGATAGCGGCTCCCATCAATTGCAGCGGAGCCAATGTTTCATTCAGAAATATATAACCAAACAAAAAAGCAAATGGCGATTCAAGTAGGAAAAACTGACTAGCTGTTTCTGAACTGATGGTTTTTTGCGCTCGCACCTGAATTGTGAAAGCAACAATACTAGATCCAATTGCCAGCTGAAAAATACCATACCATGAGATCAAAGATCCCGAATTCCAAGCCAGTTTATCTTGAGTTAGATAAAGTGGCAAAATACAGATCAGAGTCCAAAAGTTTTGAAAACTGTTAAATCGAAACGACGATTTCGATCGTGGAGCTAAGATACCCACAGCAATGATTTGTAAAGCAGCGATGACTGACGAACCCAGTGTCCACCAATCACCCGTGATGATATCTGGACTTTCAGAGAAAATATTGAGCAAAAACATAGTCCCGATAAGGGCAATAAACGCGAGACCATAAAATTTAATATCGACTTTGGCTCGAAAAAAAAACTGATTCAAAAACGGCAAGATTAGAACGTAGAGAGTTGTAATAAAGGCGCTTTTTGTTGCTGTGGTTGTTTGCAACCCGATCGTTTGCGGAATCATTAATAGTGCCAGCAAAATCCCCGGCCACAAGGCTAGGCTCCACTCGCTGAAGGATTCAAAAAATAGCTTTCGATCAAAGACAAGTAAACAAATTTCACCGATTAGAAATGCGAGCAAGTAACGATAAAAAAGAACATCGGCCACAGAGAAATCTATCAAAGCCCATTTTGTTGCAAGAAAGCCGAATCCCCACAATGCCCCTGCGAAAAGTAGCTCAAGCGCGGCTCGATTTTTAGAAATTTGTTTGTTCATTCGGAGGAATCTATATCATAATGCTGAAGGATGTCCATGGAGAAAGGATTGTTATGATTTTCAAGCGTGGGTTTGTTGCCATTTTGTTTACTTCGTCTGTTGTTTTTGCTCAAATAGGAGCAAAAACAGAATATACAAAATCGTCATATTTTGAACCAGGTGAGGGAATTGTATTTCCAAATTTAGAATTGGAATACTCTCTGGACCCTAAAACCCCGAATCAATTAAAAGTAGGAAATGCTATTTTCAATCAAAGTACCTTTTTGATTGAATTGAAAAGTCTTTATCAGCTAGATCCCGTTTTTAGGTCTCCTTTAAATCAAAAAAATGAATGGTCTTTGATTCTTCACTGGCCAAAGCACTTGTTTCCTGCTCCCGAGATAGAAATCATCTCGGGTAGTGGTCAATCGGTTTGGAGAACGGCATTGACTGAATCAGATTTGAAAGCCTGGCGGGACCGCACTGATGGGTGGAAAAAGAAGTTAGGAACTCCAAAAATTAATCCAACAGTTTTGAATTCCAGTTTTGGTTTAATTGGTGGAAGTGAGGTCAATCGCCTGCGAGATTTGTTAGCTAAATCATTTAAGTTTTGTATTTTTAATAAAACAGGAAAGGGTGATTCTCGGTATTGCTCCCCGTTGATGGCGATCAGACAAGGTAAGAAATTATATGCATACAACGATTTAAAAAATCGTGTGTTGATCCAAAATGAAGAAGCGAAATCTGAAGATATTGTAAAAATGGATCCGTCAATTCCCGCTACTTTCTATGCAGAGTTCGCACTTGGTGGGAGTTACGAATTTAAAACAGAGGTACCGAAACCAGATTTAGTGGACATTGCAGAAATTAATGAAAAAACGTTGAAACTAACTGGCTATGGTAGCAAACCGAATATGCCGGTACGAATTATTTCAAAAGAGGAAACCTCGAAATTAACTCGTTTTTTCGGTTTCGAAGCAACGATTAAAGACGATCGCGAATTTTGGGAAATTATGATTCCTAAATCTTCACCTTATTTGTACTTCCCTGGACCTGCCGGAGGTGTTTTTCGCCAAGTTATTGCGGTAGATGAGGTGCCAAAAGCTAAATCACGTATCTGGGTTCACGAAAAAACGCCCACATCCATTTATGGAAATGAAATTGCGATCAAGGCTGTAAAACCGCAAGGATCGACCGTAGAATCAGATCAGAATTCTATTGCTCCAGGTGCTACACCAAGAGAATTCATCTGGAATTTTCGCGCTGATAAAAAAGGTGAGTTAAACAAGAGTTACCTAACAGTCACACAAGGTGGAAAGAAATTCACATCGTTTTACGAAGTCTACCGATCTCAACCAAACGAAATTTCGGGCCGCTTCACGGGTATCTTGTCGAGTTCGGGCCAAGTTATTCTAGGTGAAGTGTCTTATAATCGCTGGTTTGAATCATTACTGGGAAAAAACTCATTCTCGTTCCAACGATGGGGTTTAAATGTCCGTTATTTTAAATCATTCAACCCATTATATGTATCAGACAGCCAAAAAGAAAATCTGACGTCATTTACAGGAGACATCAAATATAGATTCACGCCAGGTGTGTGGACTCGCGACGCTTCCATGGGTGTTATGTTTGGATACCAAGACTTAGTCTTTGGTGATTTCAAAGCCACAATGGCCGGAGGTGGTTGGTTCTGGGCCCGCTCGATGCCAAGAGTCTTCGATAGCATATTCAACTTGATACCATTCATGAGATATCCAAAATGGGTTGATATGGAAGTCATCTATTACTTCTCGTCATTGAACTCGAACATCACACTCGATTCTCCGTTCAGTGTAAACTTCCATGGGCAAATTCTTTGGAGCAAAAGTTTCTTCGGCGAAGCGGGATTTGGTTTAAAACGTTACGCGTTCGTCGATAAAGACCTAAGTCAAAAAGCCGAGTTAAATACTTTCTATGGGACGGTTGGCTTAGGCATTAAATTCTAAATAAAAAATCCCAAGTTTTTTCGGGGGCGATAGACTCCCTTCTTAAGAAAGATTCCAGGTGTAAATGGGGATCTTTCTCTTGAATGGGAGTTTTCTTTTTTGGAGGACGCCCTCCAGGCTCGGCCACCGGTTGGCTACGCCAACAATACCGCATCCATGCGGCGGTGGAGCCTCCAAAAAAGAAAACTCCCATTCAAGAGAAAGACCGAGCTCGAATCGTTTCTTAAGAAGGGAGTCTATCGCCCCCGAAAAAATTCTCCACACCGCAACCTTTTTTATGACCATAGTTGTTGTTCCGTTCTTGAGATGCTTTTGGATCATAAAAAAAATGTCGGATAAACCACGAAACCCACACAAGGCAAAACCCTCGCTTTCAAAATCTCGGGGGATTTTCCTCTCACTGCGCCAAGTCCTCTAGTCCCAAAACAATTCCGAAAACTTCGTGAAAAAAGTTGGCGTGCACATTGCTAACATCTATCCCGGGTTCATCAGCCAGATAAAAAAGAGTCAGTTTGGCTCTTCTACCGGGGGGTAGCGTGGGTTTAGGTCACTTCTTTTTGCTTACATTTTTTTACTGTTTCTTCACCTTCGCGGACAGTGTAAATATTCCAATAAAAACTGTAAAAAAACCAGCGGCTGATTTAAGTTATCAAGGCAAAAAAATTGATCCATCCGAAGCGGCTGACTTGATGTCAAAGCAAATTGATATCAGCCGATTGAACCCTGGCGACAATAAATTCTGGCAAAACAAAACATATGAAGTTAAAGATGCTTCGCTCAACGCATTCCCATTAGGCTCTGCGGGGGTAAATTTTCAAGCAACCGAAGCAGTTATCAATGAATTATTAACCATCACTATTCGGGTACAAGATGCGACAGTTAAAGATCGTTTTTATCGTTTAGCTATCAGCCGGTATTCACCTTCATTTATGATGAGAGCCGCCATGCTAAGAAAGCTTGGGTATTTTATCCCTGCACTCAAGCAATACTCAGATATGAAAGTGCGTTTTCAAAGTGAAGCTGAAAAAGATTTATTCCTAGAAAACATGCAAAAGGCGATGGTTCTAGACGTTAGCGATACTAAGTGGATCAAAGAGAATAACAAAACGGATCACTCTCTGACATTCAGTGACTGTGTTTTAGAGACGCCGTCAAACGAATACTACGATCTACATTGGGGTACGACTCCAAACCCAAAAAACCCTGCGATGATATCTATTTTAGAATTGTTCTCAAAAAATCGCGCCTTCCGTGCCTTGATAGTTCCGTATGTATTAGTTGATCTGCCAGAAAGTGTGAATCGGTTTTTGCCGAAATCAGCGAGTGTGGTTTCAGGG
This sequence comes from uncultured Bdellovibrio sp., assembly GCA_963932905.1. Taxonomy (GTDB): domain Bacteria; phylum Bdellovibrionota; class Bdellovibrionia; order Bdellovibrionales; family Bdellovibrionaceae; genus UBA2316. Next base: position 128,089 of record CAWVRN010000005.1, read on the forward strand.
CATATTGTATTGAATCATCCTTTTGGTGCCGCATTCAGTGGAACAACATATGAGGACGTGAAATGGTTGCTGCTTCGTATGCAAAACTGGACTGAAAAAGACGTCCGTGAAATCGTCGAGAACGCTAGCCTTCCAAAAGACATCAGTGAATTGGTATATCGCAAGTTGCTTTACAGAATTAGCAACATGTTTGAGTTCTTTGACATGAAGACAAGCTTTCAAGCGGCGTTGCCAACCTTAGAATATGATGCCGCAGGTGGGATCATTAAAAGTGGTAAAGTCACACAAGAAACTATCGCGCCTTATCCATTCCGTTTTGCTCATGGCGACCCAGAAGCTCCGTTTCAAGAAGGCGATTACGTACGTTACTTTAAAATTCGCGGTATCACGGCCGTTGTGGCCACAGCGCTGGCCGAGATGTCTAAGAAATTACAAATTCAAGATGTCGGTGACCTAGCAAAACAACGGGCATTAGATATTCAGAATAAAATCAAGGATCATATTAAGAAAAACCCGTTAGAACCACTTTATCAAAAAGTAGAAGCCTGGGGTGGCCCAGTGGCTGGCTTTAATGTGTCAGCGACCCGTCACGTTTCAACAGGAACATACTTTGAAAGTACGGCGCCTCTGCAGTTGGTAGATAACGTTACAGTGTCGGGTTCACTTGGTTATTTTATGGGAATCGACGGTGTCAATTATGTAAAACCATTTGCCGGTGTGAACGTGTCGTTGCTGCGTGACTACACTCATGTTCGTCCTATTTTATCTATCAAAGAAGGTGACAAAGAAAGTTGGGCCAATTTATTAATTCCTAAATATATGGCGAACATTTCAAAAATTTTGAAAGAGCCAAATATCGTCAGTACGTCAGAAACCGTAACCGAAGAAAAAGCCAGTTTAGACCAATTCTTAAATGATTTACGTGAGGGAGAAGTATTCACAATCACTGATTCCGTCGCAACCTCTGCGTATGCCCAAATTTCATCGTCTTTAGATGTATTGATGGGTATCGCACCGTTGAATTTCTTGAATTCGATCAGTTTAGGTGCCGACGCGTCTCGCATCATTTTACGTCAAACCAGCATCATGAAAACTAAAGATGGCGTTCAGATTTTTGTTCGTAATCAAAAAAGTTCAGTCTATGGCCTAACTGTCGACGTCAATTACTTTATCAAAGTTTTACAAATCCGTTCTCAGACTAACAATAGTGATTTATCGACTCATGCGTTCGTAGTGAACTACTACCCAGCTTTGCAACAATCGATTGATTCAAATCAAAGCCAAATTGAATTCGTAAATAAAAACAACGATACAAAAGAAAATCTACGTCCGGTTTTATATAGTCTATTTAATTCGCAATCAAAAGATCTGTTATACGAAAAATTTAAATACAATAAATTTGAGATTGATCACAATTTGAATACAGAGGAACTGCGCGCAAAATTCCTATGGTTCCGCACCACAAGTATGGAAGAAGACCACACGGTTAAATTACGATATCCTCGAGCCGAAGCTTATCCAGAGTTAGATCCAAAAGATGAAGAGATCGTTCTTTTCTCTGCTAAAAAAGGGGAATTGAAAGGGCGTGATTATTTAGGATTTGGTCTAGATATTTTGCAAGCGATTTTAAATCGTAAATCGAATGTTAGTTGGGATTTAAGCAACGATTTCAATCCGAACCCATCAAGCACGCCGTTCGGTAATTCATACTGGCGTATCGTAAATTCTGAAGGCGATCTGAGCACAACTCAGAAAAAACCATATCCGAATATTGCTACAATTCAGCACGTGTGGGGTGGTTGGAATTTATCTAAAGACAAGTTCTTTAAAACGTTAGATGAAGTCGAGGCGGCAATTAAAGGTGTTAATTTATCATCGTACCGGTTACTTGAACGAGAAAATTTTCATCAGGTAAAATCGGTGGATTTCTATCGTATCACGGCTCAGTTATCATTGATGCCAAGCGCGCTGACAAAAATTCAAGATCTAATCAATCCAAAAGAATTTAAAGTAGATAAACAAAACGTAAACTTTATCGTTTCAAGATTGTTCAAAAAGTTATCCGAAACTTTAGGTTCGAAAGAACGCGATGCTGATCGCGCCATGTTTATCGGTATTATGTCAGTTTTTGGTAACGGTGACTATCAAAAGGGCTACACGCAATACTATTATGAATGTAAGCAGTACCATGAAAATAAAAACGGAAGGGGTGGATCGCCGCAAAATACGTATGCTTGGTACAATGGCAGTTCTTATGAATGCTTAATGCCATGGATTCAGAAACTGATCGATCTGTCGACAAAATTCCCTAAAGAGAAAAAAGAGCAGATTAAATGGTTAACCGAAGTTCTTTACGTGCTTGATGAGCGTATTCCGCTGCAACAATTATTAAAGTACTTAACTCCAGAAAACTACATTTACCTTGTTCGTGTGAATGGTTTTAGAACAGGTGATGAAGATGGTGAAATCCAATATTTTTCTAATACGTTAGGTGATCCAACTAAAAATATCGAATATTCGAATGGTCTAATCCAGATGTTCAGTCAAAGAACGGGGATTACATCCGTAGAGTTAGATCGATCACAAGGGAGTTTCCGATGATTAAATCATTCTTGACCCTAATCGGGATTACGTTACTGCTGGCTCCGTCAGCTTATTCGATCGAGCGTGCGATTTTGTCTGTGAAGCCTCATCACAAAATCAAATCTAAGGATTTGAATTTGATTTTGGATTCTACGCTGATTGTAAATCGCAAAAATCTTTGGACCGACAAAGAAAAGGAACTATTAAAATCTTTAAATCTAAATAAATTTTCAAAGGCATGGATCGTGGAGGTGAATACTTACGCCGATCTTTTAATGCTTGAGCGTAAGATTAATCAAAACGGATTGCCGTTAAACGTGGATGACTACGAATTACCTATTCAGAGTCTAAATGCTGACTGGCAATCTTTGCAATGGGGTATGAAGAATACCGGACAAGCGCAGAATTTAGATTTGGATCCCGTGCAAACATTCCGTGTTCCTGGTGTTGTAGGTGAAGACATTCAAAAAATTCAAAATAAAATAGGCACACTGAAACGCAAAGTGCGCGTAGCCGTATTAGATACGGGAGTCGATAAAAAGCATCCCAATTTAAAGAACGTTCTTTATAGAAACGAGCTGGAATGTAAACAATTAGAGGCATTTGAAGCGTGTCTAGTTGAAGATGGGATGGATCGCGACAGCTGCGAAAAGAAATTCATGACGTCGGAAAATCCTAATCTGGATCCTGACCATAACGGCTATCCGTTGGATTGCACAGGCTGGAGTATCTTAGGTAATGCTGACAATCCAAGTGGCATATTGGGTCGTCCTGATTTTGGCGATGATCAAGGCCATGGAACTCATGTGGCGGGTATTATCGGTGCGCAAATGGATCCTCAATTCCTGGGCGTCAGCGGTGTTTCTAGCAACGTTGAAATTATTCCGATCCAAGTAATTGGTAAAAATCCATCTGAGCCAGTAAAACCTTTGTCGACAGATATCAATATGGATACGTTGTCGCCAGTAGAATTAAAGCAAAAATGGGCAAAGAAGTCGTTGGGGGATTTAGTCGCACGTGGGTTATTGTACGCGTTCAAAGCCAAAGCCGATGTCGTGAACCTATCGTTAGGTTGGCCGGCCGCACGTGATTCTGAATTAATTCGCGGATTGATCACGGAAATGATCAATCGCGGAATTATCATAGTGGCAGCCGCCGGCAATGATTCCACGAAGGCATTGCTACATCCGTGTGCTTACGAAGGCGTTATCTGTGTAGGTAGTCATGGACCAGACGGATCTGTAAGTCACTTTTCTAATTATGGTAGCGGGGTTGATATGTTAGCTCCGGGCCTAAATATTCTAAGCACATTCCCAGTGGATCAACGTCCTGTTCGCTTTAGAAAAACGTGGGGCTTTGAATATTTATCGGGAACATCCCAAGCGTCGCCATTTGTCGCTGGTGTAGTGGCAGAGATGATTGCACAAGGTATTCCAAGAAATGAAATTTACCCGCGATTGATGGCAACGACTCGATTGCCAAAAGTGAACCAGGGTTTGTTTGAAGGTGTTCCGCATCTGCCAGATAAATTGGTAACATTGAAATCCACTGTAGAGGCAAAAATGACATTAGCAGGTAATATGGACTTCCGTAAAGCGATGGATGTTAAACCAGCGATTGTCATCCTTCCTACAATCAAAGAAAAAACAACTTTGAATTGGAATGGGAATGATAAAAAACTGAAATTTAGTTTCGGACTTAAAAATTATTGGCAAGACACGGATTTTTCTCGCGTACAATTACGTGCAAAATTTAAAGACGATGAGAAATCTCATCGCCCATCCGTCGTTTCTATTTCTGGTTTACCAAAATCAGGAAAATGGGAAGGCGGTCAAAAAATGATTGTTACCGTTGATGCCGAGCTTTATAAAACAGAAGCTCAACGAAATATGGTTCCATCTGATCTGGAACTTGAAGTCTGGGTGATGGTGGATACTAAGCTCAGCAAATATTTTGTTCAAGAGTTTGAATTAGTCGTTCCGTTTACGGCCACAACTCTGTTGCCAGAGATGACGAAATACCAAGTGAAGCAATTTCCGACAGGACGAGTTGAGTGGAATCCTGTGGATGAAACATACGATTATACGCCTAACAAACGTGATTATATTTTGTCGTCACAAAGTAAGAAAGAAACTTCGTTTTCGTTGTTAACTCAAGATCGTTCGGGTGCCTATCAATTAGTGGGATCAAATGTTCTGAAATTGCCGAAACCGGTAGAGCAACTTCGTTCGCAGTACTTGGTACGCATGCTACAAGGTAACGAGGCGATTTACGCACTTGGTTTCCTAGATGAACCAGAAGATGACGACGACAATGCACTTCCTAAAGTGTATTTTTCGATCTTTGATCATAATTTTAAATTGGTGGAAGAGTTTGCGTACGATTCTGATAAAGCTGTAATGCCGTATCAAATTTATTGGATGACGATCGGTGATAAAAAACGACCGGCTTGGGTTGGGTACGGAAAAGACCCATCGAAAAAACCAAGCTTAATTAACTTGTGGGAAAATCCGGCCGGTAACGAAGAATTAAAAATTCGTTTCTACTTTGTCGATGACAAAAATCAGTTAAACGCCGTCGACGCCGGTGAAGAATACGAAATCATCGATGTCCTTGAACCAAGTCTTGATCAAAAAATACGGGGCATTATTCCCGTGTTGATGGCCAAAAATCAAGGGTCAGAAATCAAGCCATCCTATATCTATGACTTTGCTCAAGCCGAAGTGGTTAATGGAACAGTTCAAAATCTAAAAAAATTAGATGCACTGTCAAAGAACTATCAGTATCGCAACTTGATCGAAACTAAGGTCGACAAGATTTTAAATTTGGATGCTAGCGAAGAAGAGTTTGCAGGAACTTATTGGTTCAATGAAAATGGAAACCGCGAACAACGTGTAACTTTTATCCATTTCCAATCGAAAAAATATGTCGATCAAGTTTTAAAACCAATGAATCCACTTTACGATTCCGCGTTGTTAGTTCGCGCGTCATTTTTGGGTGAGCAACGTGCGGGAACATTCGTGTTAACCAATAGTGAAATTCAATATCATGATTTGTTGTCGGGCCAGACGGTTGGGCGCAGTTTAGAGCGTTATACGTTTTATCCTGACGATTTCTTTACCAGTGTGTATATGCCGATCACGGTTTTTGATTCCAAAAACCCAAAACAAAAGATCCCTGCGATTTTTACGACGGAGAGCAGCGAAATCAATCGCGGTGTCAAAATAGTTGTCCCGATTTTTGCAAAGGCACAAGGATCGAATCAAACTTCGTTAACAAAAGAGAAAGTGGTTGAACTTATGACACCAGCGAAACTAAGACTTGAAACGCAAAGAACTTCTGGTTGTCGTCCACTCAACACACCCGTTTTCTTGGGCGAAAAAGGATACGCATTTGATTATTTCTGCGGGGATAGCATTTTAAGGGTACCGATAAAATTATAATTCAGTCCGCATTTATGTGGGCATAAAAGTAAAGTGAAACAAGTTATCTATAAAGGAAAAAGGGGGAAAAATGTTTAATATGAGTTCTAAGTTCAAAGGGGCAATGCGTTTAGTGCTAGTCACGGGCTTTGCGATTGGTTTTTTTGGCTGCGGCGGTGGCGGCGGTAGTTCGCCTGTGAATGTTCTTTACTATCCGTACCAGACGATATTTGAAAAGGTTTGTATGACAGTTGAACCGACTCCAGGCTGTACATTCGACGCTAGGACGGGGGAGCGAATTTCAGTTAGCGCGGATCCCGCTTATGACCGCAGGGGCCATGCGACGGACGACATGTGGTTTGTAGAATTTGATGAATATGGAATGGCCGCAGTCTACGATCAAGACCGAATTCTTCGGGAATACAAAGACGTAAGCGAATTCGGCGGCTATTTAGGGACTTACGATATAGGTACTGGCGGGTACAATGTTGCGACTGGTGAAACAAGATTAGTTTGGGAAGATATCCGTAACGGTGCTTACTACTTAGGTAAAAACGGAGTTCTTTACTCTGCCAACTTAATCGAATCTAACTTCGGTCAAGCGATCAACAACAAGAATGCGTCTAAAGCAACAGACACTAACTTTGCGGCTTTAAACTCTGATGCTAACAAAATCTTAGTAGCTAAAGGTGCTGAAAAGTTAATGAAAGAATATGGTTTCAAAAAAGCTCAAGCGACAGCGGTGGCTAGTGTTCTGAACAACTTCGCAGTGACTACATCACTTCGTGGTAAAGTAACAACTAAAGACATCGACGTAACTTTCAAAGGTGCTTTTGGCGTTCCATTCTCGGATGCATTGACTGCTGTTAACAAACTACGTGAAGGTGATAAATCTTCTATGAGAGAACTAACAAACCGGTCAGCTTCAGCGTTGGGTTTAAAACCTCACCAAGCTCAACAATTCATCAAAGGTATGTATAAAAAAGCCCTAACTCAATGGGGTTACGATGTGGATACGATCAGCTGGTAACCTCCAGGTGATCACGTGTCAGCTAGCTGGTAATTTCTACCGGTTAGTTTGTTTCAAACCACAAAAAGCCTGCAGAAATGCAGGCTTTTTGCTTTGAGGGCTCTATCCTTTCTTGCCTAATCGCGTCGTGCGTTTTAGAATAGGCCTCCATGTCTGTGATCGTACTACCTGAAAAATACTATCTAACCCATTTCTTTGAGCTTATTCAGCATTTAGAAGCTCACTACCAACAGGTATTTGAACCGGCCCACGTAGACTTCCTGAAATCCTTTTATGCGCTTTCCGAAGATGCCAAGTGTGCCTATGTTCGCATGATCAATCGAAAAGGTTTGGTTTTTAGTAATGTTTCGTTCACTAAATATCCCGAAATCGCAGATCCGATGGCGGCGTTAAAAGAGTTAGACGAAGCTCGATTTCTTTCTCGAGTGAACGAGTCAGATAAGCCTCTTTTAACAGAATTTTTAACCAAAACAGATTTGGCCAAATGGTTGAAAAAATCGGGATTACGGGTGGCCTCGTCGGAATCTCGTGGTGATTTAATTATCAAAGCGCAAACACATCAAGATCAACTCCTGCTAAGTAATTTGGACATGCATACTGATCTTTTTGTCCAACGTCGATTTGAAGAATTAGATTATTTGTTATTTTTATATTTTGGAAAAATTCAACGAAACTTAACGTTATATACATTACGTGATTTGGGTATTCGCCAAGCCCATTCATTAAAGAATGATTTTAAAGCTCGATACACAGATTTGTCGTCAGCAAAACAAGACTATTTTTTCTATTCAGAAATTGAACGTCTTGGTGAGGTTCAATCTGAAGCAGAAATTTTAGAAAAACTTGAGTTCAGTCGTTCCGCTCCATCCAATCCTATTAAAGATCAATGGTTGTTGGGCGTGGCGATTAAATTTGAAGATTTGAATCGAGACATTACGCTGTTGGCTTTGAATAGCTGCCAAAGTCACCCGGCGCGTGAGCGGAAGGCTCGATTGTTGTACAAATGGGAACAAGTAGAACAATCGAAGGCCGTTTTGGACGCGATAATAGAAGATCCACATTGTGACGAAGAACTTTTATTCGCCGAAGATTTTTTTGCGAGAAAATTCGGTAAAAAACGAACGGGTTCATTGACAGATATTTTAAATAATTCAAAACAGGTCACACTCAGTGATATTTTTTTAAAAAAACCAGAGCAAGGCGTAATCGATTTATATGAAAAACAAGGTTACACCGGTCAGTTTGTTGAAAACTATCTTTGGGTAGGTTTGTTTGGATTGATTTTCTGGGATGAATTGTTCACCGGTCCTATGGCTAAATTGTTTAATCCTTTTGATCGTAAACCAGCAGATCTGACTGGTCCGGATTTCTACAATCGCAATGAAGTACTTTTAGAATCAAAATTAGTTCAAATGAATGACTATAACGCGATCGAATTTATTATCCTTAAAACAGTGACGGAACACTATGGTAAGATGAATGATTTGTTTCAATGGTCCACAAACCTAGCGCCAATGGTTTTGGACTTCGTCAGAAAGACCAGAAATAAAAATGTCGCTCATATCTTAAGAACTATGGCACGTCGGTTTGATGTTTATCACAGTGGTTACCCTGATTTGATGCTTGAGAAAAATGGCGAGATTAGTTTCATCGAGGTAAAGGCTGATGGGGACTCATTAAAATATAAGCAATTGTCAAAAGCTCGTTTGCTTCGTGAAGCTGGCTTTGATGTTGAAGTTTTAAGGGTCAAATGGCAAAGCGATCCTAATCAAGTTTATGTAGTTGTAGATTTGGAAACGACGGGTGGTGCTCCTCATTCTCATCGTATTACCGAAATTGGTGCTGTCAAAGTTCAAGGTGGAAAAATTATCGATGAATTCCAAACTTTGATTAATCCCGAGCGACCGATTCCCCCGTTTATCGAGAAACTAACTGGTATTACTAACGAGATGGTGGCAACGGCTCCGAAATTCTCTGAAGTGGCTGAACGATTTAATCAATTTACGGACGGTGCAATTTTCGTCGCACACAACGTGAAATTTGACTATGGTTTTATTCAAAAAGAGTTTTCTAGAATTGAACAAGATTATTCGCGCACACATTTGTGCACCTGTATTGGCATGAAGAAAAGTTTCCCTGGGATTAAATCTTATGGATTGAAAAACTTAACCAATCATTTTCAAATCTCGTTGACCCAACATCATCGCGCGTTGTGTGATGCTCAAGCATCAGCAGAACTATTATTATTAATGACAGGCTATAAGGAACCTAATCCACGCAAAACGGAAGAACCCGTAGCTGAACAAGAAACCTAAGGAGTGAAATATGAATTGCCCATGTGGAAATTCCAAACCGTATGAGTCATGCTGTGAGCCATTTATCAAAGGTACAGCGTTTCCTGAAACGGCGGAACAATTAATGAGATCGCGCTATACTGCTTATGTAAAAGGTGATGTTCAATATATTCACGATACGTTAGCGCCAGAATCACGTCATGATTTCGATATGGCCAGCACTAAAAAATGGGCTCAACAATCAAAATGGTTAGGGTTGAAAATTCAATCGGCTCAGGGCGGAGCGAACGATAAAAAAGGTAAAGTAGAATTCACGGCGACCTACAATGATAAAAAAGAAACGCTAGAACATCACGAGGTGTCTGAGTTTCGTAAAGATGAAAATAATCATTGGGTGTTTGTCGGCGGTGAAGCCCACACGCATAAAGAAGGTGAGGGGCACCACCATCATCATACTAAAGTGGAAACTGTGGTTCGTGCAGAACCTAAAATTGGTCGCAATGATCCGTGCACCTGTGGAAGTGGTAAAAAATATAAAAAATGCTGTGGAGCTGCGGCGTAGATTTTTTGAACCCCCCGGTTTTTGGGAAGGGAAGAGACTTCTTCTTTTCCTTGAAGCTTGGTTCTGGGTGGTGCGGGGATCTTCCTTTTGAGATGCTTTTTTAAAAAGATATAAAAAAGCCTCGGCAGTCCTCGTCCGCGCTGAACGCGTGTCTGTGGAACTCATTTTTTTATATCTTTTTAAAAAAGCATCTCAAAAGGAAGACCAGGCTTGAATTGGCGCTTCGAGGAAAAGAAGATGTTTCTTCCTTTCCAAAAATTACCCAAATACCCAAAAACTTAGATTTCGTCCATTTTCTTGGCTCTTCACAAGCTTGGCCGCCTCATTTCCTATATAATGGCTTTGGTGGCAGCGAATTCATTGATTAATTTCACGGGGGAAATTTAGAGTCGAATTGCCTAGGTAAGTATGCTAAACAGCGAGTCTATGAGTTGTATTAGTTGCCAAGGTACGAAAGCTTTATTGAAATGTGGTTGCTGTGAGAGTGAAGTATGTAAGTACTGTGCTCATATCTTGCCAGAAGATAATTTTTCCTTTCTGACAGAAGTGGCGCCTGAATTAAAGCATTCAGTTTACTGTCCACCTTGTTACAACACCCACGTATCTGACGTTTGGGATGATTATCAGGCAACTATGGAAAAAGCGAAAAATATTAACGTTTATTTATCAAATCAAGGTAAAGAAACTCGACTAATTAAGCGGATTCAAAAACCAATCAAAGTGTCGGGCTGTCAAGATCATGATGAAACCCTTCTTCGTCTTGCTTTCCAGGCTGTAAAAGCCGGCTTTAATGGCTTAGTCGATGTCGATTTAGTCTCTCAAAAAGTGAAAATCGCTGGCTATCAAACTCAAACATGGAGTGGCAAGGGAACTCCAGTTAATTTGTCTGGGCATCATATAGTAAAAGATAGATCTATCTGGCAAAATCCAAACTAAGTAGCCCTTATATCGTAATTTCCTGGGAAAGTTGTCGATAGAAACATTTTAGGCAACAAGAATGTCGCAATCGCAATGGCAAAAAGGGCAAGACCAATCATTAAAAATTTTTTAGCTTTAACGTAGTTTTTCTTAGCATTTATTCGTGCGATGAAAAAAACAACCAAGGTTCCTGCACAAAAAATCAACGAAATAACGTACGAGATTTTTGCGTACATTTGATTTCGTTCGGAAATTCCATAACCCCCATCGAGTTTCGAATTGTATCCGCCCACCATGTTGGCGCTTTCAGGTAGGGTGGCTGCATCCGATGATATTTTTGCTTTGGCAACATCTGAAGAATCGACAGCGTCCGCAAAACAAAAGCCAGTAGCAAATAAAAAGAAAGTCAGAAAATATTTAAAAAAAATCATAGTGGGTTCCTTTTCCGTTAGCATTTACAGAATTGAAATTCGAGTCAATTTTTTTTCCTTTTGTACCAAAAATAAAATCCCAAAAAGAAAATAGAAATCCATAATTGGTTTCTGGATTGTTGGAATCATGATGAATTTTATGAGAATCGGGGAATACGAAAACCTTTCTTAAGTTTTGGGTCACAGTGGTATTCGGAATGGAGTAATCCAGATGTGAAAGTAGAGCCTGTACTGAAAATATATGGGCAGCCAAAAGTACATGCCATTGATTAATGTTGAGCATGACAGAAACAGCTAGCATGGCAAAACTTCGTGTGTCATTTACATAGGCAGTGTCTATCATTTACTCAATCCTGGAGACTGGTAACGAATAGAATCTACTTCTATTTTCCAAGTGAAATGGCCTTTAGGTCAGGCTCATCCGATGACAAAACAGATCACCTAAAAAGTCTTTTAAATCGCTTTCACTAGCCTCAATGCAAAGCGATCGTCTCAAACCAAGACTAAGGCAGAATTTTAGAGTTCTGCCTTTAGAAAACCCCTAAAAATCACGATAGAGGAGGTAGGGGAGATTCTCATGTCATGGGGCGATATTCCAAGTTGGGCGAATAATACTGCGTTAGCATTGATGCAAACTCTTAGCTATGTGGATCCGATTACCTACGAACACTGTTGTCGTGTTGGAGCTTTAAGCCGCAAACTTGCTCTCAGTGCTGGTTTGAATGAATACGAACAAGCGGTTGCCGAGTACTCAGGTTTATTTCATGATCTAGGTAAAGTCGGAATTTCGAACGAGATTATTGCTAAACCTGGTAAGCTTGATCCAAAAGAGATCGATATCATGAGAAATCATCCGATCATTTCCGAAAATATTTTAAAGCCGTTGGCTGAAAAAGATTCCTTCTTTCGCCAGCTTTTGGCGCCCGTTCGTGGTCATCATGAGCGTGTGGATGGTGAAGGTTATCCGGATCGTCTCGTTAGCGATAAAATCAATTTACTAGCACGTATCATCCTGATTGTAGACACCTATGATGCTATGTCGCAGACTCGTTCCTACCGCAAGGGTTTGCCTAATGAAGTGGTATATGCTGAACTAAAACGCTGCTCGGGTACCCAGTTCGATTCGCAATTAGTAAAGACATTCTTGGACGCCCACAAGTTTTGGTCGCAATCTAAAGAAACGGACGAAAACTCAATTGTCGAGTACTTAAAGCGGGCAGCTTAATCCCGCTCTCTGTTTAATGTCTTTACGAGCTAGTTTTGCGGCACCAATGAAAATGAATCCCAAACTGATGTTGTATTAATATGACATCAATTATGTGAACCATGATATGCCCCTGAAGCTACCCGGACTAAGACTTATTAGTACTTTCAAATATTTTATCTGCCGATTTCGCAATAAAGCCTTGATATAATTTACCGTCCGCCATCGGATAGCGTTTCGCAAATTCATAGTAACACGCGGGAATTTTATACGTACCGTCTTCAAACAAAATGGCAACTTCTTTCGCCATGGTTGAGCTTTGTTCCAACATCTCTTCAGGTGTGCCTTTGATCTCGCCACCTGATTGGTTCAATTGAAAACCGTTTGTTTTGATAAAGTTGTTCAATTTAGAAAGATCGTTGAATTTCTTTAGGCGGTTCACATTCACGGTGAAATGATTTGCTCGGAATCCATACGCATACGTCCAGGCAGCATATTCACTATCTTTGTAAAGTGCCTCGTATACTTTGTGTGATTTTTTCCAAGTTGTTCCTGAATACAAAAATTCTGGCTTTTTCGTAATACTGTAATCGAAATCTTTAAAGTGAGCTTCAATAGTTGTGCGTACAAAGGGAGTAGTTTTCTCAAGCTCTAATTCACTGATGAAAACTTTAGGCTGATTTGTATCCGGATGTTCATAGTGTTTTGCGTAGAGTTTCTTTTCTTTGAAAATATAGTCATTTTTTTCTATGTAACCTAAATCGATAAAGTGTTTGGCTAATACGGCAATACTCATACCCGGCAGATTGAACGTACGAAACGCCACGTGATCATTCAAAACAGTTTCATGTTGGTCACTCAGGAGGCGGTAGATCTTAAGAGCCTCTGGATTAAGAGATGTGTAGTCGTCCCAGAGTTGATTGAAGATGGGTAAGCTGGTCATTTGAACTCCGCTGGTTGGTAACGTATTTTTCGATAGGCATTTTTATACCTATCTTTAACAATAAAATGGATTTTATCGTAAAGTCTAGCCCGCCCATGGACTGACTCCGTATCTAATACGGGGCATTAAGCCTTGGTTGTTCGCTGTGATACCGGACAATGAAATATATGAGTCGAAAAACAATTCCTGAGCTGGAACTAATCAATCAATTGAAAGAGGAATTGGGTCACATCGCTCGATTTGAAATCATCGGTGAATCCCAAGAAGAAAATCTGCGCATGCCGATTCACAAAATCAGTTTTGGCAGCACCGATCCAAAAGCACCGGTATTGGGTTTGGTCGGAGGCGTTCACGGGCTGGAACGTATCGGATCACAAGTGACGATTGCTTTACTAAATTCATTTTCGCAGCTCTATCAATGGGACGATACCATTCGTCACAATCTTGAAAAAATCAGAGTGTTTTTCATTCCATGTGTGAATCCCATCGGAATTTTGAAAAAACGTCGATCTAATCCAAACGGTATCGATATTATGCGGAATGCGCCCATCGATGCAGAAGATAAAGTCCCGTCTTTGTTAGGTGGTCACCGTATTTCGAATTTACTTCCTTGGTATCGCGGCGAGCATATGGAATCAGAAACAGCGGCGCTTGTGAATCATGTTAAAAAAGAAATAGAACATGCAAAAGTCGCGGTCACAGTGGATTTCCATTCGGGCTTTGGTTTTCAAGATCAAATTTGGTTTCCTTATGCGAAAACGCGAAAACCATTTGCCGATTTAGGTTATTTTGATTCGTTCATCGGGTTGATGAATAAAACGTACCCTAATCATTTTTATAAAATTGAACCTCAAGCGTACCTGACTCACGGAGATGTTTGGGATTATTTATATGACTGGAAAAGGAGTTTAAATCAACAGGACAGCGTTTTTTTACCAATGTGTTTAGAAATGGGTTCGTGGATGTGGGTGAAGAAAAACCCTCTACAAATTTTTACGCCTGAAGGGGCTTACAATCCGGTTAAAACACATCGATATCGTCGTGCTTTACGTCGCCATAATACATTTTTTGAATTTCTAATTCGTGCCTTGTATTCGCCGCAAAGTTGGTACCCGCTGGCTCCCGATGAACTTGAACTTCACAGAAAACAAGCAATGGAAAAATGGTATGCAAAACGTTAGGAATTGGGTCCTACTTCGAGGTTTAATTCGCGGTAGTTTTCACTGGCATAAATTTCCGGATAAATTAGCGAAGGCCTTTCCAAATGATAAAATTCACCTGTTTGATTCACCTGGAAATGGAGTCAGAAATAACGAAATCAGCCCGATGCGAATCGAAGGATTCACTGAAGATCTGCGATTTTTGGCGCGTCGTCTTGATAATATCCAACTAGTGGCCATTTCCCTGGGGGGAATGGTTGCGTTGAATTGGCTCGCGACCCATCCGGAAGAAGTCGAAAATGCGTTTGTTATGAACACGTCCCTAGGTGACACCGGGCCATTTTATAAACGGCTCAACTATACAAACTATCCACGCATTGTGAAATCATTTTTGAAAGATGAAACGGTGGTCGAAAAAATGATTTTAGATTTCACCTGCAACAGTATCGATGTTCAAGAAGAGTTACTGGATCACAACATCGCGATGGCGCGCAAATATCCGATGAAACGCTTGAATTTCTTTCGTCAAATCGTGGCCGCTGGGCAGTCGCGTTTTGATTCACGGCTTTTAAAGTATAAAAAATTGCACCTACTTGTGTCTGCGAATGATCGATTGGTGCATCCACAAAACACGTTCAATTTGGCTCATAAATTGGGAATTACACCCATGGTTCACCCATGGGCCGGTCATGATTTAACACTCGATGATCCGGACTTCGTGGTGGACTATTTGCGTTCCCAAATTTCCCCAACTAAGGGGTAACTGACTAAGGATTAGGCATTCCTGTAAAAAAGGGGCATAAGTGGACCTTTGTACAATCTTTTGACGCGAAAAAATTACACCTCATTGCGATTTAAGTCGAAAATTAGTCCTAATTCATTCAAATATTGACTGGAGTTTAAATTCCATTTTTACTTCCAACTGCTTGATATGAGAGAATAAAAAAGAATGATCCTAGACCACCGTGGGCGCTATAAATTTCTGCTTCTTTCCGCATTATTATGTCTAACATTTAAGGCAAATGCGTCTCTTTATTCAAATCAGTTTACTAAATTAGATTCTGTATCTAAAGCTCCGGCATCGAATAATTTTTTCGGCGTGATCCGTTTTGAGAATATGGATTATCTGACGATGCTCCCCGATGAAGATAAATTCAATCGTCAGCAATATCTGTCGGCTCGTTTAGGTTTAACCGGTTTAAGCTATGATACCTATTGGGGTTATGGCCTAGATGTGCAAGCTGGTAAGTATAGTTACGGTGGTTCTAACTATTCCGTTCAAGAAGCATTTTTATTTTATCGCTTAGAAACTTTTTTTAAAATTTCAGTGGGCCGAAAGAAAGTCGAATGGAGTGTCTTAGATAACTATTGGAAAACAAGTCTGTGGCAACCTAAATACGCTATCGATTATTTACGTCCCGAAGAGCAAGGGTTGACGGGTGCTTTCTTTGAATACAAACGTTCGGATTTTCAATTCGTAGCCTTAACAACGCCAATTTTCATCCCGAACATGGGTGTCGATATTCGTGAAGAAGATGGTGAGTTGCGCGCCGATAGCCGCTGGTTCCGCCAACCTTCGAACAAATATGATTTCAACGGACGAATCAAAACAATTACGTACGATATATCGGTTCCAGAAACTCGCAACTTGGTTTCAAGGCCAGGTGTCGGGTATAACGTCGCATTGGGTGATCGCTCTAAAGGTTTTTGGGCTAATCAAAGTGCTGGATACAAACCAGTTAATGATTTGCTATTGAAACGTGAAGGCTATGCTCAGGCGGCAGAGAAGAATGTAAAAGTGGTGGTGTCGCCGGATGTAACCTACCATTCCGTCCTGTCTTTAGACATCGGGTATTCATTCCAAAACTTCAAAGTCATTTCATCCTACATCGAGGATAATCCAAAAACTAAAATTCCAACAGATGAATGGGTTATTCAAAACCTAGAGTCGATGAAGGGCTATTCGGTGATGATTGAAAATAATATCGATTATTCTTTGATTCGTGATCTGAAGATTCAATTGGGATACTTGCGTATCGATGGTGGAACAATTAGCGATATCAATGCCAGTTCGGAGAAAGATTCTTTTACTTTATTTGATGAACGATTCTATTTCTACAATTCACTTCTGTTTAAAACGGAAGGTAAACTATTTAAATTATTCAATCGTGATTTTACGACTAAGGTTTCTTACTTACGTGACTTCAGTCAAAAAGGTTCTTTAGTAAATACCGAATTTCAATTCTATCCCGTTCAGAACTGGGCTGTACTTGTCGGCGGCGATTTAATTTCTGTTGATGAAGAAAACGATTCTTCCGGTTTCTTGAATCAAAATCGTGCTAATGATCGTGTTTATGCGGGAGTTAGCTATGTTTTCTAGGTTGTCTTGGGCTAGAGTCATCGTAACAAGCCTTACACTGCTAGCTTTATCAGCGTCGCTTTTGTCCTGTGGATTAAAAATTGGTGAATCCCCTCCCGCAACACAGATGCCGGGTTATCGCACGGATTCATGTTTTGATACAGCAACAACCAAATTTGGAGAATTCTTCACGGGAACGGCTAAAGATGAAGAAGTTAGTGCTTCTTGGGACTGTTTCTCGACGATGATTAAGGATTTTAAGTCTAAAGTTCGTTGTAAAGTCAGAGACAAATGTTCGCCCGGCGAAATTGCACAGTTCGTAGAAGATAATTTCATGGACGAGAATACCGGCGAAGTGAAGCAAAAAGTCATTTCTGCGGAACTTCAAATACAGTTGATGAAAGTTAAAAAACTATTTCTGGGTGGAAATACCGAGTTCATCAGCGGGGCAGAATTAGATCGCTTAGTAGATCTGTTAAATAATCTAAAAGGAATTTCTAGAGACATTAATCCTTCCATGAAGGTATTAACACTAAACTGGGAAAATAAACTACGTTCTAATGAGGTCAGTCTTTTAGATTTTGAAGCGGTGAATGAGAACCTTGTTAAAATCGCGCAGCGTTTTGCGGGCCTTGTAGATAAAGACGATAATGTTTATCGTTTTGATGATTTTGAAGGTTTAGTTACGGAAATGGGCCGTTTTGCTGGTTCGAATTGGTCTTGGGTGGCAACCGTTCAAAACTACTTGCCAGCGATTAAGCAGCTGAAAAAGTCGATCAATGGCGGCGATCAGGAATCGCTAAAAGACAATGAATGGAATTTGTTCCTGCTTTTGGGATCGCGCGCATACATTCAATTCCTACGTTACTATTATTTCATCAAAGATCTTGATCCTGAATTTACTAGTCTTCGTTTAGCCTATACGGCACGTACTATTGAAGAGACTTTCGAAATGTTATACGATTTGCTAAGTTACAAAGAATCCAATCAAGTTACAAAGGCCGAGATCGAAGACCTTTTAAAGAGTTTTTCAAATATTTGGCCAGTGCTTAAAACATCGCCTGCATTGATTTCTGAAGCGATGAAAATTAAACAAGTTCTGATCGGTGGTTCGGAAAAAGGTTTTGAAAAAGACGATTTCTTACGCGCTCAAAAGAAAGTGAATCTAATCAAACAGATCGTTGAGAAGTTTACACCATATTACCAATTTTACGGATTGAGCTGGCATCCAGAATTGTTGAAGCAAACAGAAGCGTTTGCTTATTTTGGAAAAGCGACAAAGAGTTTTGACGATATGATCACCAAGATCAATGAAGAATTTAAATTTGAAAAAGGCTATGACTTTAAGAGCTTAATGAATTTAATGGCTGAAATCGAAAAGCTATATCCGGGGTTAAGCACAGATATGCCGTTAGGTAAACGTGTGGCTCAGTACGCCTGCTTGGCACAGTTGGGTAGTGATGTATTGTTAGACAAACAAAGCAATCAATCTAACAATGCCTGCGAAATTATTGAACTTTCAAGTAGTGACCTGACTAAGTTGGTAAAAAAAATCGGACAGGCTTTAAATATTTTCTGGGACTACTACTACTTTATTAGTCGAACCAAAGTTGTTTTCAATGATCTAGAATGGCAGACGAAGTTAAAGGATTTTGGATACAACGTTGTTACCTTCTTGAAGTCGGCAGTTGAAGAACGAAAATCAAAACGTATTTCAAACTATGAAATTAAGGCGTTCATTAACGAACTTTCAAGTATTGATGTCATTCCTAAATCGATTAAGAAAACGACGATCGAAGCCGCAATTCAGCTAGCGATCACGAAGATTTTAGTGCCTGAAGAACTTAAAGGAAAGGTCGCTCGTTTTGATGGTTTTGAGCCTTATCATATCGAACAGTTGTATCGCGAAATTGATAACTATCTTGGCGTGAATATTTTTATTCACCAAGCGTATGAAAACAGAATTAATCAAAAGTATGACTATAAGTTTTTACTAGGTAAGTTTAAACAGTCGATCGCCAGTTCAACTAACCCGAATTTCAAACTCGGGATGACAGAGTTTGTGAGTAACTTCGAAACAAATTATCCTATGATTTTAACTGCGGACAACCGACTGTTCTTTAATCGTAATGCAAGTCCGATCTATGATAAGCACACATTAGAAGCTTATAATATGCATCGCTTTTTGGCCGGGTTGCTACTGCGATCGTATGCGAAGCGTGATCCAAGCACGAAAGTTATTAGCAGTGTTTTATCTGAATGTGAAGTCAAGTCGGTGTTCTTAGAGCTTAAACCGATGTTGGTGGATCTGGACGTTATTTCGGACAGTTCAGGTACAGGATTCATCGATGCCCGTTTTATTGAGGCAAACCTGTTCCTGCCTAAATCGGATGGCAATGATACTGTTAGTTTCGGTGAGTTGGCGGAATTCGTAAGTTATATTTTGTCAGGTTTCACAATTGATGATTTAGCAAAAGCATCGATCGCGAAAGATTGTAAATTGGCGACAGTGGGTACCGACGTTCTTGTTGATCTGGCGTGTTTACGTGGTTCATATAAAAAGAATATGCCAGCGGTGCTGAACTCGATGCCTTCGTACGTCACATATAGCCAAAAGGAAAATCCAACTGATTGGGATAATGCATTTTTAAATAACCTGAAAGCCGCGGGTTACAAAGTTAGACAGGATGCCAGAATTTCGCTTTCAGATGCCTCTTTGCTGCCACATATCTTGCAATATGGTGAAACTATATTTACAAAATTTGACGTCAATGCCGATGGTGTTATCGACAAAAAAGAAGGTATCCGTGCGTTTCCTTCATTTGCATTCCTTTTGAAAAAAGTAGCGCGTAAACAATTGGAAGCGGGCGACATTAAAGAGAGCGAACTTGAAGCTATGTTCACATACATCCTTAAGTATGGGAAAATACCAGAGTGTAACAAGCCTTTCATCCTGCTTTGCCTATTTGATCGCAGTGTAACGAACTGGTTAGACTGGAAATCAAACTACCGCAAAGACGATTATACGCTGGCGGCTAATCGGTCTCAGATTTCCAAAATTTTAGGTATCATTTCAGATATGGTTACGACCAGTCCTTCAGTCCAAGAAGACACCTGCAAGCCATGATTATCTAAGGTCCTACTAAGGCCTTCCGATAAAGCTTGTAGGAGATTTTGTGTTATTTCCTACGTTAGAATTTGCGATATTTTTTACAGTAGTTTTCTACTTCAGTTGGGAATTGGTATTTAACAATTCTTATCGCAAGCTATTCTTATTGTTAGCCTCTTATTTTTTCTATGCGACTTTAGATTTTAGATTTCTTCCGATTTTGATTCTAAGCCCGACACTTAATTTTCTTTTTGGTTTGTGGATTGGTGTTGAAGAACAGCCTAAAATTAAAAAGTACATCCTGGCATTTACGGTCGCATTAAATTTATTGCTGCTGGGCGTATTTAAGTATTACGACTTCTTTGCAGGGACGGTAGTTGAGGTCATGACTAGGATTGGAATCACGGCCACTTGGCAAGACGATGTATTTATGAATTTTGTTCTACCATTAGGTATTTCATTTTTTACATTTCAAGGAATTTCGTACTTGGTGGATATTTACAAAAAGGAACTTACTTATAAGAACTCATTGTTAGATGTATTGCTGTACATTTCTTTTTTTCCGCACCTGGTGGCTGGGCCAATTGTTAAAGCCAGTGAGTTTATTCCTCAGTTAAAACAACCGCCAAAAACTACAGAAATTCCGTTTCTTTTTTCTATTACATTGATCGTTCTCGGTTTGTTTAAAAAGACGGTGATTGCTAACTATTTGGGTGTCGATATCGTTGACCCGGTTTTTGAAAATCCAAAAGCATATAGTTCCGTAGATATGTTATTTGCGGTCTATTGTTATGCGGTTCAAATCTTTTGTGATTTTAGTGCGTATACCGATATGGCCATAGGTTTGGCGTACTTACTGGGATATCAATTTCCACTGAATTTCAATCAGCCGTATCGTGCGACAAGCTTAAAAGACTTTTGGAATCGTTGGCATATTTCCTTAAGCCGATGGCTAAAAGAATATCTATATATTCCTATGGGGGGCAATCGCGTTTCAGAAAAACGCACCTATCAAAACTTGCTCATCACCATGGGACTGGGGGGCTTGTGGCATGGGGCTTCGTGGAACTTTATTACGTGGGGTTTGCTTCACGGGATTGGATTAGCTTTTGAAAAACGATTTCAATGGGATTTGCAGGCGGAATCGTTGGGCAAAAAAATCATTCGCGGATTTTTGGTGTTTAACTTTGTTTGTTTTGCGTGGATATTTTTCCGGGCGGAATCGTTTAATAAAAGTTATGAAGTTTTGATTCAGCTGTTTGATTTCTCGAAGCCGGTAACGAAATTGACTCCAGTGTATCTAGTTTTGTTTTTTATTGGAATGAGTTTTCATTTTGTCAAGCCACTGCGAAGCTGGAATATTTCAGATCGACTATTGCAATTGCCAGCATTGGCGTACGCCGTGATTTTTGCCGTGATGGTGACGTTAATAACCGCGCTTATGCCGGAAGGTATAGCGCCATTTATTTATTTTAGATTTTAGGACGAACAGATAGAATGAGTTTAGAGAAAAGTTATAAAAGCATTTCGGAGTCCTCGAAGATAATCAAGATGACCTTGGTTATTACTCTGCTTTTGAACTTGTCGACAATTCACGAATGGTTGCAACAGAAAGAGGCCAGTCCAATGACATCGTCGTTTCTAAAGTTAACGGAGGCCTTAAAAGAGATCGGTGGTCAGTTTTATTTGACGGCCTTACGCGAAGGTGTGCGGTCTCGGTTTATCCGTTATACCACGGGAGTTGCTCAGATTCCATTGCTGGAACAAAAACAGAATCCGTTGATCCCAGATATAGGTGACCGCCAGGTGGCCGCAGTTGGGCCCCGCAGTGAAGATCCTATCGTTGAAAAAATAGATTTAACGGAATTAGGTTTGTTAGATGAATTGATAAGTACGCCGACGGCTGAATCTGCGTCCATCAAGCAAAAAGTGGAAGATCCGCCATCACCGAAGGCTCCGGGGACTCAGAAAAGTATTCTGATCATTGGTGATTCAATTTTGAAATCGGGCTTACAAGAACATTTCGAGCGTAATCTGGTTCAACGTAATGAGAACACAACGATGGAAATCAAATCTAAATCTGGCACGGGTCTGTCTAGACCCGATGTGTTTGATTGGGTCAATTACGTGGACAAACAAAAAGACAAGTATGAGAAAATGTTGATATTCCTTGGTACTAACGATGCTCAAAGTTTATTGATCAATAAGAAAGCTATTCCATTTGATTCTAAAGAATGGAAAGACGAATACAGCCTACGAGTGAGAACGTTACTACAGAAAGCGTGCAGTAAATCGAAACAAGTCTATTGGGTCAGTTCCCTTAGAATGCGTTCTGATTCATTCGATGCCAAAATGCGATCGTTGCATGAGGTCGTTCGCAAAGAAATCAAAACTCAGTCGTCTTGTGCGCAGTATATTTCTGCCTTTCAATGGTTCACTAAGAAATCAAAATACACAGACACTTGGACGACGGAATCTAAAAAGAACGGTAAAAAGACCATCAAACTTAGAGTCGCCGACGGAATTCATCTGACTTATTGGGGCGCTGATTTATTTTCACAGAAAATAATCGAGTCCATTTATGAGTAAATTAAAAGTAAACTTCATCGGCGATTCACATACGGCACTGACTTTCGGACAAACTATAATTGAACGCATTTCAAATGATGTCGATTTGCATTTGATTGCGTTTAGTGGTTTGCGGTTGCAGTTCTTAACAGAATGGATGAATCAGAAAAGTGAATTGAAGATTCTAAATTGTGAATTCAAATTTCGAGCTCCGGCAGGGTTTAGTAAAAATCCCGAAGATGTGGGGCTGGATTTTGACATGAACGATGCGGATGTTTTGGTCGTGGCACTGGGAACAAATGATATCGTAAAATGTGTCGGTGCCAAAGCGACGTTTAAATCTTTTTTAGAAAAGCCTATTCAGGCACAACTAGAAAAGATAACGGTAGAGAATGTAATTTTCATCGAGCCGCCGTTATTAAGTATCGATAAGGATGCTAAGATTCGTGCCCCGTTAATGGAGTTGATAGAAAGTTTTGATTTTAAGGTGATTTCGTGCGGAAATTTCAAAGCAGATCAAAGTGATGGTATTCACATGAAAAAAGAAATGGCTCAGTATTTTGGGGATTCGGTAGCTAAAGACCTATTAAAACTGATTCTTCCACATCATTGATTCGACGGGAATAGCTTTTACTTCATTATATTTAGCTGATTTTTTGGTGTTGTATGGAGTTAATAACTCGCCATCAATTTCAAAATAGATGACTTGTCCAACCGGCATACCAGCATAGATACGAACTGGTTTTTTCACAGAAATTTCAAGTGTCCAATGATTGCAGAAACCAACATCGCCTTTACCAGCGGTAGCGTGGATATCTATACCCAATCGACCAACCGACGATTTACCTTCCAAGAAAGGAACGTGTTTGTGAGTTTCTGTGTACTCTTGAGTCACACCTAAATAGAAATTTTCGGGAGTCAGTACATAGCCTTCTGGTGGGATTTCGAAGGTTTCGATTTCGTTATGCTTTTTTGCATCCAAAACGGAGTCTTTGTACACCGCTAGAGTTTTACCTAAATGCACATCATAACTATTACTGCCTAAACACTCACGACGAAAAGGCTCTACCTTGATAGAACCTTCTGCGATACATTGTAGTATTTTTTGGTCAGTAAGAATCATTAAATTACTTAGTTTCTCTGTGAACAGTGTGTTTTTGTAGATTAGGGTTGTACTTTTTTAATTCCATACGTCCCGGAGTCTTTTGTTTGTTCTTAGTTGTAGTGTAACGAGATACTGGTTTACCAAGAGCGCGAGCTTCTGTGCATTCCAAAGTTACGATAATACGTCCTGATTTCTTAGCCATAAAAACCTCTTTAATTCAAAAATACAGCCTTTAGCTAGTAACAAATGAACCCAGGTTTAGCAACACGAAATGTAAATTTGTTTTTAATTTCCCAGCTTTAATTCTTTTGAGTAAAGTGACAAGGGACAAACTCAGGGGGCCTTATGAATCTTTTAAGCACATTAATCCTTTCTGTTCTATGGATTTTTCAATCCTCGGCGACCCCCTTAGGTTATTTTTCAGGCAGTCAGCTTCAACCAGAATCGATCGCAACTTTGGTCTCTCGGGTAAAACCAGGCAGCGTCGTCATTATTGGTGAAAAACATGATGATCCCAGGGCGCAAGCGGGCCAGTTAGAGGTCATGAAGGCACTTCGGGCGGCAGGTTTGACGGTTTCTGTCGGTATGGAATTTATTTCATACCCGGTTCAAGCGGCTTTAAATGGTTACCGAGCAGGCGCTTTATCTGAAGCCGACTTTTTAAAACAGGTTTCTTGGGGGAGTGATCCGTTTGAGATTTACCGCGACCAAATACTTTTTCCCCTTGCCAGCGAAGGAGGGGTTACACTGGGAATAAATGCTCCGCGTTACTTGACGACTAAGATTCGTCAAAAGGGTTTCGACAGTTTGACTGCGGAAGAGAGGGCCCTGCTGCCACCTAACTATCAAGGTGGCAATGCGGGTTATCGTGAACGTTTTGTCGTGGCAGCGGGTGGACATTTAACCCCGCAAACAGTTGATGGCTATTTCAATGCCCAAAGTGTTTGGGACGACACCATGGCTTGGCAAACGGCGCAGTTTTTAGCAAAGAATCCAAATCATGTGTTTGTGATAGTAGTGGGCGAGTTTCATGTGCAGTATGGCGGCGGATTACCAGATCGTCTGAAAGCACGTGGGGTGTCTTCGGTACTAACCTTAAGTCAAGTTGACCATAGTGTTTATTCTGATGAAGAATTAGAGAAAGAGTTAATTCCACATCCCAAGTATGGCCCTCGCGCCGATTTTATTTGGGTATTTTAGAGGAGCTGTATGTTTCCCACGAACACGCGTGTATTGATTGTTGATGACATGGCATCTATTCGCGATCTTGTTCGTAATCAATTGAAGGTGATGGGTTTCACTGAGATTGTTGAAGCGGAAGACGGCGTACTGGCATGGACGGCACTTGAAAATCAGTATGCTCAAGCCAATCCTATCGAGTTAGTTATCTCGGATTGGAATATGCCGAACATGAAAGGGTTGGATCTTTTAAAGAAAGTTCGCTCTAGCCAAGTGTTTGTTCAATTGCCATTTATTTTATTAACGTCAGAAGCGGAACGTGAGCAAGTTACGGAAGCCGTCATGGCGGGTGTATCCCAGTATATAGTTAAACCGTTTTCAGGAAAAGTATTTGAAGAAAAATTGAAAACGGCCTATCAGAAACATTTCAAGAAATAGCATTTTGAAAATATAGACGGCCTAAGCGGCTTTTTTTGTACCGATAGTTTTTGTGTCAGGGAACGGTAGCTGGAAAATAAATTCAGTGTATTTGCTGACTTCGGTATTTATTTGAATCGTACCACCTAGTTGATCCACTTCGTATTTCACGGCATCTAAGCCAACGCCGCGACCACTTGTTTCGGTAACATTGTCGCGAGTTGTGAACGAAGGATTAAAGATGTAGAGAATGACTTCGCTGTCAGATAGATGCGAGTGCGGAATTTTTTTCTGAATTAATTTGGCGCGAATGCGACTGGCATTTACACCTTGGCCATCATCACGATATTTAATTTGCAGAATTTTTTGATTTTTTTCAATGATCGAAAATTCGATCGATAGTAATCCCTTTTTGTCTTTCCCAAAATTCGTGCGAATATTGGGTGCTTCAATTCCATGATCGACGGAATTGCGAATAACGTGAATGAAACTATTAAAGAAACTGTCGAATACTTTGTGCGGGATAAGAGTGTTTTCGTTTTTTACAACAAGTGGGTATATCGATTTTTCTAAGAGTTGCGCAGTTTTTTCAATTACGATAGGGAACTGACTGACTAGGTTTTTTACCGGCTGGAAATACACCTTTTCTTCCAAAAATCTTTTGATGTCTTCGATTTTTTGAAAACTAAGCAGGCTCTGAATTTCAAGTTGATTGAAAACTACATTTTCATCATCGTGAGTGTTCAATTCGCCAAAGACTTCTTTGTAGAATGAAGTGATGTTTTTTGATTCAGATTCAATTTTTTGTTTCAATTGCAGAATCGATTCGTCGAGACTAGTTGCGGCTTCTGACGGCTGCATTTTTTCTTCAAGTTCGTGCGTTACTTCTTTTAGAGTATTGTAAGAAAAAGTGGCGGCACCGCCTTTGATGGTGTGTAGCACACGCAAAATGGAATCGCGGTTGTGAGCGGGATTAGTTTTTAGAAGGGCGAACTCAGAATTCAATGTTTGAAGCTGGTTTTTTGTTTCTAGTAAAAACATGCGAAGTTCTTTTTTATTTTGGATCATTTTCAAAATAGATTGAACTTTTTCTCTGTCGTGTTCCGCTTGTTTTTGAGCGGCCACTAAATCGGTAACATCAGAACCAACGCAAACGACTTTTTCGATTTTACCGTCTTCGCTGCGAATAGGGTAGTAGTCTAGCGAGATTGTTTTCAAATCATGGGGGATTTTATCTGGCCCTAAGGGTTTAAGATCGTCAAATGGTAACATTTCGCTGAATACAGTGAAAAGCCAGTTTCTAAATCCGTCTACTTTAGTCGGCTTAATTTTTAAGACATCCCAAATATTTTGTCCGCTGGGTGCAGAACCTAAAATTTCTATGCAAGCGTTTGAATACAGAGGGGCGCACAGCCCGTTAATATCGAAAACAAAAAACGCCTGATTTAAACTATCTAGCAGAGCCTTCATAAGAACATTCAAATCTTGGATTTGTGCGGTTCTTTGGCGTACGATAGATTCCAAATCTTTTGAATACAATTCTAACTGATTACGAGCCGCTTTCAGTTCTTCGATATAAGATTCTTTCTGTTCAAGTTCAGTGCGATATTTTTTTTGTAGCCGTTCCTCTAGGGTCACGTCACGGAAGAAAACGATGTATTCATTTACTTCTGGAGTCGGTGAGTAGGGCTGAATTGTGATCTGTGCTTTGCCGTTTTCATAAGTGTCAGTGCTAAATTTCAATTCTTTGTATGGTGTCGCAGTTTCAATTATTGAAAGTTGAGTTAGGTATTCAAAAGGCTCTTCAAAACGAATCGCTTGGGATAAGGTTGTTTTGTTGCGAACCAGCTTGCGTGGATTTGTGCCGCAGATAGTAGCGCCAGTTTCATTGCAATAAACAATTTGGCCCTCGGGATTTAGGACAAATACCGGTTCCAACAAAGAGTCAAAAAGCGAGTAGCTCACTTAAATACACCTTCGTTCTTATTATGAATAAGTTGGAATTCGCTTGGCTCTGTCCATTCGGAAATACGGGCGGCTTCCGCGTCGATTTGCCGAACGCGCCAGTAGACTTTCCCAAGAGGTAATTTCGTTTTGATTAAGAACTTGGCTTCGTTCAGCTTTTGGCGCGTATGAATGTTTTTGAAATCCTTATCGAATGCAATTTCTAGTTCATAATCCTTTTGATCAGACGAAGATTCCCAGTTTAACCAAATAAATGGTTCGATTTCTTTCTGTAAAAATACTGTCATCTTGTTTTTTGGCTCAATCAGAACTGGTTTTGGTAAACGTTTGATGTAGCTGTAAGTAGAAGACTGAATATTAGATGGTTCAGACTTTTGTTGCATGCTTGAATCTGATGCAATGACACGGAAATGGAACTCACCGGTCTTTTTAACATTGTAAGTTAGGCTTGTAGAATTTAATTCAAACTTCTCTGGAGCTTGGAAGTCTTTGGAATCCGAAACCTCCACCACATATTTGCTGGCTAGATAAACAGGGTTCCAGCTTAACTTCATTGTAGCTTCTGGTGCTGCGCCGTCTGGATTGTCGCCGCGTAATACAACGGGTGGAACCGTATTTAATTTTGGTGCGTTGAATTTGGTTTGTAGTTCGCCGACTTCACTGAAATCGCTAGAAACGTCTTCGCTGTTAATAGCGCGTACACGATAGTAGTGTGGGCCATAGGCTTTGGGAACAAAGTTAACCTGAGTTGTCTTCGATGAAAGCTTAACCGGTTTTGAAAAGTTTGGATCTTTGAATGACATTTCGACTTCGTATTTAGTCGCTTGGGCCGACGGTTGCCATTTAACGACAATAGGATTGATTGAAGACGGTGATCGCGAAGCTGACGTATTGAACGTTAGCTTTTTAGATAACAAAATGGGAACGTCTGGTTTAACGATTTCTTTAAGATGGACGAAAACTTCAAATGTGCGTGTTTCGCTCCAGTCGCTAACGAGTGCCTGCTTCTTACCGCGTGCGCGCACGTAGTAGGTTCCATTTCCTAACATTTGATTTAAAGCATACGATTTGATTAACTCTTTGTCATAGATAGGCTGACTAAAATCGGGTGTCGTTGCCAATTGTACCTGAATGGTTTCGTAGATATTTGTCCACGAAATTTTTACTGGTTCACGGTGAGCCGAAGTGTCGCCTTTTACCTCTACATCAAATTTTTTACCTTCGGTGGGTTCAACGATAGCTAATTTTTCTAAGTACTGAACTGTGAATGTTCTTTCCGGTGTGGTGATGGTAGCGCCACTACTTTCTTGGCCTGATATTTTCCAGAAATAAGTGCCGGCTGGTAGATCTTTTACTAAAACTTTGGATTTAATATTAGATGCTGTTAAGACTACGGTTTTGAAGTCTTTGTCTTTACCAATAGTTAATTCATTTTTCTCTGTACCTTGGCTATGCCAATCTAGATAGAATGTTTTTTCAAGAGAGCTTTGAAAGAACGTAGTTTTGTCGTCCGTAATTAGAGTGATAGATCCCGGAACTAGTTTTTGAACAACCCCCGTGGGTTTGATAACCAAAGGCTGTTCTGGCACTAGTGCTTCAACATTCGAGTTAGTCGTTTGTTTAACAGATAGTTTGCCTGAAATAAGTTTGATTTTTGTTAAGCCAAATTTGGTTTTTTTGATTTCAAGTTTGGAAGTTTTGGATTCCTTGTTAAGAAGGATTTTTTGTGAACCAGCTTTAAGTTCTAGTTTTGAAGACTGAACGATTTCAGTTTGAATATTACCGTAACGTAGATTTAGTTCTAAGTTTCCATTTTTAGAAACAAGGGTTACAAGCGAATTTTCATTTAGGAAGATTTTCGAGCCGTCTACCAGATCGATTTGTGTTTGTGAACGTTTTCCAGTGAATACGCTATCGCGTTCAAATACGACTTCTGATTTATGTGCTGAATTCCATGTAAAGCTATCGCTGGCACGCAGACGCACATCATTTTTTGCTTGATTGATATAACCGATTTTGGAATTTCTAGATTCGCGATTTTGAAAAAGGAACGAATCATCGTATAAAAAATACGAAAACACGCACATGATTGCGATGGCAAGAACCAATATTACTTTGTCGGTACGATTAAACTTCAATGGCATGACAGGGTCTTTATCGTCCGATTGTAAAGAAATCATTACCAAATAAAGGTCCAGACATTTTAAAATTCCAAAATGGCCCGGCTCTATTTAGGTCCAGGTATACTAGACCTTTCCCTGACCAGCCTCTTTATTAGTTATCTTTTGAGACAGTTCCTTTTAAAATCAAAGGTGTGAAAAAAAGAACTTTCTCCTTAAAATACAAGATTTTACTATTATTAACAGTTATCCCTAGTATCGCCTTATTTACCTATGTGTTATTGGCGATGAATATTTTTACTAAAGATAAGATAGCTTACATTTACGACTCGTCCGGTAATTTGTCTCAGGCGTTGTCACAGCAGTTGAGGGTTATGATAACGGGTGTGATTTCAAATAATAAATCCGTCTTTCAAGAATTTGTGACATCCAAAGTTTTCGGAAGTACAGCACAAGCCCATTTTGAAAACGAAAATGCCACGGACGCTATTCTTGCCTATGAGATAGATGAAACGACCAAGCAAATTACGTTTCTTTCTATGATGGCCCGAAACAAGACAGACTATGGTAGTCTGCAAAAGAAGATCGACACTCAAGTTCAATACGAAGTACAATATATAAAGGGAAATCAACGTATTCTTTATAACTTAGATCAAAATGACAAAATCTATTTTTTAGAAAAGACCACACCTATCGCAGGAACTAAGGCCATCTACTTTGTAGTAGTTATTAAAGCTGAAGAATTTTACGACACATTTTCTACTAGCTCGGCTCAACAGTTATTCCTGATTAATCAATTTGGCCAAGTAGTTTTAGGGCCTGGCCAAGTTCCTGAAAAAGATATCTCAAAAGTTTTTGATCTAAAGTTTTTAAAAAATAAAGATAATCGTTTCCAGCAGGGGG
Organism: uncultured Bdellovibrio sp.; assembly: GCA_963932905.1. Taxonomy (GTDB): domain Bacteria; phylum Bdellovibrionota; class Bdellovibrionia; order Bdellovibrionales; family Bdellovibrionaceae; genus UBA2316. The sequence goes on from CAWVRN010000005.1 coordinate 158,361, forward strand.
TAGAAGAAACTACCGATATGGATAAGAAAGAAATGATCATTTCTTTCTCGGAGATTGGCTTTGGAGATTCTTATGTATTGGCGGCGGTAAAGAAAGAATTGGCGTTGTCTGCGCTGGATCAATTGTTGAAAAAATCCATCGTGTTCTTCGTGTTGCTTGTTGCTGTGATCGCGATCGTATCGCTGTTTGCGTCAGGCTCTGTGACGAATGCATTGACTCAATTATTTGAGGCAACTGAAAAAGTCAGTCAAGGCAGATTCGATATTCAAGTTAAAGTGAAAACATCTGACGAGATTGGCGTCTTGGCAGACAATTTTAATTTGATGGCCAGAGAAGTTTCGCGTTTGTTAGAGCAAACAGCAGAAAATGCACGTATGCAGAATGAATTACAGACGGCAAAAACTGTTCAGGAAACACTCTTTCCTGAACCTAACGCTCTATTGGAAAAAATTTCTATATCGGGATTTTATGAGCCAGCCAGCGAGTGTGGTGGTGATTGGTGGCATTATTGTACGATCAATAATCGCGTGTTCTTCTGGATTGGGGATGCGACTGGGCACGGAGCTCCGTCCGCATTAATTACTAGCGCGGCCAAGTCAGCAGCGGCAATTATCGAATCTTTAGATGTTGGGCCGGGTAGTGCGATGGAGTATTTGAACCGTTGTATCTATGAGGTTTCGCGCGGTCGTCTGATGATGACATTCTTCATTGCCTGTTATGATCCCAAAACAAAAAAGCTAACGTACGCAAATGCGTCTCATGAATCACCTTATTTAATCAAGAAGAAATCGGGTCCAATTAAGAAGAAAGATTTGATTCCTTTAAATGAAGTTAATAATCCCAGATTGGGACAGGGTCGTAGTACGAAATATGATGAAACAACAGTGGACTTTGAATTTGAAGATTTCATTTTCTTCTACACAGACGGTGTGCCTGACGTAAGAAATGGATCTGAGACGGCTTGGGGCGAGCGTGAGTTCCTTAAAACAATCGTCGAGACTCAGACTGATTTCCCTCCTGTAGATGTTTTTATTGAAAGATTTGTAAATAAAATGCAAACTTATAGAAGTGGCTCTACACTAGTGGATGATGTCACTTTTTTCGGAATTAAAAATTTAAATGGCTAAGGGAACGTATGTCTAAATTTGAGCTGAAAATAGATAAAAATGCCGATGCGGCTAAAATTACTATTGCTGGAGTTATTGACGAGGATGTTGATTTTAACGAGTTCAGTCTAAACGGTATAAATCAAATGGAATTTGATTTAAACAGCGTTAAAAGCATTAATTCCTGCGGTATTCGTGAATGGATTAAATGGCTTGGGACCAACTCTAAAGCTAAAATGACTTATGTAAATTGTCCTAAAATCATTATTGACCAAATCAATATGGTGGATGGATTTCTGCCACAAAATGGAAAAGTTCTATCGTTTTACGTTCCTTATTATAACGACGATAGCGGAACTGAAAAAAATGTTTTGTTTCGACACGGTACTGAGTTTACAGACACGTCGGTGACGCCTCCTGAGAAAGTCCTGGACGAAACTGGTAACCCTATGGAGATGGATGTGATCGAGTCTAAATATTTCAAATTTTTGGCTAAAAAATAGACCGACGCCTCTAGTCTCTGGTCCAGTAGAAAACTCAATGCTGCCCTTATTGAAACATAACGCCGTTTTTGGGCTTAAAATTCTAAAGTTTAAGATTTCAAAGACCGAACAAGTAATGTGGCAAAAAATAAGATTTTAATTTTAGAAGATGATAAAACTCTAAGCCAATCCCTCCAGGAAGCGCTAGAGAAGCGCGGCTTTGAGGTCGTGTCGGCTATCAATTCTGAAGAAGCCAATGCTTTGTTAAATCAACATAAAATCGAATATATTTTTGTAGACTGTTTGTTGCCAGGTCTTTCCGGGGACGAATTTGTAATTAAGCTTAAAAGAGAAAAATCGGATAGGAAATTTAAAGTCATTCTGATGTCCGGTATCTACACTGACAAATCTACCATTCAAGATTTACTTAAACGTACTCAGGCGTCTGCTTTTTTGAAAAAGCCATTTGATTTGGATCAAGTTTTCAGTATTGTAAAAGAAAAAGATGAGCCTAAGAAAAATGAGTCTCCTCGAAAAATGTTATATCAAATTTTTTCTAAGGATATGGTGTCGACTCGTGAAAAGCGTAAATTAATCGAAAACATCGAAGAAATTCCTGCTTATGATTTACCATTCGTATATAGCTTGTTAACAGAAACTAAAAGTTCTGGTTATTTAAATATCTATTTTAATGATGGTAGTGTTTCAGGGATAGCGTTCTCAAATGGATGTATTGTTGCTGTAGATGTGGAAGATAAATCGACATACATCGGTGAGTTATTGATCCAAAGTGGTTATGTTAGTCCAACAGATATCCAAAAAGCATTGCAATCGAAAAACAATCAACGTTTAGGTCAACGTTTGATTTCATCAAACTTGATGAGCCCTCACGCTCTTGATTTAACTATGATTGAACAAATGAACGTGCGTTTATCTAAAACGATATCGGAAAAAACAGTGAAGTTGAATTTCTCTGCTAGTGAAGTTGAGTTAACTCAGCCTAATATCGACTCGGAATTGCTGTTAAATTACTTGCATGATTGGATTGCTTCCAAACTACCCGCGAACTGGTTAAAGAATCTATATGTTATGTGGGCTGGGCATCAAATTATCCCTAATGCGCAGTTAAAACCAGATCATCCATGTATGCAAATGAGTTTGATTCAAAGCTTAGATGGCATTTTGGATAAGTTAAGCAAGAAAACTACATTGAGTGAATTGTTAAGTGTTCCTGAATACAATCAAGCGGCACTCTATAAAGCCCTACATTTCTTAGTTACCAAAGGATTGATTTACTTCTCGCGTAATATTTCGTTTGATAATGTGGATGAGCACTTTGACTATTTAACCAAGCTCAAAGCGCAAATCGAAAATAAGTCAGATTTTGAAATGTTAGAATTACTTGGTCTTGCTCAGTATAATGATGCGGAATCAGCCGCCAGTGAAATTGAAACTCTTCTTGGTCAAGAACCAATGAAGAAAGAAGAGAAAAATTTTGGTGTTTGGTACGAGCTTTATAATAAGATTTCGACAGCTATCAATTCATTGAATCCAGAAGCTAAAATTCAGATGAAAAAAGCCAGCGAGAAAAACGAAGCCGAAAACAGAATTAAAGCGAATCAATTGCTGGATGAATCTAAAAAAGAATTGATGTTAAGTCAGTTCCAGTCAGCGTTGGTGAAGTTAAAAGAAGCGGGGAAATTATCAAGCACATTGTTCCAATACAATATCTACATTGCGTGGGCTCGACTTGGAATGAACATGCAAAAGAAAGATAAATCCGTTATCAAAGAGATCGAATTCGATTTGATGCAGATCCCAGCCGACGAGCGCTACGATTATTTATATCCATACGTTATGGGTTTGTACTATAAAGCTACTAACGACTATCTAAATGCGAAAAAATCATTCGATAAAGCTTTGGCTATGGATAATACATTTCTGGCTGCTAAACGTGAATTGAGTTTGATCGAACAAATGATGAAGAAAACTCGCAAGAATGAAAATCTATTCACAATGGATTTAAAAGACGTCGTGACCGTATTATTCAAGAAAAAGTAAATCGCAAAGAACCCGGTGGCCGTCGCGGCTACGGTGGCGGACCGGACACGGAAAGACCTTCTTTTGAAATACAAACCTACAAACAACTAGTTCTTAGGATCCTGAGTCGATTCCTCAGGCGTTTGGTGAGACTCAATAACTTCTTTTGCCTTTTTGCCGGTAATCCCAAGCCATTCTGGTAAAAAGACAGCTACAGCTACGAAGATGGCCGTGATGATGATAAAAAATATGCCTAAACCTACGATGACTTCCATGGCCCCAGTGTACCTCAATTGATAGAAATGGACAAGGTTACTAATCTCAGATATGCGTTAATATATGGGGTATAATCCTAAAGATCATTTTTTCAAAAAAGCTAAGGCCGAAGACTATTTGGCTCGTTCTGTTTACAAACTTCAAGAGATCGATCAGAAGCATAAACTGATTCATAAAAACGACATCATCGTAGATTTGGGAGCTTCGCCTGGCTCGTGGTCGCAATACTGTTTGAAGAAGCTAGGGCAAGATGGTCGATTGATTGGGATTGATTTGACCGAAGTGACCGTAATCAAAGATCCTCGCTATACGTTTTACCACGAGGATATCTTTCGAATGAATTGGCCGGAAGCGCTGGCTAAACTTGATGTTTTGAAAGTTGACGTTGTTTTATCCGATATGGCCCCTAAAACAACGGGCATTCGTTTAACTGACCAAATGCGCTCACTTGAGTTGTGCGAAATGGCGCTACAGTTCTCTACAAACTACTTACGTAAAGGTGGTAGTTTTGTATGCAAGTTATTTCACAGTGATGAATTTAAAGACTTTCAAACTGCGATGAAAAAACAATTTAAACGAGTCGAGGTGATGAAGCCAGAATCGACTCGTAAAATCAGTAAAGAAATTTTCCTAATTGGTCTTGAGCATATTTGAGGTTTTATGAAAACTATTGCATTGTTTTGTGGTGCACGATCTGGAACGGCCGAGCATGCTAAAACAGCCAATGAATTTATAGACTGGATGAAGAGTAATAAATACAGCTTAGTTTACGGCGGTGGTAGCACCGGGATTATGGGCTCGGTATCAAACGCTCTGATCAAAAACGGCAGTAAAGTCATCGGGGTTATTCCTCACTTTCTATACGACTGGGAGGTGGGTAACGATGACTGCACAGAACTCATTAAAGTTATTTCGATGCATGAACGAAAAAAAATCATGTTCGATCGTGCCGATGCATTCGTTGTTTTACCCGGTGGGTTTGGGACGTTGGATGAAATTTGCGAGATGATCACCTGGAAGCAGCTAAAAACACATAACAAACCAATCGCATTTTTAAATTCTTCAGGTTATTTTGATAAGTTTTTTGAGTTCATCGAGTACGGTGTAAAAGCGGAATACATTTCTGATATCGATCTGACACGCATTCAAAAATTAACAGATATGAATCAATTCAATTGGGAAATAGTATGAAGCAACTTGAGCGGAGCGAGCGCAAAACAGTGTTGAGCTGGGGGTTGTATGACTGGGCGAATAGCGCCTTTTCAACGACCATCATGGCTGGATTTTTTCCCGTGTTTTTCAAACATTTTTGGAGTCAGGGATTTTCCGCAGTGGAAACAACCGCTAAACTTGCAACCACAGTCAGTGTTTCTAGTTTTATCATCGCTATGATTTCACCCACCATCGGAGCCGTGGCCGACCACAAGGGGCAGAGAAAAAGTTTTCTGATCCTGTTCATGCTTATTGGCGTTTTAGGTTCAGCTACTTTAGCCTACATTCCCGCTGGTGAGTGGTTTGCGGCAGCCATTGTCTACGGTATTGGTATGATGGCTTTCAATATCAGCTGCGTGTTTTACGATGCGCTCTTGCCGGTGGTTGCACGTAAAGAAAATTTGGATTTTGCGTCTTCTTTTGGTTATTCATTAGGCTACTTGGGTGGTGGTATTTTGTTCGCGTTGAACGTTGTGATGTATTTAAAGCCGGACATGTTTGGTTTTGCTAGCGGTGCCAGTGCCGTTCAGTTTTCATTTTTAAGCGTCGCGATTTGGTGGTTTGTGTTTTCAATACCACTTATGATGTTTGTAAAAGAGCCACCACTAGCCACAACAAAAAAGGAAAGTTTGGCTTCATTGACGAGAGCTGCATTGATGGCCATCAAAGATACTTTTCTTGAAATTCGTAAAGATAAAAATCTGTTCACATTCATGCTTGCGTTTTGGCTATACATTGATGGCGTCTACACCTTGATCACGATGGCGGTGGATTATGGAATTTCCTTAAATTTTGAATCTAAAGATTTAATTGCGGCATTGCTGATCACTCAGTTCGTAGGATTCCCTGCGACCTATGTTTATGGGGTAATTTCTAAAAAGTGGGGATGCCGAAAACCGATTTTGTTTTGCATCGCTGTATACGCATTGACGGTGATCTTGGCATCGCAAATGAAAACCCCCCTGCATTTCTATATTTTGGCTGGCATCATTGGATTGGTTCAGGGCGGAGTTCAATCCTTAAGCCGATCGCTTTTTGCAAAAATGATATCCGTTGAAAAAAGTGGTGAGTATTTTGGTTTTATGAATTTAATCGGTAAATTCGCATCGGTGTTAGGCCCTGCGATTGTGGCTCTAACGGTTACAGTTGTTAAAAAGTCAGAATACGGTTTGATGGGGTTATTAATACTGTTCGTAGCGGGGGGATATCTGCTCATGCAAGTAAAAGAACCGGCGTAGCCGGTTCCGATTTCTAGAACAGATAATTTAAACCAAGATTTAAATTCATTTGAGTGCTTTTTAACGTATCTAAATTAGACATCGAAATATTTTGCATCCCTAGTCCGTAGTTGAAATAAAACGTTTTTGTGAAAGCTAGATACAATTTGTACTCAAGTAACATCAGGCTTTTCAGTTCAATCTCGTTTGATTTTGAACCTGTATAATAATCGAAGTTCCAACCATACCAATCAGCAAATTGTTTTATAAACGACCATTGAAATTCTGATTTCTGACCAATACCCAGACCCATTAAGGAGAAAGATAAATTACCAAGAGCCATGGTACGCATATGCGCTGTCCCATAAAACGAGGGGTCAATAAAATTTAAGCCCGATTTAAATCTGTGCCAGTAAGTGAATTCGGTGACTGACCATTTATCAATAGTATCTGATTTAGTCAGAGCTTGTTCCATACTGATGCCCAATCCTGAACGTTTATTTCCAAGCCAGTAATTTAATCCAAAATTTGCAAAACTGAGTTTCTCGGCTGAAAAATAACTTGCGCCCAACTGCGCCTCAAAACCGGGAGCACGGTAGATGGACTGGTAAATTGCGTATTCGTTGGCATCTTTTTTAAGATAAAGAATACGTTTACTGTCTTGGCCTTTTTCTAAACCCGTAACAGACCATTCGATTTTTTGACCGACTTTGGTTACTTTGGAATTGGGATCTTTTGACAAGACCTTGACGCCTTTGGGAAGCTCTAACGACATTTTTTCTGACGAAGAATACGTCGATGCCACTAGGTCGCTAGAAACCGTTCGTAAGCTTTCCGTTGGCAGAGGGCCACGAACAAAGAATTCTTGGCGCATGGGAATGCCGCCTTCACCTTGGATATAAAACACAGGAAAGTCAGCCGGTAGTTTAATCTGCCATAAAGAATCGTTTAACATAGTTACATCTTTATCACTTACGGGGCGTGAACCTAGACCAGTTAATGTTAGTGATTTGCCGTCGTCAGAAATAATGATGTCTTTGAAATCCACTGGGCGATGACGAGTTTCAATTTCAAGCCTGGCACCAGATTCACTTTGACCAAGAAAATTGATGCTCTCAGTGCTGTCATTCAAAAAGATAATTCCTTGTTCACCCACGTCCGCGTTGTTAACCAGAATTTGTGCTTTCTTTTTGTTCTCAGAACGCATTTTGATTGTTGGGTTACCATCTTTGGACGACAGGTAAAGTTCTACGGAACATAAATCGATGCGAGTGTTTTCTTCTTGGCGTTGTAGACAGAACTTAAAGAAAGGCAGGTATTTAACCTGTTCAATTAATTCTGTTTCGAGAACTGTTTTGAAAAAAGCTTTATCTTTACGAAGTAAACCGTCAGCTTCTGATTTTTCACCTTCTTTGGTATTTTTGATCAGCTCTACATCTTCTTTTTTGATCGTGTAGTTCTTGATGGCCTTACCGTAATTGTTAAAAAGAACTAGCTCGGCATGTTCGAATAATCCCGCAGGCCAATTAAATGTGAACGAATATTGTCCGCGTTCTTGTGCTAATTCTAAAGACAGATTTTTAGAATCGATGACGATATCGCCAATTTTTATCGTCGAAGCGTTTAACAAATTATATTCAAATTTTTGAGGCAAGATTTGTAAATTGTTTTTTTCCGGCAAGAAATAAACAGGATCTTTGGCAAATGCTGCCGTTGTGAGTAAAGAAACGCCAATCAGTATAAGATTTATGATATGATTTTGCATACGTCGTCGTAGGATTTGCCTTTCACAATGCTTTTAATAACTTGGATGGATTTGGTGATTTTTGCTAAGAAATCACCATCGCTAGCGATGGTGATTCTGCGAGGGTGTCCATTCCAGGCCATTTTAATTTTTTCATTTAATAATAGTGCTTCCGTGTGAGTTTCTGTGCGAATCGGGTTAGACAAATCATAGTTCTCGTTAGATGCCGTATCTAAATGCATGACCCAGTCATAGCGAGCTAATTCTTTGGTTTTAGTCGAATGAATATTGCTGAAAAAGTCTTCTTCATCGTTCGGCCAGTAGGCAATGCTATCTAGTGAGCCACGATCAAATACAAGAAGTGACTTTTCCGATTCGCCGATAGCAATCATTTCTAATTCACGTTGTGTGTAGTAGATTGCTCGTTGGGTAGCAATTCGACCAAGAATAGATTTTTTTCGTGGAAAACCGCCGCTATAAAGAATACTCGCCGCTTCAGGAACCACTGCGATTTGTGAACCAAATTCTTTTTTTAGTGTTTCTATAAGAGTCGTTTTTCCACCAGATGGGCCACCCGTGATGGCCACTTTAATTTTATCCATGGAATTATCTTAGAGCTCAAAAAATCAATTAGCAACAGGTCTAGTGATAATATTTTGCAACCGCATCGTGACCAATCCAACGGGCCGGGGAAGCTGGTTTTAAACTATCGTTCAACATTATTCGGCCGCAGGATTTAAACACCACTTCGCTCAGAACGCTAGTGATCAATTGCTTCGGCGTTTCGTGCAACTCAAACACGTCATCAGAACATTTTAGCATAATTTCCATTTGTGTTCTGGTTGATTGCATTGGCCAACGAGCGAATTCGCGGTTCATCGCAATGATTTCTGGTTCCGCATAATATTTTTTCATCACATCAAACACGTCGTCCAAAGTTTTGCCGGCCTTGAGTAAAGATTGGCATTGTGACCTTACTTGCTTTGCAATTGTCGGGTTCTCTGTATCTAACATATGGATCAATGGGTAAAGGGATACTTCCACGCCTTGGAAAATCGAGCTCGAATTTGTCAAAATCTCTGGGCAGTTGTAAACACAGGAAGCGATGCCTTGATTGAAGAATGATTTCGAAATATCTTCGAGTTTCATTTTTGCCCAGCCTTGTAAATAAGGCGTGTAGGTCTGCCATTTTAACTGTCCGTCAATTAGAATTTCAGTTCCATGGTAACCATAGGCCAAGTACGAAACATGACCACCAGCTTGTTTTACTTTTTCGCGGAAACCAGCAGTGCCTTCAATAAAATGACGATAAGTTTCGGCAGTCACTTCGATAAAGTTCAACTGGCATAAACGGCCTAAATCACTAGTCCAGAATTTTTCTGACTCTAAATAACGATCGCCAGTGCCTTTGAAAACACGGTTCATTAACGGCATGATAATTTTTGCACGAGGAACGCCGCCTGCCATTAAGTGCGCTAGCAGAAAATTGCGTCCGGGAACGATATGTTTTTCTAATTCGGCGACGTACAGCGCTAGTTGTTTTTTGAATCGAACTACACCATTCTTGCGGCATTCTTCAATAGCGCTAAAATCGAGTTTGGCTTCTTCCCAAGCGCTAAGCTTGATGTCTTTAAGCATATCCACTGGGCTGATGCCTTTTGATGTTTTATCCATATCAAAGCCAGCTTCTAAAGGCACATTAATGATTGGCCCTTGAACCAAGGCCAATTCTTCGGCGTTCAAAGGACGCAATTCATCCTTTTCGCGGCGACCGACGGTGCCTTTGATGACTTGCATTTGGTGTTTTTCAGCTTCTTCGACAAGACCATTCGCATAGCCGCGCTGAAATAGTTCACCAAACAGAACTAAAGCATCATTTTTTTTCCAAACGTTTTCGCTATCCAGTTTTCTAAGTGGGTTCAAAGGCGTCATGCAACTCCTTACATCTTTATTATCTATCTATCGATCGACATCAACCAATTATGACGATCTGGAATTTCTCCGTACTGCATTTGACAAATTTCTTCGTACAGTTTGTTCGACAATGTATCCGAATCGGCATTCAGTTTAAATGTTTGATCTTTGTATTGAAGTTCACCAACGGGAGTTATGACTGCCGCAGTACCGGTACCAAACATTTCTAGGAACTCACCACGTGCATAACGTTCTTTTAGTTCCGTCATTGTGATTTTTCTTTCTGTGATTGGCAACTTCCATTCTTTTAAAATAGTTAAGGCGCACTCGCGAATGCCGCCCGCCAGTATAGAACCATTGAGTGCGGGTGTTACGATTTCATTTTTGAAAACGAAGAACACGTTCATTGTTCCGACTTCTTCGATTTGATCTTTAGTGACCGCGTCTAACCATAAAACTTGGTCGTAACCGCGCTTCTTTTGTTCAGCGGCTGCAGCCAATGAACTGGCGTAGTTAGCGGCGGCTTTTACGGCTCCTAATCCACCCGGAGCGGCGCGAATTTGTTCTGTTTCAACCCAGATGCGAACAGCCTTACTGTTGTTTGAATAATAAGATCCAACAGGTGAAAGCAAAGTAAAGAATAAGTATTTTTCACTTGGGCGCACACCAAGAAAGCCTTCGGTGCCCACAAGTGTAGGACGGATATATAGGGCTGAACCACGTTCTGACGGAACCCAATCGCGTTCTACATTTACAATTTCTTTCATTGTTTGAACAAATAAGTCCGTAGGAACCGCTTGCATGGAAAGACGTTTAGTTCCAAACGCCATACGAGCGGCGTTGAATTCAGGTCTGAAGATTACGATTTTTCCATTTTTTTGGCGAAAGGCTTTTAAGCCTTCAAAAAGCGCTTGGCCGTAGTGAAAAACACATGCCGCGGGATCCATACTTAGATTTGAATAGGGAATAATACGATGGTTCTTCCACTGACCATCTGAATAATCCGACGCAGCGATATGATCAGTGAAGTATTTGCCAAAACCCAAGACCGTGTTCGGAGCGGGTTTAGGCAAGGGTTTGCTGGTTTTAGTGATTGTGAATTGATTAGTCCCAGTACTCATATAGTCCTCAATGTGAACTAAATCTGACATACTCAATATATTATTGCAAATAAAACAATAACCCTTTAATAATTTTCAGCAATTACTATGAAGACCACTACGGAAAATATTAAAACCTATTTAAAGTTCACTCATCAAGTCCTAGGGGTTTCACATATTTTCACGCCTGCTTCTAATGAAGCAGACGCGGTTCTAGGGATAGAGGCAAAGAAGATTTTTAATTTTTATTTTTGGCTCGAAAATAGAGCTTGGTCTGAATTTTCATTTGATAATCAATCTAGTGATCTAAAAACTCGATTTCAAAACGTATTTGTATTTTTTAGTGATGACACCGATTTTGAAACGCGCATGCGTGGTCAATCCGAAATGTTATCGAAAATGAATCAAGCTATAGGTGGTCATGACCACAATGTTCTACTGGCCTGGTTGTCGCCAAATGCGGAGCGAGATTTTTTTGCTCGGGCAGCACAGTGGTCCTTTCCCCTGCGAATTGTTTTCTTTCGTGAGACGTCCACGGCTCAAGAGACTATATATTCATCTGGGCCCCATAAGGTTTTGGAAACTTTGTCTCCGCTGGTGGATCCTAACGATCAGCAGCGTAAACGATTTGTCTGGAATGACTTTAAACGTCTTTTGGCGAATTCTTAGCAGCTGCGTCCCGACTAGGCTGGACCGACCTTTTTCCTAATTTACTCAACTAGACTGGATCGAGATCAAGGCCAGCTCTAGGCTGATAAAGTGCGCTTAAAAAATCATCACATTCTTTGTTTTTTCATCTGTTTTTCGTTGGCGGAGGTATCGTTTGCCGTAACGTCTAAGAGTCATTTATCAGCCCCAAAAGGCATCGATAGTTCGTGGGTGCGCATCCGTATTTTTGAAAAGATGAAACAGGTTTCCATTCGTGGTGATCAAATGGAAATTGTAAATAAAGCGGATTCGTTCCGTAACGTGGCCATAGCTCCATTGTCGCAAAAAAAACTATCGATAGAGCTGAAACGTAAGTGGGACCAGAGCATTCTGTTTTTGAAGAAAGATGACGGAACGCCTTCGATGCAGACAGAATCTTTATTTATCAAAGGTAACGATTTAAAAATTGGGGCCCAGTCAATTAATGATTTCATCCAGATATATAAACGCAGTGATAGCTTTGACGTGATTGCTTATGTGAAATTGCGTGACTATTTAAAGGGTGTCGTATCATCTGAAATGCCAACTAATTGGCCCGAGGAAACATTAAAGGCTCAGATCGTGGCGGCCAGGTCGTATGCTCTATTCATGTCTGAAAAGAGAAAAAATCAAGTGTTTGATGTTGAATCCTCCATCAAAGACCAAGTGTACCGACATACCGATGATCCGCGACTAGAGCCACTTTTGGATGCTACAGCCAACACGGTTTTGTTTGATGAAAATAGAAAATTGCTGAAAGCCTACTATCATTCCGAATGTGGTGGTCAAACCTCATCGGCAAAAAAAGTGTTTGGTGATTCCCAATTGGATGTGGAAGTTCGAGATCCTTATTGCCAAGGTCGAACATGGCGATTGGAAATACCTAAACACGAAATCGAAAAATATTTTGGTCCATTTAAACAACTGGTTAGTGCATTTGATCCCGTCCAGCGCTCATACGCTATTGGTGTGGAACGCAAGGATAAAAAAGTCGAAGCAATTGATGCGCAGAAATTGAGAATGCAAATCGGTTCGACAAGAATGAAAAGTACTTGGTTTGAGTCGCGGGTCCATGGAGATAAAATTGAATTTATCGGCAAAGGCTATGGTCATGGTGTTGGGCTATGCCAGTGGGGTAGTCGTCAAATGGGAGTGATGAAGAAGAATTTTCGCGAAATTCTGTCTTTCTATTACCCAAATACAAAAATCGTTTCGCTCAATTAAGCTAGATGGGCTAGAGTTCGATTAAACTTTCAAGAAGATGCGTAGTGTGAAAAATAAAACTACGAATAGTACAAATACTTGATAGCGATTGATCGAATTAATTTCCATTTCTAAAAGCCTCTTTCTTCTTAGGTAAATGTTTAACTAAAAACTAAATTTATTGTGTTTATTGGCTAGGACCTATAAAACAAAAGATAGTTTTTAAACTCGACTTCAGTCAAGAGTTTTATCAGTGCTTTATCAAGAGGTTTTCAATCCGATGAATACAAAATCAAATTCAAGAATCAGTAAAAAAATGAATAAGCCGTCCATCAAGCCGGTCGCTATGATCACGGGAGCGAGCTCGGGAATTGGCAGGGCGACAGCCCAGCGATTGGCCAAAGATGGGTTCTCGCTGGTGCTTGTGGCGCGTCGGTTGGAAATTTTAAAACAGGTTAAAGCCAATATAGAAAAGGATTTCCGCGGATGTTCGGTGACGGTTGTAAAGCTAGATATCGCGGACTCGAAAGCCGTTCAGAAATGGCAAAAAGAAAATTCTGATTTGATTTCGATGGTGGACGTTTTGGTTAACAATGCGGGTTTGGCCAAGGGCACAGACAAGATTCAGGATTTAAAATGGGATGATGCCGAAGTTATGATCGACGTGAATGTGAAGGGGATGCTGTCCTTTGCGCTGCCTATTGTTAAGGCGATGGCCAGCAGGAAATCGGGACATGTAGTGAATTTAGGCTCAGTGGCCGGTCGCTGGGTTTACCCCGGTGGTGCGGTATACTGCGCGACTAAATTTGCGGTTCGTGCTATCAGCGAAGCTATGCGGCAAGATTTGCTGGGATGTCAGGTTCGCGTCACTAATATTGAACCCGGTATGGTGAACACAGAATTTTCCACCGTAAGACTTGGCAATAAAAATTTAGCTGATAAGGTGTATGACAAAATGACGCCTCTGTCGGGTGACGATATTGCAGAATCGATCAGTTGGTGTTTGAATCAACCCAAGCACGTCAATGTGCAAGAACTGGTGATTTACCCTACAGATCAGGCTCACGTAGGTATGGTACACAGAAGTTAGATTTGAAAAATGTTAGGAGATTTTATGAAAAAAACGTTAGCAGAAATTAAGGCCGATAAAGAATTCCGTACAGAGAAAGACACGATGGGGGATGTAAAAGTTCCAGCGAGTGCATTATGGGGAGCTCAAACTCAACGTTCTATTGAAAACTTTAAAATTGGGGGCGATCGATTCCCGCGTGAGATGATCAAGGCTATGGGTTTGCTTAAGAAAACAGCAGCTATGGCCAACCAGAAATTAGGATTGTTAGATGCTAAAAAAACGGACTTGATCGTAAAATCATGCGATGAAGTCATCAAAGGCGAATGGGACGATCATTTCCCGTTAGTTGTATGGCAAACAGGTTCGGGCACGCAATCGAACATGAATGCGAACGAGGTGATCGCCAATCGTTCGATGCAGATGTTAGCTTTAACTCTGCCCTCAAAAGATGTTCACCCGAATGATGACGTAAACAAAGGGCAATCATCCAATGATACATTCCCAACGGCGATGCATATTGCCGTAGCGGACCAGATTCACAATCGACTGTTACCTGCAATGGAAGCGTTCTATACGTCGATGGTCAAAAAGCAAAATGAATTTCAGAAAATCGTAAAAATTGGTCGCACTCATTTAATGGATGCAACGCCGTTAACGTTGGGCCAAGAATTCTCGGGCTACGCAACGCAAATTAAGCACGGAATTGCGCGCGTGAAAAATACTCTGCCTCATTTGCATGAACTAGCTATTGGCGGAACGGCGGTCGGTACGGGTTTGAATGCGCATAAAGATTTCTCGCAAACGGTGTCTCAGTTCCTAGCTAAAGAGACGGGAATTCCATTTGTATCGGCTGAAAATAAATTTGAAGCTCTAGCGACTCATGATGCTTTAGTTGAAGTGAGTGGTGCGCTGAAAACACTAGCTGTATCATTAATGAAAATTGCCAACGACATCCGTTTGTTAGGCAGTGGTCCTCGCAGTGGTTTTGGTGAATTATTATTGCCAGAAAACGAGCCAGGCAGTTCGATCATGCCAGGCAAAGTAAATCCGACTCAAAGCGAATCCATGACGATGGTGTGTGCGCAAGTGATAGGTAACGATGTGGCGACAACCATCGGTGGTTTAAATGGTCATTTCGAATTGAACGTTTTCAAACCAGTGATTGTATTCAACGTACTGAACAGCGTGCGGTTACTATCTGACAGTTTAGATAGCTTCCGTGTAAACTGCCTTGATGGTATCCAAGCTAATACAGTTCAAATCAAAAAACATTTGGACAATTCTTTGATGCTTGTCACGGCACTGAATCCACATATTGGTTACGACAACGCAGCGAAAATTGCGAAAACCGCACACAAAAATGGTACGACATTAAAAGACGAAGCTGTGAAGCTAGGGCTAATGACGGCAGAGCAATTTGATCAATGGGTTAAGCCAGAAGAAATGACGGGACCTTTAAAAGCTTAATTAGTATTTTAGAAAGCAAATTAAGATGGGCAAGGTAGCTGAATCACGGTTTATGGCTACCTCGGCTCTCGGTTTATGACCTCACCACAGAATTCAAACGTTTGCACTCAATTGCGATATGGCCCGAACGCTGTCTAAAAGTTTGAGACGTGTATCAATTTTAGACGAAAAATGGTTTTCGAAATTGTGGTAAGTATCTAATATTCCAAATTTTTCAGTTTGTTAGAAAGTGGCTCGCCTTTTGTATCGTAGCCGTACAAGATTAGTTGGCATTTTTACAAAGGTGAGAGAGTGAAAAACATTTTTTGTTCAATTTTATTTTTAACTACGATAAATGGCTTTGCCGCTCAAATGTCTACTCAAGACTTTAATGTTAATATAGAGTTCAACAAACATTCCGACCCTAAGGACTTCAAGATTGTTATTGATCGTTACTGCCAGGCTTACTCAATATTGGGCGATACCGAGTGTAAGGCAAAGGGCGCCGAAGTTCAGGCTAGTAGAAATAGCGACAACAGTTTCTATGTTCCTGCTTTCGTGTTTCAATCCGAAACCAGTGGATACCTGGTTAGTTCATATGAGATGACCACCAGAGTGAGACTTTCCACTAGTAGAGATAGTGCAGTTCTTTTCGGTATTTCTTCGGAGGACAGAAGTAAAGATATAACGGATGCCGTTAGGAAGCATTTTGACAATCCTGTTTATATTACAACTGTTCCAAAATTTGAATTTGACACGTTTGGAACTTTGGTTTCGTCAAAAGTTAGCGATTCAACTTTAAAAAACGTATATGTGACGCTTAAATATTTTCTTCAGGATCAAAACGGAAAAGTTGTTGGTGATTTAGATTGGGTAAGATACGATTCGTCTCCAGCTGGTGACGGAATAAAGACGAAGGCTAATGAAACAATCATTTCATCGCCAAGCAAACCAAGTGCTCTAAGAGTTGAAATTGTTTACACTGTTAGGTACTTCGGAAAGACCAAAGAAATTCGAAAGAACTATTTATTCAATAACCTGGATAATCTGGATTTAGGTGAGCGTTTAAAACAAATTAAATTTGAAATTGTTGATGAAGATATTCAGTGATAGTTTCTAGTTGCCCCGTCATTGAGTAGCTCATTTTCCCGCCTGTGAGTGAGGGCATACGAAAATCTATTGAATTCAGAACTTAATCTATCGGCCTAAAAATTTTAGCTAGCAAACGTTTTTACAAATGCCTCTAGTTCTGTTTCGTCTTTTTGCCTTAATCCTAGAAGACTATCCAACGCATTTTGTTGCGAATATGTTACCTTTTTGAATTCTATGCCCACACCTGGAACCTTTCCGGGGCATTGGTTCCATCTCAGTTGCCAACGTACTTCAGCGTCAAAAGGTTCTGAATTTTGGAGCTCTAATATTTCTAACTTTAGTGAGTCTCCAAGTGAGAAAGAATTTTGGGTTGCGATCATAAAAAGTCCGTTTGAAGAAATATCCTTGGTTATAAATTGGTTTTGATCGTTAGGACTTTCAAGAACTCTGATGCTTAAGTTTTTTTCGATTCGTTCTGATTTTCTGATCTGTCGGCCTGTGTCTGAACTCAGCGCTTTTTTTATAAATTGGCTTAGTAGTTCGTCACCTGCTAAAAAATCAGATTTAATTTGTCCCGAGAAACTGAAATCTTTTGGGTCTACTCTAAATCGGCAAACAGGCAAGTGTCGTTCGATCGTATACAAAAATTCACGTGCAACGGCACTTGCTTTTGCTCCACATAGAAAATCAACCAAAACACCATGTAGTTTTTTACCTAAGACCCAACGGTGAAATGTGTCTACATCAGAAAATTGTTTTAATTCGAGCAAGTTCTTTCGAGCTTCGACCTCTAAAAGTGAGATCATAAGCTCGCTCTTTGTAATTATGGCAAGAGTTGGTAGACCTGATTCCATGCCTACCTCATCGGCAGGTGTTAAAAAACTGTTAAGGTGAATTTATTTGTTTTGAATTGATACATGGGACTTCATTTGGGACATTATGTAAGCACTCTGTTGACACGTTTTGGTAGGCTATGCCTACAGACTTTGAAGCTTTTCTGAAAATCGATGAATGAGTCGAAAACTTTTTGCATTCAATCCCTTTGCAAATGTGTTCAAGAAAATATCCTGAGCGTGTTTTGCATTCTTTAACTTCTAGTTCCTTAGTCTGAACAAAACTTCTTTCCTCCAGAGAACAAAATATAAAAACGGGTTAGTTTGATGGCCGGTCAGCTCTTCTGATTAAGAGTCTGTATTCTTCCGCAGAACCGAGGAGCGGCTAGATGAGCTGGATGCTACTGCTTTTGACAAATTAGATCGCTAAAAATTTCCTTATGCTCCTCGTCGCAGCAGAACAAAATTAGGACTTGGAGATAAACATCTTTAGACTCATAATCAGAGGGTGGATGTAAATCAAATATTCAAAGATAAAGTGACCTGGTTTCAGAATCCTGACATCGTCCCATACGTGTTTGTGCGTGATGAAAACCTGATCAGTCAACCAGGCAAAAAACATCGCCTGGATTGGTTCTCGAAAGCGCCTATCATCAAAGATCCGCTCGATTTAAAAGAGCTTCCGTTTGCCGAGTACATTTATCATATTGAAAATATTGCATTTGGACCGTCGGCGATGCCGATGCCTCGCTGGGTGTTTTATGATTGTGCGGTTATGCCTGGGTTTGTTTGCGGTTTTGCCTACAAAAAAGACAAAATGCCGGCGAGCTTAAAAGCTAAGCTTCCTGATTACGGCGACATTGATTATGTGCCGCTTTCTTTATTTATCATCATTCCGACGATGCATAAAGGCGAGTGGGTTGCTCATAATTTATGCTCTGTAAATAGTTTTCTAGATAAGCAAGATCAGTTTTATGGCCTTGGCTTTTTATCGAAGGCCTTTGGTTTATGGTACGCCAATGTGGAATTGTGCTCGGGAATGACTCAATGGGGTAGTCCTGCGTTACGGCTGCATTCGCATTACGGGCATTTAGAGGTGATTGGGGCCTATGCTCCTGTGCATTCTCACGCGAAAACAGTGACCTATCGTGCTCAGGTGAATGCCAGCACTTGGGAATTGTTTTTTTCTAAAGATGTCGACCTGGAGTTCCTAGAGCAGTACGAGAAATCGGGTTTTGAAATAAATCCTTCCGATGAGAAATCAATGATTGAAATTCAGAACAAAATTCAGAATAATGAGGGTCCCTTTTACTTGAATGCCTCAGAGATCCTAAGTAGTGATTTGAAAGCACCTTTGAGCATATACAGACCTAAAGGGTTTTGATTGCATAGTTTGATAAATTTAAATTAAAACCAGAATGGTTTTAATCCTAGGAGAGAGAATGGCTGAAGAATTAACAGAATTACCACCGGTCGCGAAATCGTTTCATACATTTTGCAAAAAATGTGATATCGATCGTTACCACAAAGTCTTAGCACACACGAATGCGACGACAGCTAAAATTGAATGTGAAGTTTGCCATTCAAAAAAAACCTACAAACTACCAAGTGCAAGAAAAGAAGCGATGGCGAAAGCCCGCGCCGCTCGAGCACCGAGTGCGAATCAGCGTAAATCTAATCATCAAACTGAATACAACGATCTTTTGAATTCGTTATCAGCCATGGAAGAAAAACCATACAGTTTGAAAGGAAAGTTTGAGATAGCTAACAAAATCAATCATCCAAAATTTGGGGTTGGCGTTGTTCGTTCTGTTCAGCCAGATAAAATCGAAGTGGTTTTTTCTGACGAAGTAAAACTACTTATTCATAACCGCACTTAATTTATTACATGTGGTACGCCGGACTTAATCCCGAGCAACAACGAGCTGTGGCCCATAATTATGGGCCTCTTTTAATTTTGGCGGGTGCTGGTTCCGGCAAGACGACCGTTCTTGTATCAAGAACGGGACGTATGATCGCAGAAGGCGTCGCCAAGGCAGAACAAATTCTGGTTCTAACATTCACGAACAAAGCCGCCCGCGAATTAAAACATCGGGTATCTGTTAAAGTTGGCAAGTCCGCAAAAAAAATATCGGCGGGTACATTTCACTCGTTCGGTCTTCAAATTATAAAAAAATATCACAAAGAACTCGAACTGGATGAAAACTTCGGTATCATCGACACATCAGATTCTTTTGCTATCTTGAAAGAGATGCTCAAAGAAATCAAAGTCGTTGGTCGTGATAAATACGATCTTGAGCATCTGTACAATTTGATTCAAAATATTCGCAATAAAAAACACAATTCGACAATTGATGATGAATATCACCAAATGGCCGAGATTCTAGCGCCTAAGTATGAGAAGCGTTTAAATTTGTTGAGCGTCGTTGATTTTGAAAGTTTGTTGTTAAAACCTTTAGAGCTATTTAATAAATTTCCAGATATCAAAGCTCAGGTGCAAGCTCAGTATACGCAGATCATGGTGGATGAATTCCAAGATACGAATTCAACTCAAATGAAGTTAATCAATCATTTGATCGGGCCCCATGATAATTTGTCGGTCGTGGGTGATGACGATCAATCCATTTACGGTTGGCGTGGGGCAGAAGTTCAAAACATTTTGAACTTCCCTAAATCACACAAGAACTGTGAAGTGATTAAGCTGGAACGGAACTATCGCTCGATTTCGTCCATTCTGCATTTTGCGAACGATGTGATCAGTAAAAACAAATCTCGCCACGGTAAGATTTTAAAATCTGAAAGCAAGAAAGTTAAAGATCATATTCCTGAATTATTTATTTTGGAAAATGAAGAAGCCGAAAGTGAATTCATTGCTGCGGAAATTTTAAATTTTATCAAAGAGGGCTATAAAGCCAAAGATATTGCTATTTTATATCGATCGAATTCCCAAGGCGCATGGTTAGAAAGTGCGTTAAAGAAAAATCGAATTGAATACACTATTACGGGTGGTTCGTCCTTGTTTGAACGTAAGGAAGTCAAAGACCTTGTGGCGTTCATTCGGCAGGCGATCCAAAGCAAAGATGTAACTCTAAAACGTATCATAAATGTTCCTCCGCGCGGGATTGGCGAAACCACGATTGAAAAGCTGAATGATTTTGCCAAAGCGAATGAAATTACATTCGGCGAATCATGCCGACGTTGGAGAGAACAAGATATCATTGCTAAAGCGGGCGAGGGTATCGATGGATTGCTTTATTTCCTATCTGAATTGCCAAAGAAATTGGTTTCTCCGGGATCGAACGAAACTTCATTTTTGGAAGCATTTCGTGAAATGGGTTATCGTGAGTATGTGTACAGTTTATCTGAAGATGCGTCCGTTGGTGAACGTAAATGGGGCTTAGTTGAAATCTTTGCCCGAATTTTGTTTTCGTTTTTAGAGAAGAACGGCATGAATTTGTTTATGTTGAAGGAATTTCTAGACCGTTTGATGTTACGTGATGAAATGCTGGCCGGTGATGAAGAAGAAAACAAAGTGCAGCTGATGACGTTGCATGCGTCTAAAGGGTTAGAATTTCCGGTCGTTATGTTATGTGGGATCGAAGAGGATTTGTTGCCGCATAAAAATCTGGGGCAAGACGTAGATGAAGAACGACGTTTATTTTACGTCGGTATCACGCGGGCTCAAGAGTATTTGCTGATGACGAAGTGTCTTGAGCGTAAAAAGAATGGCTCGTTTAAGAAAGTCGCTCTGTCGCGGTTTTTACTAGATGCTAATCCAGAGCTTTATAAAATATATCCGCGTGGAGTTCGCCCTGTTTCCGGCGAAAAACGAACTCAATTAGTTTCCGATTTTTTAAAGTCGTTGGATGCAAAAAAATTATAATATGAAAATGCGTATTTTGTTTTTAGCCGCTTTGCTTTCAGCCTCAATGGCATGGGGCCATAATCCAGAGTTTTGGCAATCGTTTGATAACGAATTTGTTAAAATGGAAATGAGTTATCAGAATAATCCCGATGTGAAATCTCGTTATCCAAAATTTTTGCGAAAAGCGTTGGAAGGCTTGTTGGGTTGGTATCCTGGGACGGTATGGGATATGACGAGTGATTGTTCTTTTGCGGAGTTGAATCACGCGCTGGCGGCAACAGGACCATTAAAGTCGAAATCACTTGTGTTGGATGATTTTATCCAGCGATGTCATCCTGTGTATTCTAAAAATAACGTGATAAACGTACTTAAAATTATTTCGCAGCGTGGATCATTTCATCGTCATCCTTTCTTTAAATATTCATTTCTGAATTTTCCTAACGGTATAAAGACGCGCGCCTTGTGGGGAATGCGTTCGGAAGAAAAGCGCGATTTAATCGTCATTCGTCCCGGAGTTTACGCCAATGTCGATGAATTAATCGCTGAACGTTACATTCTGTTCATGTTAACGGAACTAAACGACTATCACATTCTTGTTTTAGAAAATTCAACTAGTGGTGATCATTTTGTAAATAACGAAAATGTCATGATCGGTGGACCAAAAGAAGCTTTCGAGAACCTGTATTTGATTGAACAAATCAGAAAACATCCTCGATTGTCGGGCCTGGTAGGTAGAATTCATTTGATGGGTATGAGCCTGGGAGCGAACGGTGTATTGCTGTCTAGCTTAATCAATCAAAAAGAAAATCATAAGTATTTTGATAAAACAGTTTTGTT
Source organism: uncultured Bdellovibrio sp. (assembly GCA_963932905.1). Lineage (GTDB taxonomy): Bacteria > Bdellovibrionota > Bdellovibrionia > Bdellovibrionales > Bdellovibrionaceae > UBA2316. Next base: position 180,487 of record CAWVRN010000005.1, read on the forward strand.
TTGTCCAGTAGTGGATTTAAAGGCTTCGTTCCAAGTGCAAATGCAAAGTGGTGTTAAACCATTTCTGATCGATTTGTGGAGCAGCCGTCGGTTTCAAGATCTAGAACGAAAAAAGAACTTTGAATTGCCATCCTTCTGGTCGGCGTTGTTTTCACTGACTCCGCGTTGGGTGAATAGTGCCTGGGCGTGGTTTGAAAAAAATTATAAATTTCAACCAGACTGGCTAAAGTATGTGCCGTCCGAGTTTTACTCGGGTGATTTCACCAAGGACTACCAGTTTTTTGACGAACAAACTCGACTGCCTGATAATTTCTATGCGATAGCAACCAAAACAGATCCGATTGTTCTCCCTGAAGATAATTATGAAAAGCTAGCCGCTAAGGCTCACGAAAATACGTTCTTTTATAAATTCGAAGATGGATTTCATTGCTCGATGGCCTATGCGTATCAATGGAAATTTTTAGATACATTGTTTACCGGCGTTTTTGGGTTGCCGCCACAGACGGAAATCAAGCTGCCAAAAAAGTATCAACTGGCGATCGAAAAAGTACATCCCCATGCGGCGGAATCTATTTCTGGTGAATTACAAATTCGCTCTGTGGAAATTGCAAAATTAGACAAAGATTCGGTAGAGCTATTAGTTTACTTCACTGGTGATTTTGCGGCCGAGATCCATTCCAGAAGCGGTCATGCCGTGATTCCACTGAAGGATTTGTATTTAGATGAGCACTTTGTAGAGTACGATATCGAAGTGATTCGCAATTACATCAAGCGTTTAATTCAAACTAAATTCACAATCGAAAAAGAGGGTGAATCTATCTTTATTAAAAATTGACCTTCGGAAATATCCTTCCTATGTTATAGATAACTACGGAGGGATTCTATGATTCGAATGATTGAAGAGAGTCAGAGTTTAACATCGAAATCAGCGGTGTGTTTGTCGGCGATTGATTTGGCCGAAGTCGTGGGAATGTCACTAGCTGACTTGAAAGCGGATTTTTCAATCCATTTTGGATTGAATCAAAACTTAAGTTATCTGCCGGCCGAACTTGTTCGAGAATATTTAGGTAAGCGTGAATTTAAATACCCTAAAAAAGTAATTTCATTTCAAATGTTAAAAGGTGGCGTGGCCAAAACTACATCCGCATTGAACATCGGTCTACGGGCCTCGATGCTGGGAGCGAAAGTTTTATTTATCGATCTAGATCAACAAGCCAATCTGACGTTTGCTTTAGGTCATACGGACGAAACAGCACCGGTGTGGTTAGATATTTTTGAAAAGAAAGTATCGATTGAATCGGCAATAAAACCAATCAATTCAAATATTGACTTGATTCCTTCGAGTTTGAACAATTCCGTTTTGGAACGTGCGATGATCAATTCCAACAGAAATTGGTCAGAATCTGTAAAAAGTCAGCTCGATCAAATTAGTCTTAACTACGACTTAATTATCATTGATACTGCGCCCGCATTGTCGGCGACAAATACGGCGGTGACGGTGGCCAGTGATATGGTGATTCTTCCGGTGAACCCTGATAAGTTCTCGATCCTAGGTTTTGAGAAAAACTATCAAGAGCTGCAGGACATCAAAAAAGATTTCAAGATCAAAGCTGATATTAAGGTGCTTTTTACGAAATATGATGCGCGTGAGAAAATGAGCGGTGAGTATTTAGATGCATTTATTCAAAAATACCCGGATATTTTACTTAAGAGCTATATTCGCGTCTCTTCAGACGCTAAAAACACCTTGGCGACATCGAAATCGATCTATTCGTCCAAATCGTCGGCGAAGGAAGATTACCATTTAGTCACAGTGGAGCTTCTAAAACTTGAGAAGGACAATTTATGCCATCTATAAAAGACCACGAAAGTAAGAAAAAAAAGAAGCACGGGCATGCTCATCATGCTGCTCCAAAGAAGCATTCGAATGAACGTCTGCATGCGGATGAAGCTGAGGAAAATGAAGTTGAGGACGTGACCGCTGAAAAACCTAAGGCCGAAAAGCGTCGTCCGAGTCAATTGGATGCGGATGCCGTCGAAACTAAAGGTCAACCGGTAGGGGGCTCGGAAGAGTTTCAGACCTCATCGGTGGCCTCAGGCGTTGATGACGAGGGATTTGTGAAACCTTCAAAGGGTGAAGGGAAACAGAATGAGGGTCACGATGCAGAACCTGAATCATTCCAATCGTTTTCTGAAGGCCAAAAATTTGAGCTAAATTTCCCAGGTAGTTTTATTTTGAAAGCCAAGGCGCCAAAAGCATTTGATTTAGTTGAACGCGTCGCGGGTGACTGGGTGAATGATGGTAAATTTGAATCGTTACCGGTAGGACATCCTCTCGCACAGATTTTAGCATCGAAGGCGTTGACTAAAGCAAAAAGCATTGAGAAAAATGTTTTGAATTCAACACCAGTGACGCTGGCTAAGATCGGTCTTGAGTATGCGAAATCAAAGATTAAACGATAAACTATCCGAAGAATTAAGGCCAACTTTTTTGCACATCGAAGATGAATCGGGAAACCACAGTGTTCCTGAGGGATCCGAAAGCCATTTCAAAGTCATCGTTGTATCGCCAATGTTTGAAGGTTTGCCTAAAATAGCGCGTCATCAAAAAATATACTCTATTCTGGCCGATGAACTAAAATCGGGTCTTCATGCTCTTTCCATTCGAGCTTACACTGCTTCGGAGTGGGACAAAGAGAAACGACATGGCGGTTATGACAGCCCCGAGTGTTTGGGCGGAAGCAAGAAATCATGAACTGGCCCCTTAGCCTGCGGCTAAGGCCAATTAAGATATCGTCAAATCAAG
>CAWVRN010000006.1:0-161820 GCA_963932905.1 uncultured Bdellovibrio sp.
CTTAACCCAACATCTCACGACACGAGCTGACGACAGCCATGCAGCACCTGTAATCAAGCCATTGCTGGAAGACGATTTCTCGTACTTTTCTTGACTATTTCAAACCTAGGTAAGGTTCTTCGCGTTGCATCGAATTAAACCACATGCTCCACCGCTTGTGCGGGCCCCCGTCAATTTCTTTGAGTTTTAATCTTGCGACCGTACTTCCCAGGCGGAATACTTAACGCGTTAGCTTAGTCACTGAAGGGGTCAATACCTCCAACAACGAGTATTCATCGTTTATGGCGTGGACTACCAGGGTATCTAATCCTGTTTGATCCCCACGCTTTCGGGCCTCAGTGTCAGTGTTGGACTAGTAACCCGCCTTCGCAACCGGCATTCCTCCTGATATCTACGTATTTCACCACTACACCAGGAATTCTAGTTACCTTTTCCACACTCAAGCTTAATAGTATCAATTGCACTTCTGAGGTTAAGCCTCAGGCTTTCACAACTGACTTAAAAAGCCACCTACGCCCGCTTTACGCCCAATGATTCCGAACAACGCTAGGATCCCTCGTCTTACCGCGGCTGCTGGCACGAAGTTAGCCGATCCTTTCTTGCATGGTACATTCATTTTTTTATTCCCATACGACAGAGCTTTACGACCCGAAGGCCTTCATCGCTCACGCGGCGTCGCTGCGTCAGGGTTTCCCCCATTGCGCAATATTCCCTACTGCTGCCTCCCGTAGGAGTCTGGACCGTGTCTCAGTTCCAGTGTGACTGATCATCCTCTCAGACCAGTTAAAGATCATCGCCTTGGTAGGCCATTACCCTACCAACTAGCTAATCTTACGCAGGCTCATCTTGAAGCGATAAATCTTTTACCACTAATAAAAGTGGTCTTATGCGGTATTAGCAAATCTTTCGACTTGTTATCCCCCACTTCAAGGCAGATACCCACGCGTTACTCACCCGTGCGCCACTAGTACTCATATTGCTACTTTCCCCGTTCGACTTGCATGTATTAGGCACGCCGCCAGCGTTTGTTCTGAGCCAGAATCAAACTCTCCAAAAAAAATTTTTTGAGCTAATTTTAAAGCTATATATTTTATTTCTGCTAGCTATTTAGTTTTCAAAGAGCGATTTCGACGTTCTATATATTCAGTGTTTTGCTGTCAACACTTTTTATTTAACTTATTAAAATTTCTTTTTTTAAGTTAAACTCACAAATTTTAACTTCTCTTATACAGAGGAGTCTTTTCTCCAAACATCCTAATATATAAAAGGATGTTTGGTGGAGGCAACAGGGATCGAACCTGCGACCTTCTGAATGCAAATCAGATGCTCTCCCAGCTGAGCTATGCCCCCGAAATTTGTGTGAGACAGAGGTGTATAAAATCCTGGGGGGTTCGTCAAACAAAAAAATGTAACTTTCTTTATTTTTTTAAACCTGCAAAAACCTATAAAAGCCAAAAAAAAGCCACCCGAAGGTGGCTTTTAGAAATACAGTACCTATATATGTAAAAACTATAATACCTGGATAAACGCCATTGGTGAATTATCACCTTTGCGATTTGGCATTTTGATTACTGAAGTGTAACCGCTAGTTCTTGATTTCAAAGCGGGAGCGATTTCGAAATATAATTTCTTCGCAGCATCTTTGTTGCTCAAGCGAGCCATTAAAAGTCTAAGAGAATTTAAATTTTGTTTTTTTGCTAAAGTGACTGCTTTATCAAAATGTCTTTTTAATTCTTTCGCTTTTGTTTCAGTTGTAACAATCTTTTGATTTTCAATTAAGTTTACTAAAAGACCCTTGATCAACATTTTGCGAGGACCATTTCTTCTAGAAAATCTTTTTGTTAATTTAGCATGAGAACTCATATTAAAACCCTTACTTTACTTATTGCTGATCGCGTTTAAAGTTACCACTTGTTGGATCCCATCCCGGAGGTGGCCATCCATCAATTTTCATTCCTAAGCCAAGACCCATTTCAGTCAGGATTTCCTTAATTTCATTCAAAGATTTTCTACCGAAATTTTTTGTCTTAAGCATTTCCGCTTCTGACTTAACAACTAGTTCACCGATGAATCTGATGTTTGCGTTTTTCAAGCAATTTGCAGATCGAACCGATAATTCCAGATCGTCAACTGAACGGAATAAATTATCATTTAATTGAGGAGAGAAACTATCTAGTTTTTCTTCTTTTGGCTCTAATGAATCGTCGAAAATCATGAACACTTGTAATTGATCTTTCATGATTTTTGAAGATAACGATAAAGCTTCTTCTGGACGAATTGATCCATCGGTCCAAACTTCCATAATTAAACTATCGTAGTCAGTGCGTTGACCAACACGCGCATTTTGTACGCTGTAGTTTACTTTTTTGATTGGGCTGAAAAGAGAATCAACTGGAATAAATCCAACTGGGAAAGATTCTGTCTTTGCATCCGCCGGAACATAACCACGTCCGTAACCAACGATAATTTCCATATTGAAATTTCCGTTTGGCCCAAGAGTCGCGATATGTGAATCCGGATTCAAAATTTGAATTTTGTCATTAGTTTGAATGTCCATTGCCGTAACTTTTCCCGGACCTTTTTTAGATACGCGAAGAACTACATTTTCACTTGTGAACATTTTAAATCTGATTTCTTTTAAATTTAAAATAATATCAGAAACGTCTTCTAAAACATCTGGAATGGAAGAGAATTCATGAAGAACGCCTTCAAATTTTACAGCAGTAATCGAAGAACCCATCATAGAGCTAAGTAAAATTCTTCTTAAAGAATTTCCAATAGTAACTCCATAACCTTTTTCAAGAGGTCTAATTGTAAACTTCGCATAGTCTTCACGTGAAGATTCACGATCAGTATCGAAATTTTTCGGCTTAATTAACTCTCTCCAAAATTTATAATAGTGCTCTTGCATTTCCCCTACCTTATCTTGAGTAGTATTCAACGATCATGTTTTCTTCAACTGGCAACGTAATATCTTCTCTAACTGGAGCATCTTTAACTTTTCCAGTTAATTTTTCAATAGAAGATTCTAACCATGCAGGAACAGTTCTTGATCCTGTAGCCATAGTTTTGAAAAACTCAGTTCCAGCACTTGCATCAGTAACTTTAACTACATCTTCTTTTTTCAAGATCATGCTAGGAACGTTTACGATTTTGCCATTCACAGTAAAATGTTTGTGAAGAACTAATTGTCTAGCTTGACGACGCGAGTTAGCAAGTCCCATGTTGTAAACAACATTATCTAAACGCATTTCTAATAGTTTTAGTAATTCAGTTCCAGTCGTAGCATCTGCGCGAGACGCTTTATCGAAAGTTAAACCGAATTGTTTTTCAGATAGACCGTACCAACGCTTCGCTTTTTGTTTCTCACGTAATTGCAATGCAAATTCAGAGAATTTCAAGCGAGATTGGCCGTGTTGTCCCGGAGGATAAGGGCGTCTTTCGAAAGCACATTTATCTGTTAAGCAACGGCTACCTTTTAGGTATAGTTTTAAGTTTTCTCTTCTGCAAAGTTTGCAAACGCTGTTTACTACGCAACTCATATCAATAACTCCTAGATTCTTCTTCTTTTTGGCGGACGGCAACCGTTATGTGGGATTGGAGTGATGTCCTTAAGAGTAAGGATTTTCAAACCAGTTCCAGCTAAGGCACGGATAGCAGGCTCGCGACCGGCCCCTGGGCCCTTTAAGAAAACTTCAACAGTTTTCATTCCCGCTTCGATTGCTTTTTTAGCTGCATCTTCGGCAGTTACTTGAGCTGCGAAAGGAGTTCCCTTTCTGCTGCCTTTGAAACCTAAATGTCCAGCTGATGACCAAGAAACAGTATCACCACGTAAATCCGTGATTGTTACAATAACGTTACCAAAAGCAGCCTGTACAAAGCACATTCCGTTTGGAGCATTTTTCTTAGTTTTTTTCTTAACTACTTTTTTCTCAACTACGTTCATTTTTTACCTACACTGCTTTTTTCTTGTTCGCGACAGTTTTCTTAGGACCTTTTCTAGTACGTGCATTAGAACGAGTGTTCTGACCACGAACTGGAAGACCTTTTTTATGGCGCATACCACGGTAACAGTTAAGATCAGTTAAACGCTTGATCGAAAGACCAATTTCACGTCTTAAATCACCTTCTACTTTGAAACCAGCTTCAACTAGTGAACGGATTTTTGCTACGTTCTCGTCAGTTAAACCTTCAGTTCTTAGAGTTGGGCTGATACCTGCTTCTTCGCAGATTTCTTTTGATCGCGTGCGACCAATTCCATAAATATAAGTCAGAGCTACTTCTACGCGTTTGTTTCGAGGTAAGTCGACACCAAATAACCTTGCCATTTAATTACCCTTGCCTTTGCTTGTGTTTAGAGTTTGAACAAATAACTCGGACAACACCTTTTCTTTTAATGATCTTGCACTTGTTACAAATTTTTTTTACTGATGGTTTAACTTTCATATCGTTCCTATTAATTATTAATTGTAAAAAAGTCTATATCTAATTAAAGCTGACCCTGCGAGAGGTAATTTTTTTACCCTTCAGGAAGCCTTCGTACTTCTGAGTTAAAATATACGAGTTGATCTGCTGAGCTGTATCAAGCGCTACACCCACCAAAATCAGAAGCGATGTTCCGCCGAAGTAAAACGGCAGATTTAACTGAGATGTTAATAAACCAGGCATAATACAGATGAAGCTCAAATATACACAACCTAGTACGTTAATTTTGTTTAAAACTTCCTGAATATAAGCAGACGTCGAGCTACCAGAGCGAACTCCGGGAACAAAAGCTCCTGTTTTCTTCAGGTTGTCAGAAATCTCATTTGGGTTGAAAATAATATCTGTATAGAAGAATGAAAAGAATACAATCAACAACACAAAGATAATATTAAAGAACACACCATTTGGATTCAAAGTCTCTTGTATTGAACGTAACCACGCGATTTGAGAAAATTGAGCAACAGTCGCTGGAAACATCAAAATTGAACTCGCAAAAATCGGAGGGATAACACCCGCATAATTGATTTTAATCGGCAGATGAGATGTCACTGGACGATTATTCTGACCCGAATTTCGTTGAGAATAATTAATAGTTAAACGACGTTGAGCTGTCTCCATAAAGATAACAAACCCAATAACCGCCACCATTAACAACAAAAGCAATAAAACCTTAATAAACGAAATTTCACCTTTATCAAAAAGTGCCCACAACTGCTGCGCTCCGTTCGGAACTCCAGCTGCGATACCTGTAAAGATAATCAAAGAAGAACCGTTACCGATACCTCTTTCTGTAATCTGCTCACCCAGCCACATAATGAAGCAAGTACCAGCTGTTAGCGTTAAAACCGCTACTAATTCAAACGGCAATACCCCAACAAATGGAGAGCTTACTAACATTTGGCCATCAGTTCCCCGCTGGCTCAACAAGAACTTGCTCATACCGAAACCTTGAATGATCGCAAGAACTAGTGTGAAGTAACGAGTGTACTGAGTGATTTTTTTACGTCCTGGTTCACCTTCTTTTTTCAACTGTTCCAACTGCGGTAGAGCTGAGCTCAACAACTGGAAAATAATTGAAGACGAAATGTAAGGCATGATTCCCAATGCAAAAATACTGAATTGAGAAAGCGCGCCGCCAGTGAATGAGTTGAAAAAGCTTAGTATCCCAGTCGCATTACTGTTGAACAGGTCCATAACCGCTTTAGAATTCACTCCAGGAGTTGGAACGTGAACACCCACTCTATAAATAGATAGAGCTACTAAAGTAAATAATATCTTCTTCCGTAAATCGCTATTATTAAGCATTCCAACTACTGACACAAAAATCCTTTTTTTAAACTAGCTTAACAGTTCCACCAAGCTTTTCGATAACCGCTTTAGCTTGGGCTGTGATTTTGTTAACTTCAATGTTTACTTTTTTCTCAAGCTTACCAGTATTGATCACTTTAAAAGGTCCTCCTTTAAAGTGTTTTTCTAAATCAGCGATAGTTGCACTACCAGATAATTGATTTAGATCTTTCATAGTAAGAACATTGTATACCGTTTTGAATTTGGCATTTGTAAAACCAAATTTTGGTAGACGTCTGTGTAGAGGAGTTTGACCACCCTCGAAACCACGGCGAATAGATCCACCGCTACGTTGAGTTTGACCTTTACCACCCTTACCAGAGTAGCCACCTAATCCAGAACCAATACCGCGACCAACTCTTTTTCTATAGTGAGTTGATCCGTCATTTGGCTTCAAGCTGCTTAATAAATTACTTTGAGCTGCCATTTTCTATTTCTCTTTTTTGATAGTGATTAAATGTTGTACTTTTCTAACTTGACCTCTGAAAGCTTCAGAGTCGTTAAAAGTTCTAGTATTGTTGATCTTCTTCAAGCCTAAAGCGTGAAGTGTTCTGATTTGAGTGTCAGAACAACTGATAGAAGATCTTACTAAAGTTACTTGGTATTTATTCATAAATTACCCCATGCTCTTTTTCAGTTGCATCAAACCGTCGATAGTTGCGCGAACTGCATTGTGAGGATTTCTTGTTCCTACACATTTAGTTAGAATGTCTTTCACTCCAACAGACTCAAGAACTGAACGAATCGCTCCACCCGCGATAACACCAGTACCTTCAGAAGCTGGCTTAAGGATCACTTTAGCGCTGCCGAATGTTCCGATAACTTCGTGGTTGATTGTGCGTGCATCTTTAAGATCAAATTTGAAAGAATTTTTCTTAGCAGAACGAGTTGCTTTACCGATAGCTTCTGGAACTTCGCCAGCTTTACCTGATCCGAAACCAACTTCGCCCATTTTATTTCCGACAACCACTAGAGCTGCGAATGAGAAACGACGACCACCTTTTACAACTTTCGTTACACGGTTAATCGCAACTACTCTTTCTTCGAAATCTGATGTTGGCGCTGCTGAGTTGTTTGTGTTGTTTTTTTCCATTTGCATATTCCTTAAAATTTAAGTCCGTTTTCTCTTGCTGCATCAGCAAAAGCTTTTACGCGTCCGTGGTAAACAAAACCGTTTCTATCGAAAACAACATCAGTGATTTTAGCAGTTTTAGCTTTTTCAGCTACTAGCTTGCCCACTTGAGTAGCCATGTCTTTAAGACTAGCTTTTTTGTCGAAATCTAAAGATGAAACGCTAAGGATTGTTTTGTGATTAACATCATCAATCAATTGAGCGTAAACATTGCTTAAAGATCTGTAAAAACAAAGACGTGGCTTTTCAGCGCTGCCTTTAATTTTTTTACGGATTCGCACTTTTTTTGCTAAACGTGCGCCTAATCTGTCTGAGTATGATTTTTTAATAATTACTTTCATATTACACCCTATTTACCTGCAGACTTGCCGGCTTTTCTTCTGATTGTTTCGTCAGAGTACTTAACACCTTTACCTAAATAAGGCTCTGGTGGTCTGAAGCTTCTGATTTTCGCTGCTACTTGACCAACTAGTTCTTTATTTGGACCAGTTACAGTGATTGCTGTCTGCTTATCTACTTTGATTTCAATACCTTCTGGAATTGCGAACTCGATATTGTGGCTGTAGCCCAATGAAAGTTCTAATTTTTTTCCAGAAACTGTTGCTCTATAACCAACACCGTTTAGCTCTAAGCCTTTGCTGAAGCCCTTAGTTACGCCAACTACTGCATTATAAAGAAGAGCTCTTTGTAAGCCGTAAAGTGATTTAGTTTTTTTGTCTTCGCTTTTGCTAGTTAACACTAGCTTACCGTCTTTAACATCAGCAGTAACGCCAGCTACTTTACGGATTTTCAAAGCGTGTTTCGCACCTTTTACAGTAATAAATGTAGCATCTTTTGTGTCTACAGTTACGCCTTCGATTGCAATCGCTAATTTACCAATTCTCGACATAAAATCCTACCACACTTCGCAAATAACTTCGCCACCTAGGCGTTGTTGCTTTGCTTTCTTGTTAGTCATTAGACCTTGGCTAGTTGAAATGATGCTCATTCCGTATCCAGATCTTACGTTTTTTAAATCATCACATTTTAAATAAATGCGGCGACCAGGCTTACTTACACGTTGTAAATTTAAAAGCTTTGGAGTGCCATCTTCATTATACTTAATGTAAAGACGCATAATTCCTTGCTTAGAATCTTTAGCTACTTTGAAAGATTTTAAATAACCTTCTTGAGTTAAGATATCTGCAATTGATTTTCTTAGGTTTGAAGCTGGAACGTCTACTTTTTCAAGTCGAGCCATTCCTGCGTTTCTAATATTTGTTAAAAATTGTCCAATTGTATCCATAATCCCCTACCAACTTGCCTTAGTAACGCCCGGAATTCTGCCTTCAAGTGCTAGCTTTCTGAAAGCTAAACGTGAAAGACCAAACTTTCTATAGTTACCGCGAGCACGACCAGTTAGCTCGCAAATAAGTTTATTTCTGCTCATTGAAGAGTTTCTTGGCAATTTGTTTAATTTCAAACGATATTCCATGCGCTCTTCCAAGCTCAATTTCATATCTACTGATTTCGCTTTAAGCTCTTCACGTACCTTATGGTAACGGTTAGCTTTATCTTTTTTCTTATTGTTTTTTACTACTGAAGATAATTTAGCCATACATCCCTACTTTCTAAAAGGTACACCAAGCGCTTCTAGAAGAGCTCTTCCTTGTACGTCATTCTTTGCTGTTGTGCAAATTGTTATATTCATACCACGAACTTTATCGATTTTATCGTAGTTGATTTCTGGAAACACGATTTGCTCTTTCAAGCCCATGTTGTAGTTTCCGTTTCCATCAAAACCTTTTGAAGGAAGACCACGAAAGTCACGTACGCGAGGTAAAGCAAGAGTGTTTAAACGATCAAGGAATGACCACATTCTTTCTTTTCTTAGAGTTACGCGAACACCGATAGTTAAACCAGCTCTTAGTTTGAAGTTAGAGATCGCTTTTTTAGATTTAGTCATTACTGCTTTTTGACCAGCAATAGCCGTGATTTCGTCTACTACTGTGTTCAAAATTTTAGGATTCTGAACCGCGTCTTTAGTAGTCACGCTGATAATGATTTTTTCAAGTCTTGGAACTTCCATTGTGTTTTCAAGCTTTAAGCTTTTAGTCAATTCACCTTGGATTTTATCGTGGTAGAGTTTTTTTAATCTGTTCATATTCATTCCCTATAAAACTTCTGGTGCCAATGACACGATTTTAACGAATGCTTTTGCACGCAATTCTCTGGCTACTGGACCAAAAATACGAGTTCCGATTGGCTCTTTAGCTTGATTGATTAGAACAGCAGAGTTTTCGTCGAACTTGATGTATGAACCATCGGCTCTTCTGATTTTCTTTTTTGTTCTAACAACAACGGCTTTAGCCACGTCGCCTTTTTTTACTTTTGATGTTGGCGTTGCATCTTTGATAGATACAACGATTACGTCACCAACAGACGCAAAACGTCTTTTGGATCCGCCTAGCACCTTTACACACATAACTTCTTTAGCACCGGAATTATCTGCGACTGTGAGTCTGGTTTGCATTTGAATCATATAATATTACCCCAACGTTACTTTCTTAACTAAAGTCCAACGTTTAGTTTTGCTAAGTGGACGAGATTCTTGAATAGTCACTTTTTCGCCAACTTTGCATTCTTGTTTTTCATCATGTGCTTTAAACACAGATGATTTCTTCACGAATTTTCCGTATTTTGGATGCTTAACTAAGCGAGTAACCAAAACGCTAATTGTCTTAGCCATTTTAGTGCTTACTACTTCGCCAGTAAGTTCCATTTTCTTACTTTCTTGTTTTTGCACGAGCTGCTCCTGCTTTTTTCACTTTAGCTTTAGCTGTAGTTACTTTTTTAGCTGTTTTAGCAGGTTTTGCTGCTTTAGTCGCCTTAGTTGTAACCTCAGTGGATTTATTACCAGTAGTTGAGTTCAAAACCGTTAAAACGCGTGCAATGTCTTTTTTAAGACCACGGATTTGTAGTGGATTTGCTAACTGACCTAATTTATTCTTAACTTTAAGCTCATAAAGCTCTTCAGTTTTTTTGCTAAGGTTCTTTTTTAATTCGTCCTTAGACATGCCTTTAAATTCAGATACTTTCATATTAATCTCTTTGGATAAAACGTGTTTTAAATGGGAACTTGTGAGCGGCTCTTGTGAAGGCTTCTTTTGCTTGTTCAGCAGTTACACCATCTAATTCAAACAGGATACGACCTGGAAGAATCTGAGCTACCCATAATTCTGGATTACCCTTACCGCTACCCATACGAGTTTCAGCAGGTTTTTTTGTTACTGGAAGATTAGGGAACACGCGGCACCACATTTTTCCACCACGCTTAACACTTCGAGAGATCGCAATACGACCTGCTTCTAATTGTCTTGCAGTTAATTTAGAATGTTCAACGGCTTGAAGACCGAAATCTCCGAAATCTAGCGTTGAACCTCTGTGAGCAAGTCCATGGCTACGGCCAATAAACTGCTTTCTCCATTTTACGCGCTTAGGACTTAACACGACCAGCCTCCTGAATCTCTCTTGTAGATAGGATGTCACCTTTGTAAATCCATACTTTAACGCCAATGATGCCGTATGAAGTCAACGCTTCCGCTGTTCCGTAATCGATATCAGCTCTTAATGTATGCAAAGGAACACTCTTCTGATTGTACCATTCAGATCTCGCGATTTCCGCGCCATCTAAACGACCAGATACTCTAATTTTAATACCTTTAACTCCGCCTTTTACGCCAGCAGCTAAAGCTTTCTTCATCGCACGTCTCCAAGAAACACGTTTCTCTAGTTGCATGGCGATGTTTTCAGCCACTAGTTGAGAATCCAAATCTGGCTTTCTCACTTCTTGAATGTTCAAGAATACTTCGCTTTTTGTAAGCGCTTGCACTTCAGCTTTTAAAGAATCAATGCCAGTTCCTTTTTTACCGATAACGATACCAGGACGAGCAGTTTGAATGATAATTTTTAATTTTTCAGCCGCGCGCTCGATTTCGATCTTAGCCACACCTGCGTGTTTAAGCTTAGACTTCAAAAAATCTCTTAATTTAAGATCTTCATGAAGATTATCGAAGAATTTTTTTCCTTTAGCGTACCAACGAGATTCCCACGTTCTGATAACACCAACACGAAAGCCTACGGGATTAACTTTTTGTCCCACTTTATCTCTCCTCTAAAACAACGTTCAAGTGACTAGTTTTTTTCTTAACACCGAAGGCACGACCTTGGGCTCTTGGGCGGAAACGTTTCAAACTTGGACCTTGATCAACAAACACTGTTTTCACAAATAATTTGTCTACATCCATTGTTTTCTTGAAATCAGCATTAGCTACCGCTGATTCAACTAGTTTTTTAAATAAACCAGCTGATTTGTTATTCATAAAAGTAAGAAGTTTAATCGCATTGTCTGCTTTCTTACCGCGGATCACATCAGCAACTAAACGTGCTTTCTGTGCTCCAACTCTTGCAAATCTTAATGACGCTTTAGATTCCATCGTGCACCCTATTTCTTAGCAGCTGCTGCTGGAGCTGCCGCTTTCTTTTCAGCGTGGCCATTGAAAACTCGTGTAGGAGCGAACTCCCCGAATTTGTGACCAATCATGTTTTCAGTTACGTATAAAGGAACAAACTTTTTACCGTTGTGAATCGCGAAAGTTAAGCCGATGCAATCTGGAAGGATTACAGAGCGACGCGACCAAGTTTTGATAACTTTTTTATCGTTTTTCTCAACAGCATTTTTAATTTTGCTCAATAAGTGGTGGTCTACAAAAGGACCTTTTTTTAACGATCTAGCCATATTATCTCCCTATTTGCGACGCTTCACGATTGAGAAGTTAGTTCGTTTAGAATTACGAGTTTTGTAACCCTTACAAGGCTGACCCCAAGGAGTTACTGGATGATGTCCTTTACCAACGCCTTCACCACCGCCCAATGGATGATCCACTGGATTCATGTGCATACCGCGAACAGAAGGACGGATACCTCTCCAACGAGTACGACCTGCTTTACCTAGGTTGATATTTTCGTTGTCAGTATTTCCAACCTGTCCGATAGAAGCGCGGCAAACAGTTAATACTTGTTTAACCTCGCCAGACGGCATTCTTACTTGGCAATATTTTTCATCTTTAGCTACAAGAACCGCACTCGCGCCGGCACCACGACAAACTTGACCACCTTTACCTGGACGCAATTCGATATTGTGAATTGTAGTACCAACTGGGATGTTCTTAAGTTGTAAGCAGTTACCTGGTTTGATATCGGCTTTTTCGCTTGAAGTAACAGTGTCACCAACAGTCAATCCGATTGGAGCCAAGATGTATGCTTTTAATCCATCTACGTAGTGGATCAATGCAATACGGCTTGTTCTATACGGATCGTATTCGATCGCCGCTACTTTTGCATCAACATCAAACTTGTTACGTTTGAAATCGATGATACGGTATAGTTTTTTGCTACCGCCACCTTGGTGGCGCATTGTAATGCGACCGTAGTTGTTACGAGCGCTATTACGTTTTAATTTCATTGTTAATGACTTTTCTGGTTCAGTTTTAGTGATTTCAGAAAAATCGTAACCTGTCATTCCTCTTCGACCATCCGAAGTCGGATTAAATATTTTGATACCCATTTTTATACACCCTCAAACAATGGAATCTTAACGCCGCTATCTACTTTAACGAAAACTTTTTTGAAATAAGAAGATGTAACCTTGTTAGTTCTTTTGTTTGTCGCTTTTCTAGAGAAAACCGCAGTTCTGATGCCTTTTACTTTAATAGAAAATCTTTTTTCTAAAAAATCTTTGATCATAGTTTTGTCGTAATCAGCATTCGTTTTAAAAACGTATGTTGAATAGTCAGAATACTTAGCACTTTTTTCAGTGATTAAAGGATAAAGTTCTAAATTCTTCATTATTGTTTCTCCGTAGTAACTAAGTTTTTACTTAGGTCTTCGAATGAAGCTTTAGAGATGATCAAAGCGTCGTATTTCAAAAGATCGAATACGTTCACTGCGCCACTTGGTAAAAACTTAAAGTTTTGTAAGTTTTTAGAAGCTTGATTCAGCTTTGTGTTTTCAGAAAGATCTGAAAGAACAGCTTTTTTAAAACCTAAACCAGTTAATTGCTTGTTTAGTTTGTTTGTTTTTCCATCTGTAGCCAAAGTATCAACAACTTTTACTTTATTGTTTTTGATTAAATAAGAAAGAACCATTCTTAAAGCGGTCTTCTTCATTTTCTTAGGCATTACGAAAGAATAATCACGTGGTTGTGGACCGAAAGTAGTACCACCGCCTGGCATCAATGGAGAACGAGTAGAACCCTGACGAGCATTACCAGTTCCTTTTTGTTTGAATGGCTTTTTACCGCCACCACTCACAAGACCTTTTGTTTTAGTCATATGAGTGCCTTGACGTTTACCAGCCAATTGCCATTTCACTACTGAGTGAACCAAGTTATCATTGAATTCTACAGAGGCAATGTGTGCTGGAACTTCAGCAGATCCAACTTTTTTATTATCTAGATTTGTTACTTCTAAGCTGCTCATAATTAGGCCTTCACAATCTTAACAAGGGTGTTTCTCGCTCCAGGAACAGCTCCTCTTACAAGAACAACATTTTCATCCATGTTAACGTCTACGATTTTCAAATTTTTAACAGTGACAGTTTCGTCACCCCAGTGACCTGGGAATTTCTTACCTGGCATTACGCGACCTGGCCATGTTCTGTTACCAGATGAACCCGGTTGTCTATGGAATTTAGAACCGTGGGAAGCCGGACCGCCCGCAAAACTCCAACGTTTTACTGAACCAGCAAAACCATGACCTTTAGATTTCGCAGTTACTTTCACTACGTCACCTTTGATCAAAGAATCTAAGCCTAATTGGTCGCCCAATTTAACTTCGCCCAAGTTATCAACGCGAACTTCACGTACGAATTTGAAAGAAGTTTCATGGCCCATTTTTTTGAAATGACCAATGTCAGGTTTATTAGAATTTTTTGCTTTTTTAGGCTCGCAAGCCAATTGCAATGCCTGGTAACCATCGTTATCAACAGTTTTAACTTGTGATACGTACCATGGAGCATATCTAAGAATTGTTACAGGGATCGCTGTGCCAGATTCATCAAACACAGTCGACATACCTTCTTTGAAGGCATAAATTGAGTTAAGTTTTAAGTTGTTTTCAGACGACATTTTTCACACCTTACTTGGCAGATAGTTTAATTTCTACGTCTACACCCGCAGACAGATCTAGCTTCATCAATTGATCGATCGTTTGCTGAGTTGGTTCTAGGATATCTAACATACGTTTGTGAGTTCTGATTTCGAACTGCTCACGAGATTTTTTATCTACGTGTGGTGAACGAAGAACTGTATAACGGTTGATACGTGTTGGTAGAGGAATTGGTCCAGCGACTTTAGCGCCAGTTCTTCTAGCAGTATCAACGATTTCTTTTGTAGATTGATCAAGTAACTTATGATCAAAGGCTTTAAGCCTGATTCTAATTTTTTGACTGTTCATAGCACTCTCTGTGTTAATGTACTTTTTCTTTGTACTTTATTTCTACGCGTTTCTTCACTGATTTAGCCCCATCAAAAGCTTGATCCCCAAATAAGAAGTGAGGGAACTTTCTGTAGGCATATTTTCAGGATTCGTGAATATTTACAAATTAGGAGAATAAGTCAACGTTTTTTTTAGCGACCTAAAGAATTTAGAATTTCAGCTAAGATTTTCGGGTTCACCGAAGCGTATTGAAAAAATTCCATTGAGAAGCTAGCGCGGCCTTGACTCAAGCTTCTGACGTCAGTTGCGTAACCAAAAAGTTTTTCAAGAGGAATCTCGGCAGAGATAACTTGAATGCCCTGACTCTTCATCTCGATAGAGTTGATTTTACCACGGCGGGCATTAATATCGCTTACGACGCCACCTGTATTCTGCTCAGGACAGTTAACTTCAACCTTAAAGATAGGCTCAACAAGCTCGCACGCAGAAGCCTTCAGGGCGTCTTTAAATGCATACATAGTCGCCGTCTTAAACGCTAATTCAGATAGAGCCTCTTTTCTAAGCTCCATAGAGATTAAAGTGCACTTAATGCCGATCAGTGGCAACCCCGCCTTAACTCCAACCTCCGCAGACTCACGGAACCCGTCTTCCACGGCTTTAAGGATATCTTGCGTGAAATCTTTAGTCAGAGCCACATTAGATTTAAACTCAAGGCCTTTATCGTATGGAATCTGTTCGATTTTGATGTCTACGCGAGCAAAATGGTTCTCGCCAGCGATTTCGCGCTCAAATGTATAAGAGGCATTGGCTGATTTTGTAATAACTTCGCGGTAGGAAACTTGTGGCTTACCGGTATTAACTGCAATTTTGAATTCGCGCTTAAGACGATCAAGCAGGATCTCAAGATGAAGCTCACCCATACCATAAAGTAACGTCTGCCCTGTTTCCGGGTCAGTTTTCAGACGGCAAGAGGGATCTTCACGTTCCAGCTTTTGAAGGGCTGTGATCATTTTTTCTTGGTCGCTAGACGATTTCGGCTCAACTACTAGAGAGATCACTGGTTCTGGAGATTTAATCGACTCAAGAGCCACAACGCGTTTGTCGCTGCACAGAGTATCGCCTGTACCAGATAATTTTAGACCGATAACAGCACCGATATCACCCGCACTTAAAGATTGAATCTCTTCGCGATGGTTCGCATGCATTTTAAGTAGTTTTTGAATTTTCTCACGTTTGTTCAAACGAGGGTTCATTACCGTATCGCCCACATTGAGTTGACCACCGTAGGCGCGTACATACGTTAAGTTTCCAGAGAAAGGGTCATTGGCGATTTTAAATGCTAAACCACAAAATGGATCTTGAGAGTTAACTTTGATTTCCACCGACTCAGATGTATGCAGAGACGTACCGTATACAACTTCGCGATCCAGTGGAGATGGAAGGTAGTCAATAACGCCATCAAGAAGAGGCTGAATACCTTTATTCTTAAAAGCAGAACCACAGAAAACTGGGAATGCTTTTAATTTTAACACCGAATTTCTAAGCGAAGTTTTTAATTGCTCAAGCGTTAGATCTCCACCGTTAAGGTAGACATCAAGCAGGGCATCATCTAACTCGACAATTTTTTCGATTACTTTGCTACGGTAGGATTTAACTTCTTCGATATTTTCAGCGGGGATTTCGACAGTTTTAAATGTCTCGCCCATTTTAGACGATGAGTCTTCCCACAAAAATAACTTCATATCTAAAAGATCAATCACACCGGTAAATTTGTCTTCAGTTCCATATGGAATTTGCACTGGAATTGGGTTTGCGCCCAATTTAGTTTCGATCGATTTAACTGACATGAAAAAATCAGCACCTACTTTATCCATTTTATTGATAAAGCAGATACGAGGAACTCTATATTTATTAGCTTGTCGCCAAACGGTTTCAGATTGTGGCTCAACCCCATTTGCAGCATCAAAAACAGCGATAGCACCATCAAGAACGCGAAGTGAGCGTTCTACTTCAATAGTGAAATCCACGTGCCCCGGAGTATCAATGAGATTAAATTTATAGTTTTTCCAGGTTAATGAGGTAGCGGCCGAAGTGATAGTGATACCACGTTCTTGTTCTTGAACCATCCAGTCCATGGTGGTGTTACCATCATGAACTTCGCCGATTTTATGATTTTTACCTGAGTAGAAAAGAATTCGTTCGGACGTGGTAGTTTTACCAGCGTCGATGTGAGCCGCAATTCCGATATTTCTGCTGTAGAATAATTCTTTATCTGAATTGGGCCCTTTAGCGGACATCAATATTACCAGTTGTAGTGAGAGAATGCCTTGTTGGCTTCAGCTTGTTTGTGAACGTCTTCACGTTTTTTGATCGCATTACCTTTGTTGTTGTAAGCATCTAAAACTTCACCAGCTAAACGCTTAGCAAAATTCTTTTCGCCACGTGAACGAGAGAAATCGATCAACCATTTCATCGCTAATGAAAGACGACGTGTAGGGCGAACATCCACTGGAACTTGGTATGTAGCTCCACCTACGCGGCGTGAACGCACTTCGATAGATGGCTTAGTGTTTTCAATAGCTTTTTTCAAAACGTTTACTGGCTCTTCATTAGGTACTTTGCCTTTAAGCTCATCAAGAGCTCCGTAGAAAAGACTTTGAGCCGTCGCTTTTTTACCTTGAATAGTCATCTTGTTGATGAATTTTGCGAAAACTAAATCGCGGTAAACTGGATCTGGGATAATTTCACGTTTAAACGTTTTTTTTCTTCTAGACATGTTTCAATATTCCTTGTTTCTAAACTGTAATTCTAATTATTTCTTAGGGCGTTTAGTACCGTATTTAGAACGGCTTCTAAGTCTTCCGTTTACGCCTTGTAAGTCAAGAACGCCACGAACGATATGGTAACGAACACCCGGAAGATCTTTTACCCTGCCGCCACGAATAAGAACAACGCTATGTTCTTGCAAGTTGTGACCGATACCTGGGATGTAAGAGATAACTTCATAACCATTAGAAAGACGAACTTTTGCCACTTTACGTAACGCTGAGTTTGGTTTCTTTGGAGTTGTCGTATAAACACGAGTACAAACGCCTCTTTTTTGAGGGCATGAAGCCAATGCAGGCGACTTAGTCTGGCTCTTTTGTTGAACTCTCTCACGTTTGATTAACTGATTAATAGTTGGCACACTTTCTCCTTCAAAATCTACGCTTAAATATCTAAATCAACAATGCCCGTCAAGACCTAACTTTAGGGACATGATAAAATCTGTATAAGATCTATTATAGAACCCGCTGGTTTTTACTAGCGGGTTCGAAATAGGCCCTATCTTGCTGACATTGTCATGCCAGGAAGAGCTGCTTCCATTTCCATTTCTTCGTCTTCAGTAATGATTACTTTCCAACGTTTGTAAGAAGATAGACCTGTACCAGCAGGGATCAAGCGACCCATGATAATATTTTCTTTAAGACCACGTAAATGGTCAGTTTTTGAATTAATTGCAGCATCCGTAAGAACTTTTGTAGTCTCTTGGAATGATGCCGCAGAAATCCAGCTTTCAGTGCTCAATGAAACTTTAGTGATACCAAGCAATAAAGGTTTGAACGTTGCTTGAACGCCGCCTTCTTGAAGTACACGTTGGTTTTCTAGATTTAATGAAAACTTTTCAACTTGCTCACCAGCTAAGAAGCGAGTGTCACCAGCATCTACGATTTCTACTTTACGTAGCATTTGACGAACGATTGTCTCGATATGCTTATCGTTGATGTTAACACCTTGTAGACGATAAACTTCTTGAATTTCGTTTGTTAAGTACGCTGATAATTCTTTTTCACCCAATACCGCAAGGATATCATGTGGATTTGTTGGACCATCCATTAATGGTTCACCCGCTCGGACGAATTCACCTTCACGAACGGCTACGTGTTTACCTTTTGGAATTAGGTATTCACGTTGTTCACCAACATCTGGAGTTACGATAACACGTTGTTTACCTTTAACGTCTTTACCGAAAGTTACATAACCATCGATTTCAGAGATGATAGACGCTTCTTTAGGTTTACGCGCTTCAAACAATTCAGCAACACGAGGAAGACCCCCAGTGATGTCTCTTGTTTTAGAAGTTTCTCTATGGATCTTCGCGATCACATCACCGGCAAATACTTCTTGTCCGTCGACCACAAGTAATTGTGCGCCAACTGGGATAGAGTATCTTGCTGGAATATCACGACCAGGAAGATTTAACTGTTTACCATTTTTATCAAGCAACATGACTGTCGGTTTAACATCAGACGATTTAGATTCAGTGATAACTTTCGTAGCGAAACCAGTCACCGCATCCACTTGCTCTGTCATTGTCGTACCTTCTTCAATATCTTGATATTGAACGGTAGCAGTTACTTCCGAGATAATTGGATTTGAGTACGGATCCCACTCAGCAACAACAGATCCTTTTTGAACCTTGTCGCCTTCTTTGTAATTAAGAATCGCACCGTAAACTAATTTGAATCGTTCACGCTCACGACCAGACTCATCAATAACAAGAGCATCACAGTTACGATTTAGAACTGTTAGTTTTCCTGATTTATTAACAACAGACTGAACATTGTGAAGCTTCAAAGTACCTTCATAACGTGAAGTATGAACCGATTGTTCAACTGCACGAGACGCCGCACCACCTAAGTGGAATGTACGCATTGTTAACTGTGTACCTGGCTCACCAATCGATTGAGCTGCAATAATACCTACTGTTTCACCTAAGTTCACAGTCGCACCACGAGCTAAATCTCGGCCGTAACATTTTACACAAACGCCACGTTGAGTTTTACAAGTTAATGCTGAACGGATTTCAACTTTTTCAATACCAGCGGCATCTATGCGTTTGATAGCGGCTTCGTCGATTTCATCATTTGCTTTCACGACAACTTTGTTAGTCACAGGATCTAAAATGTCTCTTTGAGCTGTACGGCCCAAGATACGATCAGACAATGGCTGAATGATTTCACCTGATTCAAATAGTGGAGTTACTTCTAATCCATCATCAACTCCGCAATCGATTTCAGAAACAACAACGTCTTGAGCTACGTCAACTAGACGACGAGTTAAGTATCCTGAGTTCGCTGTTTTCAATGCTGTATCGGCCAAACCTTTACGAGCACCGTGAGTAGAAATGAAGTATTGATGAACTGTTAAACCTTCACGGAAGTTAGCCGTGATTGGTGTTTCGATGATTTCGCCTGATGGTTTCGCCATCAGACCACGCATACCGCCAAGCTGTCTGATCTGATTCGCAGAACCCCGGGCACCGGAGTCAGCCATAATGAAGATCGAGTTGAATGATGGTTCGATTGTTTCTTTGCCATTGATGACGAACTTTTGTTTTTCAATTTGGTTCATCATTTCTTTAGCAACTTTATCACCCGTTTGGGCCCAAATATCCACAACCTTATTGTAGCGCTCACCGTCTGTGATCAAACCTTCGTCATACTGATGTTGAATTTCTTCAACTTGAGTTTGAGCGTCTTTGATCATTTGGTTTTTAGATTCTGGAATAATCATATCGTCGATACAAATCGACATACCCGCGCCCGTTGAGTATTTGAAACCCAATTCCATAATTTTATCGGCTAGGATACATGTCGCTTTAGCACCAGCAACACGGAATGTTTTATCGATAAGACCTGCGATAGATTTTTTAGTCATCACAGTGTTCACTTCAGCAAATGGAACTTCTTTAGGTACCACATCTGACATGATCGCACGGCCGATTGATGTTTGTTCTACTTTGCCGTTGATTTTAACTTTACATACCGATTGTAGATCCGCGATTCCAGTTTCGTGTGCGTACTGAGCTTCTTGAACTGAGGAGTAATATTTTCCAGTTCCTTTAGCGCCAGGGCGTGTACGAGTTAACCAGTAAAGCCCCAAAACAACGTCCTGAGATGGATTGATGATTGGTTTACCATTCGCTGGAGATAAGATGTTATTAGTCGACATCATAAGAACGCGAGCTTCTACTTGCGCTTCTACTGACAACGGAACGTGAACGGCCATTTGGTCACCGTCGAAATCGGCGTTGAACGCCGTACAAACTAACGGATGCAATTGGATCGCTTTACCTTCATGTAATAAAGGTTCGAAAGCTTGAATACCTAGTCTGTGAAGAGTAGGCGCACGGTTTAACATTACCGGATGTTCTTTAACGACATCAGATAAAATATCCCATACTTCTACTGTTTCTTGATCAACTAAGCGTTTAGCTTGCTTGATAGTTGTTGCAAAACCTTTTTCTTCCAATTTGTTGTAAACAAATGGTTTGAATAGCTCCAAAGCCATTTTCTTAGGAAGACCGCATTGGTGTAATTTCAAGTTAGGACCAACTACGATAACCGAACGACCAGAGTAGTCGACGCGTTTACCAAGTAAGTTCTGACGGAAACGACCTTGCTTACCTTTTAACATGTCAGAAAGTGAGCGAAGAGGGCGTTTATTTGGACCAGTGAATGTTTTACCGCGACGACCGTTATCTAGTAACGCATCAACCGCTTCTTGCAACATACGTTTTTCATTGCGGATGATAATGTCTGGAGCGTTTAGTTCTTGTAGACGACGTAACCGGTTATTTCTGTTGATAACACGACGGTAAAGATCATTTAGATCTGAAGTCGCGAAACGACCACCATCAAGAGGAACTAGAGGACGTAAATCAGGAGGCAATACAGGTAGAGCCTCAAGCATCATCCATTCTGGTTTGTTGATAGAGATTTTGAAAGCTTCAACAACTTTCAAACGTTTAGATAATTTTTTAATTTGCGCATCAGATTTCGTTTCACGGATTTCCATGCGTAATTTCTTAGATAAATATTCTAGATCGATCTTTCTTAAAAGTTCACGAACGGCTTCTCCACCCATACCAGCACGGAAACTTGGACCGTAATCGTTAAGAGCAGCTTGGTAAGCTTCTTCCAACAATACGCTACCTTCTTCAAGTGGAGTGTCTTGAGGGTCGATAACCACATACGCTTCACAGTAAAGAACTTTTTCAACATCTTTCAATGAAAGGTTTAATAAGTTACCAATACGAGAAGGTAATGAACGTAAGAACCAAATATGAGCAACCGGAGTTGCTAATTCGATATGACCTAAACGTTCACGGCGAACTTTAGTTTGAGTGACTTCAACGCCACACTTTTCGCACACAACGCCACGGTATTTCATACGTTTGTATTTACCGCATAAGCATTCGTAATCTTTGATTGGACCAAAGATTTTTGCGCAGAAAAGACCATCACGCTCTGGTTTGAACGTACGGTAGTTGATTGTCTCAGGCTTTTTAACTTCGCCATATGACCATTCTCTGATCATTTCAGGTGAAGCCAAAGACACTCGTACCGAGTCAAACGAAAGTGGATCTTTTGGTTTATCGAAAAAGTTTAATAAATCTCTCAATCTGAACCTCTTTTAAATTAGTGCTTTGGTGCTTCAGAAGATAAATCTTCTTCAGTTGTTTCTTCTTCCTGCTTGTCTGTCAAAATATCAGATTCAACAAGCTGGACATTTAGTGCTAGCGATTGCAACTCTTTCACGAGAACGTTGAATGATTCAGGTAATCCTGGCTCAAGAATGTTTTCGCCTTTTACGATGCTTTCGTACATACGTGTTCTTCCCGCTACGTCATCCGACTTAACAGTTAAGAATTCTTGTAGAGAGTAAGCGGCACCGTAAGCTTCGATTGCCCAAACCTCCATCTCTCCTAGACGCTGACCACCGAACTGAGCTTTACCGCCCAGGGGTTGTTGCGAAACAAGTGAGTAAGGCCCAATAGAACGAGCGTGAATCTTCTCTTCAACCAAGTGATGTAGTTTCAACATGTACATGATACCTACAGTTACCGGATTGGTGAATGGCTCGCCCGAACGACCGTCGAATAGGATTGTTTGTCCTCTTTCTGGTAATTCCGCCTTTTTAAGAAGATTTTTGATATCTGCCTCAGACGCGCCGTCGAACACTGGAGTGTCAACATGAACGCCGTACTTCACAGATTTCAAAATTTTCTTTAAAGACTCTTCATCTGCAGAATCAATTTTCGCAGAAATTTCAGCGTCGTCGTAAATGTTTTTCAATTCTTTTCTGAAGCCTTCTTTATCCCAATTATCGAGATAACGGCTAATTTGGTTACCCAAACTTTGCGCTGCCCAGCCCAAGTGAACTTCAAGAATCTGACCGATATTCATACGAGATGGAACCCCTAGTGGATTCAAGACCATGTCTACTGGCGAACCATCAGCTAGGTAAGGCATGTCTTCCACAGGAAGAACTTTAGAAACCACACCCTTATTTCCGTGGCGGCCGGCGAATTTATCACCGACTTGCAATTTACGCTTAATAGCTACGTAAACTTTAACCATTTTGATTACGCCCGGAGGAAGTTCGTCACCTTTTTTCAAGCGATCGATCTTCTCGTTGAATACCATTTTAACTGCATCCAATTGGTTACGAGCACTATCCACGATTTTAGCAACTTGGAATTCCAAATCACTTTCAAGAGGGATGTAGCTTAATAATTCAAATGGAATTGTTTCAAGGTCTGCATTTGTGATGTCTTGACCTTTATTCAATAATTTCTGAGATCCATCTTCATTCAATAGAACGCCAGTTGTTTTCTTACCAACTAGGATTGAACGTAATTTTTCAATCGCGTTATTTTTGATAACGTTGATCTCAACCGATAAATCTTTCTCTAATTTTTTCTTTTTCTCTTCAATGATGACACTTAAACGTTCATCGCGCTCAGACCCCTCACGAGAGTATACTTGAGCATCGATAACTGTACCGTAAACACCAGATGGAACTCTTAATGAAGTATCGCGAACGTCGCCGGCTTTTTCACCGAAGATCGCGCGAAGAAGTTTTTCTTCAGGAGATAATTGAGTTTCACCTTTTGGAGTTACTTTACCTACTAGAATCGTTCCAGGGCGAACATCCGCACCGATGCGAACGATACCTGAAGTATCTAGATCTTTAAGCGCTTCTTCACCTACGTTAGCGATATCGCGAGAAATCTCTTCCTTACCCAGTTTAGTATCACGAGCGATACATTCGAATTCTTCGATATGGATCGAAGTGTATGTATCATCATGCAATAAACGTTCAGAAATAAGGATAGAATCCTCGAAGTTATAACCCATCCAAGGAGTGAACGCGACTCGGATATTTTGACCCAGAGCCAATTCACCCAATTCAGTAGATGGACCGTCAGCGATAATGTCGTTTTTCTTAACTTTATCACCAGTTTTAACAATAGGCTTCTGATTGAAGCATGTATTTTGATTTGTACGTTGGTACTTGATCAAGTTGTAGATATCTACGTTGGCACCCAGTTCTCCGCCTTTTGCAAAACGACGAACAACGATACGAGATGCATCGATTTCTTCAACGATACCGTCATTGATAGCAACAACAGATGTACCAGAGTCACGAGCAACTAAACGCTCAACACCCGTTCCAACTAGTGGAGCGCGTGAACGCAATAAAGGAACTGCTTGACGTTGCATGTTCGATCCCATCAAGGCACGGTTGGCATCGTCATGCTCAAGGAACGGAATCAAAGAAGCGGCGATAGAAACCAATTGAGATGGAGATACTTCCATCAAAGTTACTTTATCTTTATCAACAAGCTCATACTCACCGTCTTTACGGACTGTTACGTTCGCCTGATCGATAATATTTGAAGCCATATTATCACGAGTCGCCTGAGCGATCGAGTGACCTGCTTCTTCAAGTGCAGATGTATAAGAAATTGTAGTAGAGATTTTACCTTCTTCTACTTTTCTGTATGGAGTTTCAATGAAACCGTAATTGTTAATACGTGCGTATGTAGCTAACGAGGCGATAAGACCGATGTTTGGTCCCTCTGGCGTTTCGATTGGGCAGATACGGCCGTAATGCGTAGGATGAACGTCACGAACTTCGAAGCCCGCGCGATCACGAGTCAAACCACCAGGTCCAAGAGCTGAAAGACGACGTTTGTGCGTAATTTCAGAAAGGGGGTTCGTTTGATCCATGAATTGAGATAATTGCGAAGCGCCAAAGAATTCTTTAACAACCGCGTTCACCGGTTTAGCGTTAACTAAATCGTGAGGCATCATTGTCTCAACGTCTTGTAGAGACATACGTTCGCGGATTGCACGCTCCATACGAACCAAACCAATACGGTATTGGTTTTCTAGCAACTCACCTACGGAACGAACACGACGATTACCTAAGTGATCGATATCATCTACAACACCTTTACCGTTTTTCAAATCGATCAACGTTTTAACAGTTGAAAGAATGTCGTGCTTAGTTAGCACGCGGAAAGATGGAGGAACTTCATCCATGCTGATGTTGAATTTGTGATTGATTTTGATACGACCCACTTCAGATAAGTCATAAGTTTCAGGATCGAAGAATAGTTTTTCAAAGTACGCAGTAGATGATTCTAAAGTAGGAGGCTCACCAGGACGTAGACGTTTGTAGATCTCTACCAACGCTTCGTCTTTGTTGTTAACTTTATCTACTAATAATGTGTTTCTTAAGTAAGGACCAACCGTCAAACCATCGAAGAAAATTAGGTAGAATTTATCGATACCCGCTTCGATTGCTTTTCTAACAACAGCTGCGTTTAACTCAGAGTTAGCATCGCTGATGATCTCACCAGTGCTTTCATCGATTAAAGGCTTAGCTAAAACTTTTCCATCTAAATCGGCTGGGTTAACTTCAAGTTCTGTTAAGTTAATTTCTTTGATACGCTTAACGATTGCACGTGTAATACGACGACCCGCTTTAACGATCACTTCTTTAGATTTAGGATCCAAGATGTCAACAAGAGCTCTTTGGCCCGACATTCTTTCGATTTCTAGTTTTCTAAATAATTTGCCACCTTTTACAGTCACTTCATCAAGATCATAGAAGAACTCAAGAAGCTGTTCTGAATTGTAGCCTAATGCTTTCAATAGGATAGTAACTGGGAATTTACGACGACGATCGATACGTACGTGGATAAGATCTTTTTGGTCGAACTCAACGTCTAACCAAGAACCACGGTAAGGAATCACGCGTGCAGAGTATATCAATTTACCAGACACATTGTTCTTACCACCATCGTGGTCAAAGAAAACGCCTGGAGATCTATGCAACTGAGACACAACAACGCGCTCAGTACCATTGATGATGAAAGAACCCGATGAAGTCATCAACGGGATTTCGCCCAAGTAAACCTCTTGTTCTTTAACATCGCGGATGCTGCGAGAACCTGATTCTTCGTCAACATCGAATACGATTAAACGTAATGTAACTTTGATAGGAGCAGCGAACGTCATACCACGCTGACGGCACTCTTCCACATCGTATTTAGCCGGCTCAAGAGTGTAGCTTACGAACTCAAGACTTGCTGTATTGTTAAAATCACTTACTGGAAATACGCTTTTGAAAACGCCGTTTAAACCGGCCATTCCTCTGCGATCTGGATCCATGTCCTTTTGCAAGAAAGCCTCGTATGAGCTTTTTTGCAGCTCAATCAAATTTGGAATTTCGATAAGCTGTTTGTTTTTGGAAAAAGTTTTTCTGATACGAACATTAGAGGCGGTTACATGGATATTTTCCATCAAATCTCCCGAGCAGAAACGAATGAATGATTTTAATAATTAAGCAATCTATAACGTTTAGTAACTAAATCAAATTTTGGCCAATGAAAAATAGGGAGCGCCGCGTTGCGTGCTCCCTATCTGTATAATAACTACAAAAATTACTTAACAGTAACTTTAGCGCCAGCTGCTTCAAGCTGTTTTTTGATTTTTTCAGCGTCTTCTTTAGTAGCGCCTTCTTTAACTGTTTTGTTACCAGCTTCTACTAGAGCTTTAGCTTCAGCTAAACCTAGAGCAGTGATAGCGCGAACTTCTTTAATAACGTTGATTTTGTTAGCGCCGCCATCAACTAGGATAACGTCGAAAGCTGTTTTTTCTTCAGCAGGTGCGCCACCAGCTGCACCACCAGCAGCTGCTACAGCTACTGGAGCTGCTGCAGACACGCCCCATTTAGTTTCTAAAGCTTTTACAAGCTCAGCGATTTCTAGAACTGTTTTTTGTGATAATTCTTCAACTAATTGTTCATTTGTTAATGCCATTGTATTCTCCTAAATATTTTTTAATTTAATTATGCTTGTTCTGATTTTGCTTTAAGTACTCGTGCAAATGCCGTTGGTACTTCGTTTAGTATGCGTACTGCTTGAGTTGCTGGTGTATTTAATAACGCCAAGAACTGCGCGCGAATAACATCTTTGCTTGGTAATGTAGAGATGAAGTTGATTGATTTCTCATCCAACTTTTTGCCTTCCATAAAGCCAGTCTTTAACTGAAACACCTCGAAATCTTTGGCGTATGTAGTTAAAGCTTTGGCAGTAGCGGCAACGTCACCATAAGCAAATACGAATGCGTTTGTCCCTTTAAATGAAGTAGACAATGCATCTGTCATCGCTTGATTACCTTGCAGAGCTCGTTTAGCTAGCGTATTACGCACAACTTTCATTTCTGAATTTACTGGGAAAAGTTTTTTACGCAAGTCAGTAACTTGCTCAACTTTAAGACCTTTAAAATCAACGATGAATGCGGCTTTTGATTTAGCTAATTTTTCCGATAGAGATTTGATCTCGTTTTCTTTGATAGCTCTAGTGATCACTATTATCCTCCTTTCGTAGAATTGGTGCGAACAGGCAGGATTGCTGCTTATTTTTTTCAATCTCGGCAGGCGCTTTCACATTAAACCCTTACGGGAACCTACTGTCTCTGATCGCAAATAAAATGTTTAAAAACATTCGCCCCTTACGGGGCGAAAAAAATAACTTAACTAATAACTATTCTTCTCTATTACCTAAAGCTTCATTAGTATCTACTTTAATACCAGGACCCATTGTACTAGATACAGTTAGGGACTTGATGTAAACACCTTTTGAAGTTGCCGGTTTTGCTTTAAGGATCGCACCCAAGAAAGACATGAAGTTTTCCTTAAGCTTGTCTGATCCCAAAGACTTTTTACCAATACCAGCATGAACGATTCCGGCCTTATCAACACGGAAATCAAGCTTACCTTTTTTCTCAGCAGTAACAGCATCACCAACATTCATGGTAACAGTTCCTACTTTAGGATTTGGCATTAAACCGCGAGGCCCAAGAACCTTAGCTACTTTCGATACAGTCGTCATCATGTCAGGAGTCGCGATAGCTTTATCGAAATCTAACCAACCACCTTGAATTTTTTCAACTAGATCATCAGCACCTACGTAATCAGCACCCGCATTTTTCGCCTCAGCCTCTTTTGGACCTTTAGCAAACACTACAACGCGTACTGATTTACCAAGACCATGAGGAAGAGCGATAGCACCACGAACTTGCTGATCTGATTGTTTAGGATCAACACCTAAACGAAACGCCACGTCGATTGTTTCATCAAACTTAGCCGGAGCTACCTGAGTCACAAGCGCGAATGCTTCAGCAATTGAATGCTTTTTATCTGCAACAACTTTTTCTTTAACTTTTCTATATTTTTTACCCGACATTCACTACTCCTGATACTCGATGCCCATGCTTTTGGCTGTTCCTACAACTTGGTTCATCGCTGATTCAACTTTCATACAGTTCAAATCAGGAAGTTTAGTTGTAGCGATTGCTTTAACTTCGGCTAATTTTATTTTGCCTACTTTGTCCTTCTGAGGCTGTTTAGAACCTGAAGTCAGCTTTAAAGCTTTCTTTATTAAAGACGATACCGGAGGCGTCTTCGTGATGAAGGTAAACGAGCGATCTTGATAAACAGTGATGATTATCGGAATGATATCATCGCCCAACTTCGATGTTCTCGCGTTGAACTGTTTACAAAATTCCATGATGTTAACACCATGTTGCCCGAGTGCCGGTCCCACGGGAGGCGCTGGATTTGCCTTTCCTGCCGGTATTTGCAATTTGATCATACCTGTAACTTTTTTTGCCATTTCCCACTCCTGCAAATATAAACGAATACCCCTTCTATTCTAAAAAGGGGTATAAGCCAAATATTATTTTATAGTTTGAATTAATTTTTTTCGACTTGAACGAAATCTAGTTCAACTGGCGTCGAACGACCGAAAATACTTACGGCTACTTTTACTTTGCCTTTATCTTCGTTAATTTCCTCTACAACACCATTGAAGTTGCTGAAAGGGCCGTCGACAACGATAACTGCGTCACCCACAGAGTATTTGATCTTCTGCTTAGGTTTTTCAGCGATACCCGCCATTTGCTGCGTCACGCGCATAACTTCATGCTCAGGAACTTCTGGTGGTCTTAATTTTCCACCTACGAAACCAGAAACTTTAGAAGATTGTCTTACAAGCTGCCAAGTTTCATCGTTTAAGTTCATTTTAATAAAGATATAACCTGGGAAAAACTTTCTAGATTTTGTTTGTTTTTGACCTTTTACAAGCTCAACAACATTCTCAGACGGGATTAAGATCTCGCCAAAGTGTTTTTCCATTTTTTTAGTTTTGATTTTTTCTTCAATGGCAGACTTAGCTGTTTGCTCGCAGCCAACTTGAGTATTTACAATGTACCATTTGTGTTGAAGTTCTTGATCCATTACTGACTCCTGCCCTAGTTAATGATACCCTTAACGATAAAGTTAGATAAAAAGTCGAAAACAGTAATGATCACAGACGAAATTAATACAAATACGATCACAACCACTGTCAAAGCCGATACGTCTTTACGAGATGGGAAAACAACTTTAGCGATTTCGATAACTACTTCACGTCCCCAAGCCATTACCTTAGGGTTAAATTGCAAAAACAAGAAAAGACCAAAACCTATAATCACCGGTAAACCATGCTTAAATAGGTCATTTTCATTCAAACGAGCGATAACGGCAAATGCGCCAGAGAACGATTTCAAAATTAAATGCAGGCTGAAACCGATAAGAAATGCGAAAATCGCGAAACTTAAAGTTAATATTTTTTCATTATTTTTATTCATACAACTCTCGCTAACTTTTTATAAAGCTTACTTCAGATCCAGCTGAAGTCCAGATAAATTGGCAGGGGCGGAGGGATTCGAACCCACGACCTAACGATTTGGAGTCGTTCGCTCTACCGCTAGAGCTACACCCCTAAACAAAAAAACCCCCAGATATAACTCTGGGGGTTTTTAGAAATACTATTCGATGATTTCGACAACTACGCCGGCACCAACAGTTCTACCACCCTCACGGATAGCAAAACGTAGTTCTTTTTCCATTGCGATTGGGTTGATCAATTCAACTGCAATCTCAACACGGTCACCAGGCATAACCATTTCTGTTCCCGCTT
Source organism: uncultured Bdellovibrio sp. (assembly GCA_963932905.1). Taxonomy (GTDB): domain Bacteria; phylum Bdellovibrionota; class Bdellovibrionia; order Bdellovibrionales; family Bdellovibrionaceae; genus UBA2316. Next base: position 29,804 of record CAWVRN010000006.1, read on the forward strand.
TAAGAGTTACAACACCTGTAACGTCAGTAGTACGGAAATAGAACTGAGGACGGTATCCGTTGAAGAATGGAGTATGACGTCCGCCTTCTTCTTTTGTAAGGATGTACGCTTCAGCTTTGAATTTTTTATGAGGTTTAACAGTTCCTGGTTTAGCAAGAACTTGTCCACGCTCAACGTCTTCTTTTTTAGTACCACGAAGAAGAACACCACAGTTGTCTCCCGCTTGACCTTCATCTAACAACTTACGGAACATTTCGATACCAGTAACAGTTGTTTTTTGAGTTGGGCGAAGACCAACGATTTCGATCTCTTCATTGATTTTGATGATACCACGTTCAACACGGCCAGTAACAACTGTACCACGACCAGAGATTGAGAACACGTCCTCAACTGGCATCAAGAAAGTTTTATCAACGGCACGAACTGGAGTTGGGATGTAAGAATCACAAGCAGCCATTAACGCTTTGATTGAAGGGCGACCTAGTTCAGAAGTATCACCTTCTAAAGCCAATTTCGCAGAACCTTTTACTATTGGAATCTTATCACCAGGGAATTCGTACTTGCTTAGTAGCTCACGAACTTCCATTTCAACAAGCTCAAGAAGATCTTTATCATCAACCATGTCCACTTTGTTCATAAACACAACAAGAGCTGGAACACCTACTTGACGCGCAAGAAGGATGTGCTCACGTGTTTGAGGCATAGGACCGTCAGCTGCAGAAACTACTAGGATTGCTCCGTCCATTTGTGCGGCACCAGTGATCATGTTTTTTACGTAATCGGCATGCCCTGGGCAGTCAACGTGTGCATAGTGGCGGTTTTCTGTTTCATACTCAACGTGAGTAGTAGAGATAGTGATACCACGTTCTCTTTCTTCAGGTGACTTATCGATTTGATCGTAAGACATCGCCGCAGCTTTACCTTCAGTTGCTAGTGTTGTAGTGATCGCAGCAGTTAAAGTCGTTTTACCATGATCGACGTGACCAATAGTACCGATGTTTACATGCGGCTTACTTCTGTTAAACTTCTCTTTAGACATTATTCCTCCTGCAGAGATATTTTTGTTTTTTATAAACAGTTTACTTTTAAATTTCCAAACTAACTAAATTTCACGGCCTTCTATTAAAGTGGAGCCCGTGATCGGAGCCGAACCGACGACCTCACCCTTACCAAGGGTGCGCTCTACCACTGAGCTACACGGGCGACAAATTTCTATATACGGTATGCAGCATACAGCACACTTTATACAGAAAATTGGAGCGGGAGACGGGTCTCGAACCCGCAACCCTCTGCTTGGAAGGCAGATACTCTAGCCAATTGAGCTACTCCCGCTTCGGATCATGCTTAAAAGGTTTAATTCCTTATTTAGGAGTTACACCTTTTAAGCATCATCTCTATTGCCCGTTTTCAAAAAAACTTGGTGGACAGGGAAGGATTCGAACCTTCGTAGACGTAAGCCAACGGATTTACAGTCCGTCCCCTTTAGCCACTCGGGCACCTGTCCCCGAAAAAAATGGAGCTGGTTATGGGACTCGAACCCGCAACCTGCTGATTACAAATCAGCTGCTCTACCAATTGAGCTAAACCAGCAACAAAATATTATCTAAAACAAAAACGATTTATTGATCTTGTGAAAAGATAACCAAACTTATTTATTAATAAATGCGGACAGAGTCAAAGATAATTATTTCACTTGAACGTAACTGAACGCGGCATATCCTTTTCACCCCTGAGTTTTTCAGGGTTACCTGGACGCTCGGACCCCCAAAAAGTAGTTCGAAAAATAGGCATTTCCTTCCATATTATCGCTTGGAAGAACGACCACTAAAGTGCTGTCGGCGATATTCATATAGGGATAAAGCAGCTGCGACGGAGACATTAAAACTAGCCTCCGAAGATGCTTGCGGAATAGACACCAGTTCGTCGCACAGGGTTTCCGTGGTCGATCTTAGCCCCTTATCCTCGGCTCCCAGTATGAAAATAGTTCTCGGAGCTAACTCTACGTCAAAGATGGTCTTTTTACCTTTATGACTAAGTCCATACACCCAAAAACCGATCTCCTTATAGTGCTCGATTGGATTTTTGAAATTTGTTTCCGCAGTGATCGGAACATGTTCAACGCCGCCGCAGGCCACCTTGTGAGTGGTTGGCGTTAAATCAACCGAACGATTATCGGGAATATAAATTCCATCTACATTTAATAACCAACTAGAACGCGTGATCGCACCCAAATTATGTGGATCTTCGACTCCATCTAAAAATAGGAGAAGACTTTTCTCCCCTATATTATTTTCATTAAATTCAGGACGGTCCTTGGCCCAAGCTAAGCAGTTCTGGTGATTTTGGTAAAGTCCGTCTAATACCGGCTTTGCCTTTTCTTCCGCTATAAATCTATGTTTTTTGGACATTTCAATAATGAATGTCTTTAGCGGAGCCTGAGTTTCTTTAGTGTAGATTATTTTTGAAATGTGAGAAGGATTTACTTTTAGCGCTTCTTGAATCGCGTGCGTTCCAGCAATCAGCCTCTCAGAATTATTTACTGATGGTCGTGAAGGCCGATCAGTTCTCTTTTTGTTCACAAGTGTATCCTGACTTTTCAATAGTCGTTTTCATTTTTTCAAAAACAGATTCGCATACTGTTTTACCATTGTTCTGACGAGCTTGTGATTTTGTAGCCCCCGCTTTCATGTAGAACAGCTCACAACCCTGGCCTTTATATTCAATATATAGCTCACGAATTTCATTTCCATTTTTGCATATCACACTTTTCTGTGGACCGTTTGTTGATGGCATTGGCGGCGCTGCGGGTGTGGCGACTGAATTCGGAGCCGCATCAGCCGACTTTTGCACCGGAGCTTTTTCGTGGGCTTTATTCTGAGTTTGTGTCGTGTGCGACTGAGGGTGTTTTTGGTTTCTACGTTCGTATTCCATACGCGCTTTGATTTTCAAATCGTCAGAGCGAGTTGTTCCCAATTGAGAATCTTGCGCATTAACTGAACTGGCGTGGGTTACTAAAAACACTAATGTAAATAATAAAATGTATTTCATTTTCATTCCTATTTTTTCTTTGTTCCTGTTTGTGCCTTAGCTAGTAAATCACCGAATGTTCCTAAACCCTTTTTAGGAGCAGCGTTTGAGGCTGTGTGCTGCTTCCATGACTCATCGATTTCTTCAGACGCCAATGCTAGCAATACTTTGCGACCAACGGGATCGATTTGTTCGATCTGTAAATCTAAAACATCACCTTTATTTTTGTTGTCATAACTTTTCGCATCGGCCGAATCGCGCCATTTTGAGCGAGGGAATAGACCGTTGATTCCCGGCACAACAGTGACGAAATATCCAAACACTTCTTTTTTCTCGACGATACCTTTGATTTTAGTTCCTACCGGATAATTCTTTTCAAACTCAACCCACGGATCGATCGCAGTTCCACCTTCTTTAATTGAAAGGGAAATTTTCATGCGATCACTATCATCAATTTTTAAAATTTTAGCTTGAACCGATTGCCCCACAGAAACAACGTCAGCTGGATTTTGCACGCGGCCCCAGGCTAGTTCAGAGACATGAACAAGACCTTCGACACCCGGTTGAATTTCTACAAAAGCACCATAGCGTTCTACTTTTGTGATACGGCCAGTGATAACATCGCCCACTTTGTATTTTTGCAAGAAAGTACCTTCGTTTTCGGCTTTTTGAAGATCTAAAATACGACGTCGGGACACTACGATATTTCGACCATTATTTTCAAACTGCGTGATCAGAAATTCAAACTTTTTATTTAAGTAAACTGTTTGATCTGCCTCTGGTTTTGTGTCGATTTGACTGACCGGGCAGAACGCCAATTTTTTCTGTATTTCAACTCGGAAGCCGCCCTTTACGATCTCAGTCACTCGGCCCTCAACAGGGATTTCCATATCGAATGCATCTTCTAGCGTATCTGTCGCCGACGCGGACATTCGAGCTGATTTGTAGCGAAGAAGAATTTCGTCGTGAGTTACGCGAACGACGACGACTTCGATAACATCGCCCACTTTGTGAGTGATTTGCTTATCTTCATTTAAAAGTTCTGCCTTTGGCAAAACCCCGTCCATTGGAGTCCCTGTCGAAACGAACACAGAGTCACCATGAAGAGATACGATTTCGCCGCGGAATTCATCGCCTTTTTTAAGTTTGCGCGTTCCTGCCGTCATTGATTGTTCAAACATCGAAGCAAAATCACCGTCATTTACTTTAATTTCATCACCGAATGCATCACGTTTTGTTGTCATAATTCCTTCTTTATCTATTCAATATTTTTAAACTTTACTTTTATGCCAGTAGTGTTTTTTACGCCCTGGCATCTTTTCCAAGCCAGCTACTTTGGGCCGCCGGCGCTGTTTACATTGCAACTTACGCTTTTTTAAGCGGAATTTTTTCTATGATGTAGCTGATGATTTGTCCTTCTGGGACCTTGCTCAGCGTTTTTGTTTTTCGCTCGACAACTTCGACCTCACCGCCTTCTAGTGTTTTAGCGCCGAAGTTGATTCTAAATGGCATACCCAAAAGATCTGCGTCCTTGAACTTAAAGCCCGGGCGCTCATCACGATCATCCAATAGGACATCGTAGCCCATTTGAGTAAGCTTGTTGTAGGTTTCGTGCGCTTTCCTAGACACGTTTTCATCTTTTAAATCTAGCAAACAGATATGCACCTGGAATGGAGCAATCGCTACTGGCCAGATGATGCCGTCAGCATCGTGCATCTGTTCGATAATCGCTTGAACTGTACGCGATATGCCGATACCGTAGCAGCCCATTTCAAATGGTTGTGCTTTTCCGTTTTTATCCAAGAAGGTCGCTTTCATTTTTTCAGAGTATTTTCGGCCTAAATAAAATACGTGACCAACTTCAATACCGCGGAAGGCTTCTAATTTGCCGTTGCTCCTAGGGCATTTGTCACCCGCTCGTGCCATACGTAAATCCGCGGTCGCTTTCGGAGTGAAATCTGTGCCGTGATTTACATTTTTAAAATGGAATCCATCTTCATTCGCGCCAACGATATAGTTTTTTAAACCGCTTACGCCATTGTCCATGTACACCGGAATTGACAAGCCTACTGGGCCGCACGAACCCGGGTTTGCACCCGTGACTTCTTTGACCTCAGCATCAGTTAACATCAATGGGTCGTTGGGCAAGCCCAGGATTTTTTTAAGTTTCGTTGGGTTTAGCTCGTCAGAACCACGCAGTAATACCGCTACTGGTTTTAAAGCTTTGTCGCGTGGATCAAGACCTGAGTTCGCAGAGAAGAACAGTGTTTTAACTAATTCTTTTTCTGGCTGACCCGTGAAAGACGCAAGGTCTTTGATTGTTTTTTGGTTAGGAGTAGCGAATTTTTCTTTTGCAAGTGGTGCTGCATTTGAAACATGAGGAACGGCATCGATCGCTGGGCAAACTTCTATATTCGCTGCGAAATCTGACGAATCAGATACTAACAACGCGTCTTCGCCCGCGTCCGCAAGCAATTGGAATTCGTGAGTTTGTGAACCGCCGATATTTCCCGCGTCGGCTTCTACAATACGGTACTTAGCACCTAAACGATCAAAGATCGCTTGGTAGCCTTCGTACATGGCTTGGTACGCTTTCAATGCACCATCACGATCCATATCGAATGAATAGGCATCTTTCATGATGAATTCGCGTCCGCGCATCAGTCCAAAACGCGGTCTGATTTCATCGCGGTACTTAGTTTGGATTTGGTATAGATTACGTGGCAAATCTTTATAAGATTTTAAATCATTACGAACGTAGTCCGTAATTGCTTCTTCGTGAGTGGCGCCTAAGCAAAACCATTTGTCGTTGCGGTTTTTAAGACGCATTAGACCTGGGCCCATCTCGTCCCAACGGTTCGTTTCCTGCCATAATTCTTTTGGATGAAGCGCCGGCATTAGAACTTCTTGAGCTCCCCGTTTTTCAAGTTCTTCACGTACGATCGCTTCGAATTTACGAATCGCCTTTAGCGCCAGAGTTCCGTATGTGAAAATACCGGGATCTAGTTTTTTGATCATTCCTGAGCGGATCATTAGCTTGTGCGATGGAATTTCCGCATCGTTTGGTGCTTCTTTTAGGGTGTATAAGTGGCTTTTTGACCATTTCATGAATTAACCTCAATTCCGTAAGATTTAATTTTTCTATGCAAGTAGCTGCGCTCTAAACCAATCACTTCGGCTGTTTTAGAGATGTTGCCACCGTTTTCTTTGATTTTCTGTATTAAGTATTCTTTTTCAAACTGCGCGCGGGCATCACGGAACGTAGTCATTGCTGCGGTGGCGGACTTGCTAACATCCTCAAGACCCGCGAACTTCACGTCGTGCACGTCGATGTATTCAAGTGGCGTAAGGATGTAAACCCGTTCTACAAAGTTTTTAAGTTCGCGTACGTTTCCAGGCCATGCGTATTCCTGCATAAGCTGTATGGCTTTCTCAGAGAACACTTTTTTAGTTTCGCCACTTTCACGAGCGAAGCTGTCGCTAAAATACGATACTAACGTAGGAATGTCTGTTGCGCGCTCGCGTAAGGCAGGAACGCGGAACGGCACCGTCTGCAACATCAGATAAAAGTCTTCACGGAATTTGCTTTGCCGAACCAGTTCACCCAAATCTTGAGTCGTAGAGGCTAAAATGCGAACGTCCGAAAGGATTTCTTCCTTGCCCCCGAAGCGTTGGAATTTTTTCTCTTTCAATAACTTTAAAAGCTTCATTTGAACAAACGGTGGGACTTCTTGAATTTCTTCAAGGTACAAAGTTCCACCTTGAGCCAATTCGATTTTACCTCGACGAGTTTTATGAACGCCTGGGTATGCATCTTTTTCGATACCAAACAATTCGCCTTCGATCAGCTCTTCAGAAACCGAAGCGCAATTGAATTCGATGAAGGGTTGGCTGGCGCGGGGGCTAAAATAGTGTATGTTTTGCGCCACAAGATTTTTACCAGCGCCATTTTCGCCGTTTACTAGACACCAAGTGCTGGCCGGAGCTAACTGGCTGATCATTTGTTTTAATGATTTTACGTTGTCCGCATCACCTACAATCGCAAGGCTCTTACGTAGTTTGTTTAACAACGCGGTTTTCTCTTCTTTTTCGTTTAAGAAGTTTTTTAGATTGTTCAACGTGATTACGATTTTATCGATCGAAAGTGGTTTTTCGATAAAGTCATAAGCACCAAGTTTAGTGGATTTTACGGCTGTTTCGATCGTTCCGTGACCCGAGATCATAATAAATTCGATTTGAGAGAATTTTTGGCGGGCTTGTTTTAAAGTTTCAATACCATCCATGCCTGGCATCCAGATATCTAGGAAAACAATCTGTGGGGCGTCAGTTTGCATTTTCATCAAACCTTCTTCGCCATTGGCTGCAGTATCTACTTGGTAACCTTCGTCGCGAAGGGAAGCACTTAGGACATCACGTATCGGTTTTTCGTCGTCGACAATTAGAATTTTCATATTCTAACTTATGACCCATTTAGATAGGAAATTCAATGATCATCTTGGTGCCGTAGGGAGAATTGGGACTTACGCGGATGAACCCGTTATGGTCTTCTACCGTACGTTTCACGATGGCAAGGCCCAACCCCGATCCCGATTCTTTTGTACTGAAGTAGGGCTCGAAAATACGCGCCATTTGCGTCGACGGAATCCCTGATCCATTGTCCGACACAATAATTTTTGCGATTTTCAAGTCACGGTTAAAATCGGTATTGATTTGAATCAAGCCCTCGCGGTCTTTTGGCAACGCCGCAATAGAGTTATCGACCAAGTTTACCACCACGCGCTGGATTTGTTCGTGGTCAAAACTGAATTCTGGGATTTCAGGATTGTAATGCTCTTCAAACTGAACATGAGAATGAGCCGCTTTAAATAATTTCAACGAGTCTTGCACAACTTGATTTAAATTTCCCACCACCGAGCGTTTTTGAGGTAAACGTGCGAACTGTGAAAATTCATTAACAAGTTTTTTCATTTGATCTACTTGATTCACGATCATTGAGGTGCATTCCAAAAATGCCGGGTCCGAAATGTCGTTAGCAAATTTTCTTTGTAGACGTTCTGCAGACAATTTGATCGGAGTCAGAGGATTTTTAATTTCATGAGCAATACGTCGAGCCACTTCAGTCCAAGCTTGAGAACGTTGTGCTGTCTGAATATCCGTTAAATCGTCAAATACCAAAATCTTACCGATTTCGTGGTCACGCTCGTCTTTCAACAATGACAAACTGATCATCAATGGAAGAACCTCTCCGTTAAGATTCACCTGAAATTCTTTTTGGATCGATTCCATTTTGAACGTGCTCATTTGTTTTAGCAAATCAGAGAAAATACGAAATTGTTCTAACGTCAAAAGTTCACGCACCGATCGATTAATAAATTTTTGTTCATCAATCTTTAACAATTTAGCCGCGTGTTGATTGATCGTAGTGATTCTGCCCGACTTATCCACAGAGATAACCCCAGCAGATACATTTTTAAGCACGACTTCGATATAGGAAAGTGTTTCATGCAAGCTGTTATTGGCCGAGCGCGCTTCGTTCACCGACTTTTCCAACTGACTGGTCATGCGATTGAAACTAGAAACCAGTTGAGCCATCTCTTCGGAACCCGTATTGACCGAGATCTGCGTATACTCACCTTGCGCGATCAGTGATGTAGCCTTACCCAACTGAACCAGCGGTATCGAGAGCTGCTTGGCCAAGTGGAATCCAAACCAAATCGCGGCCATCAGGATTACCATCGTTATCAAAATTAAAATAATTAAATATATAGATTTCAGTGGGTATTCGAGAGGATTAATATCTCGAAATTCATCATACGCACTGGCTACGTCATTCATCCTAGATATCAAAGAGAGCGGAACAAACGACGACACTACCACGGCCCCTTTGTCAGCCCCTTCTTGAATCGGCACAATAACTCTAACCAAATTCCCCTCTCCAAATTGATGGATGGTCGAGCTCTCGACCTGATTCTTGATCCCCTTCTGCAGGAAGTCCAAGGAAACTTTCGGTATATCATCGACCTGAGCATTTTCCAGCGTTGTTAAAATACGATCACCAAAGATGCCGGGGTAAAACTCAATCGCGTCAACCAAGTATTCTTGCTGCAACGTTTTTATTTTTTTCAAAATTGTTTTGCGATCATTCATATTACGAATGTAGCGTGCAACTTCGTGAGCAAAATGATAGTTTTTTTTCTTTTCATTGAAGTAATAAAAGTTTTGAACTTCGAGAGAACTTTTTAAAACACCCACCATCTTGACGCTGAACCATTTATCGAAACTGGAATTGATATAGAATACCGAAATAATGAAAATCAGAAACGTCGGGATGGCACTGAATGACACGAACGAAGCGATTAATTTTGCTTTCAGGCTGCTACCAAAAATACCACTTCGCCGTTCAACGAAAACCTTCATGATGTTTCGGAAGATCAGGAATATTAACAACAAAAGGATCAGGATATTAAAGTTAACTAAACCGAAGAAGAAAATACTATGAACAAACGGCAGCTGCTGAGACGTCGAGAAGAGACGGATTTCAAACCACGTTAAAAAAACAAAAATAACCGACAAAATGAAAACGATAAATATTTCGCGTTTTCGTTTGCGAATTTCCTTAGAAACCGCGCCGGCGATTTGCGAAGGATCAAACAGCAGACCTTTGATATTGTCGTACCGAGATGAATCTTCAGAGTTTGTTTTTTTGTTTTCGTTGGACATTAATTATTTTTTTTCTTGTTAAGTGATTTACCCAAGCCAATCATTTCCATTACCGTCTGAGCGGCATCACGGCCTTTGTGCCCGTGCTTGCCACCTACACGATCTAAAGCTTGCTCTTCGTTTTCTGTAGTTAGGACACCGAACGCAATCGGTTTGTTTGTTTTTAACATTAATTGAGTGATTCCATCTGTTACACTATTGCAAACATAATCATAGTGGGATGTTTCACCGCGAATGACCGCACCCAGTGCAACAACTCCATCGAATCCGCGATTTAGTACCCACTGACATGTTAAAGGAATTTCAACTGCACCAGGAACTCGGAACAATTCAATTTGCACGCCGTCACATTCTTCTAAATAATCGATGGCACCTTCTTGTAATTTGTCTGTGATTTCTTCGTTAAAGCGCGACACTACCACCGCAACTTTAAATTTGGCTTTTTTTACATTTTTAGCTTTCATTATTGGCTCACTTTTGCGCTATGACTTGAACACTGAGTTAACCACAAAATAGTAGTCAAACCAACAAATCCATATAAACTAGCGCGTATATGAAACTATACTATTCACCCGCTTCACCATTTGCAAGAAAAGTCAGAATTTCGGCTATTCTATTAGGACTAGAAAACGAAGTTACTTTGGAAACCGTAGATGTATTTAATGATAATAGCTACTCCGCGGTTAATCCGTTGGTTAAAATACCGACGCTCCAAACACGCGAGGGGTTATTTCTGACCAACTCGCCGTATATTGTGGATTATTTAGATTCCCTTTCTTCAACCACAAAAATGATTCCAACCGACGGTTCTCGTTGGCAAGCCTTACAGTTTCAATCGATCGCTGATGGCATCATGGACGCAGCCGTTTTACGCCGACTGGAATCGCTACGTTCACCAGACAAGCAAGATTCAAAATTTGATCTGCGACAAAAACAAAAGATCCAAAATGGAATGCGTTACTTTGAAAGCAATATAGATCTTTTAAAAATGAAGTGGACTGTCAGCGAAATCAGTCTCTGCTGTGCTATTGGATATCTGAACTATCGTTTTGGCAGTGAAAATTGGTTAGCTGAATATCCAAAATTGAACCACTGGTACACCGAAGCGAACAGACTCGATTGCGTCGCGCGAACCATGGTTAAATAAGACATAGCTAAATAATTTATTTTAAGTTTTCTCGGAAAATTACAAGGTCCCTGATCGTTCCCATTTTGATTCCAAATTTTTGTGAAAATTGGAATAGATCTGGGACACGGGCCATAGATCCATCATCGTTCATCACTTCACAAATCACCGCCGCAGGATTTAAATCAGATAGCTTAGCCAAATCGACGCCAGCTTCCGTGTGACCGTTACGACTTAAAACTCCGTTTTTATTCGCGCGAATTGGGAACATATGCCCCGGCATCTGAATATCTTGTGGACCTGAGTTTGGATTCGAAGCCACTTTCACGGTGTGTGCACGATCTTGCGCCGAGATTCCAGTCGATACACCACGAGCGGCTTCGATACTAACCGTAAATGCTGTTTTATTTGGTGAAGAGTTCTTATCGTCCGATACCATTTGCGGAAGCTGTAAGCGATCCACCTGATCCGGATGCAGCGCTAGGCAAATCAAACCTCGCGCATTTTTAGACATAAAATTGATCGCCTCAGACGTGATGAAGTCAGCGGCCATGATGATGTCACCTTCATTTTCGCGATCTTCGTCATCAACCAAAATAACCATGCGACCATTTTTAAAATCTGTCAGGATATCTTGAATAGAGTGAAATTTATTACTAGATGACAACGTCGGATCCCTCATACTTTCTAGCATTCAAAAATCCTTTCATAAAGTAATCGCACTCAAAACTGACTAGATCACCTAGAGATTGCTTTTCTAAATTTGTTTTTTTCAGAGTTTCAGGAATTAAACAAACTGAAAATGAATCAGCATATATCTCGTTCAATGTCAGGCTAACACCGTTGATGGTGATTGAGCCTTTTTTCCAAAAATATTGGGAAAACCCAGGTGGAGTTTTGAAATCTAAAATTAAACAGTCCCCGACGACTTCACGTTTTACTACCGAGGTCGCTCCATCGGCGTGACCGCTAACTAAATGCCCATGAATACGATCACCAAATCGCAACGATCTTTCTAAATTCACTAGGCGATCTTGTAAATTTGTTTTATTCCAGCCCATGACTTTTAAAGTTTCAAACCCTAAGGTGAACACTAAGTTTTTCGAGAAATCCTCCACTGTCAAACAAACGCCATTGACTGAAATACTATCGCCGATGCGTAGATCGTTGTAAAAATCAGGCTTGGTGATGTGAATAACGATCGAATGATCTTTGTCTTGAGTGTAGATGATTTTCTGAGTGGATTCGACAATACCGGTGAACATGAAGGAGGTTCTATCAAGGCTGGATGCGACTGTCAAAAGAGAGATCGAAGAAAGACCAGACAGAGCCTCCATGGCTCCGCCCAATCCAGTTTTAGGCTATCTATTCGTTTTTCTTAGACTGTTAGTAGACAATGACGTCTTTTTAGCTGATGAATTTGTGCCTGCAGACGCTGTTTTAGTGGCAGTGTCCTCAGCTAATTTTCGAATTTTTACTTTAGCACCCATTTTGATTTGAATGCCTGATTCAAATACAACTTTACCAGCAGCTGCTTCTGGGCTCACATCAAAAATTTCGATCGATGCGATTGGCTCGCCGTCTAACGTACTTTGAAGTTTTGATTCACACGGAACCGGGATTTCGCCGTTCTCAGAGATCCAGAATGTTTTTTCATTGTAGATATTAAAAATGTCACCTTTTTGCACGTTGTGGTTTGAGCCCGCTAGGATTGTAGCCACATGCTCGTCCGCATACAGTACCCGTGTGTACCATTCTTGTTTCGAATCCAATTGTTCTTGAATTTGTTTGATCGAGTTTTCCAAAGCGTTGTAAGAAACACGCGCTAACGGAGTTTGGAAATAAAAGCTGGGATCAATTAACAAATTAGAAAGTGGCAATGTGAATTCTAATTGCGTGCGAGTTTGCTTCGCCGTTACGTTTGCCGCCGCGTATACTTCAGACGATACTGGATTTGAAGCGACCATGTTCATATCTAATTGATACGTTTCAACACCGAAGCTAACTCCAGGAATTCCATTCGTGCTATAGGCACCTGCAGTCGTGAAACCTAAACCCAAACCGATTTTGTTCATCAATTCGAATGAATTGATTGTTCCCCACAAACGATATTGTGGAAGGTTAACTAGGCACGCGATTTCGTCTGACATGATCACGTTAGGAACAGCCGTTCTGCCGAATGTACGCTCTAATAACTGAACGTCATTGGTCGCCAAGTTCATATCCGAAAACCTAATGTTTGAACCCAATTGCGACGGCGATTCATTAAAAGGTGGTTTGTAACGAAAAGCAAAACCTTCACTAGCCTGAAGGACAGGGTATATTTGTTGATTGATGACGTATTGAAAGTCAAACTTAGTACCGCCCGGCATGTCGATCAATCGTGATTGAACAAGGCCAACATCCACTATCTTTTTTAACTTTCTTGTCTTCACCGTGTTGACGTCAGTTTTCTCACACGATTGATTTCCCATTAACAAGAAACCAGTCATCGTAAGTATCAAAGTCTTGGCAATTCTCACACGTCCTCCTCAATTAAAGTCCTAACACCTAGATGATCGGAGGGATTACGAAAGTCTGTAGTCTAGGGATTAAAATAATTTAAAAAAACAAAACCACCTCAGAAGCCTTGCAAATACTGGAAAGCAGGACCAAAAGCCGGATCATAAAACTATCATAAATTTAGACAGATTTAGCCAACTTGGACCTTTGGCGGTCTAGATAGGCTTAGAATTACTTTTAAAACACAAAGATTAGATATCTATTTCACTTATTTTTAGATGGTTCCGCCACCGCTAAGAATAATAAAAACCTGGTTTTCATTTTTTGGCAGTATGACTTTATCACTGTCAGTGCGGTTTTCAAAATACTGAAGACTTTTGATACCGGCGCCTAATTGAATTCCACCCAATTTGAAAATCAAACCCGCTTCACCAAAAGCGGCATTGTAATTTTCAGTTGCAACACGAACTCCGGGTCCCAGAAATGCGTGAACACCAAATGTGTTTTCATCATTAATGGTGGTTAACTGCAACCGCAACGAAGAATCCAAACCGGAAACATTTTTAATATCGTTTCCCATACGAGTGAACAAAGCATTTCGCCAATTCAAGAACGAATTCATTTCCCAGTTGATGCCTAAATTGATCTCTTGATATTTATTTCCATTTTGATCACCCAAAGACGCGCTAATATCGTACGTAATTTTAGATCCTGCCGTACTGACCGCTGTCGGCGTCGTAGGAAATGTATATGGGTATTTCTTTTGGGCCCACACAGAGCCCACCATCAAGACACAAGTGAATAGAATTTTTAAATTAAGCATCTTTACTAAATTTAAAAGCCCCACCGCTGAAATCAACTTTAATAGAATCTCCTGGCTTAAAGTCCTGTGCTAAAATCATTTTAGACAGAGGATTCAAAACTTCGGATTGGATGACACGTTTTAATGGTCTTGCCCCATAAATCGGATCATACCCTTGAGATCCTAGTTGGCGAGTCGCTGCGTCTGAAAAACTCAAGTTAATCTTTTTATTTCTCAATCGTTCAACCACAGCCGTAAGTTGAATTTTCACGATACCACTGATTTGCTCTTCTTTCAGCGAATTGAAAATAATTGTTTCATCTATACGGTTTAAAAACTCGGGCCTAAAGTGACTACGAAGTGCCGCCGTCACTTCTTTGCTCTTCTCTTCTTCAGACATACCCGGATCGATGATTGCTGATGAGCCAATATTCGATGTCATGATCAAAACTGTATTTTTAAAATCAACGACTCGACCTTGGCCATCCGTAAGGCGACCATCATCAAGTACTTGAAGTAAAATATTGAATACATCGGTGTGTGCCTTTTCAATTTCGTCAAACAGCACCACACTGTATGGTTTTCTGCGAACAGCTTCCGTCAACTGACCGCCTTCTTCATAACCCACATAGCCTGGAGGCGCGCCAATCAAGCGAGCTACCGAATGTTTTTCCATGTACTCACTCATATCAATACGCACAATCGCTTGATCGGAATCAAACAGGAATTCTGCTAAAGATTTCACTGTTTCTGTTTTACCCACGCCCGTCGGACCTAGAAAAATAAATGTTCCCACAGGACGATTAGGATCTGAAATTTCCGCGCGAGATCTGCGGATCGCATCGCCTAAAATTTCTAGCGCATGATCTTGACCGACCACGCGTTCACGCATTTTAGTTTCCATATTCAACAGTTTTTGAGTTTCGCCTTCCATCATTTTAGCGACAGGAATTCCAGTCCACTTACCCACGACTTCCGCGATATCTTCTGACGCGACTTCTTCTTTCAGAATTTGGTTTTTACCTTTCTGATTTTGAGCTTTTTCTTCCGTCGCTTTAATTTTCTTTTCTAGTTCTGGCAACTTTCCGTATTGAAGTTCGGCTGCTTTACCAAGATCACCAAGACGTTGAGCTTTTTCAATTTCAAGTTTCAAAGCCTCATGATCTTGTTTATATTTTTTCAGATTCTCGATGCCGCCTTTTTCAAATTCCCATTGTTCACGTAGCGACTGGTTGTTTTTTTGAAGCCCGGCAAGTTCTTTATCGATGGCAGCCATGCGTTCTATCGCCGACGTTTCGGTTTCCTTCTTCATCGCTTCTTTTTCAATTCTCAGTTGCATCATGTGCCGTTCGATTTCGTCGATCTCTTCCGGAACCGATTTAATTTCAATACTTAATTTACTGGCCGCTTCATCCACAAGATCGATCGCTTTATCTGGCAAGAATCGCGAGGTAATATACCGATGAGATAATTTCACCGCGGATACAATAGCACTATCTGTAATTCTAACACCGTGATGGACTTCATATTTTTCTTTTAGACCACGCAAGATAGTAATGGCTTCTTCAACAGACGGCTCATCAACTAAAACCGTTTGGAATCGACGTTCTAATGCGGCATCTTTTTCAATGTACTTGCGATATTCATCCAAGGTCGTTGCGCCAATACAGCGTAATTCACCACGCGCTAAAGCAGGTTTTAACAATTGCCCCGCATCCATTGCACCTTCTGATTTACCAGCACCAACCAGTGTATGAATTTCGTCGATAAATAAAATGATTTTGCCGTCACTACTAGTAACTTCTTTAATAACTGCTTTCAAACGATCTTCAAATTCACCACGATATTTTGCACCAGCAACTAATGCACCCAGATCTAAGCTCAATAGCTTTTTACCCACTAGGTTTTCAGGAATGTCTTTTTGCACAATACGCAATGCTAACCCCTCAGCAATGGCTGTTTTACCTACACCAGGCTCACCAATTAGTACCGGATTGTTTTTAGTACGACGAGAAAGCACCTGAATCACTCGACGAATTTCTTCATCTCGGCCCACAACCGGATCTAGCTTGCCTTCGGCCGCAAGAGCCGTCAAATCACGTGCGAATTTTTTTAAGACTTCCATTTTGTTTTCTGGATCGTCATCGACCACTTTTTGATTTCCGCGAGTTTCCGTTAAACCTTTTAAAAAATTATCCAGCTTCAACTGATGTTTTTTAAAGATCGCTGCTAATTCTGTATCATTAATTTTAATAGCCGCTAAAAAGAAATGCTCGGTCGATATAAAGCTATCGCCCATGGCTTTAGCTTCAACTTCGGCCGTTTGAAACATCTTTTGCAGTCGCGGACTTGCATATGGCTTTTGATGACTACCTGTAATTTGAGCAAAACGATCAATACGACTTTGAAGGTCGTAAGCTAACGACTGAATATTTGTATTTAATTTTTCCAAAATACGCGGAA
Organism: uncultured Bdellovibrio sp.; assembly: GCA_963932905.1. GTDB lineage: Bacteria > Bdellovibrionota > Bdellovibrionia > Bdellovibrionales > Bdellovibrionaceae > UBA2316. The sequence continues at coordinate 46,444 of CAWVRN010000006.1, forward strand.
CGATACCCTGTTCTTGGGTCACAAGCTCATGAAGAAAATGTTCCGGTTCGACCATGGAGTGACTTTTTGCCTCAGCTTTTTGGGCCGCTGCCTGCATTGCTTCTTGGCTTTTTTGGGTCATTTTATCAATTTCTGACATATAAATTACCTCTCAGAAATAACTTGGGTCGCAAACCCGTTTCTGTCAAATAACCATATGCTTTTTTTTAGTCCACCCAATTAAACGTGGGGCATTGAGCCGCAACAATTCGATGCAAAACACTGTCGCTTTTCAAGATTGCATCTCCGTTTTTATAATCGAATATAGATTGGTTCACAATTGAGCATTTTTGGCCAAATTGGTTTTTAAACATCGATTTTAGAGTCGGTACTGAATTCGCGGGCTTACCCATCATAAAGCCGGTATCTAAATAAACGCCATTATAACGAAGGACTTCGACACCACCGGCATTTTTAGGGTTAATTGACGTGTAGTTTTTAAAAACAATGTTAGCGTTATTCAGCGGGTATAAATTTTTAGATTCAAAATCAAAACTTAGTTTAGAATTAATTTTAACTGATACTTGATTAGAGGCTAAAGTCACACTGGCCGGCTCATAAATTTCTCGTGGAAAAAAATAGTACGTTCGCGCACCTGTCGATTTAGTGTCCGAGCCCTTACCGTATGAATTGAAAACAAACAACATTCCATCAGAGCTGACTAAGTAGCTACGATAAACCAAGTCTTCATAACCATTCATCGGATGAATGGAATGCCAGCATTCTGCTCGATCCGATTGATATTGCATTGAAAACTGCAAATTGTCGCGATGAGTGATTTGGTACGGACAGTCTTCTGGTTTGGAGTAGCCAAAACTGGAAGTTGCTTGAACTAAAACACCAAAGAATAGCATGAAAAAAATTTGTGATTTTGTCATATACCCTAATTATGCTTGTCCGCCATGAGACTTGTCATGTAATCAGGTAACAATGGCTAAAACAGAAAGAAAAATTAGACCTTCGATCAAGCGTGAGAAAGTTTCTGCGTTTGACTATCAACACTACAATCATCGCTTCAGTTGTGATGATTGCAGCCATTTTGACGCTATCACTGAGAAATGTACATTAGGGTATCCAACAGAACCACACAGAAAAACACAGCAGACACATGAATATTTGATGTCTGGTAGCATGGCATTTTGCCGCTCACACGAAATCGACTAGTCAAAACTTAGAATAGCCTGGTCCTTTTACCCTATGAAGAACGTCCGGGAACCCTTTGTTTATCAAGGTTTCATGAGGTTTTTCATTTTCAAGAAAACATTTTGCCTAGCGAATGGAATTTTTTTCCTCGTCCCAAAGACCATATTTATTCAAACAATCGTTTTCCTCCCTAAAGTCCTGTCAAGAAAATGTCGCACACCCCGAATGATTACTTGTAAGCGCCGCACTGGTTTCTAAGAACAACCAGTGTGTTGCAAAAAATAACAAGGATTCAGAAGGAACCGGAAAGTGCAGTCAGACTTTCCCAAATTTAGAAAGGAGGCCTTCAAGGAAGATAAAGAAGAACAATAGAGTGTTCAAAAGATTCGGGTACCAAAATGGTGCCTAATAGTGAAAGGCCTAAATTCGCAATGGATGCGTCCCTTATAAAGAGGGTGAGCTTAAACAACACACGGAGGTTATAAATGAAAGATTTAAAAAAATTAACGTATTAACGGAGGAATAATTTTATGGGTATGAGAGTAACAACAAACATCGCAGCTATCAACGCTCAAAGAAATTTGAATGGTAGCCAAAGAATGATCGGTAAATCAATGGCGCAATTAGCGTCTGGTAGCCGTATCAATATCGCAGCTGACGACGCAGCTGGTTTAGCAATCAGCGAAGGCTTGAAAGCTAGTATCAGATCATCTGCACAAGCACAAAGAAATGCTAACGACGGTATCTCGATGGTTCAAACAGCTGAAGGCGGTTTAAACGAAATCGGTAACATCGTTGTTCGTCTTCGTGAGTTGGGCATCCAAGCCTCTTCTGACACTGTAGGTGAAGTAGAGCGCGGATTTCTCAACAAGGAAGTTGATCAATTGAAATCTGAGGTTCAACGTATTTCTTCTGTAACTACTTGGGGTAAAACTAAATTGTTGGATGGTTCAACGCCACAATTCGATTTCCAAGTTGGTATCTTCAACAACGCAGAAGAAGACAGAATTTCATTTGATGCTTCACAAAACGTAGCAACACTTGATGCTTTGGGGCTTTCAGGTCTTGATTACACTACTAAAGAAGGAGCTCAAACAGCTCTTGAGTCTTTAGATTCTGCTCAAGAACTAGTGAATGGCTACCGCGCCAATCTGGGTGCTCTACAAAATCGTTTAACATCGACTGTAGATAACTTAGGTGTAGCTCATGAGAACATGAGTGCCGCCAACAGCCGTATCAGAGATACTGACGTAGCTCAGGCTTCTTCTGAAATGGTTCGTAACAACATCTTGTTACAAGCTGGTACTTCTACATTAGCTCAAGCTAACCAATCTAATCAATTAGCTCTTAAACTAATCGGTTAATAAGTAAGTAAAATATTGTTGTACTAAAAAAGAGGCCGCTCCTTAAAAAAGAGTGGTCTCTTTCTTTTTGTAAACACTTGCCTGCGGCTAGATTTCGAGGCATTCTGGACCTTATATGGTCTTGAAAAAAGGCTTCCTGAAAGCCATTTCCTTTATATTAATAATTATCTTAGGATCAGGAATCTTAAAGACCACTTTTAATTCTTATTTTAATGAATCTCATGAATTTTCTTACCTCGACTTTGCCCATGTTCACACTCATAGCCATTCTCATAGTCAAAATTTAGGTGCTTCGACGGCCGACAGCCACGAAGACTGCCATGGCAGCATGGTCAATGGATTCGTTTTCCTTGCCGTTTCGTTTGATCAATTTGCTGATTTAATACTAAAACTAAAATTTAATTTTACCTCGCGACCGAATTCAATTTATCAAGATCCCGACTCTGATCCTCTGCGAAAACCGCCTCGTTTTTCTTAAATATATTTTTTATTACTCTTAATAATTAAATTCTTATTTAAAGGAAACATGTATGCTTTTTCAAGATGTTCGCTTATTTTTATTTATTCTAATTTCTGTTTTCAGTTTAGAATCATTTTGTATAACGTCCCCCAATGTCAATGCTACCGCTCTTTTTCTGTATCGCAACTCTAACTTCCACAAAGAAGATGCAGATCCTGCAAACCTTGACACTAATCCGAATGGCCTTGCGATTCAGGAAGCCGAGCTACAATTTTATTCAGCTGTCGATCCATACACGCGATTAAATTTACTATTAGCCGTGCACCCATCTTTAGAATCGGACGGAAATAAAATCGAAGAGAAATGGATCATCGAACCGGAAGAAGCCTTCGCAGAAAGCAGCGCCCTACCCGCTACCAATTTGAAAATTGGCAAATTCAAGGCGTTCTTAGGTAAACACAATACTCTGCATACCCATGCCTATACGTTTGTTGAAGCTCCACTGGCTAATACTCAATTGCTAGGTGATGAGGGGCTAAACGACGTGGGTATATCGGCCGCCGTATTATTGCCGACTTCATGGTTTAGCGAAGTCACTTTTCAATTCTTACGAGGAAAAGGAGAAAACGAGCAATTTAATTCGGCCAACCCAAATGATGGCGTAGGTGTTACACACTGGAAAAATCTATTTGATATAGACGACGCCACAACCCTTGAGCTTGGAGCCTCGTATGCAAACGGAGCCAATTCATACCGCAAAACCACATTGCTGACTGGTGCTGATGTCACTCTGAAATGGCGACCAACTGCGGGCGGTAAATACAAATCAGTCACGTGGGCCACCGAGTATTTAGGACGGACACAACGACAAGCCGACGTCGACGATGAAACGGCTGGTGGATTGGCTTCGTGGATCCAATATCAATTTGCTATGCAGTGGGCGGCTTTGTATCGCTATGACGATCTTACGTTTAAAAACAGTTTTGATACCACCAAATCACCAAATGAGACCTCGACTCGTCATTCGGTCGGATTGGTCTTTTCGGCGTCAGAGTTTTCGGCGCTGAAATTGGAGTTCAATCAACGTAAAGGCGGTGTTCGTAACATCTACAACGAGGACACCGAGAACACCGTTTTTCTGCAGTTTAATTTAACTATGGGCGCCCATCCAACTCACACGTATTAGAGGCCGTTATGAATAAATTTGTTTTTCTTTTATTTTTGCCACTTTGTAGTCTTGCAAAAATTCAAGTCGCGGCCACTACGACAGATGTAGCCGCTATCGTTCGTGAAGTTGGCGGTAATCAAGTGGATGTGTTCCATATCGCGAAAGGGACGCAAGACCCACATCAAATCGAAGCGAAACCTTCGTACATGGTAAAACTGCGACCTGTTGATCTTGTCATTGCCCAAGGTTTGGAACTAGAAACTGCCTGGCTTACACCGTTGATTGAAGGTTCACGTAACGAGAAACTTTTGCAAAAGAACAACGTCATGGAACTTGGACCCATGCTGGATCCAATCGATATTCCCAAGGGCACGATCTCGCGTGCGGACGGCGACGTTCATCCTGGTGGTAATCCACATTTTCAATTAGACCCAGTTCGAGTCGGTAAAGCGGCTGTTTTAATAGCCGATCGTTTAGCACAAAGTGACCCAGGACACACAACATTGTTCAACGAAAACGCTAAAAAGTTTAACCAGCACATGATCGACAAAACTGCCGAGTGGAAAAAACGTCTTGCAAAAACCGGAGTCAAAGAACTGATTACGTACCACAAGTACCTGGCCTACTTTTGCTCGCGTTTCGATTTGGTTTGCAATCTACAGCTAGAGCCTAAGCCTGGGATTCCTCCGACGGCGAATCATTTATTATCTGTTATTTCCGAAATTAAAAAGCGAAACATCAGTTTAGTGTTGATCGAAAATCTATACCTGGATGATGCCGGTAATAAATTGAAACAAGATGTTCCTAATTTGAAAATTCAAAAAATACCGGTGTCAGTTGAAGGCGATACAGGCATCACAACGAACGATCAACTAATTGAAAAAATCGTGACCACTATAGAGGCGGCAAAATAATGGAAGCTTATTCTTTTTTAGCCGCTCCGTTTATTTTGGCGATATTACTGGTCGGCATTCATGCTTATTTAGGTTTACATGTTTTAAAACGCGATGTGGTGTTTGTCGACATCAGCCTTTCGCAAATTGCCGCCCTCGGAAGCACCGTCAGTTTATTTTTTGCTACCGAGAGCGAAAATAAAAGTTTGGCGCTATTGCTGTCGCTAACGTTCTGCTTGGTCATCTCTTTTATCTTGGCCATGCTACGACACTATGAAAAGAAAGTGTCACAAGAAGCTCTTATCGGAATGACTTATGCTTTGGCCAGCGGTGCGCTGATTTTAGTTACGGATAAGCTACCTCATGGAGCCGAACATTTAAAAGAAGCTCTGGTTGGCAATATCTTGTTTGTAACTTGGACAGAAGTTATAGAAACAACGTTGGTGTATTCTATTGTTGGCGGACTACACTGGATTTTTAGAAAGCAGTTTTGGAGTGCGTCTGAAGGTAAAAACAAAAAGTTCATATGGGACTTTTTGTTTTATTTCCTATTTGGAATTGTGATCACGTTCTCTACGCGACATGCGGGCGTACTAGTCGTATTTTCAATATTGGTGGCACCTGCGGCTTTGGCTGGGCGATTTCTCAACACGGTCTCTAGTCAGTTGAGCCTCGCTTGGGTCACCGGAAGCCTTGGTGTTTTGTTGTCGTTTGTATTAAGTTATCGATGGGATTTGCCGTCAGGGGCGGCAATAGTCTGCACACTGACGACATTATTTTTCTTGGCGCTATTTATTAAGCCAAAAGAGGCCTAATGAATCGATCCGCCCTTACCATATTTTTCGGGGGATTGCTGATAGACTTGCTGCGCTTGAGGTAACCACTGTGTCAGTTTCGCGCGGCGATTACTATCCGATGGATGCGTTGACATCCACTCGGGCACCTCACCGCCCTTAGCTGCGTTCATGCGTTCCCAAAGGGCGATGGATTCTGAAGGTTCGTAACCAGCTTTAGCCATATAGATTTGTCCTACTTGATCAGCTTCAGTTTCATCTTCGCGTGAAAATTTACGGTTGAAAAAGGTGAGCGCCACACCAGCCGCCGCTCCACCAAGGCCCGCTAACAGTCGACAATTTTCTGTTTTACAAAGCAACTGCCCCCCAACCGCTGTGGCCACGCCTATCAAAGCACCTGTTTGCTGCTCCTCAATGGCCCGAGCGTAGCCCTTCTGTCCATGACGTCGCGTCGCATGCGCTACCTCATGACCCATCACTGCGGCCAACGCACCTTCTGTTTTTAAGATCGGCATAATTCCCGTGTACACGGCCATTTTTCCACCGGGCATGCACCACGCATTAGGTTCATCATTTTCAATCAAAACAATTTCCCACTGAAAATTTTCACCTGAAGCCCGGGCGATACGTTGACCCACTCGCTGAACCATTTCGTTCCAATCTTTACGAGTCGAAATTTTGGATTTGGATTTCACTTCTTGGTAGGCCTTTGCCGACTCGGCATTAATTTCAGCCTCGGTTGGCGTTTGCGCCTGCGACAAAGTGGAACATCCCATCGAGCTAGCTAACAAAAAAACTGAAACCACTGAAACCAGAAGAACTGAAACTGTTTTTTTCATAAGATAATCCGCCTTTATATAGGAATCCTTCGCTTTATTGGTCCGATCTTAATAACAAAACACCAGTCTAAACAAGGTCATTAAGCACACCTATTTTTTATTAAATATAATATATTTATAGTATGTTTTACTAAATAAACTCAGTATTTTATGATCATTTTTAAATAAGTTATCAATTTTTTTATTGAAACGCTGCAGCATTATTGCTGTACTTACAGCAGGCCATCAATTCTCATATTGAATTTTATGCTTCAGCAGGTCACCCCGCCCGCCAGGCAAGGGAACAGTTTTTGAAACCATAGAAATCTATGAAGGCACTGATTACATTCGTTTTTATCGCGGCTTTAGCTTATGCCGGAGACAACAGCTGTCGTTCTTTTTATAATCCGTCAATTTCGGAGACACACCCAATACTAAGTCGCCCAGACGCCGTAATTTACGATGTCCATGCGGTCGGAAACTCCTGGGCAAACCCCTTTGCGCAAAACGACCCATCTACGTTTCGGACTCAGATATATAGCTCTTTCACCGTCACCCGCTTAAGGGAAAATCCAAAAACCGGCAAACTTCCTGAAAATGTCGTTAATGAAAACTTTTTATATAACACCGGAATGCAGTCTAGCACAGGCTTGCTCTTTCTATTGGGCGAGAACAGCCGCTCACTGAGCCAAATTTATTCGAACTACGCAAAACAAGGCCCCGAACGCAGCGAAAATATCAAGACGTACCAACAAGAAGATCTAAGTTATCGCGATAGAACAACCCACTTTTTATTGCAGCAAAATTTAGAAACCGTCGGACGAATTCAGCTTCAGCATTCTTTGAGCCCCAGCCAGAAACTCAATGTCGAAGCTCATTTTCCTGATGTTGCACCCAAAACGATTCGTTCTGGCCCAGGGAAAATTTTTTTCGAACTCGGTCGCCTTCATATTCCTCAGCCCAAAAAAGATGGCAAAGGCATAGTAGGCGAATACGAAAGACAGCTCGCATTTTACGAATTGTTCCTTAGACCATTAATGTACGCGATTAAACAGGCCCCAGAAGGGGCTATTGTTTTTCAAACCAACGCTCGTGTTTTGGCAACTATCAGAAATCGAATTCGGCCCTATCAACTGAAAGAAGTTTCTCTTATTTCCAAGCCAGGAGAACCGTTAGAATACCTAACGATAATTAGGCCCAACGAGATTGCAAAGCTCACCAATGTGTTTTTCCTAAAACGATTCCAACTGATTTTACTAAATTTTCTTAGCTCCAGTATGGGTGAATTAAGATTTACCATTCACCCGGACGAGAGAATTTATTATGACGACTTAGACGTCCATTCCCTAACTCAGTCATGGGCTCATCGCAATTACGAGCCGATCTTTAGAGAGCATTTCAAAAATGCGCTGGGACCTTTAAGAAATCTTAGAATTACGATGAACGCTACATTTTCGCTTGATACATCCGGATTTATTAATCCACATTTTATCTCGATTGGAAGACCAGAAGCCGAAACTTTATTTGAGCGCAGCCAACGTCGAATTCGTGAACTCTTTTAAGAGTTCTTCGTAATCGAAATCTTTGTTTTCGGAAATTCCATTCAGTATGAAACCGCTCAGTTGAATATGTATAATTTTAGCCTGCTGAAGCGGATTAACGTTTCTACTGAATATCCCCTGCCCCTGCCCTTCAGAGATAATTCCCGCAATCCGATGAATAGCGATGCGTTTGACTTGAGTATTAATCGATCGAAGTTTTTCGTCAAATACCGCCAGTGAATGCAATTGCATGTATATTTTAGTCAGTGCGGGATCTGAGTTGAATTGATCCCAAGATACAGCGATGTACTCCTTCAGTTTATCAATGGGATTTTTGTGCAAACTTAAGTTATTCGACGTACGTTCTATAGCTTCCTGATAAACGTGCTCCCATACTTTGGGAAAAATATCGTCTCTAGTCTTGAAATAGTGCATAACCAAAGGTTGCGAGACTTTGCTTTTATCGGCAATTTTCTGAAACGTTGTTTGATGAAGTCCAATTGTACCCACACATTTGATGGCGGCGCGAACAATTCGTTTTTCTGTATTGAGCCCTTTTTTTAGCTTCATCAAGCCTATTGGATCATATCCAGCGACAGAGTTCCAGTCGATAATGAAAGTGGCAACGGATTTATTTCTAATTATTTTTACAAAGATACTGTCGTTGCAGAACTAAGAGAATCTGGGCAAAGAATTGATACATTTCAGTTCGGAAGGGCTGGTAGTTGAGCACGGCACGATTCAATGAGTTTTAAAAATTCTGGTTTTGAATTCATCCATCGTATCACCTCAAATTTCGACTTTGCCGGTGAAAAATGAAAAATAATTTGGTTCCACAGCGCATTGCCTAACTTTTGATTTAAAGGGTGCTTCGAATTAATTTCGATATCTTTACCTTTCACGTATATAAACGGCAGACTGGCCGGCTTTAAACTGACGTCGTCACCAAACGCAACGAATTTAGAATAATCCAATTCAGGGTGTTTCCCCCGTTGGGTTAAGAAAAAATTAGAAACTCGGCACGTCTTGCTTGTTTTATAGTAACCATTCTCCATCATAATTTCTTCAACCGCATTCACTAATGACAACAAAAAGTCACCACGAAAATAAGCAAACATTTCTGAACGAGCAATTCGTCGATCGAAAACGGATAACTTCGAATAATTGGTTTTTAAATACTGATCCAAATCGGTTCCTAACATGGCCAACAATGTGATATCGACAGGATCTTTAGATTTTGGCAACCATGCGTATTCGGCATGGGAGAGTTCATGAAAAATAGTCGAAGCTTGGACTGACCAAATCGACGGTTCTGCGAATTCCAACTCGTTTATAGTTTTAATTCTTTTACGAGTTTTGCCATCAGTGCGAATTTCATCCGTCGTATGTTCTTCTTTCAATACAACCGTGTTTAATACACCATTGTAGGTTGCGGCCGCATCCTGATTAATCACTCCCCATTTTTCAAGCAAGCTAGGAAGCGCTAGTTTCGTTTTATGTTCAAGCAACACGTGTTGCATAAACATAGTATTCATCGGCAAACGTTGATCGAGAGAATTTAGGAAACTGTTAAATGGCTCAGCGACGGCAAGTTGTCCTGTCATCGCGAACATTCCTGTGAACAAAATTGAAAAACTCAAAACCTGTGGACGCATGGACCCCTCCAGCAATTTCACGCTATCGCCTTAGAATTCACGTGACAACTGCAAATGACGCTGACTAGGATTTTATTCATGAAAAAAATATTACTTACACTTGTCACACTTATACTAACTAGTTCCGTCTCTTATGGGTACGCAGGAAGCCTGATGTATATGGAATATCAAAACGTCGTGGAAGGAATTTTAAATGACGTAAAAGAATCGGCGCCGGATCGATTACCTGACGATGTCGTCTTCCCTGGCAAACCAAAACAAGTCGCATTGTTTTATGGTAAAGGCACTTGGGGTACAGGCAAAAACCAGCTCAAGAATTTTCTTTATAGCCATGGACGTTCATACAAACTGATTTATGAAAAAGACATTTTGAACGGTTCCCTGAACAAAGGTGGCTTCCATACTCTCATTATGCCGGGTGGAAAATCTTGGATCTACAATGAAAACCTTGGCGCTTCGGGTGCACAAGAAATTTTAAAATTCGTTAATGCGGGCGGAAACTATATTGGTATTTGTGCCGGTGCTTTCTATGCGACATCTCATAGGCAGGGACCTTCGCCGACTCCGATCAATTATGGTATTGGACTACTCAATGGTATTGCTCTTGACGGCACGGCTCTGAAAATGGCCTCGTTCAAAACTGGAATGTCTGACTATAAAGTTTTGATTCCTAACTTTAAAGACACCTATCGCATTCTTTTACTGGGTGGTCCTTCACTACTTTACACAGATACAGAAGCTAAAACAAAAAAGATCCAGGTGTATTCAACTTTTGCTCCGAATTTTCCAGCCATGATCGCTTTTGAGTTTGGCAAAGGCCGCGTATTTTTGTCAGGTCCACATTTAGAAGTCGAAGAAAGCCAATCCATCATCGGTGTTAAATACCGCGATCCCGACAGTGAATGGCCAATCGTCGAATACGTATTCACGAACCATTTTAGAAATCCCAAGTAAGGTGATCCGTCTGTGGTTCGACAGCTCTGCCTAGAGCCACAGTCTTTTCCAGGACCTTCGAATTGTATCATTTTGAAATTCAATTTTCCTATGCAGATTTCTTGCTTCGTTATCTGACTAAAATCTTTCGTCTTTAAAAAAACAGAATTTATTGTTACCCAAAAAAACGCATTAAAACCACAGACCTAACTAAAGTCACCCACTCTTTGGTCCGATGGACTTTGTGAGTGTGAACCGCATGTAACTTCCGAAGCACTTACATAAAAAAAAGGATGACTTATGAATGGGAAGTTATTTTCACGTATTCTCTTAGCTTCTAGTCTGACGTTTCTGATTCAATGCTCTCCGGGCAGTTTCAAATCAGAAAATAGTCCGACCAGCAGTTCTAACAATTCTACCTCTACGGGAGGAGGTGGCGGTGGTGGCACAACAACAGATGACTTGGCCGCACGTCGTAAAACTTTAGAAAAGGCTATCGCTTCGGCCAGTATGACTGGGTATGCCCTAACCGGAGCGATCCCAAGCTCAACCGTTCCTTACATCGATTTTGATCGCGCGAATGGAAACTTTGTAATTCGTGTTCCTATGACTAACTTTGGATCGCTGACTAGCATCGACATGACGTTCCCGGAATATCCTGGAATGCGCCTGTATATAGACTATCTTTCTTCGATGCCTTACACGACGCTGATCATTCCGGTGAAGTATGTGCTGCGAAATGTCACAGAGGTTCCTGCGAAGCTACCTAATGGCAATACCGTGCCTCTTTTTCCGGCGGGCGAGGCGCCATCACGCGCTATTTTGCTGACTCCGAATAAGGAAAGAAAAGTCTATCTGTACTTAAGCGCTGAAGCTTTTGGCCTATTTGCAGAAACTTCATTCAATCCGTTAGCATCGTTCAGCGTTTCGGGCATCCCTGTTCAGTTAAATGATCTGATTTTTACAATCTCGGACAAGAATCAAAATCCACTTGGGTATATTACTCTTGTGGGTGAAAAAGCCCCGTATAAGGGCGGGTTCTTCATTTCGCACAAAATTGACCCAAAGTTGGGTAAGATTTTGGACGAGTACTACCTGAACTAAATCAATTCTTAACAATAATTTAAGCCGAGATTAGGTAGGGAATTAGGAAACTAATTCCTTGCCGTTAAAAAAAAGCTCCGTTAGCATCAGACTTGTGATTAATTAAACCGCTATCGAACGGACCTCGAAGGAGTTTTTTATGGCTAAATCTAAAAAGAAAAAACCAGCACCAAAAGCAAAAAAGGCAGTAAAAGCCACAAAGAAAGCAGCGCCAAAAGCTAAGGCAAAAGCAACTAAAAAAGCAGCTCCTAAAAAGGCCGCTAAAGCGACTAAAAAAGCAGCCCCTGCTAAGAAAGCAACAGCGAAAGCAGCAAAAAAAGCAGCTCCTAAAAAAGCCGCTAAACCAGCTCCTGCTAAGAAAGCTAAAAAAGTAGCCGCGGCAGCAGCAGCCGCTGGCGCAGGGATGATGATCAGCGAAGAAACTGAAAAATCATTGGACGAATTAACTTCTGAATTCGAAGATGATTCCGAAATGGAAACAGTAACTGGTTTAGATGATGAACCAACTGCTGAAGACGAAGATGACAACTGGGATGACGCTGAAGAATCAGAAAAATTCGAAGACATGGAAGAAAGCGATGATGACATTGCTGGCGACGATGACGACGATACTGATGACGAAGACGAAGATGATGGTGAGGAAGGTTACTTCTAAACTTTCATTTCAATAATGAAAAACTCAAAGCCCACTTTAGAGTGGGCTTTTTTTTGTCTAAATTCCCAGGCGCACACCTGCAAAAAATTCTAAGCCTGGATTTCTATAGCCATAGCTTTCGTCGTATTTTTCAGAAAGCAGGTTTTGTCCACGGAAGTAGAGCGACATTTCTTCGAGCGAAACTGACCGCGCAAATCCTTCGGACAAATTGAAAATGTAACTTGAACTTAATGTCGTGTACGGAGGCAAACTCACGGTCTGAGTTGAGTTTTTAGTGTCATCGCGAGAACCCCTAGCAACCAATTCTAGATTCCAAGTCGATTGCTCATCTTTCCTACTGTATACAAGACTTGCACTTTGTAATGGTCTACGCACTAACCACTTGCCCGTATTGATATCGCGAGGTTCTTGATAAGCCATATTAACCGTTAGCTTTTGATCAAATGTGAATCGATACGACGCCGCCGCTTCGATACCTCGAGTGATCGTACGACCGACATTGTAGTACTGCAAAGGATTACCACGAGCTGCGATTAGGTTTTCAATATGAGTTTCAAACACCGTGACGGAGGTTTCTAACTCTTCATTAATAACTTTATCGTGGCTCAAAGAGAATGTGCGTGATGATTCTGGATTTAACCAGGAATTTCCTTTGTTTGAAAATAGCTGATACAGCGAAGGCAATCTGTAGCCTGTAGAATGTTCCAATTTAAAATCTTCGTATTTCACACCGACTTGATAGGTTCCTACATCCCGATAATGTAAATCGGTATCGTAACGATAGCCCGCCTGCAGAGACAAATCCGACATCGGCAAATATTCTACTTTGGTGAATGTACCCGCCATCTCGTTGCTTTGTTCGGCTTGCATTTGTTTGAAAGTTTCATACAACATCGTTTCTTTTTGGAAACTAGCCCCCACATCCCATTTCCAAGACTCTTCATTTAACAAACGAAATTCAAGGCGCACTGGGATCAATGTACTTTTGTATTCCTGATTGTCCTCGGTTGAGCTGAACTGATTTATGCCTTGGTTATACACGCGATGAGCATCCACAAATCCAGCTGATAAAAATGGTCGATACCAAACTGAATTATTTCTGTAAGCCATTTGGTACTGATTCACTTCACTAAATGTAATAAAATCTAACGTATCTGCCGATTTAAAATCAGTGTAAGAAAAACCCGTCGCATTTTCGTTACGATCAGTTGTATGCGATAGTTTGATATTGAACTGATAATCATCACGCAACAAATAAACGGCTTCCACATTGTCTTTGCGTCGTTTGTATTTGAAATCCGAGTTTTCCACTGGGCTTGGTGAGTTTTGGTATTGATACTGGCCGCGTACGATGGCCATAGACGTTTCCGAAATTGCTTTATAGAAATCGCCGCTGACTTCGCGATAATCACTGCTGCCACCTTGGATATCTAGGCGATGGTTTTCTTTCCATGTTCTAGGTAGTGTGTCGATTTTAATAACAGCGCTCAGCGCTTGTCCGCCATACCAAACCGATTGACTGCCCTTGATCACTGTAATTCGCTGAACCGAATTTAAGCTGATCGAATTTAAATTGAATGAACGTTGAACCGTTGAAGCATCATAAACAGGTATGTCATCGATAACAATCAAGACTTGGCTGGAATCGCCACCGCGCACAAGTAGTGAGTTGGGCTGAAATGCCGAGTTCGTAATATTGATATTGGCCTTGGTGGACAATAGCTCCGACATATTCGGTGCTTTTGAATTTTGAATTTCTTCTTCATCAATCACAACGCGCGATGAGGTCGAAAACGAAGTGTCGTAAACTTTGGTTTCGTACTTCGCTGCCTCGTTCTTGCTGGTCGTCGTTGTCGTGGTTGTCGTTTGGGCAGCAACAGTAGCTGCCAAGGCCAATAGTGATATTAAAATGTATTTCATGAGCCAATTTTTAAACCAAAATCGGTTTAATTCAACAAATGACTGCTAGTTGAAACCTAGTTGCCTTTATAAAGTTGAACAGTAGAGCCATTGATCTGCAAACTGGGTTGTAGTGACTCGATTAGCTTATATGGTGACAGCATCATCATCAAAGAAATATCCTTGAATGGAATTTCCTTATCCGGAGTCACAGCTAACTTCACCGACTGAGGATTATGAAGGAAATCACGAAGCCCTGTTTTGATTTCAGAGTCTTCTATGTTGGCGGGATCACGTTTAGTATCGGTTTTTTCAAAGGCTATATATCTATCCAAAGATACATTGTTTTTTTCTGCTAAAGATCTCACACTAGTCATCAACGAATTATCCACATATTCCACCGAGAACCGCTTCACCGAGCTTTGCTGAAATTGTGACATATCTTTTAAATCCAGACCGTTAGGTAAAGAAAAATCCGTTAAGTGAGCACTCACGCTCAGTTTACCCATTTGCAAACCTTCGACAGAAAGTTCATTCAGATAAAAATCTCTTGTTTCAACTTTATAGTCGTAATCGGACACGATATTCAGCACTAACTTTTCATACCCCAATTCGGTCAGTGCCGATTTTAATCGCGGGGACAGATATACTTCGTTTAATTCTAGTTTCTGTACGGAAATTTTCAGTTTTGTTAGATCGCCAAAATCCATTTCACCTTGGGTGATGTTGTACAATTCCACAAATGACCAACTCGAAAAATCCACGCGGTCGGTCGACAATACTTTTTCACCCTCTTTTGTATTAATGTTCAACTTATTAATGCGAATTCTAAGAGGAATATAAGATAAGCGAACATCTTCGAAAGTTAATTCTAAGCCATATTTATAAACGGCGTCTTGCACATCGGTCATATGGGCTTGCAGATGTTCCTGAGCTAGCTGAGGTATTACAAAGTTTAGGCTTAAGAACGCGGTAATTAAAAAACTAAGCACAACCACTTTTATTTTCACAAAACCTCACCAGCCGCTAAGGGCGCTATTCATCACTGGTTAGATCGGGAGAATGGGTTGGGAAATAAAGGTCTAAGGGAAATAATTAAGAAAATTTTTACTGTCTCAAAAAAAGAAAAAGGGCTTTTACTAAAGCCCTTTAAAAAACTGCAGACGTTCTATATTTGATGGCTATCAGGTAACGTTCCACTGCCATACTTAAACTTTTTTCAGAAACCCATTTTCAGAGTTTCTGTCTAAATTTACTTCATCGGTTTTGAATGTACCGCAAACTTATCAAATTCACCGTATTCGTGAAGTTTGTTGTACAGAGTCTTAATTGTAATACCTAGGCTATTAGCCGCTTGCGTTTTGTTACCGCTAAAGTGACCAAGGGCTTTAAGGATGTACTTTTTCTCGATTTCATAAAGAGGGATGTTTGGATCGTACTCTAAGAAATCGATTTCAACTTCAGGGCTTTGGATATAGTCTGGAAGATCACCAATCTCGATTTGGTGTCCTTCTGAAAGAATTTGCAGACGTTCACAAACGTTTTGCAATTCTCTGATATTTCCTGGCCAGTCGTATTTCATCAACAATTGAACCGCTTCAGTCGAAATAGTTTTCATTTTTCCGTACTGAGCTTGTGGTGATGAATTCATAAAATGCTGGATCAAAAGAGGAATGTCCTCTTTACGACGTCTTAAAGGAGGCGCGTTTACTACGATCGTGTTGATACGATAGAATAAATCTTCGCGGAAATTACCTTTTTGAACTTCTTGATCAAGCTCTCTGTTTGTAGCCGAGATTAAACGGATATCTACTTTGATTGGGTCTTTACCACCAACGCGGAAGATTTCGCCTTCTTGGATAAAACGTAAAAGTTTAGCTTGGATGCCGTGAGAAAGCTCACCGATTTCATCTAAGAATAAAGTTCCACCGTTAGCGACTTCAGCTAAACCGATCTTACGTGTGTAAGCGCCGGTGAATGAACCTTTTTCGTGTCCAAACAATTCGCTCTCAAGCAACGTTTCACGTAAAGCGCCGCAGTTAATAGCGACGAAAGGACGGCTCTTACGAGTCGACTTTTCATGAACCGCACGAGCCAGTAATTCCTTACCAGTTCCAGACTCACCTAATACTAATACGTTAGCATTAGAAGGAGCTACACGGTCGATCATCTTCATCAAGTTACCCATCGCTTCTGATTGGTAAATGATTGATCGAGTGATCATTTGAGCCGGCTTAGCCTGCTCGATGGGTTTGCCCCAAAGCACTTGGTTTTGGGATTGGCTCGTCGGTAGGACCTGTGACGAGGAAATTGAATTATCGTTCATACGTTCCGCCTTTGTGTGATAATGTCATTTCAGTTAGTATTTTTTTCAGTGACGACGACCCCTTCGCTTGACCCCGAAAGGCAGTCTCGAAATGATGCACCGTTGCTTACGCATCGCAATATAGTCTAGGTTAAGTAATTTTTGCAAGAAAATTTTTGCAAGGTGTTATAAAAAATTTAGGATTTTCACGAAAATGACCCCACTAGAGGCCTTTCACGAAATAGATAACTA
Organism: uncultured Bdellovibrio sp.; assembly: GCA_963932905.1. GTDB lineage: Bacteria > Bdellovibrionota > Bdellovibrionia > Bdellovibrionales > Bdellovibrionaceae > UBA2316. The sequence goes on from CAWVRN010000006.1 coordinate 63,467, forward strand.
TTTGAAATACATGCAGAATATTAAAACCTGCAGCCCTCACACGGTGCGGGCCTATAAAAAAGACTTAGAGGGGTTTTTCGAGCCTGTAAAAACTTCAAAAATCAATACAGTCGATCTGAGAATGTACTTCTCGACTCGACTTTTGGAACTAGGGCATCTGAGCCTGGCCTCGCGGAACCGAAAAATGGGTACCTTAAAGAGCTTTCTAAATTGGCTATACGAAACCCACAAGATCGAAACAGCCCTATCTGAGGTCTACCACTCACCCAAAGTGCCACGTAAAATACCTCACTTTATATCATTTGATGAAATCAGCGCTTGTTTACAGTTCCTAGGAAATCAACCCGCTCAGACCACGCAGCTTGAGAATTTACTACTGCGACAGCAGCGATTGCTGTTTCTTTTTCTTTACGGGGCTGGATTGCGTATTTCAGAAGGCTGCCATTTAAAAATGCGCGATGTGATTGAATCAGATCGTAAAATTTTAGTCCGCGGTAAAGGCGCCAAAGAACGAATTGTAGTTTGTCCCGAATTTGTTTGGGCAGAATGGACTGCCTATCGTGTGTTCATCAAAGATCACTTCCCATCAATTCCTAAAAATTTTGAATTTATTTTTTTCCGATTTCAAAATGAAATCTTTGAAGATGCTGCGATCAATGAACGCACTGGCTATAATTGGATTCGCAAGATTGGCGCGCAAAGCGGCCTGACTCAGAGTTTGAATCCACATGCTTTACGTCACAGTTTTGCTACACATTTACTAAATAGCGGAGCCAATTTGCGTGTCATTCAAAGCTTGCTTGGTCACACGTCTTTAGCAGCCACGGAGAAATACACGCATTTAAATTTAAGTCAGCTTTATCAAACGATGGAAAAATCACATCCGCTTGGAAAACTGAAAGCTAAATAAATTTTTCTATCGTCATTTCAAGTTAGATCATTCTTTAGGTAAGACACTTACGATAAATGGGCGTGGGCCAAATACTCTCTGACTATTTTTTCCATTCTGGAAGATTGATTCCGTGCTTCGATGGCCAGAGGTTCTAGCTGGGCAAACTGGGTCAATGGTGTTTTTAAGAACGGCATCATCCAAGATTCTTGTTCAAGAACTCCTTGTTCCGCCAACAGCTTTAAAAAGAATTGCACCTTAAGAATCGGTACATGCACCTGGTAGTTAAGGTTCTCGGTCGCCAGATTTTTTAGGCAGTGCCCTAACAAATTGTAGAGCGAGTCAGAAACGCTATCACCCTCTTGTGAAACTTTAGCGATACATTCAACAGCCATAAGGGCGAACTGCAATAAATCGTAATCTTTTTTTAACAGCGCAAAGTCATTTATTAATTGAGCTTCGTCCAAAGTCGAAAGCTGGTGCTTATCAGATTTATCTGAATAACTGAGCTTAACGTGATGTAAGGGCTCTAGCACACCACCGCCAAAGCGCTTTCGACTCTTTAATGCCGACCTAGCCAAGAAGGATTTTTTTTCGCCAGAGGCTGAAATACCGGTAATGATCAGGTCAGCTTCGCCATATCTGACTTTCTTCAATAATATGAATGTTCCGGTTTGTTTGACCACGTTTTTAGTTCCTCACCCAAATTTTGAGTGGCCTAAAAACTCCACTCGGAATCGGATTTGATTTCATTGACGATATCGTCAATGACTGCTTTTGAAGGAATATCTTTCACATCCCGGAAAGACAAGCTAATTAATCCTCTTAGAACATCGTCGGAAATTTCAGGCTGAATCCACGATCGAATTGATTTTGGGCTATTGGAAACGCAGTCAGAATACGAGCGCACATTTGCAAAACCCTTTTCTTTTAATTTCCCCGCAACCAAATCACCATGGATTCCATCAAACACTATAAGGGACCGATCCCATGAACGCTGACTTTTGTAATTCCATTTTGTTTGTGTGAGTGAGGATTCCCAAGACTTCACATCGGCTTCGAATGATTTCGATTTGCCTTTTAATTTTAACAACCATTCCTCTTTCCAGTGAATATTTTGATAGGGTCCTACGGGGGAATAGACTTTGGCTCGTTCCGGTAAATACACCAAGCTTAAATCCTGGCTCGGTATTTGTATTCCATAAGAATTCGGCTGCAATTTAAAATCTGATGTAAATTCATGATTCACCAAAACAAAAAATATTTTTTTTGCTATTGCCCACTCTTCGATTTTTTCATGTGGAAAATTTTCACCGGTCAGTGCGTGATTTTTAAAAAACACCAAAAACAAAGTATTTTTATCTAACCCTTCAATTATGCTCTGCCCTTGATCAGGCGCCTGTTGCAAATCAGCGAGTTTTATATTCTGAACTTGATAGCTTTCACGAATAAAATAGGGCTGCGTGTTTTCTAAAAGCGGTGAACATCCTGTCACCCAAGCAATACTGCGCTTGTGCGCATAAAGTTGAGCGACACTAATTAATAAATCATGAACAGCTAAAAATGGATTTATGTAACTTCGAATTTGATTTAGCGTGTTTAATTCATTCTTTAAACGAAAGTTAACTAGATCCCATTCTTCGGGATGCGAGAAAGATTCAAACACCATAGATACATTAGACCTGATTCGGTTTGGTTTTTCCATAAATTGATTGTTCGTATGGTAACAAAGGACTAGGCTTATAGATGATTTAGGAGGGGTATTCCCATGAGAAATTTAGTTCTATTATTATGTTTACTCGGATTTAATTATGCCCATGCACTGGTAGAAGCCCGTTTAACTTACGGAGTTCTAGGCAGCAAACCAGACCTAGCTACTATTTACAGCGGTACTACGACTCTACCAACTGTGGCCCCAAATGCTGGTATTGGTTTTGATGCGCTCTTTATTTTCCCACTTGTTAAAATCGGAATCGGCGCTCGTTACGAAAACTTAGGATTTAATGTTAGCTCAGAAGGATTAGAATTTAAATCTCAGCTAACCCGTACCTCATTGATCTTGAATTATCGATTGATCGATACAGTAATGTATCTTGGCCCTATTGCTACCATCGGAATGTCACACACTAACAATATTAAATGGACGGAAGGTTCAAGCGCCACAGATTTTACACCGGATACGACATCAAGCTACTCGGTCGGCTTAGAAGCCGGAGTGGCACTCTTAGGTTTCCGTGTTGGCGCCGAAGCTGGTTATCAAAATATGAAATGGAACAAAGTGAAAGATTCAACTGGAACGTCATCTAGTACTCCAGATTTGGATATGAGCGGATCGTACGTAAAAGCAGTTTTAGGATTTGGAATTTAGTTAGCACCTAATTCGTTTTTAAAATTAAAAAAGCCCAAGTTGTTCTTGGGCTTTTTTGTTATTTCTTCTTCAATTCAATTTTTAAATCTTTATCACCAGGCTTAATCTTTTTTCCATCAGCTGTCGCTCCTTCAGGTCCGGACTTATCTGTCGCATTACCTATCTGAGAATATCGGGCATACACTGTAAATGGCCCTGTGAAAGGAGTTCCTTGTACCATGGCGTTCTCTGGCCCTAGTTGAAATTTGACGGGAAACTTCGGATCGGCAATTCGCTGAACCGCAACTGGCATTTGTCCATCACCTGCTTTACCACCAGCATTTTTTGCAAAAATAAATAATGTTCCACCCGCTTTGATTTCTTTGGCTGCGTCCTTATCAACAGAAATAACTCCGGTAATGGAATTGGCCAATGCAAACACTGCAGATAATAAACTAACTAAAATCGTTTTCATATTCTTCTCCTCTACGTTGATCATGAAATACTCTTTTTAACTAATTGTCTAGCTTTGCCAATTTGAGACCCAACGTTGTTGTCTTGAGTTAGGATCATCTGTTCGTCCAGCAAAATTTATCTTCACATGACAATCATTTTTTCTTATGACGAAATTAAACATCACATGAAAAAGGAGGTTCTATGAATACAACTAAAACGTATAAGTTTGGTGACTACACTTTTAAAACTTATTGGAAAACGGCTGGTGAAGGCTGGGAGATCGGATTAACTTGTGGAAATAAAGTTTACTTCGTTGGTAACTTTATCCGTGAAAAAGAAGCTAAAAAATGGTGGTCGTATTTCAATAAATACGTAACTCATTTTTTTCGCAAATATGAATACTATGCGGATGCTCCTAAAGATTTCTACGGTCAATTTATGGGTACATTCGTATACCGCGAATACTACAACTTCTTATTTGAACTTTTTGATGGTTACACTGGCCACTACGAAAAAGAAAATGCTAAGTTTTTCAAGAAATACGAAAAATTTGCTCGTCTGTATGCCGCTTAAACCTTCGGTTTAGTATGCCGCTTAAACCTTCGGTTTAGAATGCCGCTTAAATCTTTGGTTTAGAATGCTGCCTCATTAGTTTAAGGGACCCTTGCGGTCCCTTTTTTATATTTCGCGGCCGATCTTTCGAAAGCAGGCTTTTGTGGTCATTAAATTATTAAATTCTGACTCTTCCTTTTCACATTCGGCATTACGGAAATCTTTTAATACCTTCAGCATCTCTTGAAAATGCAGACTGTGTTTTTTCTGAGCATAGAAAGTTTCCTCGATCGGGAATAAATAGGCTTCAAGAATATGACTGGTATCTTCGAATTGGATCACCGTCTTCAATGACGAATAGGGCATATGCGTTGGCATACGATCCTTAAGAAAACCAATATAACGAAATACTTTGGCCAGAACCGTTTTCATGTTTATTTTCCAAGAATCCACAAACTGGTAACTATCCATAATAGTCCAATTGTAAATACTTTGAATGATCGCATCCTGCATTCTGATTTTTCTGAGAAGTGGGATAGAATCCGATTCTTCATATTTTCCCAAAAAGCGATATTCGGCCAGTAAATCGAATCGAGAATCAAACTCGATATCGCCGGGAGCAAAAATCTCGGTCGATTCGATGCCCATGTTTTTCAAAAATGGGGTTGATTTGAATTTCGTCGTCATGGATTTATTTTCTGGAAGTAACACTTTCGAAGAGGACGCGTTTAGATAGGCATTCTCTATGAGTTCTGCACAGAAGATATTATCTGCGTCCAATGAGCTCATATTAAAATCGTAAGGAATATTGTAACCGTGTTTAGAAATAAACCCGTTCGCTAAATCAAATGCGGCTCTACCGGCCTTGGAGGCAATATCGCTATCATTGAAACGGAAATGAACAACGCGTGCTTCTTTTTGTTTTAACCAAGTTTCAAAAGGAGTGACTTTAGTACCGTAGGGAATTAGGGCTTCGACAATCACCTTTTCGCCTTTATCATTCATTCCCAAAATCGCTAGGTGACTAAACTGAAGTTCGGCGTCGCCTATTCGGGCAATCATTCCACTAACATAGCTTTTACCTCGAATTAGGAATAAATCACCAATTTGAAATTCTACTTTATCGACATTTTTCATCAACTGAGGAAATTCGCCGCTCAATATATCGTTACTGAATTGAGTGACTTTTTTACGTTCGATTAGCCATTCGATCAACATGTCTTCCATAAAACGCACATATCGTGTTGAACGTCGAATGTTTTGCAGACAATCAAAGGTTAGCTTTCCTTGCTGCGAAAGTTCTTTTTGTTTTTTCCTAACCATTAACTGAACATGAAAAAGTCGCTTTAAAGTTTCCTCGCCCTTTTGTTCTAGTTCGACAATATCTTGCTCCGTCTGGGGGAAAAAACTTTCGCTTTTAAGCCGGTCAATTTTATCTAACTTGTCAGAAATAAATTCTACACATTTGTCCGGGGACTTCAGATTGGAATCGATTTGACTTATACTTTTTGCCACTTCGTTAACAAAATTCAACGGCTTTAAAATCATTGAGTTAATTTCGGTTTGGGAATCATTCGCCCATAAACAAACAGGTAATAAAAATAAAACAACGTTAATTGGTAAAAATCTCATACACATATGATCAGAACGGAATACATTTTTAGCAAGACTTAATTGCCTAAGGCTAGATCGGGTTTTTAGATTATTGGCTTTTAACTATCAAGATATCGGCAAAAACAACCAGAAAAATACCCAGCAGCTGAGAAACCGACATAACTTCAGAGAAAAACAAGAACGCCAAAAGCGTGGCCGTAATTGGCTCAATCATCACCAGAATGCTAGCTTGCGTACTAGGAATTCGCTGCAATCCCGCTAAAAACAAACTCAATGGCGCAATTGTACCAACAATGCTTAAGCCCAAAAACAACTTAAAATTAGAAAATTCTACACCTACAAAATCATTCAAAGTCGGACGATGAATCAACGCCAACGAGACTCCCGCAGACAACATCACATAAAAGCTAGAGGTCAATGGATGAATATTTTTCTGAAAACGATCTGACAACAACACGTACGCCGCATAGGTAATCGCCGCTCCCAGAGCCGCATACACGCCCAATGCATTTTTAATTTCAAATTCGTCTCTCAAAAGCAAGAACATCCCCATCAGCGCAATCAACAAAGAAACACCTACTCGCTTTTCAAATGGATGTTTCAAGAACAAAACTGATCCCAAAAATACAAATACAGGAAACGTAAACAGTAACATCGCACTGATGCCAACGCTGAGATATTTAAAAGAGATAAAATAGAAACTAGAAAAAACAGCATAGCCCAATACTCCCAGCAAAATACAGGTGATAAATTGAACTTTAGATACCAGAAACAAGTTTATATTTTTCGAAATTTTTAAGACTAGAAAAGCAAGCCCTAAAAGAAAGGAAGCAAACAAAAACCGAATCGATAAGACCACGCCCATATCAAGACCCGTCTTAATAAACAATTTTCCGAAAATCCCCAAACTTCCAAAGCATATTCCGGCCATTAAGATAAAAAAAACCCCAGTGTAAAAACCGGGGCCTTTTGAAGACGACTTAGACAAGTATCTTAGATCCCTTCCTTGTGGCGCTCTTCATCGTCAACATGCGATTGAATGCCACCTTTCAGAGATGGACGATACGCCAGATGATTAATATCATAAGTAAAATTCGCTCCGCTTAAACCTGGAGTTTGCCATTCAGGCCCTAAACGAATCGCATCCACTGGACACGCTTCTTCGCAGTAACCGCAGAATACACAACGAAGAATATCGATTTCGTAGGCAATCGGAAACTTTTCAACTTTAGGATCCGGATTTTCATCCGCCGTAATTTTAATACATTCCGCCGGACAGTTAGTCGCGCACAACATACATGCTGTGCAACGGATGTTACCATCTTTTTTAACTGTCAGGATGTGATTGCCTTTGAAACGCGCGCTGTACTCATACTTTTCTTCTGGGTAATTCAGCGTCACCATTTGTTTCTTCGATACGATATTCTTAAGCATGTGCTTAAGAGTGATTCCAAGTCCAGTTACGATCCCTGGAAGGTACCACTTGCTTGATTGTCCGGCTTTCTGAACAACGCTCATAATGAACCTCGTTTAAACACGAATTCGTTTTTCTTTCTGTTCTCTAGCATAACTTGGTCTTGGCGACGTTTGTTTTCCAGGAATGCTGGTTTTTCAATTTGGGCCACTGGAACTGTTAAGTTTTTGCCCGACATTAAAATCGCTGTTTCCGTCAATGTTAATGCTTCGTGAACTACAGTTGTAGCGCGTTTGAATTTCTGTTCCAAACCCGCTGCATTGATAAATGTTCCTTCTTTTTCAACGAATGTTTTCAAAGGAACGATAGAAACTTTAGTGTTATTTAAGTTCAATAAAGAATCTACTTTCGCAGAACCTAACCAAACTAAATGTTCTGCTTGCGCGAACAATTTAACGTGAGTTTCTAAATTATCAAATACCGCTTTGTTTTCAGGACCTGCAACGATCAATGTTTTGATCGATTTGTTTTTTAGTCCCGCTTCCAAATCACCCCAAACGCCTTTGATTTGGTGCTTTTCTAAAACTTGCAACAATCCTTTCGTATTAGGATTTTTATCACCGCGAAGTAATAAACCATCAAATGAATCGAATGATTCTTTGTTGTTTACCCAGTGGTAAATTTTAGTTACGCCAAATTCTTTTACCATTGAACTAACCATCGCTTCGTACTCTTCAACCGTATACTGGCCCGTTAGAACCATAGCGACTTGGTCTTTTTTAGCTTTGATTTCTTTGTGAAGTTCTTTAGCTAAAGCGCCCGGCGCCATTTCTGTTTGTTCACCTTTTTGACGAACAATACCAGTTGTGAAACGAGAATCTTTGTTTAAGAACTTGTAGATGTCGCGACCTTCATCGCACATCCAGTGACCGTTTACTTTTTCATTGTAAACTGGTTTTACGCGGAAGAAGCCTTCTTTATTGAAGTACACTTTAACGTTACAGCCAGTTGAACAACCATTGCATACAGTTTCTGAATCTTTTAGATACCACACGCGCTGACGGAAACGGAAATCTTTTGAAGTCAAAGCACCCACTGGGCAGATATCCACTGTATTTAATGAATATTTATTGTCTAACTTTTTACCTTCCACAGTACCGATCTCTGAACGGTCACCGCGGTTGAAAATTCCGAGTTCATTTGTTTTAGAAACTTCGTCTGTGAATCGTACGCAACGTGAACACAAAATACAACGTTCAGAATCTAGAACGACCGTTGGACCAAGATCCACCACTTTGTGTTTCTTAACTTTATGTTCTGCCATTTCTGGATCGTATTTACCGAATTCCATGTATTGCTCTTGCAGACCGCACTCTCCGGCTTGGTCACAGATAGGGCAATCCAAAGGATGGTTGATTAAATGGAAATCTAAAACCCATTTAACGCCATCTTTGATTTTGTCAGATTTATTAGAAACTTTCATACCTTCTGTCACAACCGTGTTACACGCGATTTGTGGACGAGGGTTGCCTTCGATATCACAGATACATAGACGGCAAACACCGGCTACGCTTAATCCTGGGTGATAACAATAATGGGCGATAGGCTCTTCCGTCTTGTAGAAGGCCTCCATGATTGTTTGACCTTCTTTTACTTCGACTTCTTTTCCATTAATGGTGCATTTGGGCATAGAAGCTTCCTCTCACTTTTGAACGACCTTCACGTACGTAGAATTCAAATTCATCTCTAAATTTAGTCACGAAACTTAGCACTGGTAATGCTGCCGCATCAGAAAGAGCGCAGATGGTACGACCTTTCATGTTGTCCGCCACTTTGACTAATAGATCGATATCTTGCAAACGACCTTTGCCTTCGAGGATTGAGTGAACGATTTTATTTAACCAGCCCGTACCTTCACGGCACGGAGTACACTGACCACATGATTCATGGTGATAGAAGTGCATCAATACACCCAGCATATCGACCATACATTGTGAATCATCGATCACGATAACCGCGCCAGAACCAAGCATAGTTCCCATTTGCGCTAAACATTCGTAATCAAGTGTTGCTTTCATGGCTTCTTCAGCTGTTAGAACCGGAGCTGATGATCCACCAGGAATAACCGCTTTTAACTTGCGACCTGGCTTCATACCGCCGCCTTCATTGTTGATCAAATCATTCAATGAATAGCCTAAGTTCACTTCATAGTTACCTGGTTTACGAACGTTACCACTTAATGAGAATAACTTCGTACCTGGTGATTTTTCAGTGCCGTATTTTTTGTAAGCCGCAGCACCGTCACGGATGATGTATTTAACGGCCGCTAACGTTTCTACGTTATTAACAATGGTTGGTTTTTGTAAATAGCCTTTTACCGCAGGGAAAGGTGGTTTTAACTTTGGCTGACCTTTTTGACCTTCTAAAGAAGAAATCAAACCAGTTTCCTCACCACAGATGTAGGCGCCCGCGCCGCGGTACACGTCCATATCGTGATCAAAACCAGAACCCATAATATTTTTACCCAGATAGCCGGCTTTGTAAGCCTCTTGTACGGCTTGTTCTAGAACTTCAACTGGGTAGTAATATTCACCGCGAACGTAGATGTAACTTTTCTTAGATCCCACCGCAAAAGCAGAAATAATCATACCTTCGATTAATTGGTGAGGAGCACGCTCCATCATCAAACGATCTTTAAATGTGCCCGGTTCACCTTCATCGGCGTTACATACTAGGTAACGAGGTTCATTATTTTTCGGCAAGAAACTCCATTTCATGCCAGTCGAAAAACCTGCGCCACCACGACCACGCAGGCCCGAAGCCTTCACATCGTCGATGATTTGCTGAGGTTGCATCTTCAAGGCTTTCGCTAAATTTACATAGCCACCGTGTTTTTTGTAGCCATCTAAAAAGCGAAATTCATCTAGATGATAAAATTCGGTAAGTAGTTTTGTTTCCATTATTTCACCCTTCTACTTCATTCCGCGCAGAATGTTCATTGCAGATTCTGGAGTTAAACTTTCATAGTATTTTTCATTCACTTGCATCATCGGCGCTGTTCCACATGAACCAAGGCATTCCACGCGTGAAACAGTAAAACGACCATCACCAGTCACTTCACCTAAATGCACACCTAATTCGTGGCAAATATGACTAGCCAGCTCACGCCCACCTTCAAGAGCACATGAAATATTAGTGCAGACTTGAACATGGTGTTTACCTACTGGAACTTGGTTGAACATAGTGTAGAATTTGAACACTTCATTGATTTTGCTCACCGGAATATCCATCACTTGTCCCAAGTGATGAATAACCGCAGTCGTGATAAAACCTTTGTTTTCTTTCTGCGCGATATAAAGAGACGGAATAATGGCCGAGTCTTTGATTTCATAGCGAGCCAATTCTTTTTTGACGGCCGCTAAGCCTTCCGCAGATAGTTGAAATGTAGATTTCGCAGTTTCTAGCATTGAGAATCCTTTTTAAATAATTATCTATCTAATTCACCAGCGATAACGTTCATGCTGGCTACGGTTGCAATTGCGTCCGCTAACATCGTTCCCTTCACTACGGATGGGAATGATTGGTAGATCGCAAAGCATGGTGGTCTTACTTTCAAGCGGTATGGATTCGCAGAACCATCACTCACTAAATAAAAACCAAGCTCACCATTGGCAGCTTCTGTCGCATCGTAAACTTCACCAACCGGTGGACGTAAACCTTTGATCACAAGCATGAAGTGATTCATCAAGCCTTCGATATTTCCGTACACGTCTTTCTTTTCAGGAAGAACGATACCTTTATCGCGAACTGTGTAATCACCACCTGGAACATTTTTGCAAACTTGCTCAATGATGCGGATACTTTGCTTCATCTCTTCGATACGAACTAAATATCGGTCATAGATGTCGCCGTTTGTACCAACTGGTACGTCGAAATTTAAACCGTCGTAGCCGTAGTAAGGCGACGTTTTACGTAAATCTAAATTCACGCCGCAGGCTCTTAATAAAGGACCTGTGTAACCCCAAGAAATGGCTTCTGCCGCTGATACAGGAGCCACGCCCTGAGTCCGTTTGATAAATATTTTATTAGAGATAAATAATTTATCGATTTCATCCACGGCCGCGCGCATTTCTTTACAGAAAGCCATGACTTCGTCGAACCAACCATCTGGCGCATCTTGAGCCATACCACCGATACGAGTCATCGACACAGTTAAACGAGCACCGCAAAGGCGTTCAAATAGTGTGTAAACTTTTTCACGGTATGTAAACAAGTGGAAGAAGGCCGTTAAGGCGCCCAAATCCACGCCACCGGTACCAACTGAAATAATATGATCGATGATACGAGATAGTTCGCAAAGGATCACGCGCATCGCTTGCGCTTTGGGCGGAATTTCAATTCCTAAAAGCCGCTCAACTGTTTTGCAGTAACCCACGTTATTCATCGGAGCTGAACAATAGTTCAAACGATCCGTGTAAGGGATTACTTGATTGTATGGATGAGTTTCCGCCATTTTTTCAAAACAACGGTGCAGATAGCCGATTTCGCAGCTGGCGCGAACAATCGTTTCACCATCCAGTTCCGCCATCACACGCAACGTTCCATGCATCGCTGGATGTGACGGACCAATGTTGATTGGGACTAGGTTTTCATTCAGAACATCACCACGCTCTTCACCTTCATTGTCAAAATGTACTGGTAATACATCTGTGCAATGTTGCTGACGATCGGCTTCGTAATCTTTACGAAGTGGATGACCTTGAAATTGGTGATGAGTTAAAATTTTTCTTAAATTCGGATGACCTTGGAAACGGATGCCGTACATGTCGTAAGCTTCACGTTCAAACCAGTCAGCACCTTTCCAAACTTTGGTTGCCGTTTCTACATGTTCCCCATCAGCTAACTGAGTTTTCACACGCAGACGGCGGCCATCACGAGACGAAAACAAAGCGTACACAACATCAAAACGTTTTTCACGGTTTGGATAATCCACTCCGCAAACGTCCATCAAAAAATCAAATTTTTGATTTACTTTTAGGTGGCGAAGAACCGGGATCACGTCTTCTTTTGGAATTTCTAAAACATCATCACCCACCGCATGCGTAAAGCGATATTGATTAGTGTTGAAGTGTTTATCTAAATCACTTTTTAATTCGTCAATGCGATTCATGTGTTTGATCCTGCTTGAATAAGATTGGCTTCGTAAGGATTTTTCCAGTTATCACGCCAAGGACGCGGTTGGTTGGTAGCAATCATACGTTGTAACAACATGATACCATCTAACACCGCTTCTGGAGTCGGAGGACAACCCGGAACGTAAACGTCAACAGGGATAACTTTGTCAGCACCTTGTAGTACGTGATACGCGCGATAGAAACCGCCCGAGCTGGCACAGGCACCCATAGAAAGAACATATTTAGGCTCTAACATTTGTTCGTAAATACGAACTAAAATTGGTGCCATTTTTTCAGTGATCGTACCAGCAACAAGAAGCAAGTCCGCTTGACGTGGGCTGAAACGAACAACCTCCGCACCGAAGCGAGCTAAGTCATAACGTGGACCCATCACACTCATTAATTCAATACCGCAACACGCAGTACCGTATGGCAGTGGCCACAACGCATTTTTTCTACCCCAGGCAACGATCGCATCCAATTTGGTTGTGAACGCAAAAGAACGTGACATTTCGTCAATACTTTTATCGGCCATATTTTCACCTCGTTTTCATCTAGACATTTAATTGGTACTTTATATTTACTGGCCTGACAACCGTATAATTTCACAGAAGTTCATTTGTAAAACTGCAGGCTTAGCTGCAGAAAAACCGTTTGAAAAATGGCGATGAAAATCGCTCTCAATTCGAAAGCAAAAATGCTAAAAAAATTCGCATTTGCTGATTTTTTTCGCAGAAACTCTTAGACAAACGCGCGTATTCGAACTTTAATGGTACTCGACTTTGATCTTAAAGCAAAAACTTCGAAAACATGGGTGTCTTCGAAAAGGTCAAAACACAAGGAGGGTTCATGAAAGCTCTATTTATTTTAGCAGCTGTCGCACTGGCTATACCTAGTTTCTCGCAAACTGTGGAAAGCAAACAAGTTAATTATCTAGTAAAATTCAAATCGACGCGCGATCTACAAAACGCGATGAAAAAGTCGGTTATGTCGGGTACCAAAGCAAGTGCTGAACAAAAGATAGAGGTCATCACGGAACAAATGGTTCTTGTGTCCGGCAAAAATGCCGCATCAGCTCCATTACTGAAAAATCAAAACGTGGAATACGTTCAGCCCGACTATGAATTGGGATTAATTGAAACCTTCAAGGCAGACGACAAAGACCAAAAAGCTCAAGTTATGGACTACTTGATAAAAAACCCGCAGCTTTTGGGAAAAGCTAAAGGTGACAATCCCATCATACCTCAATCGCCAAATTCTCGCACGTCTCGCGATCCATTAATTAACAAACAATGGGGCATGCTTGATATGGGCGCGGCCCAAGTGTGGCCAGTGGCTAAAAACAATAAAACAGTTGTTGTCGCGGTAATCGATTCCGGTGTTGACTACACTCACCCTGATTTAGTGGCCAACATGTGGCGCAATCCGGGCGAAACAGGCAAAGACGCTCAAGGCCGAGACAAATCGCAAAATAAAATCGATGACGACGGAAACGGTTATGTTGATGACGTAGTCGGTTACGATTTTGCTGCCAACGATTCACTTCCTTACGATAAAGCGGTTGCCCCATGGCAATTACTTTTAGGTGGTGGCAATCCTGGTCATGGCACTCACTGTGCGGGCAACATCGCGGCTCGTGGAAACAATGGTTTAGGTATTTCCGGCGTGGCTCCGAATGCCCAAATCATGGCGCTTCGATTTATCTCTGAAAAGGGCACAGGCGTGACTTCGGCGGCCATCAAAGCGATTCGCTATGCTGTGGATAACGGCGCTAAAGTTTTGAATAATTCTTGGGGTTCAATGGGTGAAGATCCAAGCGAACCAACTGAAAACAAAGCTCTTCGTGAAGCAATTCAGTACGCTGAATCTAAAGGTGCATTGTTCGTAGTGGCCGCTGGTAACGGTTTCCGCGGCAAAGGATATGACAACGATACAGCAGCACGTCCGGCGTATCCAGCCAGCTATCCTTACTCGAACATCATCAGCGTTGCGGCGATTGACGTGAATAATCAACTAGGCAAATTCTCGAACTACGGTGTTAAATCAGTTCACATCGGCGCACCGGGCGTGAAAATTTACAGCACAGTCGTTGGCGGAAAATATTCAGATCAACCCATTCCACTCTTAGCAGTTTGGGAAGGCACAAGTATGGCGGCTCCGCATGTCGCGGGCGCGGCGGCTTTGTACTGGGCCCAAAATCCAGACAAAACAATGGCCGAAGTTAAAGCGGCTATTTTGAATTCAGCAGCACCAATTCCTGCTTTAAAAGGCAAGGTTTCTAGTGGTGGTAAGCTGAACCTTGTAAATTTGATGAAATAATAACTATTACCAGCAATTGACCCGGGCACGACTTCGGTGGCGTTACCGTAGAAAACAAGAGGCTACTTTCCTAGTAGCCTCTTTAGTTCGTTTAAATATGAATCTTTATCCGTAGATATTTAATTACGGATTTCTAACTTTTACGTTTTTCTTCGATCCGATCGATCCCGACACCAACAAAATTCCTCGGAAATTTTCAATCTCTTTTACGTTTCCATCGACTTTCAAAATACCGCGGAAGTTTTTCACCGCCCCTAGATCACCTTTTACTTCTA
Source organism: uncultured Bdellovibrio sp. (assembly GCA_963932905.1). Lineage (GTDB taxonomy): Bacteria > Bdellovibrionota > Bdellovibrionia > Bdellovibrionales > Bdellovibrionaceae > UBA2316. The sequence goes on from CAWVRN010000006.1 coordinate 78,507, forward strand.
AAATTCCTCGGTAGTTTTCAATCATGCCAACACCGGCGCTCATGCAGCCTAATCCACGATAGTTTGATACGGATTCGATACTTTTTGAATCTATCAATGATAATGCCCGCACGTTATTTACTTGTTTAATCGATTGTGCTCCGGCACGAATTAATAGACTGCGGATATTATCCAATTTCGAAATATTTTGGATATTATTCAGAATCAACAAACCACGATGATTAACAACACTGACCTCGGCTTTGTTTTCTACCTTCAAAAATCCGCGAGTGTTTTCAAAACTAGATTTGTTTGAACCAGGCAGGATATTGAATTTAACTTTCAATAAGTCAGCACAGCTGACTTTCATACCTTTAATGTTACCATCGTCATCGGCATCGACGACATCATCCGTGTCTTTATCATCGCGATCATCGCAACTACCACCGTCTTTCGAGTCATCTTTTGGAGTTGACGCAACTGGAACATTTGGGTCCACCTTTGGAGGCGACGCAACTGGAACATTTGGGTCCACCTTTGGAGGCGACGCAACTGGAACATTTGGGTCCACCTTTGGAGGCGACACAACTGGAACATTTGGGTCCACCTTTGGAGGCGACGCAACTGGAACATTTGGATCCACCTTTGGAGGCGACACAACTGGCGTAGCCGGGTCGTTGCCACCTACATTTGAGGGCGTATCCATAGGAAGATCAGCCGGAGGGTCTTGCACATCACTGACGTCTGAAATATCTACCAGATCAGTATTACCTCCCGCCAATTTACCTAAATCCTGAGACGCTAAGCTTATCTCCCCACTTTGACCACAGTTTTGAAATGAGACAACCAGCAAACCTGACAAAAACAAATACAAAATTTTGTGTTTCAAAGACATTAAAACCCCCATACATTGGTAGGCTGCAAAGAAGGTACCGAACGATGAATCACTCAATTAGCTTCACCGTCAACAGACTTAACACTGGTAAAAACTTATACGTTTATTATTTTGAAACACTCGGAAACAGCTAAGTATATTTACTTGCAGATTCGGAAACTTCAACGACAACATGGGAAGAGTTTAAGAACATAGTTTCCCCAAATGATATTTTTGCCCTTTTCTTAAGGGGCTCCATTTTTATTTATACGCCGGTAAGCCAGTGATGTATTCGCCCAGAACCAAACGGTGAATATCTTCTGTCCCCTCGTACGTATTAACGCTTTCCAAATTTAACATATGGCGAGCACATTGATATTCGAATGTAATTCCACTGGCCCCCAAAATATCGCGAGTCATGCGCGCGTGCTTCAGTGCTTTAGAAACATTGTTCATTTTCGCCATCGAGATATGCTGGGGCGTACACTTGCCAGCATCTTTTAATCGACCGATCCTTAGCGCCAACGTCTGCGCTAGCGTGATGTCGGTGAGCATCTCGACAAGCTTTGCTTGCACCAGCTGAAAACCACCGATCGGTTTATCAAATTGTATACGTGTTTTTGCGTAGTTAACGGCTTCATCGTAACACGCCATCGACGCACCGATAACTCCCCAAGAAATACCAAAACGTGCGTTGTTCAGACATGCGAACGGGCCCTTTAATCCCTCAACATTTAATTTGTTGGTCGCTGGCACTCGACACTCTTCGAAAATCAATTCACTGGTAACCGATGCTTTTAAAGAAAACTTTTTCTCGATGTTTCTAACATTAAAACCCTTTAAATCGCGGTCGACAACCAACCCAATCACTTTGCCGCGTTCGTCACGCGCCCAAACGATGGCCAGCTGACTGATACCGCCGTTGGTGATCCACATTTTTGATCCGTTGAGCACATATTCGCTGCCGTCTTTAATAGCAGTCGTTCGCATCCCCGCCGGATTGCTTCCAAAATCGGGCTCGGTTAAACCAAAGCAACCGATCCATTCGCCTTTAGCCATTTTAGGCAGATATTTTCTCTTTAATTCTTCACTGCCGAATTCAGCAATTGGAAACATGCAAAGCGCGCCCTGTACGCTGACAAAAGAACGAATGCCACTATCCGCGCGCTCCAGTTCCTGCATGATCAAACCATAGGACGTATAATTGACTCCCGCGCAGCCATAACCTTGAATTGTAGAGCCCAACGTCCCCAACTCCGCCAATCCTGGGATCAAATCCTTAGGAAAAATGCCTTTCTCATAATCGTCGGCGATTCTAGGCATAATCTCTTTGTTAACGTATTGACGGACAGTGTCTCGAATCAGAATTTCTTCGGATGACAATTCGCTATTTAAATCAAGAAAATCGACGGACTCAAAAGCTTTCACTCTATGCTCCCTAGGTTAAAAATATCAGTTTTAGACGGACGGAAATCATGTTACGACTTTTCCCATGAACATCAATAATTTTGTTATTTCAGTCGCTACAGTCAACGGAAGCGGGTCTCAGTCCGCGAACAATATTCTATTAAAATCTTTATTTCGTATGGGTATCCCGGTTGGGGGCAAAAATGTATTTCCATCTAACATCGCAGGTCTTCCAACATGGTTTTGGATCCGCGCAGATGACAAAGGTTTTGTAGCTCGTCGCGAACACGCCGATATTTTCGTAGCCATGAATCCGACGACATTGAAGGAAGATTTAAAAACCGTGAAAAACGGCGGCTATTTTATTTACAATTCTGATTTAGGAATTAAGCCTGAGCTAACTCCAGAACTTCAAGAAGTTCAACTGATCCCGATTTCATTCAAACCCCTTGTTGATAAATCAACAGATTCAATCAAAATCAAAAAACTTGTGATCAACATGGTTTACGTTGGAGTCATCGCGCAATTATTAGGAATTGATGTTCCTACATTGAACGAAACGATTGCTGATCAATTTGAAGGAAAAGAATCCGTTATCGAAGTAAACAGAAAAGCTTCTGAAAATGGTTTCATCTACGCGCAAGAAAATTTGAAAATTCCGTTCCTGTTCAAAGCTGAAAAATCAGATCGTAATAAAAACAAAATCATGATGGATGGCAACTCGGCTGGAGCCCTTGGTTGGCTTTTTGGAGGGTGCACATTCACAGCTTGGTACCCTATCACGCCGTCTAGCTCGATCGTTGAGAACTATATCAAGTTTGCGAACAAATATCGTAAAGATGAAAATGGTAAAAACAAGTTCGCCGTGGTTCAGGCCGAAGACGAATTATCAGCGATATGTATGGTGATCGGCGCTGGTTGGTCTGGCGCTCGCAGTATCACGGCGACATCTGGCCCGGGCTTAAGTTTGATGGCTGAATCGGCTGGTTTTTCTTACTTCACTGAAATCCCGTCAGTGATTTGGAACGTACAACGTATGGGTCCATCGACCGGTATGCCGACTCGTACAGCGCAAGGGGATCTACTATCTTCCGTATTCCTTTCACACGGTGACACTAAGCACCCGTGTTTGATTCCTGGAACAATCAAAGAGTGTTTTGATTTCGGTCAAACGGCGTTCGACATAGCGGAACGTTTTCAACAGTTAGTCATCGTCCTCAGCGATTTAGATTTAGGTATGAACTTATGGATGGAAGATAAATGGGATTACCCAGAAAAACCATACGATCGAGGTAAAGTTTTAACGGCCGCTGATTTAGAAAAAGTAACTCAGTTCGAACGTTATGCTGATGTCGATGGTGACGGCATCGCTTACCGCACTCTGCCCGGTACTCGCAGCGATAAAGCCGCATTCTTTACCCGTGGCAGCGGACACAATCGTCGGGCCGCTTACACAGAGAAAAGCGATGAGTATTTATACATCCTAGATCGTTTGGCTAAAAAATGGCAAACGGCGAAAGCTTATGTTCCGGGCCCAGTGTTCTGCTGTTCAAAAGATTTAAAATCTTTTGAATTAAAAGCTGGAACCGCTGTGAAATCTGTTTGCGATAGCAAATATGGTATCATCGCCTATGGTTCTAGCGATATGTCGGTGAAAGAAGCGATGTATTTATTAGATAAACAAAATTTGAATTTTGATTACTGCCGTATTCGCGCGGTCCCCTTTACTGATTCTATTTTGGAATTTATTAAATCTCATGAACGTGTTTTCGTTGTGGATCAAAACCGCGATGGACAAATGTTTGAATTATTGAAAATGGAAATGCCAGACACCGCTCTTCATTTAAGTTCGGTTAAACATTACGATGGTACTCCAATCACGGCAGACACGATCGTTAAGCACATCAAATCACAACTTGGAGACGCAACATGAGCACAAACAAAGTTGGCTTAGAGAAAAAAGACTACGCGGGTGGACCATCAACGTTGTGTACCGGTTGTGGCCATGATTCTATTTCAGCCCATATCATGTCGGCGACATTCCTAAACGGAACACATCCTTACGACATCGCAAAAATGTCGGGCATCGGTTGCAGTTCAAAAACTCCTGCTTACTACATTTCAAAATCATTCGGTTTTAATTCTATGCACGGTCGCATGGCTCCAATTTCTACAGGTGCCAAAGTTGTTAACGGCCAAATGAAATTGATCGGTATGAGTGGTGATGGCGACACGGCCAGCATTGGCCTGGGCGGATTTGCTCATTTACTTCGTCGTAACGTGGAAATGTGCTACCTAGTAGCCAACAACGGAGTTTACGGATTAACAAAAGGTCAATTCAGCGCCACTGCGGACAAAGGTGCTAGGCAAAAGAATGGCGCCTACAACCCGTTTGATACTATCGACATATGCTCACTAGCTTTAGATTTAGGTTGCACTTTCGTAGCCCGTTCGTTTTCGGGTGACGCGAAACAGTTAGTTCCGTTGCTACAGGCAGCAATGAAACACAAAGGCACTGCCGTTATCGATATCATTTCACCGTGCATTACGTTTAACAATCACGACGGTTCAACAAAAAGTTACACGTACGTACGTGAACATGATGTCAGCTTGCAAGAGCTTGGTATCATTCAACCCATGGATGAAATCAAAGTGGATTACGCGGAAGGCGAACGTCAAAATGTTCAATTGCCAGATGGATCAACACTGACACTGAAAAAATTAGGCAAACAAGATTTAGACATTACAGATCGTTACGCGGCTATGCGCCTATTGAATGAAAGCAAGCAAACTAGCGAAATTCTAACTGGGTTATTTCACATCGATTCCAAATCAGAATCTTTGAACGAAACATTGAATTTGGTTGATGGATCTCTTGCATTCTTAAATGAAAATGATCTTCGCCCAACGAAGGCCCAATGGAACGAAATACTAGCGGACTTTGTTTAACGTATTCATTTTTATAGAAAATAAATTTAAATAAAAAACTGATCGATGTAGAAATTCGTTTTGATCAGTTTTTACGGCGCGCTAGGCTCGACGGTCCCATAACCCCCGCCCATTTCCCCGTGGCCGTTGTCGCTGATCGACCTTTCTTGACCCGATTGTGGCCAAAAATCAATTCGCTTCATCAGGGAGGAAATCGACGCGAATGCCTTGTTCTGCTCCGGGTATCGCAGTTCCATTGAAACGTATCAAATTGGATTCCGCAACGTATGTCCAACCATCGACATCACTCATTGGAACTTCGACGCCGCCAACGTACACACGAATGGTGTCGACTCTGGGTTTACGGTCTAATTTGTAATCTGTCAGGATTTGAATAATACGCGCTTTAATCGTTGAAACAGATCTATACAGATCGTTTCCACACAAGGAGCCACTGATACCGCCCGAATAGTTTACGACTTCCATAAACTTCACGCCAGGTTCTTTAAATCCCCACTCTGAACTACTACAGTTATCCTGTTGCGATAACACACCGAAAAAATTCATAGTCCAAGATTTAGTTCCATCTTCGTGGTTCGGTCTTAATCTATCTAAAAAATTAGCGTAGTAGTTCCATGGTTTAGCACTTTTATCGTCTTCATTTGTCAAAACGATAATATTTAAGAAAGAATCATCACGAAGGAATCCCTTACCTTCTGTTTTACGATAGGATTCCGAAAGAACGGCTTCAATAGCGCCTAGTCCTTCTTCTAAAGTCGAACCATTTTCACCAATAAAGATTTTTTTCTTCAATTCTTCAACGAAATTGGGTGTGTCCATTGTGATATACTTTGGTGTTCCCACCAACTTTCCACTTTCTGGAAAACTGCTTAACATTGTCATTGATGTTGTCGCGATGTGAATATCCATATCAAGCTGCTTCAACGAATCAAATAAATAAGGGAGTTGGTCATGCAGTTGCTTTTGTACCAAATTCATTGACGATCCATTATCGATAACAAAAAGGATATCGAGCTTGCGATTATATTTCACATCTTGTGCGAAATTTTGACTGGTTTCACCAACTCCAAATTCTACACCGTTTGAACAGCCGATTAGCAGTAGCATTGGCAATACAGACCAGATCTTCATGCAACCTTCTTACGCTGAATCATTTCTTTTTCAGCAAACTCTTGGATCTTTTGTTTTATGTTTTGGCTGATGCTGGTGAATTTCACTCCGTACTTAAACTCGTTAATTTTATTGATTGGATGTGAATGAAATTCCTTGCTGATAATGGTGCATACCGCATTGAACGGCGGGACGCCGTCGCCCGGTTGAAAATGTAGAAATAAATTCTGACCCGGTGTGAATTGGTTTGTGTCAATAAAGACACCGGCACCACCAGAACTGATTTCTAAACTGCGACCTTTGAATATTTGTTTATTGTTATGAACAATCAAAGAACAACCATAGGTCACACGAACATTGCGACGACGGAAAAAAATTTCAGAAATCGTCGGATCACCACTTTGAATTAATTTTTTCAAATTGGTCCTAGAAAAATCTTCGATTTCGGCAAGACGTTTCCAGCTTTCCATTTCCGGTTGCCACAAGAAATCATACTCATACAGGATTTTGGCCTGTAACATTTGAATGATTTCGACCTTTGAAAAAGGCCCATAGTTATTATTGTCTTTTAAAACATACCAAGCTTTCTCTTGAATAGAGTCAACAGAAGACACATCTGATTTCTTATCCAGCTTATTTAACGTAGGGTCATTAATAGAATGCTTTAATACACTTTCCGTAAAAAGCTTATTAAATGCCTTATGTTCGACTATGATTACCCAGTCTTTTTTGGCTTCATCGTATATATAGTCCATCCAACTGATTTCTTTGGATTTGATTTTTTTAATCACATCATCTTCAGAAAAAGGTCCGATCTGTTGATTATTCTTACTTACGTAATAGTTTTTAACCATATTTTTCCTTTTACTAGACTGAACTTTATTCGGGGATTAAAGCATCTAACTTTATGCTAGCTGGACCTTTTTTCGAACTTTTTTTCACGTCCTTTTGTCGATTTTCTAGACAGTGTTCAAGAGAATTTAATTTAGTTCGCTAGGAATCATACCGATATCTTAGTGTATGACAAAAGCGAAAAAAACCGTCGTAATTGTAGATGATGAAGTGGATTTGACCGAGCTGTTCAGCAGCCTTCTCGAAGACACGTATGATGTTATCGCATTTAATCGTCCCAATGATTTCATTGCCTATCTAAACGCGCATAAAGACGTACCTTTTGACGCACTCATTTCTGATTTCAATATGCCGCAAATGACTGGTTTAGACATGATTAAAAAGTGTTTTGAAAAGGGATATCATTTCCCGTTCATTCTTTTCTCTGCCTATTTAGAAAAAGAAGTTATTTTCAAAGCCCTTCAAATTGGTGCTTTTAGACTCTTAGAAAAACCATCGACAAAAGAAAAACTGGAAAAAGCGATCGAAGATATTATCATCGAGCATGATAGTTCCAAACTACGTGGTGAAATTCGATCTACGATTGATCAACTACGTGAATACTACACGTTTCTTAAGGTGATTCTAAACGATCGAATCCCTGCCAAAGAAATGGAAGAATTATTTTTGCAAACAGATCCGACGGGAAATGCTAGAACCTCGTCACCGGAAGAGATTCTAAACAAGCTTGAAGAAAAGCTAGATATGCTTTTCTCCACCGAAGAGGATTTGGAAACGAGAAAAGGAAAATTCTTTAAATCAGCTTAGAGCCATACGCCATTCTGGCGTTGGTTCAATCAGTCGGCGTGTTTTCATATCAAATAATCCGAATATCACTCGCAATTCAGCCGCCTGAGTTCCATTGGTTTTATACATTTTTTGCAAAATTTCACCGATTCGTCCTTCATATTTCACAAGTTCAGATTTAATTGTAATTACGTCACGAGCTAAAACTTCTTTCATGAATTTCAAATTGACTTCCAAAAGTACCGGGCCTTGTTGAAGTTCTAACATTTTTTTCAAACCATAGCCTCGGGAGTGAATGATATCCCATCGAGCCAATTCGAATAATTCTAAATATACGGCATTGTTTAAGTGCCCTAGCATATCGACTTGAGTTTCTTTAATTGTAGTTTCAAAATTTATCATATTACTTCCTATTTTAAAGCTTCACGAATATACGCGCTTCCTTGATCTAACAACCCTACGACAACGGCGATTACGAAGAATATACAACCAACTTCTTCCCACATAGCTTGGCCCTGATAAGCAATTAATAATTTACCAATACCACCACCGCCAACAAAACCAACTATAGTCGCCATACGCACATTGATATCCCAGCGGTAAACAGTAAACGAAATATACGGTAAAATTACCTGAGGAACGATCGCGTACCAAATAGTTTGCAATTCTGAAGCACCAGTCGCCTTGATACCTTCAATTGGACCATCGGACACAGTTTCTACAATCTCAGAATATTGTTTTGCTAGAGATGCGATTGAATGAATCATCAGCGCCAGCATACCCGCACTGGCACCAATCCCCACCCATACCGAAAAAATAATCGCCCACATGAACGCCTCAACGGAACGAATCACGTTTAGAAACGTTCTCAGCACAAGATAGATCAACACGGCTACAGGATGCTTCATGATGTTTTTAGCCGCTGCAAAACTAAGGACAAAAGCAATGGGAATTGCGAACGCTGTTGCGATAAACGCCATAAAAATAGTCTCAAACATTTTCAGGATGGCACTCGGCAATAAATCAAAATTAGGATTTAATAATTTCGAGAAAATTCTCATCGCACCATCAAAACCATCTTTATCAAGAATTTTATAAATTGAAAATTCTGTCGCCTTCAGACCGGCACCGAACAATAACAACATTAAAACCCATAATTGCCATTGACCAAACTGCCGATAGAATGGCTTTTCTTCCGACTGAATTTTCTTGTAGTCAGGTTCGAATAACGATTCGCCCAACGTTTTAATATTTTTACTATTTAAAAACTGACTTAAGACAGCGCCTAGGATTCCCATAGCCAAAACAATCAGGAAATTCAGGGATAGATTTAACCATTGATCATCGGTAGGACTAAGAATGACGATCAGTACGATACTAAATATAAATCCGAAACAAATACTGTCAAAAATAAGTCGTTTAATTGCATGCGAGTTCATTAATTCACTCGCACTTCGCGAGCATCCTCGCCATAGATTTTATGAAACCATTCATCTGTAATATCATTTGGACTACCTTCGAACACCAGCCGCCCTTCCTTCAAAGCGATGACCCGAGTCGCATACTGACGGACTAGGCTTAAAAAATGTAAATTGCAAATGATTGTAATGCCCAAGTTCTGATTTGCTTTCTTTAAATAGTCCATAACGATGTGACTTGTTGCCGGATCCAGTGATGCTACGGGTTCGTCGGCAAGCAACATACTGGGGTTTTGTGCCAACGCCCGCGCAATGGCGACTCGTTGTTGCTGCCCACCTGATAATTGATCGGCGCGAATCCGTGCTTTGTCGCCAATGCCCACTAATTTTAAATATCTAAATGCATCGGCCTTATCTTTTTCCGAAAACATTCCAAAAATAGATTTCAAAATACCAGTTTGACCTAATCGCCCCATCAAAACGTTGGAAAGAACTGTATGGCGAGGAATCAAATTAAAGTGCTGGAAAATCATCCCTATTTTAGTTCGAATGGATTTCACAGCGTCACGATCAGCCCGAGCTATATTTTCACCTTCAAAAAAAATATCGCCTGACGATGGATCATGCAATCGATTGATACAACGAAGAAGTGTGGACTTTCCAGAACCACTTAGGCCTATCACCACAAGGAACTCGCCTTTCTTGACGTCGAAGGAAATTCCTTTCAGTGCCTGTACTCCGTTAGGATATGTTTTAACTAGATTTTTTACAGACAGAATCGTGTCGGACATTATTTACTCATCATTTCTTGGGCGGATTTTCCAATTTGCGTTAGCATTTTTCGAATCGGTTCGAATTCAGCATCATTTGTTAATCTCAAGTCTGTCACACCATAAATTTCTTTAAATGCTTTTTTCCCTTCAGCCGTTTTAATAAACTTCATCAAAGCTTCGATAACAACTTGTTTCATTTCCTCAGGCATGTCCTTGCGAAAAACAATAGGATCATTGGGGATAGGCTCTGACAACTCCAAAATTTTTACTTTTTTGGCGACATCAGGATACTGAGTTACTACCAATCGGCGCGCATCTTCTACCGTACCGTCGACAGCGGGAGGTGAATAAAACGTAGCACCAGCGTCGACTTCACCCAGGTATACTTTGGTAACTACCGCATCATGCTTCATTGTAAAAACAGTTTCTTTCGGATTGATATTGCGATCTCGTAGAGTTTTCATCGGCAACAAATATCCCGATGTTGACGATGGATCTACGAAAGCAATTTTCTTTCCATCTAAGTCTTGCAATCTTTTGATTTTGCTATTGGTGGGAACGATGAACTGCGATTGATAGGTAGCAAGCCCATCTCTAAGAACGATCATCTTGGCTTCAGCTCCATATTTTTCATGGGCTAGCAAATAACCAAATGAATTCAATGCCGCCACGTCGGCTTTTTTAGTCCCGAACGATTCAACTACTGCGATGTAAGATTGCAATACAACAAGTTCATATTTGTAAGGCGTATTGGCCTCAAGGAACACTTTAAATGCCTTTGAATTGCCTTCAATAACTTTGGCATCTAACGAAGGCAAAAAGTGAATTTTAACTGGATTATCTTTGGACCCAAGAGCCGCTTTGTTACTGGTGCATGCGACCGTACCAAGTACAACTAATGCTGTAGTTAGTATTTGTTTCACAAACATGGTTCCACCATTCGTCCACACATCATTGAGGACGCCCAAAACTAACAAAATTCGCTACAAAAATCCACACGATTTACGTTGCGTACAGCCTACCAAATGGTCTATTAAGTTAAAGACTATGAATCCATCGCAAAAAGGCACTACAAAAAATCACAAACCCAGTGATATTTTTAATAAAATCAAACACTTAGCTGTCGATAAGAAGGCTGACCCACTTATTGTTTTTGATCTTGATTCTACACTGTTTGACGTGGCTCCACGATTGGAAAAAGTTCTCACTGACATCGCTCTGGAACCTGTGATGCAGGAAAAATTTCCGTCTGTGATCCCGCATTTCAAAAATATCAAAACTGAACGTCGTGATTGGGGCTTTGTCGAAGTTCTTCAACGTGCTGGCGTTGAACATGACAATCTAGACTTATTCAAGACCGTGCGCCAACTTTGGGTCGAAAAATTTTTCTCGAATGAATATATTCACTACGATGTTCCCTACCAAGGCTCTGTCGAATTCGTACAGAAAATTGAAAAGTTGAATATCCCGATAGTGTATTTGACTGGCCGAGACGTGAAACGTATGGAACGCGGATCACGCGAAGTTCTATTGAAATGGAATTTTCCTCTGGATGATAAAATGAGCCAGCTTGTTTTAAAACCAGAACGTTCTATGGATGATGCGCTTTTCAAACGTGATTGGATCCATAGCTATATGTCTACATCCAAGTCACCGGTATTCTTGTTCGAAAACGAACCCGTGAATATCAATTTAATCGCCAAAGAATTACCGGACGTCGAATTGGTGTTTTTCGATAGCACTCACTCGCGCAAAGAAACCCCACCCGAAGAAGTATTTACGCTTGTTCACTACTTAATGGAAGACTAATGCTAACACTAGTTGCGACTCCTATCGGAGACTACGATGAAATCACTCTCAAGGCATTGACTACATTGAAAGAAGCCGAAGTAATTATCTGTGAATCTACCAAAGAAACATCAAAACTTCTTCGCCATCATGGGATCTCTGGAAAAACATACGAAGTCTTAGACGAACACTTTCTTAAAGAAGACCTGCAACGTTTTACAGATCTTTGCCGTGACAAGAAAGTTGCTTTGGTCAGCGATTGTGGAACTCCGGCATTTTGCGATCCCGGAAGTGATTTAGTCGACGCCTGTCGCAAAGAAGGTATCGAGATACGCAATTGCCTTGGGGCATCCAGCTTGATGGGACTAGTCAGTTTATCGGGAATTAAATTACACGAATTTTTGTTTCGCGGTTTTGTTCCGCAAGAGACGGGCGCACGTAACGAAGCCTATAGAAATCTACAGTCCGAAATGAAACTGAACAAACGTGCTGTTGTCTTGATGGATACACCTTATCGTTTGCAAAAAATGGTTTCCGAGCTGGAATCATTTTTTGGTGATCACTTTATCGTACTGGTTACTGATTTGGGCACACCAGAAGAGCAAGTATTAACCGGCGTTCCGGCCGCGGTCAGAAACAAACTGACCAAAACAAAAGCTGAATTTATGATTTTGGTGAAGCCGAAATAACCTATGCAGTTACCCATAGATCCTCATTTGCCAGAAATCGCATTGTTACTAGAAAGAAATCAAAACGTATTGGTTCAATCTAGCCCAGGTTCGGGTAAAACTACACGCATCCCCCCGTTTCTGATTGGCAAGTATAAAAAAATTCTAGTGATCGAGCCTCGTAGAATCGCGGCGATCTATGCGGCGTCTCGCATCGCCGAAGAAAACAAATGGGAACTAGGAAAAAATGTCGGCTACGAAGTTCGCTTTGACAGTAGATCGACTCCGGCCACATCGATTCTATTTTTAACAGAAGCATTGCTTGCTAAGAAAATCATTTCCAATCCAGAATTAAATGGAATCGACCTAATTATCTTTGATGAGTTTCATGAGCGATCTTATTGGACAGACCTAGCGATTGGACATATCAAAGAACTTCAAATTTTAGGTTCTGAAATTCAATTGTTATTTTTGTCAGCCACAGTCGACAAAGAACCTCTACAACAATTCTTTGACAATTTAGGAATGATTGATATTGAGCTGCCTCGCTTCCCTATCGAAGTTGTTTATCAAAAAAAACCGCTTCGTTATAGCTGGAATGATGAATTTGAAACTAATTTTCTTCAAGCGCTTCAGGATGTGATTCAAAAAGGAAAAAAACAAATCCTTGTTTTCCTCCCCGGCTTAAAAGAAATTCGAAATGCAGGTCGACTTCTTGAAAACAACCCTAAATTTCGAGGATTTCAAATCGAAGTTCTTCATGGAAGCATTCCCCTTGCGATCCAAAAAGACATTGTTACTAACAACAATAATTACGATCAACGGATTATTCTCTCTACCAATATTGCTGAATCTTCATTAACTATTTCTGGAGTAACAGCCGTTGTGGATTCGGGTTTACATCGGGATGCTTCTTACAATGCGGAATATGAAGTCTCGCAACTGAGCACACGAAAGATTTCTTATTTCTCTTCTATCCAACGCCAAGGGCGCGCAAATCGTTTAGGCCCGGGGGTTTGCTTTAAGATGTGGACTGAACTAGATGAACGATCCATGGAAAAAGCGCCTATTTCGGATATAAAAAAATCCTCGCTTTATGAACTTGGCTTGCAGTTGATCGATATGGGCCATTGGCCACTGAGCCAATTTACTTGGTTTGAAAAACCATCCGATACGATTTTAAATGATTGGCAACAAATTTATCAAGAGAGTGGTTTATCTTTCGACAAAAAACTAACTCGCTTTGGACAATTATCTTTAGATTTAAACTTATCGTATGAAAATACTGTGTTTGCCGTCCTGGCTTACTGTTACTATTCCATTGAAAAGGTCAGCGTTTTGATCGCGTTGCTGGAATCAGAGCTATCGGTCGGTGATTCCAGCCGCATTAGCCATAGCACACTATTCGATGCCGCCGAAGAATATCGTCGTGGCCGATTAAACGGCTCTGGCGACATTGCCAAGCGATCAGCACAAATCATGGCAGGAATGCAACGTCGAAGCCCCCATGCAACCGCTGACAGCTGGAAACAAGACTGCATTGATCTTTTTAAAACATCGGAACAGAAAAAATTTTTAAGTCAGTTAGAATCTTCTAAAAAAACCGACTCAGTGTTAGATTTGATCCTGAGTTTTTCTTACATCAATCGACTATGCCGACGCCGAAGGCAGGAAAATGGTTTTTCAAGTCGAGCGATCACAACAAAAGGAAAGGAAGTCCAGATTGGCGATCCTCAGAAAGCCAACTTGCTTCCACAGCAAGAATACTTTCTGAATTTTCACACCGTAATTGATGCGACTCAAACAGCACGTTGTTTTAATTTTCACTTTATAGAATCTAATACATTCAACACGGCAGTTAAACCGTTTGCTAAGCCTGTTAACCGCGTTGAGTTTGCAGACAGCAAACAACAGTTTTACAAAGTGACTGAACTAGTAATAAAAAAACTAGCCATTGAAACTCTTTCGACTGAACCACTGGCCGCTACCGAGCTAAAAGAAAAAACTCAGGACATTCTGGTGAACGATATGGAAAACCTATTGTTCACACTGCCTTCATTAAACGAATTTTTAAATCGCATTAAATTAGTCAATCAACATCAAGAGCATAAAATTGAAGTCAATTGGTCAGACGTTATTGAACAAGAAATCACAAAGGGTTTAACACTTAAAAATCGCCTGGAATGGAATTTTGAAATAGAGAACTATCTATCGTATGAAAATCAAAAATTACTAAAAACGCTTGCTCCAAAAGAGCTTTTACTTAAAGACCTTAATCGCAGTTTCAGAATTCAGTACCCCAGTAACGAAACACCCTTAATTGAATCGCGATTGCAACATTTTCTAGGCTTAGCTACCCATCCCACGATCCTTAATAATAAAATCAAACTAAAAATCGTTTTATTAGGTCCCCATGGTCGCCCTATCCAAATCACCAATGATTTACCTGGTTTTTGGAAATCGTCATACCCTGAAATTCGAAAGGAAATGAAAGGACGTTACCCTAAACACGCATGGCCAGAAGATCCGACCTCATTTAAGAATTGATTTATGGCGTGTTTTTAAATACGTTCTGAATCAGATGATAACCATAAAAGACAAGTCCAAAGCCGTTACCAAGAAAGTAGCCAAGAAAACGAAAGACGTTTTAAAGACGGTTATTTTTTCGTTAAAAGGTCGCTTTGGTCGCAAGGTTGTACATCGCCCACTCGAACCCCTTATCGAGCCAATCCCAGTCGACGTACTTCAGGAAAATTTAAAAAAGATGACTTTGATTTATCGATCCGACACGGGCCGATCAAATATTGGTGTCTACATGGCTCAAGGTTTTTCAATTCCTGACATGATGCTAGAAATTGGGCGACTTCGTGAGAAGGTTTTTAGAACAGTCAACGAGGGCACTGGTAAATCATGCGATATCGATGAATTCGATCCGTTCTATCATCACATGATTGCCTATGACGAAGTGAACAACAAAATCCTTGGTGCCTACCGCATTGGCCTTATTGATAAAATTTTGCATAACCGTGGCGCCGAAGGCCTTTATAGCTATACTTTATTCAAATACGACGCCTTGTTAAAAACTCATTTTGTGGATGGTGTGGAACTAGGTCGATCGTTTGTTGACGATGAAGCGGGAAGAGCCGCCTTACGCGCACTGGATAGCATCTGGAAAGGCATTGGATGTTTTTTTGCCGAGAATCCTCATTATCGTTATTTAATCGGCCCTGTCAGCATCTCGAATAGCTATACAGTAAATTCAAAACTGTTGATGATCTATTATCTAAATAAAAATTTTAAATCGGAGCTCAGTCCGTTCGTTAAAGCACGCGTTCCAGTGAAACTACGATCAGAAAATTCAAATGAACTTAAAGCCACTGCGGCCAATCTTAAAAGCTTTACCGAACTTGATGAATACGTGAAAAAATACGACGGCACTGTTATTCCATCGCTTCTAAAAAGTTATGCAAAAATGAATGCTAAATACTTAAGTTTTAATTTCGATCCTGACTTTAACACCATAGATGGAATGATCATCGTGGATATGGTTAACGCCCCTAAAGATGAAATTGTTAAACATATGGGCGAGCCATCGTATACAAAATATTTAGCCCACTACAATACACCACTATTATAGTTGCGAACGGAACATCTTTACGATCGTTTTACTCGAAAGCGAAGCTTTACCTGGAAACAAACTATTGGAATAGAATGACTGGCATAAACTAGCTTTCTGAAAAAAAGCTTTGCTTCCTTTCCTTTTATTGAATTTCTGCCAATAAAATTCATGAAGCGAATCACTATTAATCGGAAAACCTGATTCAGTATTTATATTATACGAACGCGGGTCAAAGTTTGCGCTGGTGATAATAACCTGTTTTTCGCCTCTTCTATTTTCCACTAAAATTATTTTCGCATGCGTTGGACGAACGCGATTCAAGTAAACTTTTGCACCCATTTCGATAATTTGTTCTAAGTCGACGTCTAAGGCTTTTTTAATTAACCACAATTCACTTTCCAAATTTAAATTAAACACAACCTCCACATTATTTGCGATGGCGACTTTGATTGATTCTTTTAATTGTGGGAATAGAACTAGGTATCCATTTTCAATTAGAATTTTGCTACCTGGTTTTGCGTTAGCAATCATTTTAAAGATTTCATCCAATGTCGAAGCGCCGCTACCAGGAACGCCAGTAATTAAGTTGGCTGACTCATACTCAAATTTATTTTTGCGCCAATTGCTTAGACGATTCATTCGCTGGCTCACCCAAAGAGCTGCCTCACGCAATTGTTTTTCAAATTTTAATTTGAGTTTTTTTGAAACAGGTTCATTCAATTTAGCAATATCGTCCTCGGTTTTTAACCCTTCGTACTTGTCCCACATTTCTTGGAAATATTGAACGTAACTGCTAACCCCATCCCCGACCAAAACCACTTCACGGCCATTTACGTATCCGGCACTTGGATCTATATTTCTAAGTTGAGGATAGTACTTGTTCGCATAGTTTTTATCACCAAGAAGCAGTATGCTTGAATTCACAAGAAACATCTTATCATGCAAGCGTCGATTATATTTTTGAAATACTTTTAACGGGTTTATAAAATCTTTTGCAGAAATTTTAATTGGATTATGAAAATTTAACTCAATTCCTTTTTCACGTAAGTAGTTCACAAGCATCGGATCCGCATCGGTAATTTTATTATCTATAATTCCACGAACTAGGACTCCTCGTTCGGCAGCGGATATCAATGCCGAGATAAATACTTTCCCAGCTTCGTCATAAACAAGTTCGTAGGTACTGAAATCAATTGTTTTTGTGTTAGGGTCAGCTAATAGACTCAGGCGCGCATCGATCGACTGGACGGGTGTTGGCAGATCATAAATAACACCGGCACCCAAAGCGACCTGTAGAAACAGGAAGGATACAACTAGAATTACGTTCAACAATTCGCGGACCATGATAGTTTTTTATATGCGAATTTCAGGCCCATTTTTCGCCATAAAAAGCAATAGATTCGCTTAGATGGCTACCTATCGTACGATTTTAACAAATAGGGCCGCAACAAGTCGTTCTATGTATACAAGTTCGACGCCGACAGTGTGGTTAAACGATTTTTATGGAAGCTTTGCGGATACCAAAAGTCAGAACGTTTTTTAACGCTGTAAAGCACTCTCTATTGAACGGTTGACCAAGAGTGTGCTCGATAAAATTGATAGCTTCTTCAGGTTCTCGGACGGTTGGGTTTTGAGTATCCTTAAACGTCAATTCGCAAAAGGTGTCTGCTAAAGCCACAACTTTCGAGTACGGGTGCAAACGCACATCCCGCATGGCACGCGGATAACCTTGTCCTATCGAATTCTCGTGGTGTTCATAAACTATGGCCATCACTTCCTGCGGAACATTTTCAACCGTTCGTAAAATTTCAACTCCACGGAATGCATGCTTTTGATAGTATTCCAAATCATCCGCAGTGTATTCAACACGAGGCTTAGCCAAAAATTCTTTTGGATATTCCTTCAATCCGATATCGTGAAGAATTGCACCCAACGCCATTTTTTCCAGGATCGATGGGTTGTTCCAGCCTTTAGATTGTGAAATCAGTGCTGACACCATACTAACAGCCATTGAATGACGAACTAAATCTTCGGAGATTGAGTTCATTATGGACATCAACGTATTTAGCTTTGGTGTATCGTTAATAATTTTTAAAACAGAGCTCGCAATGAACTTGGAATGTCCTAAAGCTTCGTTACTAAATCCTAATTGATCAATACTTGTAAAAACAGTATTGAGTGTTTGTGACAACGTCGTGATTTTAGTCTCGACAGAAGCCTTGTCATTTTTCATGACCTCGTTCGCACTTAAAACTTTCAGCGAGGAAAACTTTCTTAGGTCCGGCTTTTTAATGTAGATTTTAGAATTTTTGATTTTATCAAAGAAGTGTAGATCTTTAAATTGTTCGCGTGTTCCTTCACGACCAATAACAACAAAATTACCTTCACTTAACTTGAAAAATACGTCCCCAGGCAAGTTCACGCTTGGAACAATGTCGTCCATTGTGATCGGGACCATGTTGTTTAAATCTTTCCCCATAAATATTTATCGACCGCGTTATGAGATTCTTTAACAGTATTTTGAAGACTCCCAGAATTAAACACCAATTGGTCTTGAAATGAGACAGGATCATGGTCTAGCTACGATCCAGTGACGTTTTGATTATTCCCAACGACGATTTGATCATCCTTAACAGGTTTAGTGATAACTGAGTTTGCCCCAATACGAACGTTATTACCAATAGTGATTGGCCCTAATATCTTGGCACCCGCGCCTATCAATACGTTGTCGCCAATTGTCGGATGCCGTTTGATCGCATCAAATTTAGTTCCGCCTAAAGTAACTCCGTGAAAAATTACACAGTCATTCCCAACAACTGCCGTTTCACCAATAACCACACCCATTCCGTGGTCAATCACCAATCGTTCACCTAACTTTGCACCGGGATGAATTTCGATTCCGGTTACAGTCCTGCTAATTTCAGCCACCAAGCGCGCCAGAAAAAATAGTTCTAAATTATACAGAGCATGCGAAATTTTATGTAAGAGGAAGGCTTTCACACCAGGATACAAAAGCAAAATTTCCATTTTGCTTTTTGCTGCGGGGTCATATCTTTTGTACGCGTTTACCAAATCAACAATCATTCTGTACCACTACTTAAATTTTTCTTTCAAATCATCTAACAGAAAATATCGCTCAAATAAATCATTGTACCGTGACCAGCCTTCGTTACTGCCACGCTCGCTGCTAATGAAAGAATTTAAAGTGCTCATCTTGCTATCTAAATCGTCAACAAATGCGACTAAAAACGCTTCGATAAATTTCGGTCGTTTTGGAGAACCATATTCCAGTTTTCCATGATGGCTTAAAATAATATGCTTACATATATCTTTTAGCTCGCTTGGAAATCCCATGATACGACTGGATTTCTTATCCACCAATTCACACGCAATTTCCATATGACCTATCAGACGTCCACGCGTAGTGTAGTTGAACATGTGCTCGTATTCAAGTTCCCAAAGTTTCCCGATGTCATGAAAGATCGCACCGAAATACAGAAGATCACGGTTTAAAAAGCCATAGTGTTCAGACAAACCTTTTAAGATCTTGATAATCGACAAAATATGTTCCAGTAAGCCGCCATACCACGCATGGTGGATAGTCTTAGCGGCCGGTGCTTTGAACATCATCGGCTTAATTTCTGGGTCTTCAAGAACGGACAACACTAACAGTTTAATGTGTTCATTCTGAATTTCCTTCGCAAAAATCATAAGCTCGGCAAACATATCTTCTGGCGATTTTGCAGAACTCAAAACAAAATCACTTAATTGATAAGAACTTAATTCTTGACGAGTGATTTTAGAAATAATCAGCTGTTTTCTATTTTGAAAAACTTGAACGCTAGCTTTAACCAAAATGACATCGCCGGTATCAAACTCTTTACTTAGATCTTCGACTTGATCCCAAACTCGGCCATCGATATTTCCCGTATTGTCCCCTAGCACCAGTGACATAAAGGGTTTGCCCGTCTTTCCCACTCCCAGATTTTTTTCTTTAACCAAAAAAACGGATTGAACTGACTCTTTATCTTTTAAGTCTTTAACTAATATACGAGGCGTTTTATTTAATTCTTGCATAGATAATCTTTATTTTGTGAATCGTTAAATTCGACTTGCGATAGATAGACTTTATCTTTATCCGGTTGAACAAAAATAAAATGACCACTCAATGCCGATATATGGCGATTGTTTGTAATATTGAAACGGATACCTTCACCGGAATTCATTTTTTGAAATGAACTCGTTATATCAAAATAAACGTTGCAACCAGCGCCATAAACTTCGCCATCAACGCGCCTTTTTTTTCCGTTACTTACAAAATAAACTTTCATTGCAGACGGATTAGAAAACTCTACTAGATTAAACTTCAAAAAGAATGTTCCCTTGTCGCCTTCTGTAATTTTAGATAAATCCAGTGTTCCACCACCGCGAGGTAAATTATATTGAATGGCCTCGTGAGCTAAAATACCCGATACCTTTGCTGTAAACGAAACTTCGATAGGAAGCCAAACAATCAACGTGTCGGTTTTTTCGTCTTTATCACCACCACCGGCATGTTCATCCTTTTTTTTATGGCCACCACCACCGTGGCCACCTGCCGGCGCTGCGGCAGCGCCGGATGCCATAACAGAGTCCCACAATTTTCCTGGCATTTTAAAATCCTCAGGAGTGTCACGAATTTCATAAACTTTACCAGCAAAAGCAGGATTCGCGTCTGGATGCGCGGCAGGTGCCTCCGCAGTATGTTCCGACGCTAACGCCGCGGCAGCAAAGGCCGAAGCTAAAACTAAGAGGAACCCATTTTTTATCATTCTGGATTTTCCAATTGTGCCCGTGCTTCAATCAGTTGAGTTTGCAAAGGCTCTTTCTTTAATGCATCAAAAATTGAGCGTGAGTACTGAGCGCGATCTACTTGGAATAATCCAAGAGCTGCTAAATAAGACCATTCAGGAAACTTTTCGCTTAGAGTTGTAAAAGACTCTTTGGCACAATCCATTTTTTTATTAGCTAAACAATTTTGGCCGCGATAATAATGAGTCGCTGCAAAATTTGAAAGATCAGATTTTTTCAGCAAAGATTCTAAGAGCATTTTCTGCCCCTTTGCGTAGGCTACATGCAATTGCATTAATTCATAGTGATTACTACCTACCGATAACAAATGTGCCTCGTCCAACAATTTGTCGACCGTTTCAAATTGTCCCGATTCTAGAGCACAGAATGCTCTAAACAGTTTTGGCATCAATTGCTGGCTTTTTGCATAAATACGTTCACATAAATCATCCAGAACCGTCCATTCCGTCAGGCTCCAATCTAGGGCTGGATTCTTTGCAAAATTTTGTGACTGCTTAGGAATCAATTCAATAAAATCCACTAAGGCCGAATCATTAGACGATCCATCAACGCTAGCTAAGCCAATGTTTACCAAAGCAATTTCGCTGCGAAGAAACGCCGATTTTGATCGTGATTCAAACAAATCTTTTTTTACCAGGGTGATGTCGTCTTTAAATAGATCTCTAAAATCGATTAAATATAAACCGCGAATAAAACTAAAGTAGCCAATATTTTCGTAATTTTCATAACGAACATTTGCGTAGTTTTTATAGTACTCGCCCAATGTCGCTTTTGAACTTGGGCTTAATACCATTTTCGAATTCATTTTGTAGTTTTGAATGCCCCAGTTAATATTTGCCAATTCATTAATGGGATCCTGAATCAGAGCTTTTTTGAAACTCTCTTGAGCCTTCAAATTGTCGCCTTCGATTTGATAACTTAGACCTAGTAAATTATAAAGTTCCGATCGCTTTTTAGGATTAGCAGTATCTACAGTTGCCGTAATTTGATTTTTTAGGTCACCGATCTCTTTGCCGATTGTAATTCGAGCTGGTGCGATCAGATCCAAAGTTTCTTTTGGAATATCTGTTCCCGCGATTTCTTTATAAACCTGAAATGATTTTTGGAAAAGTTTCAGGTTATAAAGCTGCGCTATTTTTTCCACTTTCTGCCGAATTTTCTCAGAATTTTGCATTCGCTGGAAAATCTTAAATCCCGTGAACAAAACCAACACAACGGCCGTGCCAATAATGACCTTACGTTTTAATTTTGCCTGCTGTGCCTCTAGTTCTTCTTTTACTTTCTGATCATTTAACAACCCATAGCTTTTGGCAATAGCTGCCGACTGTTTCGCTTCGGTCGACTTAGATTTTGGATTGAAAGAAAATGGAACCTCTTTAAGTGGTTCGATATCTTTGATATCATCGAAATCAATTTTAGCCGCTTCTCTCGCGTGATCTACATTTTCAGTGCGAGAAAATGATCCTGTTATGATACTTAATGGACTTGTCTTTGTATTATTTAAGTTTAGTTTATCACGATTATTTTTTACGGTTTCAGTTAAATAGGGATAGTCGCGAATAAAATTCCAACGTGATTTCGGACGACGAATTTCGTCGACAAAGGAAATTTGGTTGTATGTAAGTAACTCAACAATTTCTTCTAAATTATATGGCCCGATCAAACGTGACGATGAGCGCACCAACCACATTTTCTCTTTCGGATTCACATCTTTAACTTCATAACCCATGAACTAATATTAGTGTCTAAAATGCCTTTTGCCACTAAAAATTAAGTTCACATCTAGTTCCTGGCACTTTTTAATTACGTCGTCATCTTTCACACTTCCACCTGGCTGAAAGACCCACTTAATTTTATGTTTTGCTATAAGTTCAATTGAATCAGTGAATGGGAAAAACGCATCTGAAATCAGAACGGTTTGTGAAGTGATTTGATGATGTTTCAACGCTCGACCTAAGGATTGCTCTACAGCATCGACGCGATTTACCTGTCCCATGCCTAAGCCAATTGTCATTTTGTTATCGATCAAAGCTATGCTGTTTGATTTTAAGTAACCACATACTTTTTCGCCAAAAATAATATCTGCTTTTATACTTTCAGGAATCGCCTTTCCAAAAATTTGCCATTGCTCTGATGGGGATGGAAACATATCTTGGTCCTGAACCAAAAAGCCACCCATGATTGTTTTTACGACCAGAGGGTTTTTCTTAGTGTGCACAGGGTATGTTAAAAGTCGTAGGTTTTTCTTTTTCGAAAACAGGGCAAGTGCATCATCCGAATAACCGGGCGCCACGATACACTCTAAGAAAATTTTTGAAAGTTCTTCCGCCATTTTTAACCCAATCGTACAATTCGTGGCGACGATTCCACCAAAAATGCTGACAGGATCTGTTTTCACAAGACGTTGCATGACATCGTCAGCATCGGTACCATAAGCCACACCACAAGGATTGTTGTGTTTAACGGCAACGGCATTCTTTTCTGGAATTTCTAAAGACAGGGTCAGGGCCGCATCTAAATCCAACAAGTTATTGTAAGAAAGCTCTTTGCCTTGAAGGATTTTAAAATCTTGGAAACCTTGCAAGTTCCCACCAAATTTGTACCAACGTGCTTTTTGATGAGGGTTTTCGCCATAGCGAAGTTCTTTTTCTAGTTTACCCCCTAGCATGAACTGCTCGGTTGATTCAGGATTTAGATACTGACTAATCAACGAATCGTAGTAACTGCAATGTTGAAACACTTTAGCCGCTAGCTGTTTGTTCAGCGCGTACCTGTCAGTCGATTCTAAAATACGAGGATAATCGTTTGGATCGCAAACAACAGTGATACGTTCAAAACTTTTAGCGGCAGAACGAAGCATGCTAGGTCCACCGATATCAATTTTCTCAATCATTTCGTGCGGGGGAAGATTTTTTTTAAGCGATTCTTCAAAGGGGTAAAGATTAACGACAACTAGGTCAAACATCTCAGTCTCAAATTTTTTCAGGACTTCAGCATCACTTGAATTTCCAGCTCGAGCCAGTAATCCCATATGAATCTTAGGATGCAAAGTCTTCACTCGGCCATCCATCACCTCAGGAAACTGAGTCACTTCGCTAACATCCACCACCGGCAACTTATGGTCCCGAAGAAACTGAGCCGTTCCCCCGGTAGATATCAACTGAAGCCCTTTTTTCACAAGCGGCTCCAAAAACTCAATCAACCCACTCTTATCCGAAACACTCACCAAAGCCCGACGAAACATAAACACCCCTGCCGATAAGCAAAGAGGTACCACTATTTTCCAAAGTTTCCAAATAAAGGGTACCTCCTAACATTCTGGAGCCCAGCGCATTAAACAACTGCGCCAGAAATTAATATCAGATTAATTTTTATGCGGCGGGTACCAGAATGTTAGGAGGTACCTTTAGAATGGGGATTTTGTGAGTAATAGCTTTAGGTCGTCGTTGGTTAGGAATAGACCGGCGCCTAGGTAGCTGGATTTGGTTTGTTCCTTGTCTAGCATATCTTGTTGGCCGGCTGTTAAGTAGAGGCCGTAGAATAAGTCATAACGGGCCGAGACCCTTAAGTTTGCTTTTTCTAGGTTAAATGCTTCAACGCTGAACCTAAGTTTGCGATTGAAGAAATGGTAGTCCATTCCAAAACCACCCGAGTTTTCGATTAAACCGGCCTTAATAGTAAAGTCGTAGAAATTTTTAGCAAATAGTAAAGTGAATTTCGTTTTGCTTAGGAAACGTTTTTCTGTGCTGGTGTCCGAAACAACCGCACCACCGCTGCTGACTTTGGTTTCTTCACGTTCAACAAGACCTGCCGGATCGTTGACGATACCTAGATAGTAATAGCGATCTAAACCCGGCTGAATCTGGATACCAATCGTTGATTTCGTTTGGCCAACTGACGTCAAGTAGTCGCCATGGAAATCAAATCCGGTTTGAATTTTTCCCGCCGTATCAAATAAGCTGCTGATCCCCGTGATAGCCGTGTTTAACTCTTCCACCGTTGTTTCGTCATTGATAAGTTTACCGATGGTGCCTTCACCCTTATTGATTTTAGTGGTAACTTCATCAATGTTCTTCATAGTGCTATCCAAACGCACCAAAGTTTTTTTCCACGTTTTCTTTAAGCCTTCGTCACTTTCATCATTTACCAATTCATCAAGCGTACGAGTGATGTCATTCACCTGATCTACGATTTCAGCAATTTGTTCTTTGTTTTCACCGGTAATATCTTTGATATCATCCGTGATTTTTTCGATATTCTTAACGATACGACCCAATACGTGTTTTTGTGTTCCTTCATCGGACAATGATTCACGCACAACTTCTGCGACTTGTTTTAATGAACCCGCAATATCACCCACTTGAGCTAACACATTATCTAACGAACCTTTGTCACGCACATTGAGGATCTGACCACCTTCTGGTAGCGGCGGATCAGAAATAGAGCCCGGATTTAATTCGACGTGCTTGTCACCCAAGATACCAATTGATTTAATTTCAACAGCTGCCGACGTTGTCATCGGGGTGTCTGCCCCCACACTGATTTCAATACGCGCTTTTCCATCTTGCAGACGAATATCTTTAATCACGCCAATAGGAATACCGGCCGTTTTTACACCAGAGTTTTTAATTAATCCCGCGGCATTATCTAACAAAAACCATGCACGTTTTGATTTGCCTAAAAAACTTGGGTCATCACTGACCTGCATTGACATCAAGCCGATCAATCCGCCGACGATCACAACAAGAGCCCCCACTTTAAATTCAGTAGTTCCCATTAAGCTCATGAGTGCTTCATCCCCTTAGACACAAACCGTTTTACCAATTCAATTTCACTGTTATAAAAATCTTCGGGTTTTCCAAATAGAAGGACTTGGCCAGCATCAAGCATAGCTACATAATCGGCAATTCTGAAGGCCGCTGCAAGGTCATGACTTACCATTATAGAGGTGGTCCCTTTATTGTGTTTATGTGTTTCTAATATTAGATTATCTACCATTTCGGTTAGAATGGGATCTAAACCTGTCGTTGGTTCATCATACACAAGAATTTCTGGATCTAGGGCTAACGCGCGCGCCAGTCCAGTACGCTTTTGCATACCACCACTGATCTGACTGGGAAGTTTATGAAAATGTTTCGGATCCAGTCCCACCATCTTCAGTTTGTCTTCCGCAATTTTTCTAACCTCATCTGGTTTTAAATTTCGTCGATGCTCAATCAAAGGAAAACTTACGTTTTCTATAACCGTCATATCGTCAAACAAAGCAGCCGATTGGAATAGCACACCAAAATTGCAGCGAAACTTGGTTAAGTCGTCGGGTGACAGTTTAGACATATCAGTACCTAAAACTTCTACTTTTCCTGAGGTGGGTTGGAACAGTCCTAACATATGCTTCAACAAAACAGATTTACCTGTTCCAGAAAAACCAATAATTGCCGTTAACGAACCTTTGGGAATTTCCAAGCTTAGCCCTTTAAGAACAAAGTCTTTACCATCAAATGTTTTTTTTACGTCTTGAATTTTAACGGCAGCTTCCATTACTGAATTCCCATCGTTAAATAGAAAATACGGATCAAGTTTGACACGAAATAATCTAAAATAATAACCATGACCATACTTGTGACGACCCCTTGATTGGTCGCTTCACCCACACCTTTTGCTCCACCCGTAGTGTAGAACCCGCGATAGGTACAAACTAATCCAAAGATCAAACCAAAGATGGCCGACTTAAACAGACCCTCCATGATGTGTTTTACTTCTACCGTCTGCCTTATTTTTTCTAAGAATATGGCTTTATCTAAATCAACGATGAAAACAACTAAAATGTAACTACCAATCATCGCCACGAAATCAAATACGGCGGTCAGTAATGGCATACAAATGATTGCGGCCAAAATTCTTGGCCCGATTAAATACTGACGAGTGTTCACACCCATCACATCCAGCGCATCGATTTGCTCGTTCACACGCATGGTCCCCAAACGCGCTGCCATTGCCCCACCCGCGCGGGCAGCTACGATCAATCCCGTCAATACGGGACCAAGCTCACGAGTCACACCCAGCGCCACTGTCGGACCAACTAGATTGACAGCATTAATGATTTTAAATCCCAAATAGATTTGAAGTGAAAGAGCTAACCCTGTGAATAACGAAGTTAGCGAAATAATCGCAACAGATTTATTTCCAATGAATTCCATGTGCTTTAGTATTTCTTGCCAACGATTGGGCGGAGTCACAAGCAAACGCAACGAGGACGTCATGAATAAAATCATGTTCCCAGTCTCAGCTACAAAACTACGTACGGCGGTTACCATGCCTTATCGTATCGTTTTCGTTAAGCTATTACAATGATCGAAGGTTACGGACTAGAAGAAAGTAACCATACTAGGCACTTTCTTCCGTGACGTAATAATGTTGTTAAATTACTTGGATTGATTTCCGGAATCTAAG
Source organism: uncultured Bdellovibrio sp. (assembly GCA_963932905.1). Lineage (GTDB taxonomy): Bacteria > Bdellovibrionota > Bdellovibrionia > Bdellovibrionales > Bdellovibrionaceae > UBA2316. The sequence continues at coordinate 106,031 of CAWVRN010000006.1, forward strand.
CTTTTCAGTTTTTGTATCGCTCGCGGTTTGTCGCCCTTCTTGCTTAGGTCAGTCACCTGTTTGGCGATTTCAGCGTATACCGGTCCTAAATCTTCGACAAATTCGTTTTCACTACATATTTTTCTTTGACCATCTTCACCCAGAATAACTTTTGCCATCGACATCGCAGTCTCTTTTTTCTGAGCAGAATAAAATGCACCTGAAAAACGTCCGCTAGCTAACGGTAGTCCTTCTTCACTGGAAGCCTTTAAGTTTCCCGTAACCGAGGGCTTTTTTATGTCGACATAATCTACATTCGCAACACCATCTGAATCCGTATGGAACGTCAGCTTTTCATTTCCGCATATCACAGATAGATTTCCAGCCTCACATTTGATATCTACGGTTTTTCCAAAATTGTCGCTATCAAATGGCCAAGCCTCTAAACCCTTTTTACTTTCTTTATTCCACCATGAATAAATTCCACCTAAGATCGCCGCCACTGCCAAGGCAATCAGGTAAGGTATAAGCAACGCGGCTTCCGCATTCTCCCCTGTACTCAGACGAAAAAAGAGATATTTTACGGCACCATTCCTTCCAACTTTTTGAGCAAAGAAAACCTCCACATCTTTAAACGTTTGTAAAACGTCTTTTGGATTCTTTAAGGCTAGGTTTTCGCCATTATAAGAAATTTGAAGTTTATCAGAATTTGCAAAAACTAATGGATATTTAAGACCTTCAATCGTTAGCTTATTTCCCTTCAATTCCGTCACTGGCATCCGAGTCGTAACGGCGATATTTTTTTCTTTTAGAAGTTTCCTAATTGTCACCAATGCCTTGGCATCCATCTTACTAAACGCGATCATTTTAGCGACTTCGTCAACCGTTGGTTGAGTGGCGATAAAATCCGCAGCATTTTTTACATTTGGCTTTTGATAAAATAGAACGGTTTCAGCAAAACTAAATTGGACAAGCAAAATGCTACTAAGTAGCACTTTAATAATAAAGCTCATGAGGCAAACTCCTGTGAAGGACCTACCATTATTGTAACATTCTCTGCTGGGTATTTAATATTTCTTTCTCTACTGACTGGACTCGACGATAACCCGGGGAACACGAATGCTCATGCTGGTTAGAATTTCCCAAGGGATAGTCTCTAAAATTTCCGCGTATGTGGCAGCCGTTTGTTGATAGCCCATTTGCTCATTGTAACCAAATAGAACTACGCCATCATTTTTTTCAATTTTTAAATTCATAATTGATGTCAGATCAATCATCAAATAGTCCATGCAAATATTTCCAACAATTGGAACCAACTGTCCATGAACGCTGACTAGACCTTTGTTGGATAGATTTCTATGAACTCCGTCCGCATAACCAATTGGAACGATACCAATTACCGAATCCTTTTTAGCAATCCAGGTATGTCCATAAGATACCCCACTGCCCTTGCCAACAAAACGAATTTCACTTAGGTGTGATTTTAATGTCATCACTGGTTTAAGTTCACTTTGAAAATCATTTTTGAAATTCATTTTAGGCGCATACCCGTATAGCAACAACCCGGGGCGCACTCCCAGTCCATGATCAAACGCCGCTTTAGATTTGCTCTGTTCCGCGGCGATCCTTGATAAAAGCCCCGCAGAGTTTAATGCATGAATTGCGGGACCATATTTTTTAAAAATAGGTGCCACGTGCGCTAAAGCGGACAGCTGTCCCTGCGTTTTTCCATCAGGCTCAATACCATCTTCACCGCTATGAAGATGAGTCAGCAAGCCTTTCAAACGAAAATTTTTATTCTGCCAAAGAAATTCATCAATTTTCGAAGCCTCTTTAACGGGAAAACCGAGACGATTCATTCCCGTATCAAACTTCACGTGAATGGGAATGGCTTTGCCTTTATTTGCTTGAGTTAAAAATTCAAGATGATCCCATTGACTAACTACCGGAATAAATCCACGCTCAACAATCTCATCCGCGCCTTGTTTATCGAATCCCCGGAAAACTAAAATATTTGACTTGATACCAGCCTGTTGCAGCCACAAAGCTTCCTCTATCAAACAAACACCCATGTGATTCACACCTTCGGCCTCTAAACATTTCGCCACAATGACATCTCCGTGGCCGTATCCATTGGCTTTAACCATGGGGCATAGGAAATTTTCCTTAGGAAAATGCGACCGAATCCATGAAAGATTGTGTTTTAAATGATGTAGGTTTATTTCCGCGTAGGATTTTCTAAACAAGTTCATTACAACTCGTTTTCATCGACGCCGTAATCCGGTACAAAATTATCGGGAGCTTTGTAAAGACAAATACGGTTTCCACCTTTTGAAGCAATAAAGCGCATAGACTTAACCGCCGAATCTTCTAACGAATCCTTATCACGGCACAAGCTTGGATATTCCGAAGCGCCAAGACTTACCGTTACTTTCAATCCGCTATCCATCAACGTGTGACTTTCTATCAAACGACGCAGACGTTCCGCACGCAGAGACGCACCTTTTCTACTACAGTGAGGCAATATGATAGAAAATTCGTTGGCACCCGTACGGCATGTCACATCGTTTGCTCGGCCAGTTTTATTCATTACATTCGCCACTGATTTTAAAATCAAATCCCGAGTGGGTTCGCCCATAGATCGTTCTATCTCGTCAAAATCATCGATAGCTATTTTGATTAACGCCAGTGGCAGTTTCAAACGTTTCGCACGTTCAAATTCATCGTGAAGCTTGTTATTGAAATATTTTTTGTTAAACAGTTCCGTCACGGTGTCTTGGATTTCCAGTTGGTTTAGTCGTTTTTCCAAACAATAAACCGAATAATACAAGCTAGTAGCACAAACATAGTCTTGCATTTGATCAATCAGTGTATTCGCCGACTCTTGATCAAAAACAAAAACGCCTTCTAGAACGTCACGATCAAATAATGGAATCATCGATGGCCGTTGAAATGCAAACATGTTCGCTATCACTTGATTAAATGAAGCCGGCACAATATTTAGCAAAATCTGCTTCACTAAATCTTTTGTTTCTTCTGGATTCAGTGCACTGCCTAGACCTTCATGCACTTGATGGTTAGGCATTGAGGCATGTGACATCACGAACGAATTCATGCTTGGTAAAAATTTAAAAAACAACAACGGCAGATTCGATAAATTTTGAAACAACATGCGAATGATATCTTCTTTGCTTTCGGCAATTCGATATTCATTAATCATCTCAGAAATAGTTTTCAGAATAGGAATAGCTACTTTTGCCGTGCCTTCGTCCGCTTCCGCTTTTTCTACTTCTATCTTAGTTTTTTGCAATTCAGAAAAAATCTGCTCGTTCTTATAAGTTAAGAAAATCGCTTCACAAGTGCGATTAACAGCCCAAAGCACACGCTCTTTTAAATACGGCATTTTGGTGTGAATCACTTCACGCACTCCATAGTCCGCATAGTTTACAAAAATCTGAAAATTATCTTCTTCGGTTAAAAAAATCAAAGCTACTTCAGAACTGAATTGATTGATTTTTTCGACATACTCGTTCAACGGTCTAGTTATTGAGCTTAAATCCAGTATCACTACATGAGGACCTATTTGTTGTAATCGATCCCAAAACGAGTCTTCATGTTCGATAAAAAATGATTCATAGCCAGCTTGAGAAATTTGAACTTTAACGGTTGAGCCTAAATCCAAATTACGTGAAAAAATCAAAACTTGAAATTGGGGTGCTAGTTCGCGAATGTTCACATTGGCCTCCCCGGTTTTCTAATTGTTACTTTAAAATCGTCACTACTACGAGCCACCTTCACTTGATTACTCTCTTTTGGAGCCGTGATCAACGACGGCGGCGGCTTCGGTGGTTCTGCTTTAGCATGAATAATATTTGAAATATCTTGAGGAACTGGGATTGGTTGAGATGGCGCCGGAGGTGTCTGTTTTGGAATCTCGTTTGAAACTTCAAACAATTCATCTACGTCGACATTCAAATCAATCGGCTTGATGCTAATTGGTTTTGCAGACAAGTTTAATTCTTGGAACATTTCATTGTCTTCCGCCTGTTCAACAGTAACTGGCGCTTTGTCTTCTATTTTTTTCTCATCATCCATACTTAGCATCAAATCTTCTTTTATCGTTGGAATTTTTAGCTGAGTGGGTGCCAAAGCTCTTGGCGGTAAAGGCGCTGGTGTTTGCTCGAGTTTTTCTGGAGCGCGAACCACATCATCCTCGTCGTCATCAATCACAATCACATCTTCTTCCGGAACTGGCGCATGCAGAGGCGGCGTCAAAACTTTTACGGTTACAGGTTCTGCCTGCAGAGTCAGTTCCTGCGGTTCCGATTCGGTTTCACGTGCTTCAATCACAGGCGCCGGAGGTATGGGTATATTTTCTACTTGCTCTGCCGTTTCTAGCCCGAATTCGACAAAAACACGAGCCCCTTTACCACGCTCAGAATCCACTTTCACATCGCCACTATGTTGCCTAACGATTCCAAGTGCCACTGTTAATCCCAGTCCCATGTGCTGGCCGACATTCAAAGATGTAAAGAAAGGGTCGAAAATTTTTTCACTAATTTCTTTTGGGATTCCTTCGCCATTATCTTCGATTAAAACCACAACTTTTTCATTTTCCATATAAGTTTTGATTTTAATTTCCTTGTTCCCTTTACGATCCATGGCCTGAATTGAATTTTTCAAAATATTTTCAAACACAGTCACCAATTGATTGACGTCCATATCAAAAGATTCTGTAGGTCCAATCTCTTTAGAAACTTTAACAACCTTCTGATAACAAAGGCTTTCTACGTTTTTGATCGCGCGTAATAGAGGCGTATCGATTTTAGTTTTGATTTTGTGTTGTTCTTTTTCACCAGCAAACAACAATAACTTGTCGATAATATCAGTAGCCGATCGAGCTTCCGCTTTGACCTTGCTCAACATTTTTAAAATTTCTTCTTTGGATTCGGTGGCGTTTCCTAATTGCACCAAAGACAAGATTTTAACCAATGGCGCTTTCATTTCATGCCCCAATGCAGACGCAATTTTCATATTGCTTTGTGCTCGGTCTTTGGAAACTTCGGTAGGTGAAGCTGGTTTTGCCTCGTTAGAGGGTCGAGCAATTGGGTTCGGGAATGACGACTGAGTTACTTCACCACGAGCCGTTTTCGGCGCAGCTGATACCACCCCCTCTTTGGGAAGAAGAAGGAACGAAACTCCGATCAAGATAAATAAAAATCCAAAAGCGAAAAACGCAAACTGGCGACGAAATTCTTCTTTGCTTTTTATAATCTCAGACAGTGATGTTTGCGTATAAAGGTACAAGTCCATGTTCGGAACTTTTTCCATCACGGCGAAAAACTCTTCCCCACTCGTTATCGCAAAGGATCCCGTCGACATCGTTTTATTATTTTCACGTAAGTCTTTTATTACTGAATTTTCAAAAATCTTCTGTCCTACATATTCCGGCTTAACGTGCGACATACTGACAAGCTCTTTATTCACTAACGCTAATGTTGAACTTTGCGTTTTTTGAGTGTCCATTAAACTTTGTAAATTTTCGCCAAGGCTTACGAATACCCACATTTTGTCTTTCAATGGGACCAGCGTTAGCAACAATCGCTTTTTGCCCTGATCTTGAAAAAACTGATATGAAATCTGGGTCGTTTGAGGATTGATTTGGAAACTACGAACCACCTGAGTCAGGGTCTCTTTACTTAGATCAGAAACAGGAGAGGCTTCCCGAAACAGCCATTCTACCATTTGATTTTTATCATTGAGTAAAGCCAAGGCAAAATAAGGGTGCATGCTGGCCCAGTTAACTCGGCGGTTGCCTTCGATATTCAGGTTTTGGGCCATTTTAGTTAAGAATTTAGCCTCAGCCTCATAGGCTGTCACCATGGTAGAAATCTGGTTCTTCATTTGAAGTTCCACATTCTCCACTTTATCGGCAAATAATGATTGCTCAAACTTGTTGTAAATGATCGACAAAAACAGCACAGATACAACAACTAAAGCGATTACAACTCTTATTCTGATCAATTCTTTTCCCTGTCCAAATTCTGATTTCTATTTTACGGTTATTAGTTGCAAAGAAGCAAGTACGAGTATCAGTTGCCCTAAAGGAAAATCACACGTATACAGGTGTGCAAAGAGGTAGTTCATGAGTTACATCAAAACAGATTATCTAGTGGTGGGTTCTGGTTTAGCGGGATTGGCGGCCGCGCTTAAACTCTCGGCACTCGGTGATGTTCTGATTCTCACGAAAGAAAAAGTGGAAAATGCGAACTCGACTTGGGCCCAGGGGGGAATCGCTGCTGTTTTTTCAAATGAAGACAGTTTTGACTCGCATATTCAGGATACTTTGGTCGCCGGGGCCGGCTTGTGCAATGTAGACGCGGTGAGAAATATTGTTACGCAAGCACCTGATAGAATTCAGGATTTAATAAACTGGGGTGTAAAATTCGACCATCGAAAAACAGCCCAAGGCGATCATTTCGAAATGGATCTTACTAAAGAGGGTGGCCACTCTTACCGACGCATTTTGCACTTCGAAGATCAAACTGGAAAACACATTCATCAAAAACTTTTAGAACGGGTTCGCCAAACTCCCAACATTAAAATTTTAGAAGAAACTTTCGCGATCGATTTGATCCTAAACAAACAGCTGAATGTTTGGAATATGAACCCTGCTGAATGTATGGGCTTGTACGCACTTAATAATCAAACCGGCTATGTCGAATCGTATGTTGCTAGCCAAATTATTTTAGCAACGGGTGGATCTGGCAAAGTTTATAAATACACAACCAACTGGAGTGGCGCGACTGGCGATGGTATCGCCATCGCTTATCGAGCCGGAGCCCGCTTAGCTAATTTAGAATTCATGCAATTTCACCCGACATGCTTGTATCACAAAGATTCGCGCAATTTCTTGATCTCCGAAGCTTTACGCGGTGAAGGTGGCGAACTGATAGATGGTCAAGGCAATGCGTTCATGAAAAAGTATCACCCACTGGGATCCCTGGCTCCACGTGATATTGTAGCTCGTTCAATTGATGCGGAAATGAAACGCTCGGGCGCCCCGTGCGTATTCTTACGAATGACTCATCTGGACGCTGAATTTTTAAAACAGCGCTTTCCCGCCATTTATCAAAAGTGTTTAGAATTCCAAATCGACTTAACGACAACTCCGATTCCGGTCGTTCCCGCCGCTCACTACCTTTGTGGCGGTGTCGTGACCGATGTGGCTGGTCGCACAGATATCGATCGTCTTTGGGTGATTGGCGAATCGGCATGCACAGGTCTACATGGCGCGAATCGCTTGGCATCAAACTCACTTCTGGAATGTGTAGCCATGGCTGAAAACTTATTTATTGAGCTAAAAGACAAACCCAAATTAACTTCATTTACTCAGCCTAATCCATGGTTCTATCCACAAAAAACAGATGAAGACGAAATGATCGTTATTCATCATATGTGGAATGAAATCCGCGATATTATGTGGAACTATGTGGGTATTGTCCGCAGCAACAAACGTCTTTCACGGGCACAATCGCGTCTTAAAAATATTATGTCCGAAGTGAAAGAATATTATTCTAATTTCAAAATTCACAAAGACATCATTGAACTTCGTAACATCGCCACTGTGGCACAAGCTATCGTCGAGTGCGCGTCAAAACGTGAAGATTCAATCGGTATTCACTATAACTTAGATAATCCAAATTCAAATATTAAGCAGGGAATCACTCCCAAAAACTCGGTTGTATACAGAAAGTATTAGACCTCTGTCTGGCCGACAAAAAGATGTCTTTTTGGAACGATTTCGTATCTAATTGTAGATATGCAATCACAATTTGAACGCAACGAAGGTTATTTTAAGGGCTATAAAAACGAATCACTTTTTTTCCAGTCTTGGCAGAAGAAAGATCCGGAACTAAACATCATCATCACTCATGGAATGGGCGAACATTCAGAATCCTACGCGCGTCTAGTAAATCATTTCGCTGACCAGAATATCAGTTTCTTTTCTTGGGATTTACGTGGTCACGGCCGCAGTAACGGCAAACGAGGGTATGCGGCAAATTTCAATGATTTTGTATACGATATGGAGATCTTTTTAGAAGAGGCATTCAAAACCTTCAAATTCAAAGCCCCTGTTATTTTGCTTGGTCATTCAATGGGCGGCTTAATTCAAACAAAATTTTTAATTACGAATCCAAATAAATTTCAGATTAAAGCGCAAGTTTTAAGTTCGCCTCTATTTGGTTTTTCAGTAGCCGTACCACCTATAAAAGACAAAGCCGCACGCTTGCTTTACTCAACATTTCCCAAAGTGACCTTAGGCAACGAACTATCTCACGATATGCTAACTCGCGATAAGGCCGTAATAGCGGAATATGAAAAAGATCATTTACGCCATGAAGTCATTTCGTCAGGCATTTACTTAGGCATGATCGATAGTTTTAAAATGATTTTCCCACGCGCCCATGAAATTACTTTGCCTACGTTTATGCAAATTGCAGAAAATGATCCCGTAGTATCATCAGCCAAAGCGAAAGAGTTTTTCGAATTGATTGGCGCTAGCAACAAACGAATTGTTATATACGGCGAAGGCGCTCGGCATGAAAATTACAATGATATACATCGGGAAAAAGTTTTCCAAGATTTAGAGAAGAACTTAAAAGGATTAATCAAATGATGCGCTTACTTCTATTGTTTATTATTGGCTTAGCCGTATCGTGTTCGCACAAAGACATTTCTCCATCACCAAACATAAAATTAATTTCCGAATCGGATTACTTGCAGACAGTAAAACGAAACTCCCGCCAACAGCAAGTGTACTCAGGCCTATATAACTCGATCGATCTGACGGCGGCCGTTGTCAATACAGAGGTTTCTGAAGCACAGGTTGATCAAATGGCGCGAGTTTTCATCTGGGATGAAGCCAAATACACTCAGGAAAAGGCGACTGCCGACGGTAAATTGCGCAAAGAAGCAGAATTTTTCGTTAGTTTCTTTACCCCGGAACGTAAACACGATGATTTAAATAAAAATAAAACGCTGTGGAAGATTTTCTTGGACGTAGATGGAAAAAGATATGAAGGCAAAACAACAAAAATCAAATTGTTAACGGAAGAACTACAAAGCTTGTATCCATTTCATACTCGGTTTTCGACACCGTATTCTATCGTTTTTCCGGTTCCAATGAAAAACATCGAAAGCGCCAACACTATCAAACTAACCATCACTGGGCCTGTTGGGACATCAACGGTGGATTTCGGTAAAGCAGCATCGAACTGATGCTGCTTTGATCTCAGTAATTACTCTCTGTTGAGTTTAACTTTTACTGACTCATTATTGTATCTAATAACCATTACTTTCGCTTCCGCAGCTACCGGTAAATTAGCTAAATCAAATTTATAAACTTTAGGTTCTACGACTTGATCAGGGCAAATCATACGAGTCGCGCCTACAATAAGTTCTGTATCACAAACAACCGCATAATTACGAGTCGCGCGATCTTTATTGCACAAACCACCAACTTGTACGTTTACTGACATGGTATTGCAGTCGCCTAAGAACGTCACGTACAAATAGTTTTTATATGTGAACGCACCAAATGATGCTGGAGTTGCTGCTGTTGCAGAGAACGCGAAAGAAGACAAAAACAAAGATGCTAAAAGAATAAGTTTCATGGCGTAAGCCCCCTTTAATATGGCTAATTGGTAACGTCATTAAAACTAGGGGTCAAGAATTTATCTTTTGAAAGCTCTATCCACAAAATAATCAAATACCTTGGGGAGATAATGGGACAGTTTTAAATTTGCTCCCGTAAAACCAGATGGTTTCAACACATCCAAATCCATACGAATCGCCTTATAAATCAATTCAACGTACTTTGACGCTCGGAGTGAGCGCTACCTCATATCGTTAGTAACCACTGTGTTATTTTTTATCTGCATAGCCCCAACCTTTTAAAACTTCAGCTTCTTCTGCTTGGCTTTTTACTTTTTTAAACTTAGCGCCGGAAGCACCTTTCACACGTTGTTCACATTCCGCCCAAGTTTTGTGACGTTCTAGAACTCCGTTTTTTAAAGAAAGATAATAATTAGCTTCGCTAGATTCCTTTTTCTTAAAACTGGTGTCTGGAATAGGTTCTGTCTTGGGCACCTCGAACATATCAAATCCGTAATGAGCGTTATCGCCTTCATAAAGATCGACATACTTTCCGGTAGAGAAACACACGGCGATTTCATCACAGCGTTCATTTCCCGACACACCCGAATGTCCACGTACATAGTTCCATTTAATTTTTTTATCACCCAGATCAGAAAGCTGTCGTTGCAAAGCTTGCCAAAATTCTTTATTAGCGACGTCTTTACCTTCACCATTTTTCCATCCACGAAACGCCCAACCCTTGAGCCATTTTGTGGCTCCATTCAGAACGTAGGAAGAATCGGTATAGTAAATGATTTGATCGAAAGAAATGTCTTTAAGATAATGAAGACCTTCAATTAAACCTTGAAGCTCCATCTGATTATTTGTCGTCATGGCTCGGCCACCGCCCAGCTCTATAACTTTATTATTGGGTAATCCAAGGATGGTGGCCCAACCACCTCTCCCCGGATTCCCGCTGCATGCTCCGTCTGAGTACATTATCACTGTTTTCACAGATCAAGCCTAAAACGGCAGCTTTAAAAATTCAACTAACTTAAGTTCCTGCGTACGTAGGATTGTTCGTTTGTGGAGCTGTTAACAACAACTCATCCGACCAATCTTTAAGATCTACTTTTAACGCTTGACTCAAGACCTCGTTAATATGGCTTACAAAAGTGAATTGGATGTCTGACTTAATGTCCGCGGGGATATCTCTTAGATCCTTTTCATTTTTATCACACATAATAATCTGTCTTACGCCGGCTCTATGGGCCGCAATCACTTTTTCCTTGATACCACCGACCGGCATCACTCGTCCTCGTAAACTGATCTCACCTGTCATTGCTAACTTAGGATTCACAGTGACACGTGATACAAGCGAAGCAATCGAAGTTAAAATCGTGATACCTGCTGACGGTCCATCTTTAGGAATCGCTCCTGATGGTACGTGTAGATGGATATCAAATTTATTCAAATCTAAACGTGGTGCCAGCACCGACATTCTGGATTTCACAAGCGACTTGGCAATCTGTGCGGATTCGCGCATCACTTCACCAAGTTGTCCGGTAATAATCAAATCACCTTTCCCTGGAACAAGCGCCGTTTCAATAAACAGAATGTCACCGCCCACAGGTGTCCACGCCAATCCGGTAACAACCCCAGCCGTTGAGCTGAACTCAGCCACTTCGCTGGTGAATTTTTCCGGACCAAAAATATCTTCCAAATTATTAATTCCCACGATGACTTTTGTTTCACCACGTTGAATTTTCTCGGAAGCATATCGGCACATTTCGCTAATCTTACGCTGAAGATCGCGAACACCAGATTCACGTGTGTAATGAGTAATTACTTTTAACAACGCTTCGTCAGTTACTTGAAGTTCTGATTTCTCAAAACTGTATTCTTCCATTTGCTTCGGAATAATATGGCTTTTTGCGATATTAAACTTCTCTGCCGATGTGTAACCCGACAAATCGATCACTTCCATTCGATCTAACAACGGCCCCGGAATTCCTTCTAAAGAGTTCGCCGTCGCGATAAAGAATATCTTCGATAAATCAAACGGGGTATCCAAATAGTGATCTTGGAACGTATGATTTTGTTCGGGATCCAGCACTTCTAGTAAAGCCGCACCGGGATCACCGGCGTAACCGCGTGATAATTTATCGATCTCATCCAGTAAGAAAACGGCATCGTTCTGTTTTACTTTAGACAATGCCGAAACAATCTTACCCGGTAAGGCACCAATGTAAGTTCGTCTGTGACCTCGAATTTCTGATTCATCACGAACACCACCTAAACTAATTCGGTGATATTTTTTATCTAATGCTCTAGCGATACTTTGTCCCAACGATGTTTTACCAACACCCGGAGGGCCAATGAACAACAAGATAGAACCTTTTTTATTTTTCCTACGCTTCATTACTGCTAAATGCTGCAATATGCGTTTTTTAATTTTATCTAAACCATAGTGATCCGCATTCAAAATAGCTTCTGCATCTTCTAAATTGAAATCCTTACCTGAAGAGCTCTCACTCCATGGCAATGATACCAACAGATCTAAATGCGTACGAATCATCTGATATTCAGGCGACTGCGTCGACGATGTAGACAGTTTTTTCAACTGTTGATTTGCTAGCTTCAACGCTTCTTCTGGCATTTTAGCATCGGCTATTTTCTTTTCGTATTCGCTTTCTAAGTCTGGTGATTCATCATCACCAAGTTCTTCTTTAATGGTTCTTAATTGTTCACGTAGAATGTGTTCACGCTGAGTCTGTCCCAATTTGTTAGACAGCTTGCTGCGAATATCATTTTGCACAATCATTGTTTGTTTAAACTCTTGTAACAAAGTTAAAAGCGACAAAGTACGAGTTCTTAAATTAAAGTCTTCTAATATTTTTTGTTTTTCCACTAACGAAAGATCGATATTAGCTGCAGCCATATGGCCTAGCAGCGCCAAATCGTCCATGCCCTTGATTAGCTCGACCATGTTATCCGTATTACCAGGCATAACTTTTAGGATATCAATACCCATAGTTTTAAGGCTGGAAAGAAAGGCACTTTCCGTTGCTTTATCCATGTCAATCACATCATCATATCGCTCTAAATTTGTTTGGTAGCAACCGTCGGCAGATACATAATTAACAGAATGAGCACGGTAATAACCACGCACAACTACGAAATAACTTGAATCTGGGGTCACTTTAATTGACTCAACTTTACAAAGTGTACCGAATGAATTTAAATCCGCTTCTGAGTCTAAATTCCCTTCTGCATCTTTCTGGGCTACCGCAAAAATCCATCCGTCTTTGCCAGCCGACAAATCGACGGCTCGCTTGCTCTTGTCACGGCCTACACGCAGAGTCTGGGTGATGCCCGGATAAATCACAGTATTTTTTAAGGGAAGAACGGGTAACGATCCAACTGGGTATGTCATAATATACTCCTATAAACCAAAGATGAGACCGATCGAGGTGCTGTCAAGGCAAGGTTAAAATACGTAGACGAAATAAAAGACAAATAGTAAGCGTGTTGGCAGAGCCATTGCTGAGTAAATATACGATGGGTAAATTCGCGCTGTATATAGTTTTAATCGTTTCTCTTCTGTCAAACTTTAAGGCAGATGCCCATTTTAGCCAAGTTCCAAAAAATTTTTTTGAATTCGAATTGCAAATGACTGAACACAGTATTGGAACTGGTATCACAATGAAGTTTCTTTTAGCTCGCATTTTGCTGAATCCAGAACAAGCAAAATATTTTCCCACTCTTTTGAAACACGTTGAATTAATTCAACGTCGCGCGACTCAACATGACCTTTCTAAATTTGCTCATAACGAAGATTTCGTTGAAAAGTACTACCCAAAAGGCTACACAGCGCCGCTTAGTTCCCTGGTCTTAAAGTCGTATGGGAAAAACATTAGTAAAGAAAACGGCGATACTACACCTGAAGAAGCGGCCGCATTGAAAAACGCGTTCAAGCAAATCAATATTATTGACGACCGCCTTTTAGATGAACTTGTGGATGATTACACGAAGGATAAAAATTTTTCTATTGAAGAAATCGCGCAATTGAAAGCAGAACTCTATCAATTCGAACACATGGCTGATTTACTGAATAGACAACTTTTTGAAAATCTATATCGATTTAGAAAAAATTACGGACACCAAAGTCGCATTACCGAAGTTTTGGAATTTGGGCGACCATTCAAATTAGACAACGGTGACAAAGAACATTGGAACTCAGGCGATCACACACGCGAAATCGCTGTTTCCTATTTGCGCTCACCCACTTTGATTAGTCAAATCGCAAACGTAAACCCATGGACCGTCGTGCAGACTTATATGCACCACACTGAAAATTCGCCTTTCCTTAGAAATGAGCTGGCTATTGGGCAGCGATATGAAGCTATCATCGAATATGTCGCGAATCGAGAATCTATAAAGAAAGCAGAAGCCAAATATCTTCATAAAAAAGCGACTAGAAAGATCCTTAACCAATGCCTTTTCTTCTATGGCGGCTAAGACAGTTGTCTAACTTTCTACACCCCCAAAAGCCTCTATTACGTCTGTATTTGACCTAAAAAGCCATTAAAGTGTCCCCTTAGGCATAAGCCGTGCAACCCAATAACATATGAGAATTATTGAAAGAAAACTAACAGAAATTGGTGAATTTTTCGCGCGCGATATCTTGTCATTTGCCATCCTAATTTTCCTCAGTGCATTTTTACTCAATCACCTGGCTTCGGCAGCTCCAGTAAGAAGTGCAAGCTCTATCACTCAAAAATTAAAAACTAAAAAATACATAGAAGAGCGACCAACAAGTTATTTATCCAGTGGTCTTAAGTTTCACGGTAGCGAACAAGTATTAAAATCTTGGCAGGTAACCCTGGGACTAAACACAGCACAGAAAACGCAAAGTACGTATGGAATCAACACGGAAACTTCAATCAAATTTAACGAGAACTCCAGTTTCAAGGGTTTACTAAACTACACCCAGTATTCTAAAAATGAGCTTCAAAATGATGTCTCCGATTTGCTGATGAACTACTATTTCATGAAGAGCAAACTATCCTCTATGAACCTATCTCCCTATCTAACCTCCACCGTTCCACTATCCAAAGATTCGACCCAGCGTCAGTTTTTAAATTTTGGCGTCGGTTTAGGAACCAAGCTCTCCAGCCAATCATATTTGGGCAGTGGAATTCTGTCGACGTCAGGCAGTGTTTCGATTCAGAAGTATTTCCATAAATACGAAATCGCCATCAATAACTTTTCAAATACGTCGCATGTTTCTAATCAACAAATATCTACCGGTTGGGAATATAAGCAATTTGGTTTAGCGCTTCAGTTACGCCACATCAATTCATGGAACTATGCTGGCGTAGCAAAAGATTCTTTCTTTCATATGCAAACTTTTTCATGGAATATCAACAGACAGTTTTCTGTATCGGCTGGCCAAACAAGCTATGGAACTGTTATTTCACCTGACCAAGAAGAAGTCGAAGTTCGCGTTATCGATGACAACGCATCGGCTTTCTTTATTTCAACCAACTACATTTTCTGATTCACGCTCTTGTATAAAACTATCAAAATATGGTCCTGCGGGCTTCACCTGATAGGTCAAATGATCCACCTTCTTTTGATCAACATAATCAATTACTAGGTCAAATGTTATCGTTGAAGGCATTTTCTTTATGAACGCCAAACACTGCGCATAGAACATCAACTGTTTAGAATATACATCCGTGTGAACCGAACGCCCTGATTTGTAATCGATAATCAAAACACGATCACCATCAAAGAATACGAAATCGACTGAACCTACGATTTGATAATCACCATATTGAAAAGTAAATCGATACTCGCGCAATCCTCGTGCAAACAGCTGGTCTAAACTGTCCTTATATGCCAAAGAAGGGTAATATGAAAAATCGAATAGACCTTTTTCACGACGGAGATGAGTTTCAATACCTTTTTGTGAAATAATCACATCGCGCAGTTTCGCTTGCCGCTGGCCACTAGATGAACTGAATGATAATGGTCTTTTAGTTTCCACATTACTCATTTTCATATTCAACTGATTTAGAAAGGGCGTTACGTTTTTACCACTGTCTTTGTTATCAGCTTTTGCAAAAGTACTTTTTTGTGGCAAAAAGCTTTCATCAACAAAACTATTCGCATCGATAGTTTGCCAATCCATTGAAAAAGATAACGATTCCTTGTTCATCAAATATTGATGGTAGAAATCCTTAATTTGATACGCCCATGACGATTCAGAAAGTTTGTTTTGAGTCAAAGTAAACAACGACACCATTTTTTTTGCGCGAGTGAGGGCCACATACAGAAGTCGTTCAAACTCTTCAGCTTCACGTTCTTTTTGCAGTGCCCACTGTCGCCAATAAATAGGACTGCGAATTTTATCATCTTTATCCTTATTTTTAACAAAAATAGAAAACTGCTTTGTTTCAGTATCGACATCAAGCACATAACGACCACGTGTGCGCTGTGGAGCATGCATACCTATCACGATAACGTGGTCAAACTGTAGACCTTTAGATGCATGGATCGTCATCATCTGAATTTTTTTTGGCTCAACAATAGCTTGCGACTCGCTCTCTTCATAGGCATCATTTTTATTAGGATCAAGGACGCCATCCAATTGGACTAAAAAAGATTCTAAACCTTTAGCAAACTCTTCACGCATCCAATAAAAACACTTCCATAAATTTGATTCTCGTTTACCAGACGAATCTACTAAATGATTGAGGACAAATGAAGCCTCATTTATAGCGAATAATTCTGTCGTTTCAACGATACCCAATTCGTTACTTTTCTTTAGATAGATATTCAACTTTTCTAAATCCAAAATCACTTTAGATGTGAATTTATCGGAACTAGCTATCAAATTTTCCCACGACCTAAAATGATGCGTCACCAGCTTAATATCGTCCGGGTTCATCCCCACAGCTGGCGTCTTCAATAAAAACGACAAATTATTAACATCATCTGGTCGAACTAGAAAACGAACAAAAAATAAAATATCCAAAATCTCGCGCTGCCTAAAAAACTGTCCTTGGCTATGAACATAGTGAGGAATACCTAGTATTTCCAATTCCGTAGCCAAATTTTCCAGATCGCGATTTGTCCTTGATAGAACCACGACGTCTTCTAGTTTGATTTCGGGATGGGTATGAACCAGTTTAGCAATTTGTTTCGCCGACAGCGCCGCACTCTCTGTTTTGTCCATAATTTCAAAAACATTAACGTCTTGTCGAAGCGAAACTTTGTCTTTAATAGGAACCATTTTCTGAAACTGATTATACTGCCTAGAAAAAAACTCATTAATGAAGTTTAGTACTCCAAAATGAGATCGATAGTTGTTATCAAGTACTTCCACTTGTCCAGACGTCTTCAATTCGTTCATTTTTCCATCAAACACTCTAGAATCAGATCCGCGGAAATAATAAATACTTTGCTGTGGATCACCTACATAAAACACGCGCGCTTTTCCTATCAGCTGATTCAACAATGTAATTTGGATGGGGCTGGTGTCTTGGAATTCATCGACCATCCAGAAATCCCATTTTTTGGAAAATTGTTCGAATAAATAGGGCTTTGTTTCCAAAACTCTAAAACACAATGTTTCAATATCCGAAATAGAAATTTCCTGCGACTCTCTTTGATCGGCGTCAACGGCACTGAAATACTTCTCTGCAATTTCTACAAACGTAGTTTGCAAAAGCTCAAAAGAATCTAAAAAATTTTCGTGGTAGTTCTTTTCCCGGTATTCACGCAACTTCTTGATAGCCGAAACAAACCGAACTTGCGATGAAATCAGCCCCTCATCTCCTTTCTTCGCAATCGTGGGCAGCCGAGGCAATGTATCTTCCCAGGCAAGTAGATCCACCACTATTTTTTCGTCGTCAGAATCTATACGAGGAAATCCCTGTAAAGAGTTTGTCCAAGCCTCTGTTAACTTTGAACTTTGCAACATGCCTATGCTTGATCTGAATTCAGATACAAAATCTTGGCGAAGGGTATTTAAATAGGCCTGAAACGATTCACGATCTAGGCTGTGCAAATTGCCCATCGTCAATTTAAACTGGCGGAAATCACAAACCAGTGAATAGAGTTCTGATAGAGTGAACGTATCTAACAGCACCACAGCCGTAGGTTCTTCATTCACAATCTTTCGGAATAATTTCTGTTGTCGACGAGCGATGTCGGCTTCGTTTATAACCGCAAAGTCTTTCGTTAGTCCAAACTCTGCCTGGTTCTGCCCCAAAAATAAGTGCAAAACACCATGAATGGTTGAAACCAATAGGTTCGCCTTAGCATTGATGAAATTGAAAAACTCGACATCGTTGGTCTCAATCGCCTTCTTTAGTAACCGTTCGTTAATCTCTTGAGTCGCTTTATTTGAAAATGTGGTAAGGACGACTCGGGGCCAAGCTTCATTTGCTTGTTTATGGCTGTGGAAGAAGCCATACACCTCGTTAATTAAACGAGTCGTTTTACCGGCCCCGGCCCCGGCACGAATCAATACATTTTTATTTACAAATGGGGCGCTCTGCACGACAGCCTCCATTCACAATACTGACATTTTTTTTCATCTGCCGGGTTCGGGAAAAAATGACCTTCGCGCATTTGCTGGATCATTTCTTGAAACTGTAGCAGAAATTCGGCTTCCACTTTTTCTTTGTCTTCAACAGAACCAATTGATTTTTTAGCGTAACCGAGTTCAAAAAGTCTAGGGTCAGAAACTGCGAAGCCCTTTTTGTTACTTAAATCTGGCAATTGCCAATACGTCAGATTCTCCACTTTCCCCGCCCAAGGTTCCTTACTGTAACTTTGAACTATATGGTTATACAGCAGCAGCTGGAATTCTTTCTTTTCAATCCAGTTAATATACGACGAATAGTTTTTCAAACTGGATTTGTAATCAACCAACCACAAATGGCCAGTTCGTTGATTAAGTAAAATGCGATCAATGACTCCCGAAATCTTTACTGTATCCGGCGTCTGCATCTGACTAAACTCGTATCGCTTCCAATCATAATAAATTTCCCATGGCCATTCGACGGCGACACTTTTTAAATCTGGAAAATGACTGCGCAGTTTAATTTCATGATCGATAAACTTAATAACATTTTCAAAATAGGACTTGCGAACTAACTTCCAAGTCGATTCACCAAACCCAACGGGCAAGACCGACGCGAAATCAGTTTGCAGACGATCTAATAAAGCTAATCGACCTGCTTCTCCTAGTCCGTTTGCAATCAAAGGCGTGATATAAACATCTTCCTGCTTAATAATTTGCTCAAATATCGAGTGATACCAACTGCCTTTATCGCGTGCATTGACATCAAAACTTTCAGCTTCAACGCTTTTTAATCGTAGCACACGTTGAAAATAAAATTTCTGGCGGCAATCCAAAAATGTCTGAATCGAAGATGGCGACAAAGATATTTCATTCAAAGCAAAATGCGGAACGGGTGTCGCTAACTCCGGCCTCGCATCCCATTTTTGAACATCGATTTTAAAATCCTGATGACGATGGTGTAGCCACTGGGAATCATCATTAGAAATCAACCAATCCCACAAAATCGGTGGCGGCGTATCCATTTCTTGTTCAATCAGTTTCTGTTCAAAGGCACGACTCTGCCACAAAGGCGCAGGGTTTTGGATACGCGAATCTATCCCTTTATAAGGATAAGAGAGAGCCACTTCATCGCTGACTTGTACTAACAGATCTTCAAGCAAAAATGAGTTTAAACTTAGATCCGGATGCTCAAGATAGATACCCAGTTCGCTACCCAATGTGTATATGTCTTCCGTTGGTATGGCTTCCTTAAATTTGCTAGCAAACGCACTTTCATCAAGGCCTATGACAACGACATTCTTCTGATTAAACAATGAAACCTGAGAGAGTGAATTCAACTGAATCCCCGCGGAATCTTTACCACTCACGGTGACGTTAGCCTGAAGTGCAATTTTTTCGATTTGCTCAACCCACTCACGTGGGTGCAGCTTTACGTCCGGTGAAGACGTATCAAATAAAGAATTTAGGATTCTTTCTTTTCGCTCGCCAAGCCCCATGCGTTCCCAAAAGATTTCAGTTTGTCTAACGAAATCATGGGCGCTGACTTCAGTGTTCCTGAATTGAATTAAACGTTCCAGGGGGAATCCTAAGTGTTGGCTAAAAAAATCTGGAACCCATTTTTGAACTAACTCTAAAAAAGCATCGGCCGACAAAAATGGGGAGTTTAATTTTTCTTCCAGTTTATTGAACGGAGTCGATTTATTGCCAGCACAAAATCTTACCAACGATTCTTTTACAGAAGAGAATTCGATATTTAACTTAAAAAATGACAAATCCGAAAGCAACTCGCGAATATCTTTGAATTCTAAATAGATTGATTTTTTTACTTGGTTAACAGGAACACCTTCAGCCAATAACTGCCAATGCAATATGTCAGCGTACTTTCGGATATCTGGGGCCACGATAGACATTTGGTTCCAGGCGATTCCTGAATTTTTCCAGGATTTTATTTTTCCCACTGCATAGCGTACTTCAGAGACCGCCGACGAAAATTTCTTTAGTTCAACAGCAGCCAATGGCGGTTTATCTTTGGATTTATTTTCCGAAGTATCAAATCGCTCGTAGGCTTGCACCAAATGGTTATAGTGTTCATCAAAGGCATGCACAGTTTGGAACAGTGTTATTTCGTGATTTCTAGCTAATTTCTGAATCAAACTAGCTTCCAGCATTCCATAGTCCGCCCCCAAATCAAAAAATAGGCGCGACATCGGTAGTTTCAAATTCGTCAGATCGGCCATTTGTAACTGTGCCACAAGCCAGTCTTCACAAACGATTTGGGCATCTAAAAAATACGACAAAAATAGTTTATTCAATAACAGATCAGGTTTTAGACGAAGTTTTCGTTCTTCCGAAACATTCAGCCACTCTTCAAGTTTAGTTTCGTCTAAATCAGGATCGAACAACAAAGAGGAATAGTAAGTAATACTACGAAGACGACTTTTCTCGTCAATAACATCAATATCTAAGTCAGTCTTTAAATTTTGCAGTTTCCGTTTCAAAAAAATTTGGGCAAAGTCACGTGATACAATTTTGAAATTTGGGAATGCACGTTCATGCACCATTTTAAAAAACGAACGGTGCCACTGAACACTTACATCTAAAAAGTAGCCATCACGCGACAATACGTGCTGAGACATATAATCTCGATCACTGGCTTTGGAAACTATCCACGATTCTTTTTCGACATCAATATTTTGGAAGTGTTCCCAAACCTGATTTTTTGAATGTATTTTAATCAGTTTTAGCACGTTAAAACGCTTTCAATACAAAGCCTAGCGGCGTTGTTTTAGATTTCTTTTCTTACCTTCTTTTGAATAGAAATTAAAGTTTGCGTCAACAGATAAGTCAATACTTAAGCTTAAAAGAATTTGATCTTCCGGAGTTTGCCCCGGGTATTCGCCGGCTTCAGTTTTAAACATAGCCGCATCAACATTCAAAAATAAAAAGCTGAATCCAGCACCCATCGTTGGATACCCCTGGCTGGAGCCCACGCGAAGGTCAATCAGAGGCAGAGACAATTCAAAACCCGTATGCAATTTTTTGCCAATTTGCACGCCGGTATCGTTAATGTGTCGGTACTCAAACCCAGCTGATAAATCAATACCGGGGAGATCTAAAATTAACCCAGCACCTGCTTGTAAATTGTCTTTGATTCTTGGAGGCGCATCATTACCCGTCGTCTTGGTAAACGCAGTCGATCCCACATCTTGCCACACAACGGAAAAAGACGGTGACAATCGACCAGGAATTTTAGTCATTAACGCCAGATCACCACCATAACCAACGCCCTTATTTTCAAATTCATTTTGCAATGCCGCTGAGTTTCCCTGAGCGATCGTACTTAGACCTACGGTCTGATATCCACCCCAGCGATTGATTCGTTTGAATGCCACGCCTAACGAAGTCAATGGTGCAATTGGAAACGCACCCGCAACAACAAGTCCGTAGTCATTGAAGAAACTCATATCAATATTTGGAAAAGCCGTATTTCTAAGAATCAAAGACACCTGAGCATCGTCATAAATCGACACACCGAAATTAGGCATGATCGCAGAAATTCGACCATTACCACCCAGTCTTATTTTTTTTCCAAAAAATTTATCGTAGTCAGAAACAGTACTCACCGAACCGGAATCCTGATAGGTTTTGATCGTATCAAGGCCATTGATCCCCAATCCAATATTGGCGACCTCGACGGCGATACCGCTAACGTATCCAAGAGCTGCAGGATTAATTGTTGGCGCATCTGTATCTTTAACAAAATTTAGGTAAACACCGCCCATACCCAGTGCACGAACAGGACGATTATATTCATACAGGGCCGCCCCGAATGTTGTGGTACATGATAATAATAAGAGTGTCAGGCAATTCATTTTCATTTATTTATCTCATCATGGACAACACGTGATTAGCGTACATCCCGAAGTAGGTTCAATACCGCTGTCACTAGAACGAAGTAATTTTCTTGTTACCGTTTCATCAAAACTAGAACTATTTGGATCTGTGATGGCACAGGCAGACCCACACGTGGCTTTTATAGTTTCCAACGCTGTCAACACCGAAGAGTTTCCCGATAGCACAGCCGATACCGCAGCCAAATTGTCTAAAACTAGCCCCATGCCCGACATGACTTGTCTTAAATAGTCCGTCGAAATACTTGCAGAACTGCATGAAGTATATGCCGCATCTGCATTACCATCCTGATTCACATCGGCAACATCACGCAGATAGGTTCCCATTTTTGCCATCCCCAACACGGCCATAAATAGATTTTGTTCAGTGGATCGCGCACCTGATGTTGAGCCGAACGTTTCAATTACTTTTTGGGCCTCGTAACAATTGGTTGGCGAAACAGTAATAGATTGAAATTTTTGCATAAAGAACAAAAACGGAGAACCCGTCGCCGTAGTTAATGAATTCACAAAAGTCACGAAATTCAAACCACATTTAGATGCATACGCACCGGCCAAATCTTCACGAGGGCAAATTTTAATACCGTCTACTTTTTCACAGCGCGAGTAAAAGCTTGAATCTTTCGTGCGGATTTCTACAATTTTAGAAATGGCTGTGTCGTAATCCAAATCGTTCAAAGAATCACGGGCATCTTGATAGAGAGCTTCGGATGTATCCTTCTTCGCTGTCATTTCGAAAAAGTTTCCACCACAACCTAAATTGGTCAGAAAACAGATAGCTAAGCTAAGTCTAATAAATCTAGAAACGGAAAGTAATTTTTGCGACATTTCGTCGATCCTCTTTAGGTTCCGCCGCAGTCCCTACTTCTTCCCCGTATGTGGCGATTTGAAATTGAAAACGTTCAGATGCTAACTCGAAACCGGCAGTGACATAACGTTGATTGTACCCCGCTCGAAAAAAGAACACGTCACCAAAGTTCACTTCTACCCCCAGGTGATACAGCTTGTTTTTATCCTCTTCATCTTTAGCCGTTAGTATTCCGTGATAATCGACGGCCCACAAACTGCGAATATTGGGTCTATGAATGATTTGAAACGATAAACCAGCATCAATATCTTGGGCGACACTGTTTGGTCTTTCATTCGTCGTCATACGAGTAAAATAGGTTTTATCAAATGTCGTATTGCCAATATCCCGAGCCACAATTGCCAATGTCGGCAAGTTATCCCACGGAGCTGTTAAGATGAGTCCCACATCACTACCGATACCTAAACCATGTTTAGCTTGGTTAGCCGCAGCCAACGAAGTTAAGTCCACAGCCCCCGACGGATCGATGGCTGTCTCATTCACCTCTGTACGACTAATTATTTTCCCAGTGAAGCCCAATTTAATTCGGCCATCCCAAAAACGAAAATTGTAGCCTAACAATAAGGCCATATCGTCACGATAAAACACCGACGCACTTGTGGCCGACGAAGCTAACGTACCGAGTTCATTTTTCACTAGTAATCCGATACCAAAGTTTCTTGCAACGAAAGAGGGAAACAACTGTGTTCGTGCGTAGAAATAATCGCCGGGAGTCGCCGCTACCGCTGGTAAGACTTGTGACACAGATGTGGGATTCGAAAAACTTTTAGCTCGATAGGTATTTAAAGCTGAACTGCCCATATCTAACTCGGGATCCAGTATCGTTCCGAAGAAATTTCTTAACTTCCCAAGGCCAGCTGGATTCACGATAAGCGCAGTCTCGTCGTTCACAGACGCCACAGACGCGTTACCCATTCCAAGCGGTCGAATTCCATTATAAAACTCAAAACGTTCGGAAGCAAAAGCAAGGCTCGAAAATAGCATTGAAAATATCGTAGGAAACCAAGTCAATTTCATACTTACATTATAAACCATTTCGCTACGCTCCCATTAGTGCTTTCGTGAAGTATAGACTTTGGCCCGTTTTTCCTAAGGAAGTCTTGATGCTATCTAAATCCTATTTACAATAAAAGCCGGAGTGAAAAATGACTATTAAAAAACCTAGACTAACTTTCGTTCGTTGTTTTTTGGTTACACTAACTAGCACCCTATTTTTAGGGTGTGGTTCGGCAACCGACGTAGACAAAATCGGCGATGCTCAACAGTGTTTAAATTCGGCGACGTCAACAACAGCTATGAGTTGTACTACAAAAGTAGACGGATTGACCTCGACAGGCGCCTACAATATTCGTTGCGCGGCAGCCTTCGTGCGTGAAGGATTTGCCAACCCTACAAAATACACCACTGCGTTTAGTTCTCTGAACGGCGGCAAGAGCACAAACTTCATGAGCCTTGTTTCGTTCTCTTCCACTGGCGACATTACGACCGACGCATCTAACGCCAGCACAACATTCAGCGACTGCTATAGCGCGGGAGCTAAAGGAAAAACGTTAATTTCAGCGTTTGGATATTTCTCAACGGCACTTATGAAATTCTTTGCTGACTCGTGCCCATCGGTGACCTCATGCAAATCACCATCGTCTGGAAATTATGATTTAGGAAAATGTATTACCGACGCCGGTACGGCTCTATGCGTGGAAGCTGCCAACATTGCTTTGACAAGCACACCGGACTCGTCGGCTTCCGGCCAAGTTCAAAGCTCGTTAGGAAGCGTAATCATGTCCACCTACAATATCAGCTGCTCGGGTTCAGGCGCGAACAAAGATCTTTGTGCCACGCTAAAGGCATCAGTGACAGCGGGTGGATCTAATCCAAGATCTGTATTCACTTCATTTTTCACATCTTCAGTTAGTCCTTAGTTTTACACGATCCTCCCCTAGTAAGAGTTAAGACCCTTTAACACTAGGGGAAGTGCGATCTATAGCCCCCCGCAAAAAAAGTTTCGTTTTCGGCAAATTCTTCTAGCCAGCCCGTAGATTCATGATATCAAACTCTGTCTCGTCAGAAATAGGGAGCTTGATATGATTAAAAGTCTTACTTTCATCTTCGGTCTATTGATGTCAATGAGCTTGATGGCGGATCCCGCAAAATGCCTCTACCCTCTTCGTTCGCCTCAAGGATTAAATCCTCTAAGTTTAAATGATTCTTTCCTTATTAAAATTCACAAAACATTGGCCGGCGAACTAGATCCATTTGTGTTAGGTGACGGTGGTCTAGTGACAGGTACGTGGTTGGCGGGTGCAAAACCCATCTCTCAAGAATCCGTTCCATTTTTTATTATTTTTGAAGGTGATATCGATCACCCAAATACAACTAAAATTGATGAGGCCTACTACAAAGGTGTGCAGTTTTTTTTGATCAAAGCTAATTGCCTCGCACAAATGAAAAATGAAAAACAAATCAAAGCAGTGCAAAGTTTAGTAACACGCCATATGAAACCACCTAAAGGTAGTTACTTTAAATATTACACGTTTCAATAATGACTCAGTTGAATGAAACTCAGAAATGGTTTGATGCGGTTGTCGATTTATTGATCGCAAACGGCAACAAATTAGTAGATGAAAAACGCTGGTCTTGGGATAAGGAAGGCGGCCACTGTCTTCTGACCCGACCGATTGATTTCAAGTTAATTAAAGAAAATTTCGAAGTTCCACCTGACATTACGTTAGATGAAGGCTATCAGCGCATTTCTACCTTAAATGAATATCTCGATATTGGTCAGCGACGACCATGGCAAACAGTATTTGTAATTCCACCTTTCGAAATTCCAACTTGGCGCCCCCTGCTGCTACAGAAAGGTAAAAATCAATCGGCCTTTCCTGTGGCTGAAATTGAAAACGAATTGAAAAATTTGGGAGCGCAGTCCGTAGGTGAAAAATTAGAAACAAAGGACTACGTCGAGCCCTACAAGACAAATTGCCGCTTTCATACTTGGATGCTGACATTAGACACTGGCCGAAGCATCGGTGTGTTTATCCAAGGCTCTTATGCTGGTATCACGACCTACCAAACTGGAAAGTCCGATGATGACATTAAGGAACTAATTATGTTCTTGAAACCTTTAGTAAAAAAACTAGGACTTCACATTCGAAATGATCAAGATTTGGTCGACGTCACTATCGACTAAAGCAAAATGATTTGCAAAAAAGGGCCAGTTACAATTGCTGTCCCTTCTTGATTTAGTTACTATTAGTTATCTGGAAGTAACTAAATGAAGATAGAAAACCTAGAAATTAATTTCCAATTTCAAAATGCCGCAACGGTTCCCATGTCATCGTTGCAAAAAGATTATTTTCAAATTTTGAAACAAGAAAAATCAATCGCAAAAACGGTTTATTTTTACTATCAGCAAGGTTGGCTGATGAATTTCGCCGAACTCTACGCCTTGATCTACAATCTGACTCAAGTGCAATCAATCCGTAACCCAGAATTTTTAGATTATTTCCGTCAACTCGTTTTAAAAACTGAACCGGGACGCAACAATTTGCTTCCCGAAGTTAAGCCGCAGGACATTGATTTGACGATGGTCAAAAGCTTACCATTTTTTCGATCTTTAAAACCGGCAAGTTTAAATTTCATGTTAACAAATTCAAAAGCCTATTCAGTACCTAAACAGACGATGTTTATTCAAGAAGGCGGTGTTGATCGCGACATGTATGTTTTGCTGAAAGGACAAGTCGGGATTTATAAAAAAAATGCGACCGGTGAAAGATTCCGCGTGGCCACACTTATTCCGGGTTGCCTATTTGGTGAGTACGCCTTCTTTTTAAATGAACCACGACTAGCCGATGTGGTGGCCTTAACAGACGTTCAAGTTTTAAAAATTATTTATATTCCTTCCGTATTTGATCAGTGGATACGCAAGGAAGTAGCGGAATCCCTGAAGCATCGTTTTTGGGTTATCCACGGAATTATGCGCTCGCCGGTATTATCGATATTACCAGAGGACACCACTGATCAGTTAATTCATAGAGGTCATCTAAAAACGATCCCGGCCAATGAGATTCTATTTAAAGAAAGAACGCCAGGACATCACTTCTATGTTTTAATTCAAGGTTCAATGACCATTATTCAAAATGGCAAAAACATAAATGTTCTCGCCGCTGGCGACGCTTTTGGTGAAATGTCGCTTTTCATCAATCAAGGAATCCGGACAGCCACAGCCAAAGCCCAAACAGAATGCATCGTCCTAGAAATTTCATCACAGGATTTCTATGCTCTAATGGCCGAAAACCTGTTCCTAGCGAAAGAAATCGAAAACCTCGCCTATTCCCGCCTAAGAAATGATCAAAAAAGACTCAAACCTCAGGGCTAAAACACGCTCTGAATCAAAAATGTTAGATGACTACGAGTTTTTACTTTACTACCATGTACTCACTTTAAGGAGTACAACTCATGAGCTTATCTTATAATCAAGGTGAACAGTCCAAAATTGAAGGACACTTAAATGGTCCGTTATTTCAAAATGCTTTAAAAAATTTAGAAGAAGCCGCGCTACTTATCGATTGCGATAAAAACGTTTTAGAACGTTTGAAAAAACCTCGCAAATGCGTAACGGTTTCCGTTCCTGTTCGCATGGACGATTACTCTGTGAAGGTATTCACGGGTTACCGTGTACAATACAACGCAACGCTAGGTCCCTATAAAGGCGGTATCCGTTATCACCAAAACGTGGATCTTCCAGAAGTCGTTGGTTTAGCGGCTTTGATGACTTTCAAAAACTCGGTATTGGGTTTACCTCTGGGCGGCGCTAAAGGCGGCGTGTGCGTAGATCCAAATTTATTATCTCGCACGGAAAAACAAAACTTAACTCGTCGTTATACTTCTGAAATCGGTTCTTTCATTGGGCCAACTAAAGACATTCCAGCTCCAGACGTAGGCACTGATCCTCAAACAATGGCGTGGATGATGGACACGTACTCTCAAGAGTATGGTGGTTTTTCTCAAGCCGGCGTTGTGACTGGTAAACCAGTTGAAATCGGTGGATCTCTTGGTCGTAACCACGCCACTGGTTTAGGTGTTGTATTCGTGACCGAAAAAGCATTCGAACATTGTCATATTCCTTTCAACGGTTCAAAAATCGTGGTTCAAGGTTTTGGTAACGTGGGTTCATTCGCGGCATTATTCGCTCATCAACGTGGCGCTAAAATCATCGCGGTCAGCGATGTTAACGGTGGTATCTTTAACGGTGATGGTTTCAATGTTCCCGATTTAATCGAATACATGAAAACTCACAAAACAGTAAAAGATTTCCCTAAATCACAACCTATCTCTAACGAAGCGTTGTTAGAACTCGAGTGCGATGCTTTACTACCGTGTGCTTTGGAAGGTCAAATTGATGTTCACAATGCAGAAAAAATTAAAGCCAAAGTGATTGTTGAAGGTGCTAACGGTCCTATCTCTAATCCAGCGACTAAAATCCTTCACAAACGTGGCATCTTTATCGCTCCAGACGTAGTAGCCAATGGTGGCGGTGTTATCGTGTCTTACTTTGAGTGGGTACAGGATATCATGTCCTTCTTCTGGGATGAGTCTGAAATCGACAATCGTTTAAAAACGATCATCACAAAAGCGTTCGACAACGTAGTAAAATTCAAAATTGAAAAAAATTGCGACATGAGAAGCGCGGCGATGGCCGTTTCTATCAAACGTCTTGAAAAAGCAATGTTACTCAGAGGCCTATACCCTCGCTAATGGATAATGCTTTTGAAGCTGCCTTAGATTTATGGAAGCCATGGATGTGGATGTCACCATCTACGGGACACGACTGGCTTCCATTTTTTTTGAAACTCACAGCGTTCCTTTCTGAAAATTCCAAGCAACCTAATGATTGGCATTCACGGCAGTGGCGTCATCTGTATTTTAGAAATCCGATCGGCATCGCTGGAGGACTTGACAAAACAGGTCAATCCATTGACTCGTGGTGGGCACTAGGAGCCGGTTTCGTGGAAGTCGGCACCGTGACTCCGCAGCCACAAAATCCTAATCCTGGCAAAATCATGGATCGTTTTAAGGAAACGCAGGCCTTGTGGAACAAGATGGGTTTTCCAAGTCCCGGTTATAAATCTGTGATGAATGAAATGGAAAAATATTTCGATAATCGTTCAACCCCGATTTTCCTAAACATTGGTAAAAACAGAAATACGCCGAACGAAAAAGCTCATGAAGACTATTTGTTTTTGATGAAACAAATGTATTCAATATGCGATGTTTTTGTGGTGAATATTTCTAGCCCCAATACCGCGGGTCTACGCCAACTATTTACGAAGGAATACTTTGAGCCACTGATGGAAAAACTAGGCGATGAATCGCGCCGTGTGAACCGTCCATTGTTACTAAAAATCAGTCCTGATGAAACGAATGAGCAGTTAGAAACGATTCTTCAAGCTAGTCATAACCAAGGGGTAGATGGCTACATTATTTCCAACACGACCATACAGCGCCCGACCCCATCGCCGTATCCTGTTGAGGGTGGACTATCGGGAAAACCGCTTTCGATCCCGTCGATGGAAACGCTAAAGAATGTCATTTCCATGCTGGGCACGCATCGCAACAATAAATTAATCATAAATGCTGGCGGGATAAGCAATGGAGAGGATCTCAAAGATCGATTGGCCTTAGGTGCTGACCTTTGCCAATTATACAGCGCCCTGATTTTTCGCGGACCGTTCATTTTCAGAAAAATTGCGCGCGAGTACGAAAGTTCTATTTAAGACCTTTTAAATCCGGACTCTGTCGAGTAGACTGGATATTGATGAAGCGGACTAAACTGAAAAAAATCAACTGGATACCTGTCGTTGCCGGATTCTTGAAAAAGGATCAAAAGATATTGGTTGGCCAACGGCCGGAGAATCATTCCCTTGCCGGCTTGTGGGAATTCCCTGGCGGTAAAATTGAAATTGGTGAAACTCCCGAGCAAGCTCTGGAGCGTGAACTTAACGAAGAGTTAGGTATCGAAGCTCAGATTGGAACGCTCCGTTTAGCTTGCACTCATTCTTATGGCGATGTCGGCATCATTATATTGTTTTACGAGGTGAACTACTGGAAAGGTGAACCTAAAGCCAAACATCATTTGATGCTGGAATGGATCTACCCTCAAGAATTAAAGACCCGCCCGATTCCAGAAGCGAACAAGAAGATCCTTAACGATCTTTTCAAAGCCCTAGGGATTTAATCCAATGGCTAAAATACTTTTCATTACAAAAAAGTTAACAGCCAACAGTTTGAACCAAATAGAAATCATACGTCGATCGGGACATGAATTTACAGTTCTTACATCGCAATCTGAAAAGAATGCCGGCCTTGTTCACTCTGATATTTTGTACTATTTTTCAAAGTGGAACTTCATCGAGATGGCCAGATTTCTACCGTCATTCATGGTGATCAACCCAGACATCGTGCATGTTTTCGTAGATTCCGCATCCGCCGTCAAAACAGCTGACTTTTTCGCAGGACTAGCGCAACTGTTTGGTAAATTATTTTCAGTACAATTTTTCCTGTCCGAAGATAGCTTCTTGAAAATGAAACGCGCCAAGAAGCTAGTCTATGCTGCCGATATCGTAACGGGTCCACACAGAACATTTTTGTACCATTTACGCGGCTTGCAAGCGAAAAATCGTTACCAAATCAAAGGTGTAATTCCTCCCATCTTAAGGCTTTCTGAAAAATCCTCGGCACCAGAAATCGCATCAGATGTTTCCGCTAAAGATTTTCAAAAATACGAAATGCTGGTTCCACTAAAACGGAATGGGTTTAATGAAACTGTAGTTATTGCCTTAGCTAAAAAATTCTCTACTTTATTCTTGATTGATTTAGAATCCTGGGCAGCTGCAGACATCAAACGCTTGAATCATGTCTTAAGTAAAGAAAACGCAAAACCTTGGCGATTCTTTCCAATGGGCTCGTCTCAAAGCGATCTAAAGCATATCCCAAAATCTAATTTCACTTTATGGTTAGCCGGTTTGGATTTTGAATTAGAAGAATGCATTCAGTTTTTTGAATTTAGCTTAAATCGAAAACTTAGCATCGTTATGGATCAGAGCCAAGTTCGCCTGTACCCCGATTTATGGGAAAATAATAATATGGCGTCCGTAACTCAAAAATCGCAAGTTCTGCCATTCATTGCCGGCTTCTCGCTGTCTCGACCTACAGAAAATCCTGATGATTTAATTAACACTGTTTCCTTGGTCGATATCAGCGTAAATGAATTTAACCGATTAATTTCTAAAGCTACGAGCACACAGAATGAAAAAACTATCTAAAGACATTCATGTCTGCCTGATTAGTCGCCGTTTTCAAATTATGAGTCGGGCTACCGATATGGGCTATATTTGGTCCATCGCTACGGGCCTTGTCGAACAAGGTTTTCGAGTCACCGTCATTTCTTATTCCAGCCCAATGAATAAATATGAAATCGAACGTGAGGGCGTAAAAGCCTACTTCCTCAACGATGCCGGCTCACCATTTATCAGAACGTCGTTTGAAGAATCTGTTTATCAAAAGTTTATGGAACTCCACAAAACCAAACCGTTTGACATCGTACACAGTTTGGATGCTTCGGGTTTAAAAATAGCTAAGAATCGCAAACAAATTAAAGTACGTGTGGCCTTTGACGTCGAAGCGACTCAAATTTCACAGATTTTCTCTATTATTGGAATGAGCCAAGACACCGTAGGAGGCATTCTGACGACGTTTGCGGCCCTGCTATATAAATTTCTATCTACCTATTTAGGTAAAGATCGTGAAATCTTGAAAAATGCCGATGCCGTTTTCGTCAATCATCCTCAGCAACGGATTATGCTAGAAAGATATTATTTATATCCAGACTTTCACATCTATTCGTTACCATACGGCGTGGAAATTGGAGGTCTTGACCTACGTGAAAAACCCCTGGAGCTGAAAAAGAATCTTGGGCTACCAGAAATTTCACAAATTGCCCTAACTCTGTCGGATATGACAGACATGGATGAAATAAAAAACATTCTAAGTTCTTTTGAAAAAGTCGCTCTGAAAAAACCGAATGCTCATTTGATTATCGTCGGCAAAGGCCCATTGATGAATCAGATTGAACTTGAAGTTTTGAATCGTGTTCTAGGCAGCCGCGTGATTTTAACAGGGGCACTGAAATCGCAGGACCTGTTCGATTATATTTCCCTATGCGATATCTTCGTTAATTTAAGTTCGCGAACAACCGGTCTTGAGCCCGCCCAAATTGAAGCCATGTCGCAAAAGAAATTGATCATTGGGTCCGAGGTCAGTCCACTTTCCAATATAATTGAAGATGGCATGGATGGTTTTTTAATTCGTCCCGCCGATACAGAATCAATGGCCAACCTTATTATCGAAATATTTTCGGGGACAATCCCTATTGACGAAATGGGTGAAAAAGCAAGACAAAAAGTCTTGGAAATGTTCGATCGAAGGAAAATGATCGGTGGAATATCGAATGCGTACTTAAAAATCTTGGGCGCACGAGCAAATTAGTCTGTAATGCAGTTAGTCCATTTAGAAAACCCTTTCCCAAGTGAAAAAAGTTTATATAATCGAGTAGTTAGCGCCATCCAAAAGGATATACAATGCCACTGACAAAATCAGACCTGATCAACAAAATTTCGGAAAAAGCCGGTATCACTCGCGTAAAAGCAGAAACCGTAGTTAACACTATTTTTGATACAATGATTGAATCTTTGCTAAGAGACGATCGCATTGAAATCCGCGGCTTCGGATCGTTTGTAAATAGAAAATACTCTGCCTACAAAGCCAGAAATCCACGCACTCGCCAAATCATCGAAGTGGATGAAAAAAAGATTCCTTTCTTTAAAGTTGGTAAAGAACTTAAAGAAGACATCAACGAACCTAAAAAATAGTTTCGCCTCATTCTTAAAAAACAAAAGGCTTTCCTCGGAAAGCCTTTTTTATTTCTATTCTATTTTCCTGTCTTAAGTTATTTCGCGTCGACAGCTTTGATCAAATCTTGAGTGATCTTAGAAATCTCGCCCACACCCGGAACACGGTGGTATTTAGGTGCTTTTGGATCACCTTTTTTAGCCCATGACTCATAGTACTCAACAAGAGGTTTAGTTTGCTGATGATATACATCTAAACGTTTTTTCACTGTTTCTTCTTTGTCATCATCACGTTGAACTAATGGTTCATCCGTCGCATCGTCAAAGCCTGCTTTTTTCGGTGGATTGAATTCAATATGGTAGGTACGGCCAGATGCTAAATGAACACGACGACCACTCATGCGTTTGATAATTTCTGCATCAGGAACTGTAATTTCGATAACGTGATCGATTTTAATACCTGCATTTTTAACGGCTTCCGCTTGAGGCAGTGTTCTTGGGAAACCATCGAACAAGAAACCATTTTTACATTCTGGAGATTGAATTTTCTTTTGAACGATTTCAATAATGATGTCATCAGAAACCAAGGCACCTGAATCAACGATGGCTTTAAGCTTTTTACCCAAATCACTTTGAGCTTTAATTTCTGCACGTAAAATCTCGCCAGTAGAAATCTGAGGGATATTAAATTTATCCTTCAAAACCTGAGCTTGCGTTCCTTTACCTGCACCGGGAGGCCCCAACAAAATAATCTTCACCACATACCTGCCTATTAGTTTTTAAAAGTCCGACCTACGAAGTAATTCCTTTTCTGTAAGCCTGTCAAGAACCTCGTAAAAAAAGGGGGACAATGCCCCTATTTTCTATCCGCCGTAACCTTGATTTCTAGAGTATTCCCTTCAGAATTGCCAACCTGAATAGACGCTTCTTCCCCCGGCTTAACAATGATTCTAGGAGCCGATTTAAATGTATGCCCCTCTTTCGTATATTCCAATGATGTATTCAATTCGATGGCATTCGGGCCAGCTTGAGGAAGCGTAGACTCGGACGCTGTAACCTGC
The DNA here is from genome assembly GCA_963932905.1 of uncultured Bdellovibrio sp. GTDB lineage: Bacteria > Bdellovibrionota > Bdellovibrionia > Bdellovibrionales > Bdellovibrionaceae > UBA2316. The sequence continues at coordinate 139,996 of CAWVRN010000006.1, forward strand.
CAATCCAATTTCGACTCTTCATCCCCGATCTGAATCGAAGCTTTCTGATTCATTAAAGCCAAAACCTGGGGTCGCGACAAAAGTTTCCCATTGTAAAAAATCTCGGCCTTAACCAATATCGTCTGCTCATTTTTGGTAGCCGCAAAAGCAAAATTGAAAGAGCTAACAGTCAAAATAGAAAAAATAACCAATAACGTTTTTCTCATAAAATCCTCCGAAGAAAAGTTAAGTTTCACAAAGTAAACATACCCAATTCAAAATAGTAAAAGTAGAAATTGTTACAAAAACTAGACTCAAAAAAGCCTGTGACCACAGCGGAAAACGGTATGACAGCCTAGTCATATGCGCTCAATTTGCCGCCGTCCCTTTCTTTTTTTCACCCTCACTCCCTTTCAAGACAAAACAATAACTCCCCACGCGGAACGGAACTTGTAATACACCCCGATGGGTGGTGTTTATGGGTTTGGGGTCTCGGAAATATATTTTTTTCCTGTTCTTCTATTTGACAAGCTGTTTTTCACGTAGCCAAAACGCTAGCGTGAAGCAAGCTTACAGTTCAAATTACTATTGCGAAGAATTCAGCGCGCAACCTCCGCCAAATCGGAATTGGCGTAAATTTGTTATGACGGAATTGACGCCTGAAAAATACCCTTTATTTTTTGATCCAAAAGCAAATAGTGACTTGGTAAAATTCTGTCCGAATTTTCCAAATATGAATGAAGATGAAAAGAAAATTATCCTTCTTCGCATTATCGATGGGATGGTATTTTTTGAAAGCACCTGCAATGTAGGGGCGTCGGGCGCCGGTCCAAACGGTACAGCATATGGTTTACTGCAACTGCATTTAGGTCGTGAACAAGATTACGAACGTAATTGTCGAAAGTATGACTCTAAATCAAGTAATCGATCACTAGCGTGTGGTTTGAATATGATCCACAACCAGGTCGAAGATAATAACAAAGTCTTTTTTGAAGGCTCTTACTGGGAAGTTCTGCGACCGAAAGGTCGCTCTCAGAGAGCCAAAACAATTGCGAGTCATATTTGGTACTACCCACTTTGCCAGGGCAAAAAAGAAAACGGCTCCAAATCGCCCGGCAAGAGTCTTGGTGCCGGTTTGATTGAAGCCGCTAAGTAGGTTTGCATTATAAAAAAAGCGATTCTTATTACGTATCGCCTTCTGTTCCAACTACTTTATTTCCATTGATAGTATTCGTGCAATTCGCATCGTTTTTGTCATAGAATTTATAATCTTGAGTGCATGGATCATATTTATCTCGAGCCCACTCTTCACCTTGCCATAAATCACGGATGAAATAAATTTTTGATGGCATCAACTGCTCGAAATGAGCAAATTTAGGACTTAACATTTCCAGAGCTTCTTCTTTAGATTTGTTCATATAAAGCATTTCGTAGATCGCAGCCGCTTCACCTGTTCTATCGACACCGGCACGGCAGTGGATTAGAATTGGACGCTGAGCTGTTTCGTAAGTATCAAGAAGTTTAAGCAAATCATTTTTATGGGGAAGACGTTTTGCACTCATGGCAATGTTAACTAGTTTAACATTGTACTTTTTTAATACGCGCTCTTCATTATCGTACCAAGCATTACCTGTACCTTCACCACGCAAATTGATCACGGTTTTAATGCCATTTTCATTGATGTATTTTTCTAAATCTTGTTCTGTCGGTTGAGGAGCACGATACAATCGTCCCGGGTCAACTTCGTAAAAGCGACATGAAATTAACAACAGTGGCAAAGATAAAAGAAGCAAAAACTTTTTCATAAAATCCTTTTTAAAATATTCATTAATTACGACCATTCTAGAAACAGGACAGATCAGAGAGCAATCACTTTTTTTTACGATTTTAGAACCACCTTAAATTGGTAATGTCAGACACTTGAAACAAAGCCATAAATAGACGCTCTAGACCGACTGAAATGCCCGCCGTCGGAGGCAATCCTTGCCTTAGGCATTCTAAAAACTCGACGTCAGCGGGCAATGGCTCCAGCCCATTAGCTTTTTTCTTTAAATTGTCATCAAGCAGACGGGCTTCTTGAATATCGGGATCATTTAACTCATTAAACGCATTCCCCAATTCCAATCCCTGCCAATACACTTCAAATCGTTGCGCCCATCCATCTGAATCCAGTTTGGCTAAGGCAGCCGCGTAGGGTGGATATTGATTTAGAAAAACAACGTGGTCGGGATTGATATTAGTTTCAATCATTTCTAAATTAATCAACGTAAAAAGATCATCTAACGACATGGTTTCAGAAAAATAAATATTTTGTTCTTGTAGCCATGTTTTGAGCACGCCTGCCTTAGTATCAGGGGCAAACGGATAATTATATTTCTTTTTCAAAATCTGAGCGAACGATGTGGTTTCAAAAACTGGCTTTTTGCCTTTGATATCTAGAAATTTCTTTAAAAAGAGAATCAATTCTTTCACATCATTTGCAATATCGGACAAATCGCAGAAAGGACGATACCATTCGATCATCCAAAACTCGGGTTTATGTTTTGGCGAATGCTCATTATTGCGAAAAACTTTGGTGATCTCGTAAACTGGCGACAGCGTCTGCGATACTATTTTCTTTAAATGCAGCTCGGGACTGGTTATCAAAAATTTATCCGAGACATTTTTCCCCTGCTTGTAGCCCGTTTTAAAAACATCGATGGTAGGTTCTGGGCCGGGGTTATTTACCAACGTTGGTGTTCCCACCGCTAAAAAACCTTTTTCGGTGAAAAACTGATTTATGCCTATCAAAAACCGATTCCATTGATCTTGGCGTTGTGCGCGCTGGTATATCGATTGAGCTTGCTGGGTTTGGTAGACTTGTTTGTTCGATGGACACCATGGAGTTAAAAGTAACGCCTGTCCATTTTTTTGAACTCCAATAATATCGCCTTCGACAAGCACGACTTCCAGTTGCGGCCAATTCTTGATTGCTCTCTTTAAAATACGTTTATACGAATTTTTCTGAGTTTTACTGGCCACAAATAACGTCAAAGACGTTTTATCCGATTTCACCAAACGCCCGGCCAATTTCAAATTGCGCACACTAGGATATTTAACCCAGTCAGTTTTTAAAAAATGATCACGAACGAGTTGTTTTTCTGTCATCTCAAGTGTTCTTGTACCCAGAATTAGGCGACAAATCAACGCTCAGAAATATCTAAAATTTTACGCAGTGTTTTTCTAGAGTTTCCGTTAGCTTTGCCTGTCAAATTGGTCTAATTTAGCAGCCAGTTTACAGATCCATTGATTTTCGAGGGGTGTACATTGTCTCAAGGTTCGCAAGCAACTCGCATTAGAAATTTTATCGCCCAATATAAAAATGAAGTTGAATTTTTAGGGATCAAATACGTCACCGAAAAAACGACTTACTTGGCGGTTCGAAATGAACTCTCGGAAGGTATTAACACTCAGATCGATTCTGGTGTGCGTATTGAAGTCATGTTCAACCAACACATTGGCTATGCTTCAACTACCGATTTGTCGGATGAAGGACTCCTTCGCGCGTTTAATTTTGCCAAAACCCAAACGAAACACCTAAGCACCCAAAAAGCGTATCCGTTCCCACATTCCATCCGCGCCAAGTCCGAAGGAACCTATCGTTCACAAATTCAAAAGCCCTTGGACACTCTGTCACTCTTTGAAATTCAAACTGTCCTTAGAGACTGTACTGCACGGATGAAAGAATCAGCGTTGATATTCTTCCGTTCAGCCAGTGCTTCCATTGTCGAAACAGAAGAAGTGAAATGGGATTCTCTGGGGTCCGAATGGATTCAAAATTTTTCAATCGTAAATTTAGATTTGTCAGTCCGCGCACAAGATCAAGGCGATATTCAAACACGGTCACACAATTTGTGTTTGCAGATTGGCGCTGAAATTTTCTTGCGAAGTTTATTATTTCCACTCACTGATCAAATTACTCGTGAAGTTCTTGAATTGATTCAGGCACCGCCATGTCCTACTGATGTACGCGACTTGTTAGTTTCCCCTGACCAAATGGCATTGCAAATTCACGAAACAGTTGGCCATCCTTTGGAAATCGATCGTATTTTAGGTGACGAGCGTAACTATGCCGGTTGGTCATTCGTAAACATGTCCGACTTTGGACACCTGAAATATGGTGGGTCAAAAATGAATATCACGTTCGAACCTGATCGTTTTTCCGAACTCGCTTCGTATAAATTTGATGATTCTGGCTTGAAAGGTGAAAAACAGTATTTAATCAAAAATGGTATCTTGATGCGTGGCCTTGGCAGCTTGGAGTCGGCCGAGCGTGGGCAAACTATGCCTGTAGCCAATTCTAGATCCAGTTCATGGAACCGACCACCTATCGATCGTATGGCCAATTTGAATTTAGAAAGTGGCAGTAAAAAATTAACCGATATTATCGCCGGTGTCGAAAAGGGTATTTGGGTGTCAACAAACCGTTCTTGGTCGATCGATGATTACCGCCGCAAGTTTCAGTTTGGTTGCGAGTATGGTGTTATGATTGAAGATGGCCAAATGAAACAGGTCGTTAAAAATCCTAACTATCATGGCGTCAGCGTCCCATTCTGGAATAAATTAACAGAAATCAGCAATGAAGCTGGTGTCTATGGATCTTATTACTGTGGCAAAGGTGAGCCAAATCAATTGATCCGAGTTGGTCACACCTCACCCTACTGTTTGTTTAAAGACGTCGAGATATTTTAAGAGGATCCATGAAAAACGTTTACATTGAAAAAATATTAAAAAGCTATCATCACTGTGCCGACTGGGTTTTTCGAAATATTCCATCAGGTGCCGCCGCTACTTGCGCCTTGGACGCAGAAAGTTCGTTCTTTGTCAGGTACAACAATCATCGCGTTCGCCAAAATTCTCAAGTAGAACAAGCCCTCGCCAAAGTTATGATTACTTGGAAGCAGAAATCATATCGCTTTAGTTTCTCGTTAACGGGTGACGTGGATGAAGATTTGAAAAAATTAAAAGTCCCCTTTTTGAAAACACTCAACGACTGGGACAAACTACTATCGGAAAACGTAGAATTCAAAACAGCGCCGTCACAAACGTCATCCCATTATCTTTGGAGTGAATATGACTCGAACTCCATTTTAGAGTTTATTTCTAAAGCTACAGCCCAAGTTGATTTCACTGGGCTTGTCACGCTAGGCCCGGTGCTGACCTGCGTACGCAATTCAAACGGTGTCAATCATGAGTTTTTAACTGAACTTATTACGGTGGATTATTCACTGTACGACGGCCCCCGTGCGGTCAAAGGGATATATTCATCTCGCACTTGGAAAGCTGAAGACTTTACAGAACAGCTAAAGCATAGCCAGTTGTTACTTGAAATGATGAAGAAACCTAAAGTCGAATTAACTCCCGGTAACTATCGAGTCTATCTGGGGCCTGGCGCCGTTTCAGAAATGGCACAAATGTTAAACTGGGGTGCCGTTAGTCAGCGGTCTTATCGTTTAGGCCGCAATCCATTGAAACGACTGATTGAAAATGAATCTCAGTTTTCTCCTCGATTTTCTGTTTCTGAAGATTTCTCGCTGGGCTTGGGACCACAGTTTAACAGTTTAGGTGAAAAAGCAGCCACTCAAATGCCGGTGATTGAAAACGGCCAGCTTAAGAATTTATTCACTTCCACCAAAAGCGCCGTTGAATTTGGCGTCGAAAGCAACCTGGCGGACGAAGATGAGGGCTTTCGCTCTATGAGTATTGACACAGGCGAGCTCAAACGGGACAGCATTTTATCAGCTTTAGATACCGGCATTTTTATTTCTAACTTACACTATTTAAACTGGTCCAACCCCATGGACGCTCGAATTACAGGCATGACTCGCTATGCCTGTTTTTGGGTGGAAAAAGGCCAAATTCAAGGTCCTATCGCGGACTTGCGCTTTGATGATACTCTATTTGATCTTTGGGGAGACGAACTGGAAGCCGTTACCGATTTTGCGGAACTTGAGCCACAAACGACGACCTATTTCCAAAGACATTTAGGTGGCAAAAGAGTACCGGGTATGTTAATTAAAAAAATGAAATTTACCTTATAAAAACACGTTCTTAAACCTTAATCCAAGGAGTCACTATGGAATCATGGTTACAAAGTATGAAGACAAAACTATCTCAGCAAATTAGTAAAAATGCCCAGGTTAAAAAAATGGTTGGGGAATTGAATCACCTTAACAAAGAATTCGCAGCGAAGAAAAATCAAATCAACAGTTTCATCAATATTGAAAAAGATAAAACAGTGAAACAAGCGCAAACAAAATATAATGCGTTAATGAAACAAATCAACCAAACGCAAAAGCAATTGGACAAAGATGTTCGCAAAACTGTAGCGCAAATTAAAAAATCGGCGTGGGACATCGAAAAAAATCTTGAGAGTTACAAAGACAAATTGATGGCTCAGAAAAACAAAGTAGAAAAGAAATTTTCTGCCATGAGCAAAAAGACATCTAAAAAGACGGCCAAGAAAACGACAGCCAAAAAAGCTCGCAGAACAACAGCAAAATCGGTTTAACGAAGGACTTAAGCGGAATGAATACCCAACACGAATTTGAAGGCAGACATATCGGACCAAATGACAACGATCTAAAAGCCATGTTGAAAGAAATAGGCTTTTCGAATTTGGATGACCTAGCTCGCCAAGTGGTTCCCAAAACAATTCTTAATACAAGCACGATGAGTGTTGGTGGCGGCATTTCTGAAGCTGATCTTCTTCAGAATCTGAAAAAGATCATGTCTGAAAATAAACTTTTTAAAAACATGATCGGTCAAGGCTACTACGGTACACATACTCCAACGGTCATTCAGCGAAATATTCTTGAAAATCCAGTTTGGTATACGGCGTACACGCCTTACCAGGCCGAAATCTCGCAAGGACGTTTGGAATCACTTTTAAATTTCCAAACAATGGTGACGGATTTAACAAAAATGGAAATCGCGAATGCATCGTTACTTGATGAAGCCACAGCGGCGGCCGAAGCTATGTCGATGGCGTACCACTTAGCTAAAAATCCTTCGGATGTTTTTGTTGTATCGCCCAAACTTCATCCGCAGGTGATCGAAGTTTTAAAAACTCGCGCAGAACCTTTGGGTTTACAAATGCGAATCGAAGACCCACGCACAACTGATTTTTCGATAAAACCGTTCAGCGTATTTGTTCAATACCCAGATACGGAAGGTCACATTGAAGATTTCAAAGCTTTGTCAGAAAAAGCACACCAAAACGGAAGTATCGTTTGCGTTGGCACGGACTTACTGGCATTGACCGTTCTAACTCCTCCCGGAGAATGGGATGCTGATATCGTTTACGGAAATTCACAACGTTTTGGCGTACCGTTTGGTTACGGTGGTCCTCACGCGGCTTTCCTAGCGTGCAAAGAAGCTCATAAGCGTAACATCCCTGGCCGAATCATCGGCGTCAGTAAAGATTCACAAAATCAACCGGCACTTCGTTTAGCTCTTCAAACACGCGAACAGCATATCCGCCGCGAGAAAGCGACATCGAACATTTGTACGGCGCAAGTTTTGTTGGCAAACATGGCGGCGATGTATGCTGTTTATCATGGACCTAAAGGTTTAAAAAATATCGCGGAACGCGTAGCGACCCTAACCGGCGCAACGGCTAATGGTTTACGCGAAATGGGTTTCACAATCGCTAACAATTCATTCTTTGATACGTTGACTGTGGAAACTGATAATGCGGAAGCGATCTTAAATACGGGTTATTCTCAACAGTATAATTTCCGTTTAGTTGCGAAAAACAAAATCGGTTTATCATTCGACGAAACATGCACAACAACGACAGTGAACGAAGTTCTTGCGATGTTTGCTAAGCATGCGAAAAAACCAGCCCAATTGACTTTTGATAAAGTCAAACCGCCAACGGCAGCCTCTTGGTCGGCATTCTTTACTCGTAAATCGGACTACTTAACTCACGAAACGTTCAATTCGTATCACAGCGAAACTGAACTCTTACGTTACATTTACCGCCTACAAAACAAAGACTTCACATTAACTCATTCGATGATTCCACTTGGATCCTGCACGATGAAGTTAAATGCAACGACAGAACTGGTTCCTGTTTCATGGCCTGAAGTCAATCAGCTTCACCCGTTTGCTCCGGTTTCACAAACTCAAGGTTATATGAAAATGATTCAAGACCTTGAAAGCAAGCTTTGCGCAGTGACTGGCTTCGCTGCTGTTTCATTGCAGCCGAATGCAGGCTCACAAGGCGAATACGCAGGACTTCTGGTCATTCGCGAATACTACCTTTCTAAAAATCAACCAAACAGAAACGTGTGCCTGATCCCAGTATCAGCGCATGGAACAAATCCAGCATCAGCGGTTATGGCCGGCATGAAGGTTGTTCTGGTGTTGTGTGATGATCTGGGCAACGTTGATGTTGCTGACCTTAAGAAAAAAGCCGAAGAATACAAAAATGATCTTGCCGCATTGATGGTCACCTACCCTTCAACTCATGGGGTATTCGAGGAACAGATCACTGAGATTTGCAAAATCATTCATGATAACGGCGGACAAGTTTATATGGACGGCGCCAACATGAATGCACTCGTTGGTTTAGCTCGGCCAGGTGAATTCGGCCCAGACGTTTCACACATGAATTTACACAAAACGTTTGCAATTCCTCATGGTGGCGGCGGACCGGGTGTTGGCCCGATTGGTGTTCGCGAACATCTGCAAGAATTCCTACCTCGCTTAACAAGTGTTCCTGAAAGTGGACCAGCGAAAGGCATTACATCAACAACAGCAGCTCCTTGGGGTAGCGCTAGCATTCTTCCCATCTCTTGGGCTTACATCACAATGATGGGTTCTGAAGGTTTGAAGAAAGCGACTCTAGTTAGTATCTTAAGTGCGAATTACATCGCCAAAAAATTAAACTCGTACTTCCCGGTTCTTTATAAAGGCCGTGAAGGTTTAGTAGCCCATGAATGTATTATCGATTTACGCCCAGCCAAAAAAGCATCGGGTGTAGACGTAACTGACGTTGCGAAACGTTTGATGGATTATGGTTTCCACGCACCAACAATGAGTTGGCCCGTGGCGGGAACATTAATGATCGAACCAACAGAGAGCGAATCAAAAGCAGAGCTTGATCGTTTCATTGATTCGATGATTCAAATCCACGCTGAAATCAAAGCCGTTGAGACAGGCAAATACACGTTGGAGAAAAGTCCATTGTTCAATGCCCCTCATACAGCTCAGATGGTAATCAAAACAGAATGGAACATGCCTTATTCTCGTGAAGAGGCAGCCTATCCAAAAGCTTGGTTACGTCAAAATAAACTTTGGCCAGCAGTAGGAAGAATCGACAATGCTTACGGGGACAAAAATTTAGTTTGTTCATGTGCGCCTCTTGATAGCTATAAATAATGAGTAAGATCCTCTTTATTCGACTTGATAAAATTGGTGATCTTGTCTGTACCATGTGTACGGACGATCACCCTAGTTTGAAAGAGGATTCAAAGCACTGGCTGATCTCTAAGGGCCTAGAGTTTATTCCCGAACATGCGGTTCCCAAACGTAAATACTCGTCGATAACGAAAGATAGGCAAGGTTTTCGTGACCTTTACGAAATTCTAAAAGGTGAATTCTTTGACGCCTCGGTCAGTTTTCAATGTCCGTGGTGGGTTCATTTTTTATTATTTTACTTTCGCATTCCTATTCGTGTGGGTGTTTTATCGAAATGGCATTCATTTTTGTTTTTAAATGCGGGCCTACGGCAAAAACGCTCCCATGCGGAAATGCACGAAAGTGATTACAACTTTCAATTGGTCCAAATTTTAGCGAACAAACTTCACGGAACAAAAATGACCCCGCTGCCGACTCCGGTTTTGAAAATGGAAGCGGGAAAGAATGAAATTCTTCTTCACAAGTGGCATTTAAAAGAAAATGGTTATTTTATTATTCATCCGGGTATGGCCGGCAGTGCACTGAATTGGCCACAAAACCGTTACGTTCAGTTTATAAACTCGTTCCACAATGCCTTTCCTGACGTAAAGATAGTTATGACCGGAACCCTTGCCGATTCGGAATATTTAGATGAAATTTTATTACGTTTTGAAGGTCGCGATTTTTTCTTAAGCTTACAAGGCAAAGTCAATACGTTCGAACTACTTAGCCTTCTTAGCTCAAGCGCCGGGATTTTAGCTCCCAGCACGGGTGTCTTGCATCTGGCGGCATCACTAGACGTTCCTTCGTTCGGCATTTTTTCACCTATCAAGGTGCAACATCCAAAACGTTGGGCTCAGCGTGGTGTGATAACAAAAACCTATACGCCAAAAGTAAATTGTCCGGCAAAACACGAATGCCTAAAAGAAAAGTGCCCACATTTTAATTGCATGGATGATATCGATATTTTCGACGACTTCAAAATCGAATTTGAAAAACTACAGACACAGAGACGACAGTCATGAAAATAAAACGAGAATTTCACATCCCAGTTTCCCTTGAGGTAGCCATTAATGAGAATTTGAAGACATTTGGATTAAGCCTGGGCGACTCAAAACGCATCTCGGCAGCCATTCAGTGGCAATCAGATTTTTACATTAACAATCCCAATCAGGCGACGCCATGGAAAGAATCACGTGCTCAAATTGCTCAGTGGGCCTACTATCTGCCGCTGAATTTCTTGCGCAATCAGTGTGTATTGAATGAATTGAAACAGGTGGTGCCACTTGATCAATTCGAAAACGCATTTGATTATGGCGCCGGTTTAGGCGCTTCCTCATGGGCACTAAGAGAATCGGGATTCAAAGGCAAGATCACTCTGTACGACCGCCATCCTATTCCCGCAGCGGCGGCGAGCGCTGTTTCTGCGGATGTAGTTAGTCAGTTTGAAACGCACAAATATCGTCATCATTTAGGCATTTTTTCTTATAGTTTAACGGAAATTTCTAATCGCAATGACCTGCTGAATCAATTTTCTCATTTGGTGATTGTCGAACCGTCTACGCAAACAGAAGGTCGTCGTCTATCCGAAACGCGTCAGTTTTTAATTGATAATGATTTTGAAATTTTGGCTCCCTGCACACACCAAAAAGCCTGTCCTCTGCTGGTTCATTCGCAGAGAGATTGGTGTCACGATCGCATTCTTTTTAAAAAACCCGTTTGGTTGGATAAAATTGAAAAAAACCTGCCATTTCGAAATGATAGCTTAACATTTTCTTACCTTGTTGCCTTCAAAAAAAGCGCTATGAAACCGGAATGGCGACGTCCTCAAACACCTCTTCAGGCGCGCCTTACAGGCGATGTATTGCCAGAAAAAGGAAAAAACAAACAGCTCGTTTGTTTTGATGAACAACGCTTATTTTTAACCTGGATGCACAAAAATAAGATCGATCAAACACTGCCTCGCGGGGGTCGCGTGGAAATACCTCAGGATATAGAGATTGTCGCGAATGAAGTGCGATTGAAAAAGCAAATTCAATACCTCCCATAAGAATTTTTTGAACTTTAACTCTTGCCTTTTAAATACCCCCTGGACATTATCCTAATGCCGTAAATTTTGACTAGCACGGGAGTCTGTTAATTCAGCAGATTAAAACGGTTTTCCAAGGGGGGAAATCATGACAAAGGCGATCTTTTTAGGTCTATTATTTTCCGCACTTGCATTCACTGCGAATGCCGCCGCTAAATTAACTCAAGAAGCGTATTACATCTATGGCAAACAAAACCTACGCTACTTTACTCCCTACAAAGAATTAACAGTGGATCATGTTAGCGCCTCTGGTTTTGAAGTTTATGGTCCAAAAGGATTAGGTCAATTTATCACTCGCTCCAACATCCGCGCGGCTGTTCTAGACACTAAAGCGGCCCTGACTCGGGGACCTAAATACCCAACTCCAGAAGAAACAGCTCAACGTATTCAGTCCGCAGTAGCAAAGTTTCCTCAAATTGCTCAAATGATGTCGATCGGAAAATCTGTTAAAGGTCGCGATCTATGGGTGGTTAAAATTTCTAAAAACGTGCGCGTGAACGACAACAGACCAGAATTCAAATACATCGCAAACATGCACGGCGATGAAATTGTTGGGCGTGAGTTGATGGTTCTTCTTATCGAAGACCTTCTTTCTAACTACGGGAAGGACGCATACTTAACTAAGCTTGTTGATACGACTCAAATTTACATTTTACCGTCAATGAATCCAGACGGCGCCGCCTTAGCTCAACGAGGCAACGCGAACTGGGTAGATTTAAATCGTGATTTCCCTGACTTTTCAGAAAAAGGCAACGATCAAAATACTCTTGAAGGCCGTGCTCCTGAAACTCAAGCCATCATGAAATGGCAAGCAACGCGTAAATTCCAATTGTCAGCGAACTACCATGGTGGTGCGGAAGTAGTCAGTTTGCCTTACGATACTGTCCCAGATAAATTTCCATTAGCTGATTTAGTTAACGGTTTAGGTGTTGAGTACGCTACGAACGCGCCTTATATCGGAGCTTCGAAGGTTTTCAAAGGCGGCATCACAAACGGATACGCTTGGTACGAGGTTAATGGTGGCATGCAAGACTGGAGTTATCACTGGTATAAAGATCTTCAGGTAACTGTTGAGGTTTCTAACCAAAAATATCCAGATCCGTCGACAGTAACATACTACTATCAACAAAACAGAAAGGCTTTGATTGCGTACATTGCACGCGTTCACACAATTAACCAAAGCCGCATGGTAAGAAGATAATTTAAATTTCATTAATAAAAGGGGTTCAAAATGAAAAAAATATTAGGCGCATTAGCTATATTAGCTTTGTCAGCACAAGCACTAGCGGTCACTTACGTTGACCCAGCTTTAAATAACTTTCTTAACACACGTGCCGTTCAAACAACTCGCGTCGTTGTTCTGTTAAAATATCCAACAAATTTACCAGCGCCTCGTCGTTACGCAAGCACTTCGGTAAAACAATATTTAATTCAAATGTACCAAGCCTCTGCAAAAAATGTGGCCGGCGTGGTTCAAGCAAATTCTCGTGATATCAAAGTGGTTAACCAATTCTGGATCAACAATTCTATCGCGTTTGATGTAACTCCAACAGGTCTTCGTGCTTTATCTCAGAGCCCTGCTGTTGAAAAAATCTACGCTAACCGTAAAGTTAACTACACTTTACCAGTTGAAGCTCATCCTGCACGTAGCCTTCGTGAAGCCTCTGATTACACATACGGCTTAAAAGATCTTGGTATTGATAAATTGGCTGCGGAACGCCCAGACATCAATGGTTCTGGCGTGGTGGTTGGTTTAGTTGATACAGGTATCGACGGCAAACACCCGGCTTTGAAAGGCAAAATCGCGTTATTCTATGATGCCTCTCAAAACAAAATCACTGAACCGACTGATAGACAATCTCACGGTACACACACAACAGGAACTATTCTTGGTGGCGATCGTGATAGCGTAAAAATCGGCGTAGCTCCGGGCGCGAAAATGATCGGCTCTGCGGCTCTAGATGGCTACGATATGATGCTTAAATCAATGCAATTCATGCTTGATCCAGATGGCAATCCACAAACTGCGGATGCGCCTCGTTTGATCAGCAATTCATGGAATGCCGGTGGTGCACCAGATATCGAATTATTTTATCGTGCAATCACTGCTTGGGAAGCTGCGGGTATCTTGCCAGTATTTTCCGCAGGTAACGCGGGTCCTGGGCCAAAAACAATCACGACTCCACATGAACACCCTTCTGTTCTTGCTGTTGGTGCGACAGGTTCAAATTTCAAAATTGCATCTTTCTCATCTCGCGGTCCAGCGGTTTTCCAAGGCAAAACGGTTCAAAAACCTGATTTCACAGCCCCAGGCGTAAACGTACTTTCATCTGTTCCTGGTGGTGGTTACCAAGAAATGTCTGGTACCTCTATGGCGTGCCCACACGCTGCGGGTGTAGCGACATTGTTATTCCAAGTGAATCCAAAATTCACTCCACAAAACATTCGCGAAATCTTGATGAAGACATTACGTTTTGTTGATCAAAACGGTGGGCCAATTGCGTCTCCAGTTTGGAACCCAGTTTATGGCTTTGGTCGCTTAGATGCTTACGCGGCAGTTAAAGCAGCATTGGGAACGGCTCGTTCACGTTTTGCTTCGGCAGGATTTGGTGCATTCCAACTAGCATCAACTCTACCTATGGTTGAAGGTGCGACATTAGCTCTACAAGAATCATCATCTGATGTTTCAGATTTAACGGCTCCCTACGCAACAGACTCTGCAAACTGGATTGTTGTTAAATAATTTGTTTTTAAAATAAGAAATTCAAAAGCCCGCTTGAGGGATTCTCAAGCGGGCTTTTTTTTGACCATCGCTTTTTTACTTTTGACAGCGGAAAATCTAGTAACTAATCAACCACGATTTTTGAACATGGCCTGACCAGCTGATCGACCGCGTTTTTCCATCACTTGAAGTCGACAATGAGAACTGGCAACCACTGTTATCTGTATTCATGAAATTACCATCCGGCAGGAATGCCAATCGAGTCATATCGCCAGCCGTATTATTCGAGAATGAACCCAGCACTTGACCGTTTTGCAATCTTAGCAACACTTCTTTGTAAGCCACGTTGTTACCGCATGCATAGATAGCTTCTACTGGCGAATATGCTGGCACAGCTGCGTTCTGCCCGTTACAGACAGTCATCGATTGCTGATTAGGGGCTTCGACGCTATAAACGCCGGTATTGCCAATATCGGTAGCCATTAGGATTGTTGACCCACCTGCAGGACATTGCTCAACGGAAGCCGCTACAACCGCAAAGGCAACCCCTTTTCCGTCGACACCGTTTGTACCATTAGTCCCGTTGCTTCCGTTCGTTCCATTACATACATTAAAACTTTTAAGAATCGAATCATCGGCATCTAAATCTTCACTCTGATTTAAATCTACGTAGATCGTATAAACGATACCACCTTGACTGCATTCCGAGCTCGTAGCTGGTCGCACATCCACGCTTTGGTTGTTTTGGGCATCTGAAATCTTTTGCACGTTATTGGCTGTTGTAGGCACTACTTCAGTCCTGTCGGTACACCCCAGAGGAACTAATACAGAGATTAACATTGCAATGAACAGTTGTTTTGTCATTTCCACACCTCGTTAAAAGTAAGACCGTGTAAAAAAAAGAAAGGTTAAAATATTTTTATAGATCAAGAAATCCCGACCATTTAGAATGGTAGTTTTTCTTCTTTTCGTCGCTTTGGTCCTGAATAAGGGAGGGGATCCATTTCTTTATAGCTAAGTCTATATTCACCTATCCACCGAAGTTCCATTAACAGCCGGTCTAAAATAAAAAAGCCACCTTGTGGGTGGCTTTTTCTCTTGTAAGCTTTTGTTTTCGCTTAGTAGATTTCTACGAAGAATTTGAAAGCGGCTTCGTTTTTAATTTTGTTTACAATATCTGGGTTCGTTATCACGAATGAGTTTGCACTTGCTGTGTAATCCGTTGGACTCAATTCGATGAATTTGCCTTTTGTGAACCATGATGAATACCAAACTCTTGTGATTTGTTGTGATGGATCGATATCTACCACTTTGAAAGAGCTGGCTAATTGAGCCGCTACTTTTTCACCTAAGAACTTCAGTGCATCACCATATACACTACTATCGGCCTTAACGTCGCGGATTTGACCGCCTACGCTTTGAGCGATTCGGTTGTAATCAGCACCTTCCGCTACACCGTTGGTTACACTTTGGTTAGCAAACGCAATCATGCTTACATAACCGTCACCAAGTACGTTATCGAAACTGTTTTTAATATAGTTTTCTAAGTTAATTTCGTTCTCGCGAACTAGCTTAACTTCATTTGATGGACTTGGATCTGCGTCGTAGTATTGAACTTTGCTACGAACGTATTTATTCGGCAACACTATTCCGGAAGGCTTAGTGCATTCGTTTTCAACCACTGCGAAACTTGATTTACCTGTGATTTGTACCGATGCCTTACGGACCATCTTACAAGACGCCACTTTTGCAGGATCCATGTTTTGGTTTTTCATTGCGATGTATTGTCTTACAGTGGATTGTGAATTATCAACTTCACTATTAACAGCCAATTTACACAAGCCACTTTCAGCGCAAGTTAACGAACACACATCAACGTCATGTTGGTATTTGGCACTATCACTGTTAGCAATCGTTAATCGAACTGAAGCCATTGAACGAACCGACGAACCCGTTGTTGCAACACTACCAATGCTACACGCATTGTTGTAGAACTGATTCATAGTTTTACCAGTATATGGCACTGCAAAACTACTCGCATCTTTTGTTTTACAAGAATCTGCTGTACATAGATCATCACAACTAACTGGGGCATCGATCGCTTTGGCAACTGCTACATCAGTTAGCGAAGAATCATATGAAAGATAGTTCGAATATTGAACTGATTTATCACGGCACTCAGAATAGTCAGTCATAAAGCTTCCGTTACAAGCTACTAGGCCTACTGAATCCGTTACTGTGTTTGCGGAACGAGCGACTTTAGCCAATGCTGCGTAATCAGTAGCATTCCCACCAGAGTATTTTTGTTTGAAGTATTCACCAACCACAACTGAATTGTGAGCAGCCGTTGCACCTACGCAAGCACCGGGGACTTCAGCACAGGTTAAGTTTAATAAGTTCACGCCAACATCTTGACCAGCTTTATTTTTAGTAACAATCTGCTCAAAACCAAACCAATGAAGTTCGGCAGCATCCGCTGGTTTCACTGGAGGTTTCAACGAATACTTACGATATTCCGGCTTATAAGCGCGATAGGAAACGTAAGTTGTTGGCTTATTCTCACAAGCTAACAATGAATTTGGATTGTTAGTCGCGTTACCTGTGCAATAGGAAGCAATGGCCGTTTCACACTGGCTTGCGTTTGTAGAATATTTTACGGCTGAATCAGAGTTAATGGCATTCAAGATTTTTGTTTTATTAGCATTGGTCCAAGTGACTTCCGAATTGTAAACTCGGCAGTGATTTTTTAGATCTGGAACCAGAATATTACCATCGATATTTAGAGCCGGCGAAGCAGCGGATTCTTGCGCTAATATATCGCTTAACTCGGTATCCGAACATGCACGAGACGAGCCTACATCCGCACCCAAGTCGGATTCATAAGGAACTGCTTTGTGTCCATAACCACCATCATATTTCACAGGAACGTTGTTACGTACAATTTGGTAAGGAGAGGAAGACGTAGTGGAACATGAAACCTTTGAGTATACAAGAGACTGGCCTGACGACAACGCTGGTTTACTGTTATCAATGTTTGAAGCATATGCTACGTCACATGTCGCGGGTGCTTTACCGTCAACAGTAACTTTAACTGCCAACGAAGCTTTATAAGTCGCTTTGTTTGTTACGCTTGTGTTGTCGTAACTCACATTGGTCTTACCATCTTTAGTAGCGATGTAAGAATTCAACGCACCGTTAACGGCCGAATCATATTTTCCGTCAATGCCGTTGATTGCTTGGTTAGCTTCGACCACGTTGGCCGAAGATGCTGACTCAGAGGAATACAACGTATTCGCACGTTTTCCATCTTTAGCAACGATATTATTATGTATGTCTGTTGAATTGGAAGGAGCGGCTCCGACTACCAGAATAGATTGGTTAGCTTCAACAACATTTGTGTCAGTTGCGGAATAGTTGGAATAAGACGTATTCGACCTATTACCATCTTGTGTTTTGATATGGTCTAACAAACCGGACACAGGGGCCGCGCCGGAAAGGTTTGCAATCTCGACGTTGTTTGCTGTTGTCGAAGCATCGTTACAAGCAATCTCACTATACACTAGTGTTTCGCCTTTACCGCTATCTACGCTTGGTTTTGACGAGTCAATAGAACTAGCATATGCTGGTGTACACGAAGACGCCGAAGGAGTTACTCCGTCTTTAGCAATATTCAATGGCGCAATCGTTACTATGGAAGCGCGGCTTAAACAATCTACTGATAAGTAGGTGAAAGATTCGTTAGCAGCGAGTGTACCTTCGGAATATACACCTTTAGCTAAAGCTTCGCTACAGCTAGACGCTGCTGGTTGAACACCAACAACTTCAACAACTTTATTATCAGCCGTCTCATCGTTATTGATCACACACTCAGTAACTGTGTATTTGTAACTTTCATTAGCACTCAATGTTTTCTCTAATGAATAAACAGCAGGAACTGTTCTTAACCAGTCTTGAGTACATTGTGAAATACTAGCAAAATTTACATTAGACACACGAATGGGACTCGGAGGCGTGTAAGTTTCAACTACTACTGTTTGGTTACCCTCTTTTTTAAGAATAGTTTCGCGCTTGTAGTTTACTCTTTGATACTTAGCCACTTTTTTACGTTTGATATCTACAGCATATTTTGGAGCTGTATGAGTACGTTTACCAGTCACTGCATATTTTTGGCTGGTACGATTAAAGTTGATTTTATGTTTTAACGTTGTACGAGTGAAATTCAAATTGTGTTTGATGTTAACACGGTCAAATTTCAAATCATGCTTCCAGAAATCAACAACATCGTCACCTTTTGAATCGACAACTTTTCTATCAAATGTTACCACGTGGGTATTTTTCAATACTTTTAAACGAGCTAACGATTGATTAAATTTAATATCGCAACTTGCCATTCTTTCTGCTAACTCAGGTTGAATACTTTCGTAGGCCCAAAGAACGTGGCGTGTGTATGGCTTTTTAACTTTGAACGTAACTGTTTTATTACTTGGGATTGCGTAAGAAACATTGGAATCTGTATCTGCACACTCACCTTTATATAAAAATCCTGGAACTGGTTGTTGGAATTTATAAGACTTAACACATTCCAAACCTTGAGGATCATGTTCTTTTTCATCAGATACTAGAATGAAAGTTGCTAATTCACCTTTTTTGATTAATGAGTTTTCTGGATTGTTTTTAACTTCATGAAGAACGCGGGCCATCGCGCACAAACCACTCTCTTTTTCTACTACTTCAGACAACGGAACGTTATCAACTGTTGAACCATTATAAGCGATGCTTTTCGATAAGAATTGTTTATCTGGATCTAAAAACTCCACACGAGCTTTTATTTTATTTACAAGGTCTTGTATGGATTCACCCTTTGAATATTTAACTGATACAATGCTAGGTTGATCAACGTGAGTTAAATACGCTGGCGAAAATTCAGAATTTAGCACGTCGTATTTCGTCCCGACGCTTGATGGAGCACGCACCGTACGTAATTTAAAACCGACCATGTCGCCTTCTAATAACCCAGAAGTTTTTCTTGCCGATAAATTACCTTCAGCTGGACGGAACACTTCGATCATGCTTTGAACAAATTGAACACTTGAAATTTCGTAGATCTTTTCAATAATTTTTTGATAATCATTTTTAGCATCTACAGTTGATCTAAATAGTGAATTACCAATATTGTTTAATTGAGCTGTCGTTAAAATAAAGATCTCTGAATTATAATCCGCAAGACCTTGGCTGTTCGCCGAAAACATTTTTTCAATATTGTTCACTAAATTAACTTGGCTTACGCGCATTGAATCCGAGTTGTCTAACACCAAGAAGATTTTTAAATCAGGGATAACTGGTTGAGATACGTCGATGTAACGATACTCTTCGACTTTACCAGTGGGCTGTGCATTTGTACAACGAACGTGTGTGGGGTTCACAGCACAGATGTCCTGCACCAGAGTATCAGATGCCGTCTCTTCCATCTTCAGCGCAATGTCGCCCTGCTGACCGCAGTTCTGGAAGAAAAGAATACTTACTACGCTCAACGCAACCCACGCAGAAAAGCCAGATAAGAAATTTCGGTTGATTTTCATAAGAGTCCCCCAATATTCACATAGTTAGGATAGCACAGAATATTCAGATTCTATGTGCATTTTCAGTATGAGACACTCATTATGATATCGGAGTTTTCGCTCGTTAAATAGATTGACAGTTTACTCCAGAAAAAACTAATTTGTTTCAGAAATTGTTATTCTTTTAGTCACATTTAAAACGAGAAATATTATGGATACAAACGTTC
The DNA here is from genome assembly GCA_963932905.1 of uncultured Bdellovibrio sp. Classification (GTDB taxonomy): domain Bacteria; phylum Bdellovibrionota; class Bdellovibrionia; order Bdellovibrionales; family Bdellovibrionaceae; genus UBA2316. Next base: position 160,015 of record CAWVRN010000006.1, read on the forward strand.
AAAAAACACCCCTTAATGACAATCATAAAAAGCGTGGCGCCAAAATGGTAAGTTTTGCCGGTTGGGAAATGCCTATTCAGTACACACAACTGAAAGAAGAACATCACGCGGTTAGAAAAGCCGTTGGGCTTTTTGATGTTTCTCATATGGGTGAAATTCGCTTCAAAGGTCCAGAGGCATTAAATACGTTACAGTGGTTAACTACAAATGACGTTGCGAAACTTGAGTCGGGCCAGGCACAATATTCGTTGCTACCCAATGCAACGGGTGGCCTAGTTGATGATATCATCGTTTATTGCCTAGAAAAAAATAGTGACTACCTGGTGTGCGTAAATGCTGCCAACAAAGACAAAGATTTTGCTTGGATGACTAAAAACAATCGCGGAGCTCAGATAACTGATGAAAGTAGTCAATGGGGACAGATCGCGGTACAAGGTCCGAACGCTCTAGCGTTGTTGAACGCCATTTTTAATGAATCTTTTGATAACGTAAAAACCTTCAGTGTCCTTCATCGGAAATTTACTAACCACAAAGGCAAACCAGTTGATGTCATCATCGCGACCACGGGTTATACGGGCGAACGTGGTGCCGAAATTTTTGTTCCCTGGAGCGAAACTGAAAGTCTATGGGATTTTTTGCTGGAAAAAGGACAACCCTTTGGTGTGCAACCCATCGGCCTAGGTGCTCGTGATACTTTACGCACGGAAAAGAAAATGTCTTTGTACGGACATGAAATCAATGACGAAATCAATCCATACGAATCTGGATTGGGATGGGCGATTAAACCCGACGCCAAAGACTTTATGGGTCGAACTGCCATTTTAAAAGGCAAAGAAGCCGGCTTAAAGAAGAAGCTTATCGGTTTGCGCATGCTGGAAAAGGGAATTCCCCGTGAAATGTACACATTATATTCTGCCGATGGCGCGCAAACAGGCTGGATAACAAGCGGGACCCATTCGCCGTCTTTAGATGCACCTATTGGTATTGGCTATGTGAACGTTAAAGACGCTGAAATCGGTACCGAAATCCTTGTGGATATACGCGGACGTAAAGTTAAAGCACAGGTGTGCAAAACGCCTTTTGTTTAAGGCTTTGCCTTGACTTTCGGGGCAAAACAAATTGTATTTGGTAGCGATTAATACCGTTAAAAATAGAGGTTTAGAATGGTTTACAGAATTCCAGAAGATAATTACTACACAAAAGAACACGAGTGGGCTCAAGTTGATGAAAATATCGTCACAGTAGGAATTACTGAATTCGCACAAAACCAACTAGGTGAAATCGTATACGTAGAACTTCCAGAAGAAGGTCAAAAAGTTACTCAAAATCAACCATTTGGGGTAGTTGAAAGCGTTAAAGCGGTGAGCGACCTTTATTCACCCGTTTCTGGAACTGTTATCGAAGTAAACAATACGCTTGTTGATGACCCTGCTCCGTTAAACGACGATCCAATGAACGATGGCTGGTTAATCCGCATCGAGATGGACACTGAAAAAGAACTAGCTCAGTTAATGAGAGCTGGTGACTACAAAAAACTAATCGCTGAAAAATAATTTTAACTTTGTAGCCGAAAAAGGTTTGATTTTAGAATCGACTTTGGCTACAAATGATTTCCTATTCGCATTTGCCCGGCTGGTGAAATTGGCAGACACACTAGACTTAGGATCTAGCGCCGCGAGGCATGGGGGTTCAAGTCCCTCGCCGGGCACCATTTAAATTGCAAACAACAGATTCCAACCGTCATTGCTATGGTTCTACGGTTCTACGGTTCTACGGTTCTACGGTTCTACACGGCCCATGGTGGGT
>CAWVRN010000007.1:0-133954 GCA_963932905.1 uncultured Bdellovibrio sp.
TAAATGAGCCTTAAACAAATACTATTCCAAATGCAAAGTAAGGGGCCAGTTCTTACTTTTTTAACTCAAACAAAACGACATCCCCGATTTGATTTTCCACCGAAATATTAAATCCCGCATCGCCAATCCATTTCTTTAATTTAGATGTCGTGATCGTTTGTGTTTGATAACCTTCTTCAATCCATTGACGGATTTTCTTCTGCCTCCATGGACTCTGAGGCAACAACAATGCAGATCCACGTACTTTACCGTCTGCCGATAAAATGCGATGAATTTCTTTTAATGCTAAGGGAACATCTGGAAATGAATTCAAACCACCAAAACACGATACGACTTTGAATTGCCCGTTCGAAAAAGGCATCTTACCAACATCCCCCAAAACAAATTGGCATTTTTCTGATTTCAGATTTCTCCTGGCCTTGTTAAGCATATCCGGCGAGATGTCCAAACAAATCAACGATTCCACATTCACTGTCTTTGCAGGTGAAAGGGCAGCGGCGGTCAAACTGCCGTCGCCAGTTGCGATATCTAGAATGATACTTTTCTCAGTCACTAGATTTTTGAAAAACTGTATGTGTTTAAAAATATTTCCGCGCCAAATAATGTAATAAGCCAGCAATGCCAATAACGGATAAAACCGAGCATACAGTGAATAACGTTCTTTTGTTTTTTGATTCAGTATTTCATTCGAACTCAAAGTATTCCTCGATTCAGAGTAAATCCACGTTGTTTTGCCAGCTGACGAACTAATTGAACTCGCTCGACGCTTAAATCACCCAATGAAAACGAGCTTTCGAAATTTGACAGACCAAGAACGATTGTCTCTGCTAAACAAGCAAAACAGTCACCACTAAGTAGCGGTAACCACGAATGATCAATCTTCTGATTGTTGGGCAATCTGGCTAAGCCAGCAGAAGCATACACATAATCTTTAGAACTACGAACGGCGCGCGATACATTTGACGGTACAGAAATATCCACTATCAAACAGCCTCTCTTCAAGTGTTCGGTTTGCAATAACTCTTGAGTTGAATTTGTACCAAGAACTATTATGTCACACTTCTTAAGATCACTAAAATCCGCTGTTGGGTGCAATTTACATTTATCAATTCGGCTGGACAATAGCAAATCATCCACTGCCGCTTGAAAGCGCGGGCTAGTATCAAATGCTTCTTTATAAACCAAAGTTAGATTCGAACCATGAGCCGCTAATATTTGCGTAACCGCTCGTCCGATATTTCCACCAAAACCAACGATGCCAATATTTAAATTTTCTAACCGCAACTGCCGAGTCTTCACAAATGTTTCAATAGCCTCGATAGCGAAACCGGCGGTTAGACTGTTCCCCGTAGTGATGGCAAGGCCCTTTGAATCCAGCATCGTACCATTTTTAGTAACTATACTTGTAAACTGCCCCAACCCTAAATAGTCGTTGCTATCGGTTTTAAGTTCATCCACAAATTCTTGAATCGTATCCACCATAATCGGCATCGGTCGCCTAATATCCGATTCAAAAAAATCAGACACCACTGTAAGGCCATACAAATTCAAGCGAACTTTCTGACCGTCAGCCGATTCGATGATTTGCTGGTGATAACGAAATGGTTTACTGAATTCGGCATACGAGGTAAAAAACTTTTTCAGTCGATCGATTTTCACATCACGCAGACTCGGATCTAACCGCTGGGCATGATCCCAATTAATTATATGCCCAAGGAAGGCGACATCCTTGATTTCAGGCGGTTTGCTTAACAATGGTTTTTGCAGCAATGGAGGACGGTTGGGAATGATTTCGTCTTTTGAAAAAATATGTGAAAATAAATTTCCCAAACTGTACGTTTCCAAGGTTTCAAGTAGCTCTTCAAACGCTAGTTTTAATTGCTTAACAGCATCGGCAGAAATATGTGCAGGTGGTTCGATGCGTAGGGTTTCTGGCGAACTTAATGTAACACCCACTCGAATTTGATGCCGGTTTAACAAATAACTCGTTAATAAATAAGACGCATGCCCATTTATTGCCAGAGAATATAATAACGTGGGAACATGATCATTTTCCAAAAAGTTGAACTCAACACCTAGAAAAAATCCTTTACCACGGATATCTTTAATCCATTTTGGATATTTCTTAGATAAATTCTGAAAAAACATTTTTATATCGGCTTCGAATTCGTCCGCGCGTTTTTCTAAATCCAGTTTGTTAGACTCAAGGTATTGCAAAGTAACAATGGCCAGTCGAGACGAATAATCATCTTCGGCAAAGGTGGACGAATGAATTACACCCAGTTCGCGGACATAGGATTGGCTACGGCAAACCATCGCTGATATTTTTGCTAAACCACCACCTAAACTTTTTCCTAGAAGAATCATATCCGGCTGTAGCCCGAGGTCTGCGGATACCAATAACCGCCCCGTACGATACAATCCTGATTGAATTTCATCGGCAATTGTAGGGATCTGTACCTGAGCCGCAAATCGAAATGCCTTTGATAGTTTTTCTAAAGGAATAGGACGAATTCCACCCTCGCCTTGTATCGGTTCAAAAATAAATCCAATGAACGGCGAAAATAAGAATTCCTTATCTTTAAATTCAATCGTCTTACTGTTTTTTCTCAGCGAGGCTAGCGTGTAATCCCAGTCTGCTTCCGGATCTAAAAAAACGGTTTTAAATAACAACGACGAATACATTTTTTTATAGTAATCGCTACTTGAAGACAAAACGGCCGACGCTGTCTTTCCATGATAACTACGAGTTAAAGAAACAAGCACTGGAACTGTCGCATCAATTTCATTTATTAAAGCTTGATAGACCTGCTGTTGTTCTTCATCAGTGTAGCTAGATTGCACGAGTGACAAAAGATTCCTCTTCAGGCTATCTTTTTTATGCTGCCAAATCAGCATCGCATTTTTCAATGCTATTTCGGTTGCTTCGGTTCCCGTGCTAGCAAACGTCGAAATAAACGTATCGGACGTTCCCAGTTCCGTCGAAACCTGTGTGTGAATCAATTGTGCTAATTGCGCGGATTCTGATCGCAGCGAAGCCTGCGCTTGAATCACCCTTTTACTCTTAAAGAACTGGTCAACTTCATCTAACAAAAACTTTGGGTTGTGGCCCAAGATAGCGGAACCATAGCCACCTAGAAAATCGAAAACAGTTTTTGACTTCCCAGACGACAAATAGGTCATCTGATCGCCCTCAGCGGCCTGAAAACTTTTGTCCAATCGCAAAATACGGATCAGCTGACCTAATTGAGGTTTTACATAGTTTTGGTAGTATTCGGTCAGATTTTCAGACATCACTTAAAATTAAGACACGTCCAGAGCTTCCATCAAGCTCTATCTGCATTCCCGTTTTTAATTTTTCAGTTGCATCGGGTATATTGAGCACCGCAGGAATGGAATATTCACGTGCAATTAGGGCTGCATGTGATAGCAGTCCACCCGTTTCGGTGATTACACCGGCTGTTAAACCAAATAAAGGCGTCCAACCTGGATCTGTGTATGGCACCACCATGATTTCACCCTTCAGTAAGGATGAAGAATCCTGAATCGATTTTAAAACTCGAACTTTGCCTTGAACTTTACCCGGGGAACAAGCTAAACCCGATAAAGATTTATCATTTGAAATGTCCAGCAGACTTACCGACTTTCCAGCTAGCCCGACTTCGTTAGGGTTTTTAAACCGTTCAAATCCTCGAGCATATCGTTTAGTTTCTTCGGCTTTGGCGCGAAGACGTCCCCGTTTTTCAGGCTTTTCAATAAATTCAAATATATCTTCTATCGATAGATAAAAGAAAACATCGTCGACCTGATATCTATGATTTAAAAATAACAACCATTGCCGAATGAAAAAATACATTCGCGTCGATCGATCGCGCACTTCTTCGCGTAACCACAAAAATTTCTTCAGACGCGCCAACCGATTTTCAAAAGTCGATTTTGACATTATTCTGGCAAGGGCATTACCGTCAAAATAGTTTTCTATTTTATCGAGGCTCGAGTTTTTATTTGGCTTTTTAGCTATGTCCACAGGATTTGCCAAAGTCGATTTTAATGTTCCATAAAAAAACGATTTGTCTTCTGCCCATCTGGGAACACGTAAATCTAATTCTTTTGTACTATGATGATAATACTTTTCAAAAAACAGATTAATAGATTTCGCCAGTTCCGGCCGCAGTGCTGTGATTTGCGCATGCTTTACATCCATTCCCAAATGGACGTTATCCAAAATTTTTAGAACCTGAGCCATAACCTGTGGATCTTTTTGAATTGCGGCGGCAATGTCTTGCAGAGAGTTCAGCGGGCTTAGCACCGATAGATTATCCATACTTTTAATAAGTTCAGTATAGTGGATGCCTTCGACTTTCTTTTGTATTGCCGTTAAGGTTTCGATGAAAAACATTTTTGCGTTAGAAGCATTGTAGATCGTAGTAAAGTAATCGCATTCTAATTTAAAATGTTCCTCGTAAAGTTCTTTCGATTTATGTAATAAATCAGTTTCAGACAAAGTCGACCAAGTCACCGATTGCCATTTTTTTTCGATAGAAGAAAAGGTATGAATCCAGTTTTCCGCAATGGCTTCTTGTTTTTTGAATCCTGAGGAAATTTTCAATAATACCGGGATGGCCTTGATAATTTTTCCTAGTCCCCAACCCGATTCACGTCCGCGCCCCTCATAGACTTTCGGTATCGATAGATCCTGATCAAATGTATCTTCTCGGAATCCCGGAAGTTGCAACTGAATCTCTTTTACAAGCTCAACATTCCAATAGGGTTTTGCATATAGAACTCGATACCACTTCAATTTTTCTTTAGGAAAAGAATTTAACAAGCCAAGATAGCGAAAGTAGACTTCCATGGAAGAACTGAAAACGTTTCCATATAGTGACCACATCACAGGTGATACCACTGCCGAAGAAACGCCGCCATCACGAAAATCTGCTGTCGTCCAAACAGAATCAAATCCTGTGTAGTTAAAGAATGTAATCGGACGCGATTGCAGAAAGTAAATAGTTCCTTTCTTGACCGTGAATTCAATATCCTGTGGTGATTGAAAATAGGCTTGCACCATTTTCATTTTTTGAATCAGATCACCTAAAAAAATATCACGCGCAATAAAGTCACCGAAAACTTTCTGTTCTTTTCGTTCATTCAGAATCTGAAAACTGTCATCCGTAACTTCAATTTCAAAAAAATCAGGATTCACTTGCCCTGATACCAGTTTTTCACCGCTGCCATGAACAAGTTCAACTATCATTTGATTGTGATGGCCATTTTGAGGATTCATTGTAAATGCGACGCCAGAAAAATCACCGACAACGTATTCTTGAATGATCACGGACATATCTAGACTCAATGGATCTATATTTTTCGTTTGGCAATAGGCTGTGACCCGTTCAGTATCAACTGCGTCCCAACATTTCAACACAGACTCGACGATATCTTTTTTCCCAGATACATCTAGGTAGGTAGAAAATAACCCGGCAAAAGATGCTGAAGCTGAGTCTTCTTTATTTCCTGAAGATCGAACCGCATATGTTTTCCCAGGATCAATCGCAATTTCTTTATCAATCCATTCAGATATAAGGTCACCACGATTAGGTTTGTTTTTGTGCTTACGAAAAAGCTCAGCACCCACTACCGAAAACGCAGGCACAATGAAACCACCGGAAGAGAGTTTAATTAATGATTCAGCTTTATTCCCAACTTCTGCTTTGCCTGACATACCATCAATCCTTTCATGGTTGCTTTCGACTGTCATCAGTTTAGACAATCCAATCATTTTTACCAATAGTTCACAAAAATGACCTAAATGGTCACCTCTTGGTGTATGAAGGCATCGGGTTTTTCTATATTAGGTGGGGTCTCTATGTTTTCTAAGTTCTTTATATTTTTATCGGCATCATTGTTTTTAAGCAGCATGTCTTATGCTTCGTATTTTCGAGCGATTGTTTCCTCGGAACAGACAATTGATTTAGAAAAACGAACACACGTTATTGTAGCTAGCCGCGGTAATGATCTGGGATTGCTTCCTCACCTATCCGCTGTCTCTAAAGCGAATAAAATTGCCGAACGTTTCCCAGACGATCAAGTGATCGTTTATTTACCTCAAGATGGCTTCCTTGGAAAAGTTGAAATGAAGAAAATGGGACTTTCTAAGTTTGAACTGAATTCAGAATTGCTTAACCCAAAAACATTTGTCGCTGAACTTACTAAATTCACGAAAATTGCATCGTTTAGTTCTTTTGGTCATGGCGCCATCATAGAAGGTATCTTTTTAGACGCGGTTGGCGACAAAGACGTTCGTTGGTATCCATATGATAAAGAAACAAAAAAATTAGTTAGCCATTTCACGGATGATGCTTACGCTGTATTGAATGGATGCAATAATGGTCATCACCTAGCTGCCTATCTTTCAAAAATGTGGGGCATCCCCGTGGCCGGCGCGTTAACGGGAACTCACTTTGAAACCTTACACAAAGACGGAAGTTTTTATTTCGTAGATCCCGCCAGCTCAAAAAATCTAAGTAGCACAAGTAAAGATATGCTTGCCTCAGAAAAGAATTGTTTCGGTGCATGTTATCGTATGAAACCGGATAATCACGCCTACAATGGCCACTACGGTAAATATCAAAAAGGTTTAAATTTTTACAAATTCTTTTGCCCAAATATTTCCGAGGACAAATGTCTTGCCGCTATGGCGACTTCATTGACTGTTCAAGTTTCAAACAAAAACTTAGCTAAATCATTAGATCGTGAAGAGTATGCTGCTTTAGCTAGAGAATGGCTTTGCCCATCGGGCAACTATGGTTCAAAAATTCAATCGCAGTGTATGGCACAATTAGAAACTGTTTCAGCACAATTAGCTCTACAGGAACCATTGGAAAATTTGAAATTCTATACGCCTTTCCGTGGGGCCAGTTTGAAATGCAGTTTTGCCACCTGCTATCAACCAGTGGCATGTCACAAAACGTATTGGACTATTGATCAATGCGCAAAAACAATCAGCGCACCGCAAGCATCCGACACCTTTGTTCAAGAATATATCAGTTATTTAAAAGGTTACGATTTAATCAGAAGAATGTAGCCAAGACTACATTCTTTGTGGAACAGGAATACCTAACAGAGCTAAACCTTGCTCAAGAACTAGGCCCGTTGCGCGAGCTAAATTCACTCGGGCTTCTTTCAATTGTTCTGTCGGAGCCTGCGCAATTGGGCATTCATGATAGAAATAGTTAAATCGCTTCGCTAAATCATATAAGTATCCACACAATGTACTAGGCTTATAATTCTCGGCAGATAAATACACATAGTGATGGAAGTACGACAAGAACTGAACTAAATCACGTTCAGGTTTTTCTACCATCGTATCCCAAGGTATTTGATGTCCCGGTTTTTCTGTTAATCCCACTTTTTGAATTAAACTATTGATACGTGCGTAGGAATATTGAATGAATGGACCACTTTCTCCATCTAATTTTAACCATTCAGACATTTCGAATACTATTTTTTTACCCGGATCTTGCTTTAGCATTCCATACTTAATCGCACCTTGGGCAATTTTAGTTGCCGTCTCTTTGATTTCAGAATCTGGCCATTCACCTTTGTAGCGAGTTAAATAATCTGTCGTGATCTTGGCTTCCATTTGCTTAACTAGCTCTGACAACGGAACAATGTTTCCTTTGCGTGAGCTCATCGCACCGTCTGGCAATTCGACAAAGTTATATTGCAAATGATAGCAATTTTTAGCTTGCTCAAAACCGATAGTTTCAAGAACACGGAACACTTGTTGAAAATGCAACGCCTGCCTTAAATCGACGACATAAATAGATTTCTCGATTTTATAGTCGGTGAATTTACGTCGCGCCAATTCCAGATCTTTGCTGGCATATAAACCGGTACCGTCTGATTTTAAAAGCATGCAGAAACCCAGATTTTCGGCGGTTAGGTCCATACCGATCGCGCCTTGGGATTGAATCAGCTTGCCTTGTTTATATAAATCTTGAACTAGCGCTACAGAAGCACTGTCTACATCCGATTCCCAATACCACATATCAAATGTAACACCCGCCCATGCGTAGACACTTTTCATCAGTGCAATCGACCATTCGCGAGTTTCTTTCCATAAATCGTAGAACTCACCTTTTTTATGTTCGAGTTGCTTCAAGATTTCAGTTAACTGACCGCGATTGATGTCTTCCTGAGGTGTACCTTTTTCTGCTTCTAATTTATTATTGGCAGTAGAATACATACGGCCAAGCCATTCGCCTTTACCCGTCGCTGGAATCGCTTCTTTGTTGTGATACTTCATATACCATAAACATTTAGCAACGTGAGTTCCCACGTCACCCGGAAAAGTGGAAGACAGAATATCTTGGCCAGAGAATTTTAGTAGCTTGATCAAAGAATCACCCAAGCACAAGTTTCTCATATGCCCAACGTGAAGTTCTTTATGAGTGTTTGGCTGCGAGTATTCAATCATCGTTTTTGGCGACGATTGATACATTCTCCGTTTGAAATACGATCTATCCAAAATTGGATTTAACACCCATTGCGCAAATGCCTTATTCGAAAATTTGAAATTTAAATAAGGACCTGCCGCCTGAACTGAAAACAAATCGCTAGCTGGAAATTCTTTTACCAAAGCACCCGCGATCATAGGCGGACCTTTTTTTAAAGCCTTGGCGAAAGTGAATAAACCAAAAGCAAAATCACCCATTTCTTTTTGAGGTGGCTCCGCCAAAGTGTCATAAATAGTTTTTTCACTGACGTCCAAACCCGTCGCCATAATATCGGCGTTCTTAGTCAAGACTTGGTGAATCCACGATGACAATTGTTTTTTCAGTTCATCAAATAAAGCTTTTTCTGCGGTCTTCAAAAAACACCTTCCATCTCCATAACCTTCAGCGCATTTGTGCTAGGGCATGGACCCAATTTCTTTTTATAGTCAAAAGTCATTTTCCCATTTTCAATCGTGTCGGCAAAGTGTTCGTTGACCAAATTGCTGTACTCTTGATCCATTTGCGAAAGCTCAAGATCATGAGTCGTTACTAAACCAATGCTGGGAGACTGCAATAAGGCTTTAATATATTTTTGAGCCCCGATCAAGCGCTCTCGGTTGTTTGTACCCCTAAAAATTTCGTCAATTAGGTAGATGCTGGTATGACTGATACATTCATCCCGAATCTCTTTTAGGTTCTTAACTTCCGAATAGAAGGTGGAAAGGGATTCTTCTAAAGAATCCACTCGTTTTAATGATGTCAGAACTTGAAACGGAGATGCGTCCAGCTGACTTGCATGCACTTTAGCACCTAAACGCATTAAAACCAAATTGATCCCTAGCGTTCTTAAAAAGGTACTTTTACCTGACATATTGGATCCCGTAATCAGCAGACATTTCCGAGTCGTCGTATTCAATTCCACATCGTTTGAAACCACATATCGAGCCGGTATTAATGGATGCCGCAAACCGCGACCCATCAAAGTCGCCTGTTCGTCCTTAATCACCGGCCATACTCCATTTGTGATATTAGACGAATATTCTGCCAGCAATGCGATCGCCTCAAATTCAACTAAGTCTTCTACCCAACGTAGGTATATTTTTTCTAACCGTTTTCGTAAATTTTCCGCACGCGCTGTCCAATAAAAATCCCAAGGTAAAAAAGCATGAACGATGGCATACAAAATTACGTTTTGTCGCAATCCCATAGCGCCGATAATTCGGTTCAATTCTTGGATCGAACTTTCAAACGACACTCCGTTTGTAGAATCTAAAAAGGACTGCAACATGGGAACGTTTTCTTTTTCGGCTTTGACGGCATACGAATGAACTATTTTTTTTACTTTTTGCAATCGATTCAATTGCGCTTCAAAACCACTTACCCAAGCTAACGTTTTGAAAATTTTTACCTTGGTGTTCACCATTGGGAAAATAAAAAATAGACCAAACAATACTGCGGCGAACGCGGTTATGCCTTTGATCAAAAACAAGCCATAACACACAATAAGAATCGCATAGTATGCGTAGACCGCGTACACCCAGGATTGACTATCGACTAACGATTCTTTCAGCAACACATGCGTTGAATTTACACTCGAAGATTCAGGATTTAAAGTCAGCAACGCCAAACCTTTGCGGCGCGGACCGCGGGACAAAATTTTCACACGATTCTGGCGTTCTTGAATTTGTTGTTTACTTAGTGGATTTCGGCGCATCAAATTAATTATCGACTGCAATGATTCTGCATTACCCGTTGTGTGAATGGCTTGTAATAGGCCGTGCGCTTTCACTAAATCCAAATCGTCCCAGTGAGCCGATTTGTCCAAATTCATTTTAGCAACCAACTGCCCCCAGCGATTGGTCTCATCGGGAGTGTATTTAAAATCTGTTTGATTTTGGCACGTACGCCGTTCAGTCATTTTTTCGCGCTGTAATAAGTATTCTTTGAATTCACGAATACGTGCGCTTTTATACACCAGAGCCACAAATGCAATGATAAACAATATACTGCTGGGATACAAAACAGCCATACCCGAACTAAAAATAACCGGATAAAACCAGCAGACTAAAACAAGCAGACCCACTATTAAGCGGGCCTTTGAAACAGTTTCTAATTTTTGATTAACCGAATTCAACGACGAGGATAAAAATTTAGATTTCACGATTCAACTCTGTTTCAACTGTTAGAGTGTCTGCAAGAAGTGAATCAGATCTTTTTTGTCAGCCGCCGATAAAATCTCTTGGCCGTCTACTATGAAAATACTTTCATCATGTCCCATGTTACCCATACCCTTTTTGCGAGTATCAAATTTCAGCTCGGGATCTTTTTTCCATGCAACTGGAGCTACGCTAGGCGCGGGATAACCATTGCAATCGAAATCAAAATCTTTTGTCTTGTCCACAGCTGGTCCTTGATAAAACTCTTTCTTCCTTAAACGAGCGGGCGTTAAAAGCTCGCAAAGATTAGGAATTGAATTGTTGTGAAAATAAGGCCAACGCGCCCAAATACCGACAAGTGGTGGTGGGACGTAACCTTTCTGTGCTTGTATTACTATCCCATTGTTTTGCGAAATTTGTAATTGATTTAATTTCTCTAAGGACTTCATGCCAAGGTAACGATAGGGGTCAGTACCGACATCTTTCACCTGAGTTTGCTTTTTATATACGACCTTGTACGTTTTGATTTGCTCAGCAATGGGTGCCGATGAAAACTCATTCAAACTCCAATTTTTATGATACGTTCCGTGGCAGCTAGCACAGTTGTCTTTGAATAGTTCCTCGCCCCGTTGAGCACTGCGAATATTGATTTGGTTTTCACTAAAGAAATCGGTGATACGTGGGGCCTCGACTGAAAATACGGCCGAAGTTAAATCACGAATAACATGTTCATTCTTATCGATCCAACTGTTCAGCTCTACCAAATCAGTACCGCGCCCAATTTCATTCCACAGTATGTTTGTCAGGATCGGATTTCCACTGATAACACTACCATCACTTAGCCAGCGATTTTTATATTTCAAATTCCACCACACCGCCGGCTTACTGTCCGCAGGAATGGCGTCTAGGTAATCTGCACGTGGATGCTTTTCATAGTATGAATTTTTCGTCGACCATGCATCTGGATTTCGTTTTTGCAAACTCAGCGCGACTTGTGCCAACGATGTATCTAAACCCAAAGCCAGCGGCGTCACAGCGCCTACAGATTTCAAATTTGATTGAACTTGTTTAAACAATTTCATTTCGGCCGGCGTGCTACCCGTATAAACTTGGAACATTGGTGCCGGTGCGACTTTGATAGCTTGAGTGGCTCTTAAGAAAAATTCGTTTGCACGAGGAAAACGATTAGTTAAACCAAAAACTGTTTTACCAAAAAGTGAACTTGAATGGCAGACTGTGCAGCTAAGTGTGAAGCCTGTAGCCCCGCCGCGAGCCATCATCCCCATACCAAATCGATGATTGATGATTTTATCTTCGGGAACGTAGACTTTGTAAATTCCGGTTTCGTTTTGATCAGGATAAGGATTTAACCCTAACCACTTCATCAAATCATCAAACGATTTAAAAATATTTATTTTTTGAAACAGATCTTGAAGAATGCGAATCAACGGATTTCTGAAATCGTTATCCAAGATTTTTTTAATTGGCCTTAACGGTGGCAAAATCCCAGTGACTTCAATTGGGTAGTACTGCGTATGCCACTGCCCTTGATTTTTCGAATTTTGAAACTCAGACTCGTCCAGCTGATACGGATTTGGTCTGGGTTCTTCCAGGCGATATTGAGCGGCCCACTGCAAATCCTGCGATTTGGATTCCACTTGGGCGTTGGCAGTTATAGTTAAGGCAAGCATAAAGCACGCCCACGCAAGACGACCTTGTCTGAAAAACTGAAATTCCATTTTCATATAGAAAAATTGCACCGCACGCCCAGGGCATTTGTCTAGCTTATTTGCTTTACTGGACCAAGAACTGGTCCCCTATTTGGTTTCGGTCATTTCCACAGAACGGCCGTCAGGATCTAACACGATGGCTTTGCGGCCATCAGGAAAATCAGTGGGATCCAAAATTCCAATGAATTTGTTTGCAACAAACTGCTGAAATTTCGCATCGATATCCTTAACTTCAAATGATAGAGTGTAATGTGGCTGCGGATCTTGTTTTAAATCCGGCTTTTCCAAGAAAGCAATCTCGAGCCCGTTTGCCATTGTCCAATAATACTCGGTGCCCAAACTGACCTTCTTGATTTTAAATGTCAGCCCAAGGTTTTCATAAAACCTTAAGACATCTTTTATCTGCGAAGTAGCAATGACAAGCGATCGTAAACTGGCTGACATTCCATAATTCCAAAGGGAAAGGCAATTTCTGTCAAACACTTTATTTTTGAGTGGATTCCGTACCCTTTTTCCTGCTAACTTAGGTCGCGAGCACTGCAAACGATATGAGGAATAAATGGAAAAAACGTTTCTTAAAGATTATCAAAAACCCCACTACCAAATTCTAAAACTGGATCTTGAATTTAGTATATTCGATAGCTACGTAACTGTTGGGCAAAAAAGCCAATACCAAATGGAAGAAATTAAACCATTTTTTTTGAATGGCCTAGACCAAGAAATTTTAGAGCTGACGTTCACTGATAGAAATCAAACTTTGGAATTCAAAGTGGATAAAAAAAATGAAGGCTTAATGATTACGCCTACAACAAAAGAATTCACACTGAATATTAAAACAAAAATAAATCCGTACGCAAATAAATCGCTGGAAGGCCTTTATGCTTCGAAGACATTCTTGGTGACTCAGTGTGAAGCCGAAGGATTTCGCAAAATCACATTCTTTCCAGATCGTCCTGACGTCATGACCATGTACACAGTAACTATCGAAGCCGACATTAAAAAATTCCCAATCCTTCTTTCTAACGGGAACCGCATTGATAAGAAGTTCGTGAGTGACACTCGTCATCGAGTCACATGGCAGGATCCTTGGAAAAAACCATGCTATTTATTTGCTCTATTTGCTGGTGATGTGGATGTTTTAAAAGACAACTATACGACTCGTTCTGGAAAAAAAATAAATTTAGAAATCTATGCAGAAAAAGGTAAAGCGCCTCGTTGCCAGCACGCCATGGAATCGTTGAAACTTGCCATGAAATGGGATGAGGACAAATTTGATCGCGAATATGATTTATCTGAGTACATGATTGTGGCCATTGACGATTTTAATGCTGGTGCTATGGAAAACAAAGGCCTTAATATTTTCAACTCTAAATTGATTCTTGCTGACAGTATGACGGCAACAGATACTGATTTCTTTGATATTGAATCGGTAGTGGCCCATGAATATTTTCACAACTGGACAGGAAATCGAATTACCCTGCGTAATTGGTTTCAATTATCGCTGAAAGAAGGCTTAACTGTTTTTCGCGACCAACAATTTTCTGCCGATATGACAGAAAAAGGAATTCAACGTATTCGTGATGTAGATACATTGAAAAATCGTCAATTCCCTGAAGATGCCGGACCAAATGCACATCCTGTCCGCCCAGAATCATGCTATTCCGTCGACAACTTTTTTACGCCAACCATTTATGAAAAAGGCGCTGAAGTTATCCGCATGATGCAAAATATTTTGGGCAAGAAACAGTTTAAAACAGCGATGGATCGCTATTTTAAAAAATACGATGGTCACGCGATCACGACAGATGACTACCGCACCACTATTCTAGATGAATCGGGCTATAATTCTGAGCTCTTTGTAAACTGGTACCAAAAACCCGGTACACCTAAAGTTTCCGTCATCGACACTTGGGATTCTTTGAATAAGACGTACACTCTACGCCTAGAACAGATCGAGTCTGTTTTTGAAATACCCATCTTTATAGATCTATTTGATCGCGACGGAAAAAAACTAGATACTAAGTCGAATCAAATACAAACAAACTCCGACGGCCAGAAACTAATTTTGCTAAGAACACCCACGTTAGATGTAAAATGGGAAGGTTTGTCCGGACGACCCGTCGTATCGTTCTTAAGGAATTTTTCTGCCCCCATTATTGTTTCTTGGAACCGCCCCTTAGATGATTATTATTTTTTGGCACTTAACGACGACGACACATTCAATCGTAACGAATCTTTGCAGCAGTATTGGTTAAACTCATTTAAGAGCCTTTATACACAGTTAATACTAGAAAAGAAAAGCGATGCTATCAACAAGTTGCACCCCTTGAACAGCCTGCTAGAATCCATTTTGAAAAATGAAAAACTAGAAGAACGTGTAAAAGCGAAACTGTTCAGCTTTCCGTCTCAATCCGTAATCATGCAGTTTATGGGTTTCTTAGATGCAAGTGGTTTTCAAAAAACTGAATCGGCGATGAAAACCTATTTTGGAAAAAACCTAGGCAGCGCTTTGAAAAATAAAGTATCCCAGCTAAATTCAGAACTAACTCAGCTAGAAGCTAAGTCTGATCGCTATGATCAAAACAGTGCTGCCAAACGTGAATTGAAAATGAATTTGGCCGACTTGCTAGAATCGGCAGAAGGACAACCTCACCCGTACCAAACTAAAAATTTTACGTCGGTATTATTCCAATTTGGTTCCCAGCTGAAAGTTTTAACTGGCGATGCCCGCAAGCAAGAGATTGTAAAATTTTATACGCAATGGAAATCAGAACCGCTAGTGCTAAACAAATGGCTTCAAACCATTGCGACCAGTGATCATCCCGAAACATTCGAAACTATCAAATGGGTTTGCTCCCAAGGGTATTTCAACCAGGAAAATCCGAATCAGGTTTATTCATTGCTTAGGAATTTTGGAAACAATTTGTTCTACTTCCATCAAGATAATTCTCATTATGATTTCTTCTTAGGAAAACTGGGGGAAATCGATGCGTTTAATCCGCAGGTCGCTGCGCGATTAGCTACAACATTACAAGTTGTAGGCAGCTTGCCAGAAGATAAGAAATCGTATCTAGGAAAGTTAATTCAGCAAATGACAGCGTCGAATAAGCTATCCAAGAATGCATTTGAGGTCCTCTCTAAATTAGCATAAAAAAAGGCGGCTTTGGTTTATCGCCAAAGCCGCCTTTAAATCAAATCCTATAAATCTAAAAAGTTATCGAGCCGTACGCAGAGTGCAATCCAAAGAACCACGTTTGTCACCTTGATACACGTGTTGAATCAAGTGAAATTCTGTCGGGATTGCTTCGTCGCGTGTGGCGCGAGCCGCGTGAGTTACTTTTAATTCAAAAGCCATTGCGCCTTGTTGAGTGGGCAAGATGCCTTGAAACATATCGTGATTGAAATACGCCATTTTCTTTTCAGATGAAATAACCGGAGGATGTTGGATTGTGAATGCCACGCCTTGAACATCAATGTCTACGCGTTCATTAAGAGGATGAGCTACGTTGTTAACGTAGTAAATTTTTTTAACAGTGAATTGGCAAGCTTGGCCATTGGCCTGAACACCAGCGTAAGTACCTATTTTTAAGTGAGCCAACGCTGCAGAGCCGATTAAAAGCATTAACAAAGAAAATTTTTGAATCATACGATCCCCTTTTTTGTTTTTATTTACGGCGAGGTAACTAAAAACCTACCCAAGTGTCGAGCAAAATAAGAAGAATAGTATTAATTGAAAAGACAATGAAAACAAAAGCCTATTTTTTAGGCGGAAGCGCCGATGAGGGCTTTACAGCTGCTTTTTGAGGTACTTGTGCCGGTGTCATAGGTAACTTCAAACGACGATTGATTTCGCCCACGGTATTTCCACTAGCGATATCAACGATGTTGTAGCGAACGATAACCATGTCTGCACTTTCCGGCTCATCAAAAAACTCAACCAGTAGTCGCTTCGTGCCTTTTTTATTGATGCCAACAATGGGACTTTTATCCAATGATTTTTGAACTTTTCTTGAATGATACAAATACTTAACTTCCGCAATTTGAGTCCATGTCCCCGGTAGTTCTTTATTTTGTTCCGCTTGTTTTAAATCTTTAATCAACAAACCTTGAAAGTTATTCGAATGCAGAGAACTGGAATCAGCCTGCTTACCACAAATCAAACAAAAATCGTCTTGGGTCCATGATAGGTAGCCAAAAACACCGGCTGCAACAATAAAAACAAGCGCTACAAATACTCGAAGCATTATCTAAGCCCTCGAAGCCGCCCACCTACATCACTATCGCACAATTTATAATTGTCGTTGATGTATTTGCGCTGCTCAATTAGTTCGGCCACAGGCATGTTGAACTGATTTACATCGCAGTTATTGGCTTTAAATGCATTCGCGATGGCCTGTGTTTCTGGCGGAATCAAAGCTAGGCTCCAGATTCGCTTGATCTTCAACCAGTTCACTAGATACGCGCACGTAAAGGATTTATTTGGCGGCAAGTAACTGTATGGAGTGGCATCAGATTTCTTCATATTCTCTGTAGATGACACCGACAACAGGTGAGTTTTGAATCCAGTGTAATTCGCATACAAACATTTCAGGCGGGCATCCCATTGAAAACCACCCGAAATATAGACATGCTTTAAGGGAACAAAGTGATCGATTTGAATCTGAGCGGCATCCCCAAATCGTTGATTGCTGTATGGATCGTACCATTCGCCTGTTTTCACAAAGCAGCGATTAGTAGGATCTAAACCTATAGACGTCAATGAATCACGCTTTAATACAACTCCTCGGGTGTTCATGCAGTTTCCCTGGCGACCATCTACAATCCACGTTCCAAAATGTTTCGCACGATCGTAACGCTCTTTAGGTACCGGTAGTGGCTGTGATACCAAATTCCAAATCATCAAATTGATAGATGGCTGCTGTCCCGGCGCTAGTGATCGCACCGACGAAGAAATTATTTCAGCAGGTGATTTAAACCCGACTTGAGCCAATGATTTATCTGCGATTTGATAATAATAACTGTACTTAAGATTATTTTCGGGCGCCGAGCCCGTGGGAGCCATAGTCAGAGCGAACGCAATCCCTGCGTTCAACGTCATAAGAATGACTGATTTCAATAAACTATTCACGACCCCTCCTTGGGTGTAACAGATTCTTTGATTCTCATTCATACCACCTTGAACTTCAATCCCAAGGCTCAAAAGACCTTAAGCGTTATTGTTTTTTATTTGCCTAATTACCTGAAATTTTTTCTAAGAAGATGTGATCGATTTTGAAACCCTTGAACGTCGTTTAGAAAATCTTTGGAATCAATTCCAAAATAAGCTCTTAAGCAAAGGTGACATAGTCAGCCTCTATTTACTGACTTACAATGACTTATTCCCCGTCGAACACTGGCTAAGCTGGAGCCCAACTCGGCAACACAGTTCTCAGAAACTTCACACCTTACTTTATCCCAAGCAGAATTCAGAATGGGTAACCTCTTCATTGATGAAAAAAATACCTCCGGAGCTTTCTTTGGGACAAGTTATGAATCAGTCAGTTTTTAAAAAAGAAACCTTAAGATCAAACAAGGGGCTTGTCCATATCTTCACGCAACCAGACACCGTGAAAATTTTAGATTACATTCCGACGCCTCTGGAATTGTTGGAAATGCAGGCTCACGGATATCGGTGTGTAACACTACTACGCACCCAGAACTGGTTTAAGTATTCGTTTGATCATAAACGTAATTTGCGTGACTTTGTCATCCACGACCTTGAGCACATTTGGCAAATGTTCGAAAATCCAAAACTGACCCAGCAACAGATCCAGTTTTCTAAAAAACTTTATGAACTGACCACCGCTGGCGGATTTGATACACTTCGTAATGATCCCGTATTTTCAGGTGAATTCAATTATATTATCTCTGACATGAATACGCATCCCGAACATATGTACGCGACCCTTAAATCGCTTATTCAGCGACAGAAAACACAGCCTCAAGATATCTTGAATCACTTTGAACACTTGCGGAAATAAACAGAAAAGCCTACAATAGATGTACAAAGGCAATTATGAGTACATCTACAAAACGCGACTCCTGTTTAACCTGCGAAGCCAAGCATCACAGTGCTTTGTGCTCATCTCCTGATGTCATTCAAGTGATCGACAAAGTCAAAGTCGTCTGCCAATACAAATCAGGCCAAATGATATTTCAGCAAGGACAAGATCCTTTGGGTTTATTCGCCGTACAATCCGGCCTTGTGAAACTAGAAGTAAATTCTTTGGAAGGCCATTCTCATACTCTGCGAATTTTGGGCCCGGGTGGTATCGTTGGATATAGGTCGCTTTTTGCACGCGAGCCTTATAAGGCTAATGCCATTGCCATGGAAGATACCTCCCTTTGCTATGTTCCCAAAACGGAACTATTCCAAGTTTTTGTTGAACATCCCGAAGCGACCCTAAACTTCATGCAGGCGATTTGCAAAGACTTGCGATCGGCAGAAGAAAAATGGATAGATCAAATGGACAAAGAAGCTTCTGAGCGTGTCGCTGAAGCTATCCTATTTTTACAAGATCATTTCAACGAGCAAAAATGGACTCGCAAAGAAATTGCCCAATGGGCTGGCACAACACCCGAAACTGTCATGCGCACATTGGCCCAATTTGAAAAAGAGGGCCTGATTGATCAAGCTGGACGAAAGATTCTCATTCTGGATCGTGCTGGGATCCAATCTAAAGCTTCCCATTTGTAAATTAAAATTTCGGAACATGATGGCCGTCATATTTAAATAAGTCCATATAGACGATTCTAATCGTATATGGAACTCTCGCATTCATTCCCAAATTGTAAGTATTGTGATCAGCAATGCCTTGATGGTGCTGAGTTTTGCTGCCAAGCTTGCGAGCTATTGTTTCAAATAGACTATAAATCGTGGCTTCCCAAAGGAGATCAGTCCTTACAAAGTAAGAAAAACGAATTTATGGATTCAGAGGAGTTTAAATCTTTCTATAAGAATCCGGCCAACGAGAACGAATTTACGTTCTATATCGAAGGTCTGCAATGTGCCTCATGCATCCATTTATTAGAGAAAATTCCAGAGTTTACTAACCAAGTGACCTCGATCGAGGTGAACTTTGGTCTATCTCTTGCCAAAGTCATCGTTAGTGATGATTTTAAAATCAGTCAGTTTTTAGGTTTATTAGAGGAACTGGGTTATCGTGGATCTCCCCTTTCAAAAAACGAAAATTTGGCTGACAAATATAAATCAGAAAACCGCACCAGTTTGAAACGGATCGCCATAGCAGGCGCCTGTGCCGGTAACATTATGCTATTTGTAGTTCCCATCTATGGTGGCCTGACTGGTCCTTACGCCGTGGCATTTAATTGGATTAGTTTCTTTCTATTTTTACCAATATTATTTTATTCTTCCGTTCCTTTCTACCAAGGCGCCTGGAATAGCTTACGATATCGAGTCATCAACGTAGATCTGCCGATCGTTGTTGCTTTGCTAACGGGCTTTATTTTTTCTACGATGAATCTGATCTTGGGCAAACCGGACATCTATTTTGATTCAACAGCCAGTTTCTTATTTCTAATTTTATCAACACGCTTTTTGGTAAAGCGCATCCAACAAAAAACGCTAAGTGATTCTTCGATTCTTAGCTTCCTTCCGATTCAGACTATTGAGTGCAAAACACAGTCGGGGAAAACTTCTAAATTATCGCTGAATATCAGCGTAGGCGACACACTAATTATTTATCCAGACCAAATTATCCCTGCCGATGGCGCTCTAAATTCTGTCAATGCCGACATCGACATTTCGATACTAAACGGTGAATCACTACCGCACACATTGGCTTTAGGAATGGATGTTTATGCCGGAACCCGTTGCCTAAATAAATCTTTTGAAATGAAAGTTACTAAAGTTGGGCACGATACTGAAATTGGCAAAATAATTTCTTCACTAGAAAAAGATTCTCTGAAAAAAACTCAGTTTGTAGCATTATCTGAAACCATATCACATTGGTTGATCGGAATCGTTTTTTCTATCGCAGTGATTTTCTTTTTCGTTTATGGTGCCCTTGTTAATTACGACGACGCCTTCAACCGATCCTTGGCTTTGATCGTTATAGCGTGCCCGTGTGCATTGGCATTCGGCACCCCCCTGACTTACGCGCTTTCGTTACGAAAAGCTCGTGACCTTGGCATTCTAATCAAGAACGGAAATGTTTTCGAGAAAGTGCTTCAGTTGAAAACTATATTTTTCGACAAAACTGGTACGCTTACATCGGGGCAATTGGCGTTGGTTTCCAGTTTTCCCTGCCAAATTCCTGATGAATGGAAACAAATAGTATTGGCACTAGAAAGTCGATCTCTTCACCCACTGGCCTTTGCTTTTAGAAAATCCTGGTCGAACCTACCCCCAGTAAATATTAAAAATTTTTCTGAAATTATCGGCAAAGGGGTCAGTGGTGAATTTGCTGGCGCTTCTTATTCTCTAGAATCTAACTACTCGCGTGAGGAAAGTGGACTCATGAGTGTTAAATTAAAAAAAGACAGTCAGACACTGGCGTATTTTTATTTTTCGGACGAACTTCATCCTGACACAAAAAATGTGATCCAGGAGTTGATTCGTTGGAACTACGATATCGGAATCATTTCTGGCGATAGAAAAAGTATCGTAGATAAAATAGCTAACGATACGGGTATTAAACCTGAACTCGTTTATTCAGCTAGAAGCCCACAGCAAAAATTAGGCATTATTAGGACAGTTCCGTTTGCTTGCATGATCGGTGATGGCGCAAATGATTCCTTGGCGCTTAACAGTGCTCACGTAGGCATTTCAGTAAAAGGTTCCGTTTCACTGAGCCACAATTCCAGTGATATCTGTTTTACTCGTCCTGGATTAAACTCGCTGTTAGATTTGATTCGTATTTCAAAACGATCCCAACAAATTCTGAAACTAAATTTGGCTTTTGCCCTGCTTTACAATTTTTTGGGAGGATCCTTGGCTCTACTGGGATACGTCAATCCTTTGGTGGCCGCGATCTTGATGCCTATTAGTAGTTTGTTGATCATCGTAAATACATACCGGGGGCTAAAATGAATATCATTTTTTTGATGATACCCATGGCAATGGCATTTGCTGGATTTTTTGTCGTCGCTTTTTTGTGGGCGTCCTCTAAAGGACAATTTGATGACCTAGAAACTCCGGCGATGCGCATTTTAATCGACGATAAAAATAACAAAAAAAATAATGAGATATCCAATGAAGGGAGCAAAAGTGGAATCATCTAAAAACAATCAACTAGTAAAAGTTATTTACGATGATAAAATCGTAAAAGCTTTTCTGCTAGCAACGCTGGTATTTGCGGGCATAGCTTTTCTTGTCGGCGTGCTGATCGCACTGCAACTGGCATATTGGCCGTTCAACATGAACCTCGAATGGTTTACTTATGGGCGCATGCGACCATTGCATACCAATGCCGCTATTTTCGCATTCGGTGGTAACGCCATTTTTGCGGGGATTTATTATTCCACTCAGCGTTTATGTAAAACGCGCATGTTTAACGACACGCTCAGCTGGCTTCATTTTTGGGGTTGGCAAGCGATTATCTTGTCAGCGGCCATCACTCTACCTCTTGGTTATTCGCAAGGAAAAGAGTACGCCGAACTAGAATGGCCGATCGATATCGCTATCGCAGTCTTTTGGGTCATCTTTGGGGTTAACTTTTTCGGAACGCTTTACAAGCGTCGCGAAAAACATATTTACGTAGCACTGTGGTTCTACATCGCAACGATCATCACTGTGGCCATGTTACATATTGTAAACTCAATCGAATATCCAGTGAGTTTCTTGAAGTCTTACCCCGTCTGGGCCGGCGTTCAGGATGCTATGATTCAATGGTGGTATGGACACAATGCTGTTGCATTTTTCCTAACAACTCCATTTTTAGGATTGATGTATTACTTTGTTCCTAAAGCAGTTAATCGCCCAGTGTATTCATATCGACTATCCATAGTTCACTTTTGGGCTTTGATTTTTATTTACATTTGGGCCGGTCCACATCACTTGCTGTACACGGCATTACCTGATTGGGCGCAAACATTCGGAATGGTTTTTTCTGTCATGCTTTGGGCACCTAGCTGGGGTGGAATGATTAACGGTTTACTGACTCTTCGCGGTGTTTGGCATCTATTACGAACAGACCCTATCGTTAAGTTCTTTGTAACAGCCGTCACATTCTATGGTATGTCTACATTCGAAGGACCTCTGCTTTCAATTAAATCGGTCAGCCACTTAGCTCACTATACGGACTGGATCATCGGTCACGTGCATGGCGGAACTTTGGGTTGGAACGGATTTATGATTTTTGGTATGACTTACTTTTTAATTCCAAAACTATGGCGCACTCAAATGTATTCAAAATCATTGATGACGACACATTTTTGGATCGGCTTAGCTGGCATTGTACTTTACTATGTATCAATGACCTCAGCTGGAATAACTCAAGGTCTAATGTGGCGTGCGATGGACGGTAATGGAAATCTTCTTTACCCTGACTTTGTAGAAACTGTATTAAAAATCGTACCACTTTATTGGGTGCGTGCAGTTGCGGGCACTTTGTACATGGTTGGATTTTTCATCATGGTCTACAACGTGTTTAAAACAATTCAATTGGCTCCTGCAAACCAAGCTGATTCTGAAGTGATGGTAGCAGCGGCTCCAAAAGAACTTCATTCTGAACCAGAAACAGGACACCGTCGTCTAGAAGGGTTAATTCCGACATTTTCGGTTTTAGCATTCCTAGCGGTTTTCGTTGGGTCTGTTTTAGAAATTTATCCTTCACTCAATTTGAAACAATACATCAAGGATGAAGTACCCGTATCACCTTACACGCCCCTAGAGCTTGCGGGCCGTGATATCTATATCAAAGAAGGCTGCTACACTTGCCATTCGCAAATGATTCGTCAAGTAGCAGACGATGTTTTAAGATTTGGAAAAGCATCGACCATCTCTGAATCGATGTACGATCACCCGTTTCAATGGGGTTCGAAACGTACTGGTCCTGACCTAGCACGCGTTGGCAAAAAATATCCTAACTTGTGGCACTACAAGCACATGCTGGATCCGCGCTCGGTCACTCCAAAATCAATTATGCCGAACTACCCATGGCTTGCCGACAACGCGATTGATTTCGTTGTTATCCGTAAGAAAGTATCTGTGATGAGCGCGATCGGCGTTCCGTACGATGAAAAAACAATTGCACAAGCCGATGTCATCGCTGAAAACGAAGCGAAAATCATCGCTAAAGATTTGGCAGACCAAGGCATCACTCAACAGGGACTAGAGCGAAAAGAAATCATAGCGTTGATCGCTTACATGCAAGCTCTGGGACAAAAAGAAAAGAAAAAAGGAGACGACAATGGCAAAACTGTGGCTGGCTCACTTTAACGATGTGCCGCTGGCGTTAGCGGCGTTGATATTATTCGCAGGTACTTTTGGTTTCGTTTTAGTATGGACCTTTAGAAAAAATGCAAAACCTTATTATGATAAAATTTCTCAAATTCCTCTAAAAGATGGAGATGACTTATGAGCAATGAAACAGACAAAGAAATAGCAGGGCACGACTACGACGGCATCAAAGAGTACGACAATCCACTACCAGGCTGGTGGTTGATGACGTTCTACGGAACTATTATTTTTGCTTTTATTTACGTTATTCACTACGAATCTGGCAGCGGCAATACCTTGAAAAAGGATCTCGAGATTGCGCTGGCGCAAATCGAATCGGTAAAAACAAGCACTGGACCTAAGGTTTTAGATAGTGAAGAAGTTTTACTAGAAAAAGCGAAAGATCCAAAACTGCTGGCCGTCGGTGCTGAGAACTTTCAATCCAAGTGTGCTTCGTGCCATGGCGCTGAATTGCAGGGAATGATTGGTCCCAATTTAACCGATGACTTCTGGATTCACGGAAAAGGGACAATGACAGACATCGTTACCACTGTGCGATCGGGAGTTCCAGAAAAAGGCATGCCGCCTTGGGAAGGCATTATGAAAAATGAAGAAGTGCTTGCTGTAGCATCGTTCATTCACTCGAAGCACGGCAGTAAACCAGCAAACCCGAAAGAGCCTCAAGGGCAAAAAGTAGAGTAACTCTATGACAGACGATTTAGGACAATCTTCCAACGGTACTAATCTGGGTTTAGACCCAAATCGCCTGTCAATGCTGGACAAGGATGGATCGCGTTCTCGTATTATTCCGGCTGAAGTCACTGGCTACTGGATGAAACGAAGAAACGCGGTCTATGCATTCTTAATTATTTTGTTTCTATTTTTGCCTTGGACAAAAATAAATGGTGAGCAGACTATTTTACTAGATATTCCTAATCGCAAGTTCGCTTTATTTGGGATTACGTTTTGGGCTCACGACGCGCCGATGATTTTTCTAATCGTTGCCATCTTTGCGTTTGGATTAACATTAGTAACGTCTATTTGGGGCCGCGTTTGGTGCGGCTGGGCGTGCCCTCAAACCGTGTTTATTGATTTCATCTATCGCCGAATCGAACGTTGGGTAGAAGGCGACTATATTCAGCGTCGTCAACTAAACAATTCTGAACTTTCATTTAACAAAATTTTTAAACTGACTCTAAAGTGGTTTCTGTTTTTTATCGCCTCTTCATTGATCGCCCATTCATTCACCGCGTATTTTGTTGGGTCCGATCAGCTGACGAAATGGGTCTATTCCGGTGATATCTCAGCCCATCAAACGACATTTTTAATTGTTCTATTTATTACCGCGATTCTTTTGTTCGACTTTGGTTGGTTTCGCGAACAATTTTGTATTATCATGTGTCCCTACGGTCGCTTCCAAAGCGTTTTGATGGATCAGCGTTCACTTGCCGTTCTGTATGACGAAAAACGAGGCGAGCCAAGGAAAGGATTAGAAAGTCCAGGAAAACCTCGCGGAGACTGCGTTTCCTGTAACCGTTGCGTTCAGGTCTGCCCTACTGGCATTGATATACGCAAGGGCCTGCAAATGGAATGTATCGCCTGCACCGCCTGCATAGACGCCTGCGACACAATAATGACCAAAGTAAACAAACCCACAGGTCTAATCAAGTACGCAACCGTATCTGGCAAAACAAATCATATTTATAAAGGGCGTCAGTTACTGTATTTAGCTATTTGTTTAGTTTTGTTTATCGCACTGTTGTACCTTGTTTCAGTTAGAAAATCTGTCGACGTCGCCATTTTGCGAGCTCAAGATACCCCTTACCAAACGATTGAAACAGCAACCGGTAAAAAAATTCTGAATCATTTCAAACTGCATTCAAAAAACCAAAACACGAAAGACCTTAAACAAGAAATCTTTTTTCCTTCAGATTTAAATCTCGAAGTTAGGATGCAAAACAACCCGTATGAAATAAAAGGTGGCGAAAGCTTAACTACACATTTCTTTGTTCTTTTTGATCCTGCCATTTTAGATTCTACTGGCGCTAAAAAAATAAATTTGAAAATTAAAACCGTTTCCCACCACGAAGAAGAAATAGAACTCTCTCAAGAAATTTCTTTAATTGGGCCTAACCAACCGAAGCGGGAGGAACCATAACTCCGAATCACCTTCCCTGGGACCAACTCGGGGTACCTTTTGTATCTCTGTTGATTTTAAGTACTAGTTTTTTCGGTAGCTGGCATTGCTTAGGTATGTGTTCTCCGCTTGCCAGTATTGCGGCTCAGAAAAAACAACTGCTTTCGTATCAAATTGGTCGCATCACGAGTTACACGGGATTGGGCGTACTCGCTGGATTTGTTGGTCAGTTTTTTCTGTCGTCTAACTACCAATGGTTGCAGTCTGCCAGTATTATTCTGCTTTCTGTTTTATTGATTGGCCTAGGGATATATAGTTGGATGGACTATGAACATCGTTCCAAATTGAAATTTAATTCTATAATGAAATATTTTTTTATGTTTCAACGCAGATTCAGTTTGTCGTCTGGTTTTTCGATTGGCCTGTTCACTGGACTATTTCCCTGCGGGTGGCTGTATACATTCTTGCTAGCCGCCGCTACAACAAAAAATCCCGTCAGCGGTGGCTTTGTCATGCTGCTGTTCTGTTTGGGCAACATACCCGCACTCAGCGCCGTCTCGCTGATGGTAAAAAAAAATGTCTCTATGGCCCCAACAAATAAGAAACGTCTAGCTGGTACAATACTCATATTGGCTGGTCTGTATTCTTTAGCTTCACACTATATTTTCGGGTTCCACTTGGCCGATTCGCTTTTTGGACTATAGTCGACATCAAGTTTCCCTTGTTATATTCGAAATGAATATATGAAATTCGAAAAACTACCCCTATTAATTGGCTTACTGGTCAGTTCACTTTTAGCATTCTTTTCGCACATTTATTATATAAATAGAAACTCTCCGGACAAGGCCAAATCACAAAATCCTCTTTTAATCAGTTTTGAAACTTTAGACAGTCGCTACAACGACATCAAATATCAAATTCGTGGCGCCAGTCCATCGACGGCGCCGGTTGCACTCATTGCTATCGATGACGATTCCGTGCGTGAAATCGGTCGTTGGCCATGGACACGAGAACTGTTCGCACAAATGACCGAGAAAGTTTTAACCCAGTACGGTGCTGCAAGTATTGGCTATGATGTTATTTTTTCCGAGCCAGAACGCGAGAACCCAAAAGCCGACGAAAACTTTGCGGCCGCTATAGAAAAGCATTCGGATAAAGTTATTTTGGGAACGTTTAGCGATAGCGAAATCCACCATCTAAATACATATCAAGACTATTGCATCAACGAAGCATTTAAGGCCAATCAAGGAGATCAAATAGTTAAACTAAACGCCACGTTGATCATTGATGATGAGACTGATAATTTTGACGACTTGGATTGGTCTCCTTTCTTCAACCAGGTTTTCTCGATACTGGCTGAGGACGTCACAGATATAAAACTTAAAAAATATAAGAAAACTAACATCGAAGAACTTCATCAATTTCAACGAAACGCCTTGAAACTAGAAATCACAAAAAAGATATTTGAGTATTGCAATGAGTGGCTAACCCCGAACGATTTTACTTTAAGCTCCCAAGCTCACTTAGATTTTTTTGCTTCAAAATACGAACAAGTTTTCAAAAAACATCAAGACAAACTAAAACTGATTCCAATTACGCCCCTATCTTCTAAAGACTCTAAAATACTTCATAAAGTGTTAGTCGCAGCCGCTGCGGGCACCAGCACCAACGACTGGAAGTCTTCATTAGTACGTCTTGTGCAACAAACCGTGCTCAACCCCATTCCGCAATTTGGCGAATGGACACCCAATGTACCGGCCATTCAGGAAAAAGCTATGTACACTGCGAGCTTCGTGGCCGATCAGGATTTAGATGGTTACGTTCGTCGCTACCCAATGTTTTTCCGCTCGGGAAACCGCCTTGGATTAAGTTTTATCCCTTCTCTCGCATTGCAGTCTTTTCTTGTTGCCAAAGGTTACCGCGCAGACATTAAACTTCAGAGACGCTCTTCCGCTAACAGGCATATTAGCAACGACGAAAAACGTATTACTTCATTTCAAATCACGGATTCTGATGACAAAAAAGTTATGGATATCCCAGTAGATTCATCGGGTCGCGTCCTAATTAAATACTATGGTAAACAAATGACGTTACCCTACGTTCCCGCATCCGAGATTTTTTCTGAAAGTGAGGAGATGTTCTACTACATAAAAAAAACGAATCCGGAAAATAAACAGATTGAAGTTAAAAAAATATTTACAACTAAAAAAGAATTTTTTAAAGGTCGCTCTGTGATTGTTGGAGCTACGGCCGTTGGTATTTACGATTTAAGATCAACTCCACTAGAAGCTAACTACCCAGGGCCTGAAATCCACTTAACTTTGCTTGCAAATTTATATGAGCGCGCAATGCTGAAATATTGGCCTGAGGAAAGCCAGTATTTCCCGTGGATCATATTCGTCTTCGGTATTTTGATTACTCTGTTTTGGTCGCAACTTGGTGCCGTTAGCTCGTTAAGTTCAGTCTTGATAACAATTCCTTTAATTTTTGCTGTGGATATGTTCTTGTTTCAAAAAATGGGTCTCATATTTTCGGGTTTCCTATTGCTGATCATTGTCTCTTTTATCACCAATATCGCGATTACGTTCTACAAATACTTCACGGAAGAGCTTAAGAAAAAACAACTCAAATCCACATTCTCGAAATACGTCTCTCCGGCTGTCGTCGACGAGCTGTTAAAGTCAGAAGAAAATCTAAAACTGGGTGGTCGTCGTCAACGAATGAGTGTCTTTTTTTCGGACGTTCGTGGCTTCACTACCATTTCAGAGAAACTGGCCCCCGAAGAACTCTCCCGTGTGTTGAACTTGTATCTAACACCAATGACCGAAATAGTATTCGCAAATAAAGGAACTCTGGATAAATACATCGGCGATGCCATCATGGCTTTTTTCGGTGCACCGATTACCGACGACAATCACGCAGAACAGGCCTGCCGCACGGCTCTACAAAGTTTAGTAAAGCTAAAAGACTTACAGCAAATTTTCAAAGACCAAAACCTTCCATTTATCGATATCGGAATCGGTATCAACACGGGTGAAATGAGCGTGGGTAACATGGGCAGCAATATCGTGCAAAACTACACAGTCATGGGTGATTCAGTGAATTTAGCATCCCGCCTGGAAGGAACCACAAAAGAATACGGCGTTCGCATTATCATCAATGAAACGACGAATGAAGAAGTGAAAGGCAAATTCATCACACGCGAAATCGACCGCGTAAAAGTAAAAGGAAAAAATCTACCGGTCGCCATTTTTGAGCTTGTGGCAGAAACAAAAAACACAAAATCCGATTCATTTAATTATTTGAATGAATTCAAAAAAGGCTATGAATTCTACCTAATCAAAGACTTCCAAAATGCCATTACTGAATTTGAAAAAGCATTGGCCATAAAAGACGACGATCCTGTTTCAAAAATCTATATTAAGCGCTGCAAAGAATTCTTAGAAGAACCCCCTCCCGCAGAATGGGATGGTGTCTACGTTATGAAGACGAAATAGAATGAGATCATTTTGAAAATGGTTTGAGTCTTAACAAATCAATAGCTGACTATTCTTTTGGCGGATGGTTTCCCCAGTAGGCACAGTCATTATCATACACAGTGAGATCTTGAATTCCAAGATCTTCCCGATACCATACGCTTTGGTTTCTATTATCTAAATAGTCTGCACAAACCCAACCATTCCAAGTTGATATTTTTTTGAAAGAAGTTAATTGAGTTAATTCAATTTTAGGAACTGTTGTTTGTGTTTGAACTGGCAAAGCCGCTACGTGCGTTTTTTTTACATCGTTTGAGGCACAAGCAAAGTTGAGCAAAGCAAATAAGAACAATTTTTTCATATCATTTCCTAGAAATTAAGTTCTATTTGAGTTTAAAATACTCAGTTTTTTTGTCAATAATGTATTAAAATGTTTCATTAATTGTAGTCTTTTGCTATTCAAGAAAAATACCCTAAATAAATCAGGGACACATCGCAAATTTCGAAAATCAGGGAAATTCGTTGCCAAAGGTCCGCCCAAAACATCTTTTCTTCTAGCGAAGCATTATGGGAACCTAATTTATAGCTTCACGGCTGCCTTTACTTCTTTAATTAGATGATTTTCGTCAAATGGTTTCTCAAAGACACCAATCAGATGAGGGGATTGAGAAAGATCGTTCAAATTCAAATTATTTGTATAGCCTGATACGATAGCTATGGGAACAGGATGCGCGCTTGAAAACACTCGTCGAGAAAACTCTACACCATCACACTTAGGCATAATGACATCGGAAACTATGACATCCGGATGCTCAGCGAGGAACACTTCATAGCCTATTAATCCGTTCTCGGCCTCGACAGTTTCGAAACCTTCCGATCGAAACATGTACACCAAAACCTCTCTTAAAACCTCGTCATCCTCGACGATTAGTATTTTTTTCATTTAGCCTTCCTTGGTTAAATTATTTTATCTTGGGGAAACTAACAATGGTTTTCCTATTAGCAGAATTGAAATCAAATTCTATTTTACCGTTCTGTCCTTCAACAATCGCTTTGGCAACCACCATACTTAATCCTAAGTTGCTGTAATTTTGAATGTTAAATGATTTTGTTTTTACTTTCTTAAGGTCATCATCTGCAAAATGGCTATTATTCTGACGAGAATCAGAAAAAGAAATTAAAATATTTTCCTCGGACTCCAGAAGTTCGATCCGAATCCATGGGGAAACGGAGCTGTCAATAGCTTCAATAGCTTCACTTAGGAAATTTCGTATCGCCTGAACGGTTTCATTTTGATTTCCAATTATGTTAAAGTAACTCCCCCGATAAGCCGTCGAGAATTGAATATTTTTTTGAGCGCAATATTCAAATGTCGATCGCTCGATATCCTCGACAACCGTTTTTAAGTCAATTTGGGTACGATGGCTTATTTTTTTCTCTCCGGCAGCCTCCCTTAAAACTGACGTCATTTTCGATATGTTTTCAACAACGCTTTTAATTTTAAAAGCTCGTTCAGAAACTGAATCTCTATCGATCTTATCTGACGAAACCAATTTTAAAATAGATTGTGCTGTAATTGAAATCGAGGCCAGAGGGCTGTTGAGTTCGTGGGCTAAGACTCCCGAGAGTTGTCCCAGACTGGCCAGCTTGTTAGATTCCCAAATTTGCAGGTCCGCTTTTCTTAGGTCAGTCAAACGATGTTGAATTTCCATCTCTAAATTTTGATTCTTTACAAACAAGGAATACTCATTAATAACCATGGGAATTAAGGCTGACAATGTGTGAATGATGAGAAATGCAATGGAAAGTGCCAAAATGAAAAACTCTGGTTTATTCTTGAAGTAAGCATAATCTAAATAATGAAGGGTCAGTAAAAGTGCGATAGAAAAAAACAACGTCTGACCACTAGAGAACTTGCTGCGTTTTTCCTTAAACACGAGATAAAAAGCCAAAAACACAGGAAACGCCGATCCAAACGAAAGCAAATAGCCAAAAATTTCAAACGGCACCATAAAAAACTGTGCGCTTATAACAGTAACTATAAATGCTACTATAAATACGAGCGCTCCTAATTTTTGATTATAATTTACATTTCTTACTTTACATATAACCAATGCTAAAATCGTTTGCGATACGAATGTCCCTATACCAACCAACGGAAAAATAAGGGATTGTTGATCCTGGACAACTAAATTAATAACCGTGCTTAAAAGAATTGAGGCCCAATATAGTACTGAGTAAAAATAAATTTGTTTTTTCTCAATAACTAACTGAAATACCGCCATGAACAAGGCTACTATGATTGTCGCGGTAAAAAGAAGATACACTACTTTAAGAGAATCCATGTTCCTTGCCTTTTTCTAGTTACGTCCATCATTAGAACATTTCTCACAACCTTACTATCGTCGCGTTTTTACCAAATCATAAGTTAAGTTATCTGGACATTCTTAAAATGAAACACGGGCGCGTTGCCAAGCGTTTAATTGTCACTGACTCCCCGTTGTTCTCAATCTAAGTCAGGTAAATATGATCACAGCGATGTTATTTAGAGGCGCCTTGCTTCGCGTAAGCTAAATCAAATTTAATAAAACACAGTGCTGGTTTGGAGGAAACACAAACTACTCTTTTCGCTCAGCAATCAGCGTTTGTGACCGTTGTGATGCCATTCGAGGTTTATGGAAACTTCGGATTTTAAATTTTTGGATATATCCAAGCTTCGAAATCGGGATGATCTGATGGATGAGGTTTTACGAGACTTTTCGAGGCAGTCCACCTTTTAAGCGCATCTTTCGAATCGCCTTTGGCAGTCAGGTCATACACTCCACTTTGTCCTTGACCCCACTTCAAAAAAAACTCTTCAATACTTTCCGCGATCAATTCAAATTCTCCAGTATCGCAAAGTTGAACCACAGGAAAAGGTGCTAATGCTTGATCTGAATACTTCCATATAGCGATCTTGGTACCATCGATAACTGAGAGGAATTCTCCAAAAAAAGGGCGTAGATGTGTGTTGATTTGCCCAAAATATGGATGCGGATTTTCCATTCGAAAGAGTCCTATCGATTTCGGAGCTTGACGTCTAAGCCAATCACCAAACTCTTGAAGAATCGAGGGAAATGGTATCTGTGACGGCCAATGAGCCTTGATGCCTTCAATGTCGACATGGTAGCCATTCTTAATAAAGCCGTTTTTTTTCCAGGCAGTAAAAATTTCTTTAAACTTTGGATCCTGAGCTAGAGTAACAAAAGTAGGATCGAATTCCATTTCTCGCGTTTCTTCGTATCCATTTTCAGCCGCTAGACGAATCATTTCGATTGCTTCAGATTTCTTTCCTGACAACATGAGGCAGCAAGCGTAGTTGTGACCAAAATGCGGGTTTTGTACAACACAGCTTTTAAATGGCTCTAGCAATTGATAAGACTGGTCCCCCATGTTTTTCGAGTAAAGTAGATGTGCCAAATTATTAAGGGCTATCAAAAAATTTTGCCGATCAGCTTCCACGACGGAATTCCCGTGTTTTTCAGCGAGTGGCGGATGAGGCATTTTTATAAGGGCTTCCAAAAATTTAATTTTGTGAGTCTCCGGACATTTTACAAAAATAAACTGCATGACCTCTGAAATAGTCATTTTGTGGAATTGAAATAAACTTAAAATATCATGAATGTTGTTTTCCGCGGAAGAAAGAAGGACATTATTGATTTTTTGCTGTTGTATACCTTCAGACTTCATTCGTTTATTATAAGTCAGCATCTTGTGTTGGTCATTAAAGGAATCCTTTTATACGCTGCTTGGTCATATGCGGCTCAGCCATTTGAACCGCTCTCTTGGAAAGAACGTCAATGCGATCGACCTCGCAACTCTATTCAATAAATGCGGTATTCCTTAAAGCAAGTGTACGGAATGATCGAAACTATAAACTAAAAGTGTCAGATAAAATCTAAGTTTATGCACATTAATGTTATTTTTTAGAATAGCTACCCGAGAATGAATAAATGAATCCTAAAACCATTTTATTATATTTATAGGCTTCAACATTAGAATTATTCACTAAGTATGACAATGTAAGGGAAATATTGTTTCTCTTACTCAAATCTTGAGCAGCCCCAAGAGTTAAGCCATAGATCGTGTCTTTTCTTTCATTTGAATTATTTGTATATTTCAAGTCCGAGTAATCCAACCGAGCGCTTCCTTTATATTTCGCACTCCAAGGGAAAGAGTACGTTCCCGCAACAATCACTTTGTTATACGTATTATTTTTTCCTTCGGATGCGTTGGAAATATAGCCAACGTCGGCAAGAACTGATTTATCACCCGTCTGATTTAGCAATTTCAGCCAATTATAGTTAATCGACATGCGTTTTGCCGACTGGTCATCATCAGTACTTGAAACTTCTAAAGACGATTTATCCACGACGTAATCAAATTTCACGATATGGAACTTGTTACTGTCCTGATCCCACTGGGTATCCAATGCTAAACCAGACGAATTCAAAATCTGCTTTCGGGATCCACCATCGTCACTCATGTTCAACATAAATACATAAGGAATAACATTCGAGCTAAATGATCGTTTCAACCAAGTGTACGTGTAATTAATAGGAAGACGCACGCCATACTGCAAGGGATCTGCAGCTTGAATAGTGCTGCTACTTTTAAAATTCTTATCCACACTATACATATCGGATAAAACCGCTTCCGCAGCGTATTTGGAAGACATAGTTCTATAGTAATAATACGTTAACGAGCCGCCATATAACAATCGATATGCTTCTGAACCCGTGGTTAGATTTTGGGTAGAGATATTAAGAACATTTCCATCGTATTGAAGACCCGTATATAAATTGTACCGTAGAATTTCTTTTTGAGATTCAAGAAAACTCTCAATACGATCAATCTCTTCGATTCTTGCTTCCGCT
Source organism: uncultured Bdellovibrio sp. (assembly GCA_963932905.1). Classification (GTDB taxonomy): domain Bacteria; phylum Bdellovibrionota; class Bdellovibrionia; order Bdellovibrionales; family Bdellovibrionaceae; genus UBA2316. The sequence continues at coordinate 34,354 of CAWVRN010000007.1, forward strand.
TTCTTATCTAACTTGGGATCTTTTGAATTATCCAAAACAAATTGATAACGTTCTTTAGCTTTTGGATACAAGGCTTTTTGAAATTCAATCGTACCGGCGTAAAATGCCGCCGGTGGACTCAATTCAACATCTTTTTCCTCTTGGATATCTGCAAAATCTTCTAACGCTTTATCTAGTTCGTTTAACTTTAAATGATTTAGACCAACGTAATAGCGATGCTCAATCTGATTTTGATCGCCGCCTTCGGCCATCGACAGAATAGAAAGTGATTTGTTGTAGTTTCCTACTTTGTAGAGAGCAACTCCATATTTATATAGGAAGGAATCATTCTCCGGATCTAACTCATAAGCTTTCTGGTAGCTCGTTGCGGCCAGCTGAAACTTACCCGCACGATACTCTTTATCAGCTCTGTCCGCCAAGATCTTGGCCTGTTGTTTAGATTGGCGTTTAGCTTCTTCACTTTGCGCCTGTTGTTGTTTTAGTAACTCTTCACGCTTAAGTGCTTCCTGAGTTTCAAAACTTAAACGTGATTGTTCTTGAATACGGTCGTTCAAGCGAACGATGGTTTCTTTCTTATCTTGAACTTGATCTGGATTTAAACCTTTTGCCGTCTTAACTTCTTGGAGTTTCTTTTTTAAGTCTTCAGTGGCTTTATTCATAAACTGAACTGAATACGCTTGCCATTCTTTTTCTGTTTGAAACAATACGACCGACAATGCTTTCTCTGACGTGTTGGTGTTGGGAAGAACAAATGCATATAATTTATTACCGGTCTTTGTTTCAAATTCTAATAACTGACTTGGGTACTTTTCCAAATTCATTTGAATGCGAAAATAACCAGTTAAAATGCTCTTATCCTGCACCGTAGGCATTAACTCGACAGAGGCCCTTCTTTTAGTTTGCACTTCGGTCACGGAAATAAATTGAGATGTATTCGACGATTTATTTTGAGTCTGAAACTCGATATAAATCGGCTGATTTTCTAGAAGTGTAATTTGTTGGCCTAACGCCAACGCCATCGACGTTGAAAAAAAGAGTAGTAAGAATTTTTTCATATAGATAACAGTGTAAACTATTATCTTGTCGGGACAATAATAACTTTTGTTTTCAGACTCTTATTAGAAATAATGTCAGTCGGTACTGGCGGCGGAACCACAGGAGGTTTCACTATAGGAGGTCCTGAAACAACGGGTGGCGGAGGAGCATCAAATGCTTTCGGAACATTCTTTACATCCACAGCTACATCGGCTTTATCTACCATACCACTACTACTACCAGGATTTGCTTCTGATGCTGGACTACGGCCTTGTTCTTTGCTTTCATTCTTCGCAGTAGATCCATTAGCTTTATCCAAATCTTCTTTCTTCATCTGTTTAGGCGCTTCCGGCGCGGCTTGACCTTGAGTCACAGAGGACGTTTCGCCTTTTTTAACGATCACCGGTGGCGTACTTGAGCCCGGTAAAGAAAGCGCCACCGCACCTTTGAAGGTAACAATTTCTGTTCGTCTAGTGGCTGGATCAAATGATGTTAAGAATTGTGTTCCGCGTACACCGGCCACAGCCGTTGGCGTTTTGATCATAAATTGACTTTTCTCGCCGTCATATTTCTGCTCGACGTTACTGCGCACTTTACCTTTTGATAAATCAATCTCTACGTTTTTCACACCCGTGGTAGAATCATTTTCGTATTTGTTAATAGTCATTTTTGTATCAGTAGAAATATTGAAAACATTTCGATCAGACATAACGATTTTTGCACGACTATCCGCACCCGTTGTGACTAAATCACCCGCGTAGACTTTGGAAGCTACCTTTGCTTTAAATTTCCCGGTTTTTTTGGATTCAACTTCGACGTCGCCTTTCACTACCATAAAAATTCCATGGAGTTCTTCGGCAAATGTTTTAGATTGAGACGCTAATAAAAATAAAACAATCAATACGTGCTTCATGTATATATTGTAGCATTGACTGCGAAAAAGTTTCCAAGAATTTCTTTAGCTAGCCCTAAAACAAGTTGGTACTAGTCTATAATAAAACGGCTTACGCCTAAGGTCTTATGGACAATAATAAGCTGTACCAGATACAGCCGTCTCATATGCAGATGCCGTTTCCATGACTAGGTAGTTGGCACCTTTATACGCGGCTTCTTTTTTCATATCCTCAATAGCTCCCTCAAGGTCGGGTTTAACGCTAACGGTTTTACCCTGGACTCTACCTAAGTTTTTACACTCAGGATCCTTTGGCGTTTCGCGACTAATTTTAATGCTGTCAGCAGACGGAACAATCGGAGTTGAAGAACAAGCCATTAAAGAACCAACAGAAACGAATAGAGCAAATTGGATAAGTTTTTTCATAAAGCTAGGGTTTCAAAATCCGTTTTCTCTGTCAAATTTAAATTTGCTTTATCCCAAAAAACAGGTAGAAGCTTAGAATTACATGCGAATTAAATCATTTTTTATTGTTGCTTTCTTGCTGCTATCGGCTTGCACCTATGATCACGAATTAGGGAGCGAAAAGAACCCGGTCAAACTGTTTCTGATTCCTGGCCAAGACCCGAAAGTTCTTGAAGATAATGGTAACAAAGTTGCTGACTTCCTTCGTAAAAAATCAAACCTACATTTTGAAGTTAAAGTTCCGCCAAGTTATATCGCTGTAGTAGAAGCATTTGGTTCTAACCGCGCAGATATCGCCATTATGAATACATTTGGCTACATCTTGGCTCACGAAAAATACGGAGTCGAAGCTCACTTAATGGGCGTGCACTTTGGACAGAAAAGCTACCAAGGCCAAATCATTGCGCGCAAAGGTAAGTTCAAAAAAATAGAAGAACTAGACGGTAAGAAATTTGCCTATGTGGATCCCGCATCGACTTCGGGATTTCTGCTACCGACAGAATTGTTTAAAAAGAAAAATATCAAACCCAAAGAATTTGTATTTGGCGGCAAACATGACACTGTTGTCACCATGGTTTACCAAGGGCAAGTGGATGCCGGTGCTACATTCTACACCCCCGTCCAAGAAGGCAAACCTCAGGACGCGCGTAAGCTGGTCCTGACGCAGTTTCCGGATGTTTTTGAAAAAATTGAAGTTTTGGCCCTCACCGATCCAATCCCAAATGATCCTATTGTATTCCGCAAAGACTTATCGTTGCCCATGAAAATAAAAATAAAAGAAGCTTTGGTTGAGTACCTGAAATCGCCAGAAGGCCAAGATACATTCATGAAGTTATACAATATGAATGATGTCGTCGCAGTTACAGATGAACACTACGACGAAGTCAGAAAAGCCCTGCAACGCCTTGGTAAAACAGCGCAAGAATTTATTCGTAAGTAATCAAATTAGAAACTAGCTATCTCATTACCATTCGTTCGCAAACGATAAACTTACCGGTAGTTCCATCAGATACTAATTTAGCTTCATGTAGAATCACTTTGTACGTTTGTGTTTGCTGATCCAAGAACAGACTCGCGGTCACTTTCTTTTGTGTACCTTTTTTATCTGTGTATGTTTTCGCTCCAAACAAATCACCGCTGCTGTAACTTTGCATCGAGAACTGTTCTGCCCGCGTCGCTACCCATTTCTTGTCCACTACTTTCAACAGACTGAAAGTCACATTGTACTTGGGCGAAAATAAATCTTCTTGACTGGAATTAACCATCAACGCACACGTGCCGCCGATATTTGATCCAACACCAACTTTACCAACCATCATACGCCCGCTATTGATCGAAATACCATCAGCCATGGCCGACACCGCCGCGATAGCCACCAGCAAACCACTCACTATATAACGCTTCATAAGACCTCACATACATTCAGGTTCTAACACTTAGTAGGCACAATCGGTGCCACCCCTTCTCAAATTGAGACGACCTTGAAACACCATGAAACTGGGCTGTCATGACAGGTGTCTAATTCTGAGACAGTAATTCGATCCATAAAGTCTAGTTATGCCTCTCACTGCGCGGCTTTCCTTTAACTGATAGTGGGGATTCCGAAAATTAAGAAGTGAAATCCATTGCGGTCGTTATCACATTCTTAAGCCTACTGCTGTTAGTATTGCGGTTCAAAGTCCTTTGGGGTCATCGGCATCTTTTGAATTTTCGTCTCTGCTTCCGAACCAGAATGCGTGCCTTAAATTTTACAGCGGCAAAAACAACTATTTTAGTTCAGTTCTATTTATCGCACACAAAGCCAAGCTAAGGTCCCAAGAAACTATTTCGGAAGATGAAATTCGCAATTCCTGACCTACCCAGTAGGTTTTATTTTTGATTTCATCTCGAAACTAAAAATCGTTACATGAAGCAAACGACGCGCGAGAAAACATTAGACAGTGTATCGTATCATGATGAGACTGATTTTCTTTAGACAGCGTTAAAAATATCAGCGAGTTTTTCTATATTGGGATACAGGGAAAGCAATACAATTCCTAACAATCCATAAAATAAAACCATGGCTAAACCCAAAAGCCAAGTTTGCCTTAAAACTTTGAATACAAAAATATCGTCGTCGGCTTTTTTGATTTTACGATACAAGAACGAGGTCGCCAAGCTAGATAAAATCACCTCGATCATCAATGCGGGAACTTCAAACAACAAATAACTGCTGGAATATATAAGTACTATAAACGCGACAACGACCAAAACTCCGATCAGCAAATCATGCCAGTCAGCATCTATCCAATTTACAAAATCAAAATCCCAATAGTCCTTACAGCTGCGAGTCTGTTCCACAGGTTGTGCTTGTTGTTGATTTTGCTTCACCTGAATGGGAGGCAAACTTTCTAGGTATATCTTCCAAAGGTACATCAAGATGATAAAAACAATATAGGAAATAAAAGCAGCCAATGGGTAGCGAACTTCGATATTTACCTGTCCATACCTCAGCATCAAATGCGACGACATAAAACCGCACAATGCCACAATCACTATGATCAAGCGAGCATGATAACGAAGGTAAATTCTATTGAATAGCTGAGACACGTTTAGTGAATAGAAGTTAATTTATATTTTTTGGCAAAATCTTTATACCAATCATCGTTATATAATTTTTTACCTGGATTCTGCTGAAGTTCTTTGCGTAACTTCATATAGATGTCGTAATACTTCCACGCTTTAGTGCCATCTTTATCTTCATGATGGTCAGGACGCAGTTTAAGATCCCCTGTCGCCATCAATACACGTTGAACTTCTGGATTCTGATCGATCTTAGCACGGGTTGCCGCTTCGATAATTTCATAATAAGCGTCCGCGTGTTGACCTTTGTATTCTATTCTATTTCCATGAAAAGACACCCACGTGATTCCTTTGTCTTTCATAATGGTTTCGGCAGCCTTACCAGCATTCAAAGCATCAAATGCCGTCAAACCTTCAACGACTTCGCGTTTGTTCGGCCATACTTTATTAACATTCATACGATGATCTTTCCCATCTTCAGGAAACTTCATGGATTGCCATAAACCTTCCACACTGGCGTACTTTCTATTTAGCATTGTAAACGGAGTGGCTGAAAAATTGGACATAATCCCTAATTCATTACGCTTAGAAATAACTACTTCGTTCGTCTCTTTAGAAGCTGCTTGTGGCAGGATTTCCCAGCTAGGAACTACCTTATCCGTCACCGGTTTCCACCACAAATCAGGGTACGCTGTTTGCGCCGCTATAGTCGTCAAACTAACTAACAACGTTGTAACTAAACCAGCTAATACCTTCATAGGAGACTCCTACTATTTTTTATCTTTCTCGTTCAATATCATTGTGTCGACAACGGCTTTAGATTCATAAGCCTTATCCGACTTAAATCCGCGAATTTTTTTCGAAGACGATTCATCACGATCTAATTGTTCTTTCATATCGATAGTAACATCACCAAAGCAATACACTTGGCAAGAAAGACGTCGACCATCAAGGAAGTAATTGGTTCCCACGATGTTCAATTCAGTACGCGTAGGAGGATTAATATTGTTCTCCCCCTCTACGATCTTAATACGGCATTCGGCGCAACTTGGGACACCTTTGCAGATTGATTTAATCGGAATGTTGTTAGCCCAAGCAATCTCAAGCAAACTTTTTTCCGAATTCGTATCTATCGTGATGTCTTGTGGAAGAAACTTTATTTTCATGCTTTCTCCACGATAACTTTAAGGAATTTTTTCTTGCCGGCTTTTAAAATAAATTCTTTACCTGCTTCTAGATCAATTCGGATTTTTGAATTAGACACTTTTTCACTATCGATACTTACACCGCCACCTTCAATCAAACGAGTCGCTTCCGAATTCGTTTGCGTGATCCCAAGCTGAGTCATCAGTTGATTAAGAGCAACATCCTTAGCTGGTTTAACCGCTTTCTCTTCAATCGTGTCCGGTAGACCTTTTTGAACGAAAATGCGATTAAACTCATCTTCGGCATTTTGCGCATCACTCGCCGAATGAAAGCGCGCAACCAAAAATTTAGCTAAATCTACTTTAACCTGACGAGGGTGTTTGTTACCGCTCTTCACGTCTTTCTTCAGCTGTTCCAATTGCGTTGGTGAAATATCAGAAAGCAATTCGTAATAACGGTACATCAATTCATCTGACACACGCATCGTTTTACCGAACATATCCTTAGGCGTATCCACAACAGAAATGTAGTTGTCTAACGATTTAGACATTTTATTAACACCATCTAAACCTTCAAGGATGGGCATAGTTAAAATGCACTGAGGTTCTTGCTGGTATTGAGATTGTAAATCACGACCGACTAGCAAATTAAACTTCTGATCGGTTCCACCCAGTTCCACATCTGATTTCAAAGCGACCGAATCGTAACCTTGAGTCAGGGGGTACAGCAATTCATGTACGGCAATTGGCGTGTGATTTTTCAAACGGTTCGAAAAATCATCACGTTCCAAAATGCGTGCTACTGTGTAGCGTGAAGCCAGACGAATAAAATCAATTGATGTCATCGGCGCTAGCCATTTGGAATTGTATACGATCTCGGTTTTTTCAGGATCTAAGATTTTAAAAATCTGCTTAGCATACGTCTTTGCATTCTCTTCGATTTGCTCACGGCTCAAGATAGGGCGAGTCGTGTTCTTACCCGATGGATCGCCAATCAATGCCGTGAAATCACCAATCAAGAAATGAATGTGATGACCTAAATCTTGGAATGTTTTTAATTTATTAATAACAACAGTATGGCCAATGTGAATATCCGGACGCGTAGGATCCGCACCAAACTTGATCAACAAAGGCTTCTTAGTTTCAACACTGCGTTTCAACTTCTTCAGCATGTCTTCTTTAGAAATTAAATCAACGGTACCGAAACCAATGCGTTCTAATTGTTCTTCTGGTTTTAAACCCAACAAACTCATGGACTACCTGGCCATATCAATCGAACGAGTTTCGCGTACAACTGTGACTTTAGTTGAACCCAAATGAGGCAGCTCGCGCTCTACCTTACGGGCGATATCACGTGATAATAGAACCGCCAAGTCATCTGTTACTTTTGCACTTTCAACTAGAACGCGAATTTCACGGCCAGCCTGAATTGCAAATGTTTTAAGAACACCTTCAAAACTATTACCGATCGATTCAAGATCTTGTAGACGGTGAATGTAATTATCCATTTGCGGTCGACGGGCACCGGGACGGGAATGCGACAATATATTGGCTGCATGAATGATCCAAGCTAGCACTGAGTTTGGTTTTTCATCATCATGATGAGAACGAATCGCATGACATACATCTTCGGATTCACCATATTTTTTAGCCCACTCAGCCCCAACGATAGAATGGCTGCCTTCAACTGCATGATCGATCGCTTTACCAATATCGTGCAGAAGACCCGCACGCTTCGCTAATTTAGGATTTACGCCTAATTCAGATGCCAGCAACCCAGCTATGTAGGCCACTTCCATCGAATGATTCAATACATTCTGTGCTTGCGACATTCTGTATTTCAACGAACCTACCAACTTTACCAATTCCGGATGAACTTGGTTTAAACCTAATTCAACCACCACTTGATCACCCGCCTCACGGATAGATTTCATAATTTCAGCTTTTTGTTTTTCAACGACTTCTTCGATACGAGCCGGATGCACGCGGCCATCTTCCATTAATTTTTCGATCGTGCGTTTTGCGATCTCACGACGAATTGGATCAAAGCCCGAAATAACGACAGCTTCCGGTGTATCATCCACGATTAAATCAACACCGCAAAGTGCTTCCAACGTGCGGATGTTACGACCTTCACGACCGATGATTTTACCTTTCATTTCGTCATTCTGAAGGGCTAGCACGCTAACCGTTCTTTCCGAAGTGTACTCGGCTGCGAATCGCGACAAGGCTGTTGCAATTGTTTTCTTTGCACGCAACTGTGATTCGCGTTGAGTTTCTTGTTCGATCTCAGAAATACGTTTAGCCGCTTCTGCTTTCGCTTCTTCTTCTAACGAAGAAATCAATTCCCGCTTAGCCTGCTCCTGTGTCATCTGTGCCACTGTTTGCAATTTATTTTTTAGATTATTTAGTTCTTCTTCCGATTTCTTGTCTTGATCGGCCAGTTTCTGTTCCTGAACTTTTAGTTTCTCTTCGCGGTCTTTTAATTGACCCATAAAACGATCATTGTCGTCTTTGCTTTTGCGACTTTGATCATCCAGTTCTTTTAATTTTTTTTCCAGCTGCTGCTCTTTTGTGCGCATACCATTTTTTTGCTTTTGAATTTCAGCTTCTAGATTTTTGCGTGAACGAGCTTCAAAATCTTTAGACTTTGCTTCTGAGTCTTTCTTGATTTTGTTTGCTTCATTTTTTGCTTTACTTAGAATTTTCTCAGCTTCAATACGCGCTGATTTTTTCTGAATTTCATCTTTGTATTTTTTTACAAAGAAAACGGCGGCACCGCCCACGATCAATCCGATGATGACCGAAATCACTATTTCCATTTCAACCCTCTATTTCCTAAACACTTAGTTTCCGCACATCAATGCACTTAGTTTCAGTGATAATATAATCCATTTTGATGTCCCAACTGTCTGTAGGAAGCGAAGCTTCACTTAACTGACAATCAAAACAAACTCCAACTTTTAAACCTTTAAAATTTTTCAAATAACGATCGTAGAACCCTTTACCACGACCAACACGTTCCCCACTCAAACTAAATCCAAGCCCAGGGATCAACATAAGCTGAATATCAGATGCCGGAACGACTTCGACAGACGATGGATGTGAAAATCCCAACGAAGACACGACCCATTTTTCAGCCGCGTAATTAGCTACAGACGTAAATTCCATAACCCCATCAACAGCCGTCAGTTTAGGGAACACAAGAGAACACGACGTAGAATGATAAAACGAAGCCAGATCCACTTCGTCGGAAAGGGCATTAAACCCAGCCACACAAACCGCAGCCGCCCCTGACAAAGGAGCCATCTCAGAAATCGTCAAATTAGAAATTAAATTCTGAAGAGCCAAAACAATACGCTCTTGAGCCGCCGCCCGAAGGGTCGGCACCTGAACAAAAACCCGAGCCCGCTCTTTAAGCTCTTTACGAACCGAAGCCTTAGTAGAAAGAGAAACACCAGATATCAAAGAAACCCCAAAAGAAAGTTGTTCCCAAGAAAAGGGCGGCCGAAGGCACGCCAAAACATCCTATGAAAGTTCTAAAGGCGGCATATGCAAGGCGGACAATGCGAAAAAGCGCGAAGGCGTGGCAGCGCCACGTCGGAGCGATTTTTCGTGTTGTCCAACGCTGTCAGATGACGGCTTTAGGACTTTCACACTACTTCTTGGAGTTTTCGATATCTACGGAGAGCTTCAAGACGCGTTCTTCTATTTTTTCTAGTTCGCGGTGTGCCTTACGTTTCAATAAAATCAATTCTTCGGCTAAATTAAGCGCAGTTAGAACAGCTGCGTTTTGATAAGAACCATGTTTTGTTAATGCCAGAGATTCTTCCATCTTTTTATTGATAAAGGCGACCAACTCTTGAACTGTTGCGTCATCATGATTGGTTTTAAGACGATAAGGGATGCCAGCAATCAAAAATTCATAGGCCCGCGCCTCGACAGGCCGCGCCTCTTTAGAGCTCCCTTTAGATCCTTTAACCAAATCATTTTCAGAGTGAATCATTATTCAACCTTCTTAGATATTCGAAAACTTAGAAATAATTATATATTCTAAATGTTTAATGTCCATCAATTTATCGTTTCAAGCACAAACAAAGAACGCCTTGGTCCTTCTTGTTTTCACACTTCAGCTGAACCTTGCCACCACCGTGGTTAAGATCGAGTTCCTCAACGGAATCATTGCTAGTTTTGTAGGACATTTCAGTTTTGTTTGGCTTCGTGTCAAGCCACAACGACTCATCCTCAAGGATCTTCACATCCAAAAGGTACTTTTGCGGAACTTCCTTAACTGGATTTTTAAATTTGTCCTTCGTGATAGGAACGATCTCGGCAACGTCATCCTTATCTAACTTTTCCAAATAATAATCATATTGTGGTGTACCCTTAACCCACTTTTGCAAACTGATCGTCAAACGATATGATTCTGGACCTAGCTTCGCGTCTGTGTACAAAACGCGGCGGTAACGCAAAACAGATTTTACCGTCGGATGTTTTTGATCGATATCTTTTTTCAAAATATTCAAATCAACTTTGAATTCCATCTTTTCATTTTCAAGCTCGGAATAGCATTGAACAATATTTTGATAAGAAATAGATGGCAGTTTTTTACTCTTTGACTGAGCGAACACACTCGCAGATAAAGATAAAAATAGAAAACTCCACATGATCATCTACCCATACTGGCAGCAACGTAAAGACCTTGTCCACAAAATTATGAATGTATCATTTTGATACAAAGCCGGTGGTCCTATCGTTGCTCTGAAAGTTAAATATGAGAAATCTAATCTTTGTTTTATATTTTATTGGTGTTTACCAAGCCTCTGCGGAAATGAACAACCAAGACATAAACATGTGTCGACATTTTTACGCCTCTTCTAAACTTCGCTTCCCTGTTTTTAAAATTTTTGATTCTAAACTCTACGGTGAAGTGGCTAATCAAGAACACTTTATCACTCTAAAAGAAAAGGCCGACAAAATCGCTAATGGTGAGTTGAACTATTCTAGAAGTGAGAATTGGATGATCAGGCATGCCTATTTGATGACCGAACAAATTAGACTGTTCAAATTTTTAGCTCAAGGGAATCTTCAAAATATAGATCAAAATACAGTCTGGCGCTTTCATGCCTCCTATTCACGAATTATGGAAGCCATACCTTACCTTATCAAACAGAAGAGAAGCTTCGCCGAAATTCACTATAAACAGTTTTTTAAAATTCTAGACGATTACCGCGCCGCCATTGCGGAAACGAATATATTTTCTAAATTTGAAGGACTAGGTTTCACTTTAGTTCCTAGAGCTAACGAGACTATTAAAGATTCTTTGTCAGCCAACGACAGAGATAAAATTGATCTGCTAAGATTATACGTCGCTACGATCAGAATCGATAACTCACTCATGGCAGACTCCAGCATAGTAGAAAAGGCATTCTATTTTGCCGTAAGCGGTTTTAAAAAAAGCACACTATTGCCTTCGTTTTTTACTGAATTAAATTCCTTTCTTGAACACTTACATGAAGAGTATACACTTGGTCGAACAAATGTGACTAAGGTCACTCAACTTCTTGAAGATATCGACACACTCATAAAATCCGGTGACTTTCAAAAGGTTTACAAATTAAAGAAAAGCACATCTGCAATACACCAACAAATTGCTAAATTCTATCGACTTAAAGTTCAGTTTGAAAATGCTGTCACCTATACAAAAAAATCATTTTTAGAGGCCGTTCCATCAGAAAAAGACAGCGTATATAAACCGATCACGAATGAACTGATCGCTGACTACAACAAAGAATTTGAAGCAGGAATGCGCACACCTTCATTCTTATACAAAACAGGTGCGTCAATCAAAAAACTAGAAAAACAACTAAAAGAAAACCCAGCATTCGAGGATCCCGAAACTAACGTGGCAAACCTAAATGCGTTGCTTGCCAGATACAATTTATTATTAAATCATTATCCAAAAAACTTTTTTACTGGATTTTTCAGTCCCTATCGCAAAGAAGAAATCAAACAGGTCATCGAAAGCCGAAAGAGTGTTGAATCGATCCGCAGTCTACTAAAAGACAAATAATTTATTTACATTCAGATAGGTCCCAGCACTGGGACCCTTGTTGATCTAGAACTTTGCAAAGTTGGCCTACGCCATTGCTATGCACCCTAAAGTAACTGGTTTGATCAGCCACTTGCTTACGTGAACCATCCGCATCGGTGATAAAATATCGGCAGGTGTAGGTCCACTCATATTTTTGATCTGTGTGATCGATTTTATCTTCGCATTCAGGACTTAATGTTTTATCAATTTTATCGCCTTCAATAAATTCGCGACCCATTTTAAAATTCAATGCCTTTTCATCGGATTTGATTTCAAGCAGAGGTTGCTCTGTTAAGTCAGCCATGATTTTTGTTTTAGAAATTTTTGAAACTGCGTACCACACGCTATCTTTAGTATCACAAACAAATTGCCCAGGTAGCTTAATCGCCGGTTTTTCTTTAACTTCCTGAGTCTGCGCAGATGGTGCCGTATCCTTAGAGGCTGTCGACGTTTCTTTCTTTGTATCTTTCGGCGGCGTATGGGTTGAAATCGTTGCCGTTTCCGGTCGACCACCACAGGCCCCAATTACTAATGATAGCATCAGAACAATAAATATCTGCTTCATCATGTCCCCTTAGTTTACTGCCGCCGCTTTGATCGCCACTGTTTTAGCACTTTGATCACCGCGTACTTTATATGACCCCGGAAATACTAACACTGTCCCGCTGCCGGCCATTGGCGCTACTAACAAGCGACGCTTGTGGTTGATCTTAACACGATCTCCTGGTTTAGATAACCAAGATTGAGTGTATTCTCCATCTGAATACCTATCGGCTAACGATGCGGCACCAAAAACAAACAATCCATATAAACCTTCTGGTGATTTCGCGCCGTTATACACTTTGCAAACATCAGCAGCTTCTTCTGTCAAGCTGGCACCCTTAACCATACACAAACTATAATCAATGCGTTCGTTCATCACCTTCATGCCTAAAGACGAAATATAATAGTCACCAAAATCATACTGAGAAAACTTCAAAGGCGATTTGGCAAAATAAAAATTTTCCATCAGAATACGCTTTTGTTCGATACCGGCATTCAAATCGTGGAACACCCGGACTCGAGGTTCGCCAGCAAGTACATCGGGTATGTTCAATTCAGACATTTTAACTAATTTGCTTGCACGTGACGCTAACGAAATTACGTCTGCATAGATTTGATTCTCAAAAATTGCGATATAGTCGCCGGAATCAATCGTATAGTTGACGTTGAAATCCAACGCATATTTCAGTTCACACGAATTGCGTTTGTTCTTAATGCACTTATATAACTTTACGATTTTAGAAACATGGTTACCATTCACCATTCCCAAAAATCCAATCACCGATTTGTTTTCAGGAATGGCTTGCAACGCATCGGCAACTTCGGGTGGCCTTAAATTGTCGGTATCTTCCGTCAATGCGGAATCTTTGGATTTTAAAATTCCCGAAAGTCTAAGGTCAGAACCATAAACGTCATCAGCAAATCTCATGACGCCGTCCCCAGTGATATCCGTTGTGATGAACGTCGCATATACAGGCAGTGTTTTCTTAACTTTAATTCGAGTCGGTTGTGGATCATTCGCTGAGTTCAAACCTGCATTTATGATTTTGTTTATACCGTCCATATCGTACGCAGGTTGGTCACGCAGCAGGTACTCGGCTAAAACAAATGGCTTTTCTAAACGGATGCAGCCACTACTTAACAATCGCTGATCTTTAGAAAACAAATTTCTTTCGTTGGTGTCATGTAAATAAATTGCCCATGGATTCGTTAAGGGAAATTTAACTAATCCCAATGCATTTTCATTTCCAGAACCTTGAACGATTCGATAGTTGAAGTTATTCTTCGTTACTGCGCTCCAGTCCACTGACTCTGGGTCAACAACCGCGCCAGAACTACCATCATATAGAGTCATATTGTGATCAGATAGGTATCCTGGGTCCTGTTTTAGTTTCGGCAATTTGTCTTTTACAGCGATACTATACGGAACAGACCACGTAGGGTTAAGCTCAACAACAGTTACCAAATCCTTCATCGTTGGCGTACGGCGAAATTTCTGTCCGTTGATAGTTTTCATCTCAATTTTCAATTGACCGTTTTCAAATAATTTAAACTCTTGAAATGCAAGATTGACGAAAATGTGGTTGGGTTCAAATTCGTCTGATAACATTCTTGCTTTTTCCATCGCTAAGAATATTTTTTCTTTCCGAAAATCTGCACTGTAACCCAAGGTTTTAACCAAATTAGCCGTGATGCCCCTTTCGCCAGTTTTGTAATACTTGTGGAACAGAGCTACGTGCTTGCTCAGGTCGTCGTCATAAATATTATCTAGAACTCCGATTTTAAATCCATAGTTGGACATTTGGATTTTAAGGTCTTTGATAAACGGATGTTCACCACCTAAAATTAATTTTTCTTTAGGCAAACTCAATGTTTTCCACGTCTCGTCCGCTTCAGCTTGTAGAACATGTGCTAATGCTGCTTTCAAAGATTTGTAGATTCTGTTTTTAGGTTCCATTTTTTGCAAAGCCGGTCGAACATCGGATGCGTCTGAAAGTGACAGCATAGTCGAGGCAAGTTCATCCCAACGATTAAATGTTTTTCTTGGCAATTTCGTATCATCATCTAAAACATAGAAATCAGCCAAACGTCCCATGTAGAGATATTTAGACATTTGAATCCATTTATCTGTCAGAAGAATTTCGATCCAAAATAATGTTGATGCTTTTTTTTCAGTACCTAATAACAACTGATCTAATTGAGGATCAATAAAATCAGCGGCAGCAAATCCAAACTCATTTGGATTCTTTAAAACTTCGATAAATCCAAGGGCCGCGCTAGAGAGAGCTTTGTCCTCGATCCAGATGGGTTTGTATTGATTCTTTTCATAAACCAGTTTAACGGAGTCAGCTTGAATCAAATATTTACCTAATTTTTGCAGAGATTTATCTTGAGCCGCCCATTGCTTGATGGACTCGGAAACAGTCTGCGCGTGCAGAGTCCCCATAAATAAAAACCCAAAGATTATCACCAGTCTAAACATTCGACACCCCATTTACGTAAAGGGCATATCAATTCCTATACCAGCAATATCGAGCTAATCATTTGAATTTGAACGAGTTTCCAATGTGTTACTAAGCAACACATAGGTATAATTTTCACGATTGATTTTATAATCTAGATTTTAACGAGACGTACCCAGTGTCGAAGTCCCGTAGCTAGGCAAACCACCTAATCCACCGTTGATGCCGTAGTTATAATTGCTGCCGTAGTAACTTGAACCACTTTGCACTTGTTGAATCCTTTGAATCAATCCAGATAGTTCAGTTTGCAAACCAGACATGGCTTGAGTTTTTTGGATCGCATTTTGATAATATTGCATTTGTTGCTGCATTGATAACTGCTGTTGCTGCAACTGATACTGCAGTATTTGCGTATTGTTTCCACCAAGTCCTGACAAACCGTTTAGACCGTTTAGACCGCTTAATCCTGTTAACGAGTACGGTGACGTACCACCCATCATCGACAAACCGCCCATGTTCATTCCAGAATTCATATTTAATCCACCCATCATCGACAGGGCATTCAGCGGTGACGATTGTGCCCATTGAGGCATTCCAAACGCGCCTCCAATTTGTCCACTCATTTGACCGCCAAGCCCACCCATCATCATGGCGTTGAGACCGCCGCCCATCATTGAAGAATTCATTCCACCAGACATCATTGACTGACCGCCCATCATGGCGCTTAAGCCTCCGCCCATCATGCCAGACATACCACCACCGGATTGGCCCGAACAGCCAAAGCTGCCTTGACCCATCCCAACGTTGATTGCCCCAAGAAGATAGGGAGCGGCCGCCATAAAAGGAGAACTTGCGGGCATAGGTGTGGGGAACCCCAAGTCAGCATTTTTGTCGGCCATCTCCCCATAGAAATTTTTGGTTGATGAATACGCCATCAGAGCCATCAAGGAATTAGTCACAACACCCGTTAGGTTGCCGTCAACATTTTGATTTCCTCGCTGACCACCACGACTACTACCACCACCGCCAGCTAAGCATTCGTAACAAATGCCGCCTTCAGTTCTATCGGCAGGATCAACGATATCTGATGGATCTACTTTTTGTTTACGTGCTTCCGCCAATGCGGCTTTGGTTTCGGTGATAGATTGTTTTAATCCTTCGAGTTCTTTTACTAAACGATCAACGTTAGATTTTGCACGTGGGTATTTCACTACAGAATCTTTGCAGGTCGCAAGGTCGGGTCTGCTTAAGAGATTTTTTTTCGCGCAAATATCTGTTTTGATTTTGCCGCGAGGGTTATTTTCCATATCACACACACTAGCCCACGCGTTGGCCAATTCTTTAGGTTCGATTTCTGTGATAGATGATTCTTCATCTGGTTTTTTATTTTTGTTATCACCAAAGCCGATGTAGTCTTGGCAACGTATTCTAGAATCCATGTGACTTTTCAAAAACGAAAACACGTCCGTATCGAATGTCATCTTCATACCCATTTCTGATTTACGAAGTTCTATTTTTGATTGTTGCAGTTCTTTACTTTTCTCTTTGCGTTGCTGTTCAAGATCTTTGATCTGTTGTTTCAGATCAACCACTTCGTCCGATTCGCTTTGAGCTTGCATGCCCATTTGTTGTTGGTAACCACAACCTTGTTGCCCACCCATCATTTGACCGGATCCCCAATAGTTCATTTGGGCCATCAGCAGTCCAGGCAAAAGCAATAGGGATAATGTCAGTGAAGTTTTCATATGGACTCCTTGGCCCGTTGTTGGCCAAAGAATATAGGGGAATAATTGAAAGACTGTGGAAGAGGTCCTGTACGGGTGTCTCAATATGAAATACGCAGCGAAACTAGTCCATAGTTACGCTGGGATAGAGACCCGAAAAAAAGAAAATAATGAAACTAAATAATTGAGTCGACGTATTCTTGTTGTGAGAATGGTTTCAAATCGTGGATACGCTCACCTATGCCCAGTATCTTAATGGGAATCTTAAGTTCATTTGAAATACCGATGACAACCCCGCCTTTGGCCGTGCCGTCCATCTTCGTCAAAATCACACCCGTCAAATTCAACGCCTGGTGAAATTCACGCGCTTGAATCAAAGCGTTCTGGCCAGAATTCGCATCTAGGACAATCCAAATATTATGAGGTGCATCCGCACTGTTCTTAGCCATGACACGTTTCACTTTTTTAAGCTCTTCCATCAAATTCACCTGAGTGTGCAAACGCCCAGCTGTATCCACGATCACTAAATCATAACCTTGCGCTTTCGCTTTGGCGACAGCATCAAACGCAACCGCACTTGGATCGGCGACACCCTCGGGTGAAAAAATCTCAACCTGCGCGCGATCCGTCCACACTTTCAATTGATTCTGAGCGGCCGCACGAAACGTATCTCCAGCAGCCACAAGAACACGCTTACCTTGCCCCGCCATCAACGCCGACAATTTCCCAATCGTTGTAGTTTTACCAGCACCATTCACACCCACGATCATCAAAACAGTCGGCCCTTCCGAAGCCCAGCGAATACGCTGAGCGATTTCAAGATGATCGTGTTCAACAGAACCATTCGAAGCATGCAATATCGAAAGAATTTTCTCACGCAGAGTTTTCTTCACAGTATCCAGATTTTTTTTATCTGAAGACGACAGCGTTTCGTCCAAATGACTCATCAAAGACTGAACCGTCGTTGAGCCGATGTCCGCCGTGTACAACACTTCTTCAACATCTTCCAACGGTTGAGCGGCATTTGAAGAGAACGCATTTTTAATACGACCCCAAAAATTCTCACGAGTTTTCGATAACGCTTTTTCAACGGTGTTTGTTTCATCCCCAGGAAGAACCACTTCCCCAGAAGCAGAAACGGGAGCCAAAACTTTTTCCTTAGATGGAGTCTGAAGAGATTCAGTCAAAGAATCAGATTCACGAGCCGCAATTTGCTCAACAGCCTCAGACGTTTCAGAAGATTTATTTTTCTTAAGAGCTTTAAGAATAAACGGCGTAAAAATAGCTAAAATAATTAAAGCGACACAAAAAAATAAAATCCGAATCGCATCCTGATGTGCTTCTGGCATCATAAAAAAACTCCATTGAGATATGCCGGGAATATACACACTACTTGCTTGTTTATTAAGGAAAAAGAGAGAGTTTGCTGAAGAACTGAGGATTTCTTGGTGAAGGGCAAAAGCCCAAACCAAAGGAACCAGCGAAGCGCAGTTCCAGACAAAAAAGATCACCAGCCAACAACGAGCGCGCTCTATTGGCGGCGCGGACGAGGCGACTAGGAGAGCCCCGCGGAGGCGTAGTGTAAACTACGCCGCACAAGTGGGCCGACGACGGCAACGAAGGCCCCGCCGTCAATAGAGCGCGCATAAAGCCGAGATTAGTGAATATCTTGTAGGGAAACAGAAACCATGGTCGACACCCCACGCTCTTGCATCGTAACCCCGTATAACTTCTTAGCTACTTCCATCGTGTGTTTATTATGCGTAACTACTATGATTTGTGATCGTTTCGACATTTCACGTACTAGATCGTTGAAACGGAATACGTTCGCATCATCAAGTGGCGCATCAACCTCATCCAGTAAGCAGTATGGAGACGGTTTTACCAGGAAGATAGAGAATACTAGAGCTACCGCAGTCAGGGCTTTTTCACCACCCGACATTAGAGTTACGTTCTGCATTTTCTTGCCCGGAGGACGAGCGATGATTTCAATACCAACTTCTGTTTTTTCTGGATCTTCATGAAGTTCCAGTTTCGCCTCACCACCACCGAATAGGACTGGGAATACGCGAGTGAAACGATCATTAACTAGATCGAATGTCTCTTTGAATTTTTTCGAGCAGATACGGTTAATACGATCAATTACTCGACGTAATTGTTCTTTTGCTTCAACTAGATCGTCATATTGTTTTGTAAGGAACTCATAACGTTTCGTTGTTTCATCATACTCTTCGATTGCAGATAGATTCACTTCGCCGATACGAGATAATTTTTCTTTTAATTCTTTAAGCTCAGCTTCTGCTAAGTATGAATCACCTGTGCGATCAACATATTTGTGAACCACTTCTGGCAACTGCAACATATAACGTTCACGAACTTGGTCAACTAGGTACTGCTCTTTCAAACGAGCTTGATCCAATTTCAACTGAGCATCGTTCATCAATGACAAACGATCGTTCTTAGCTTTTTGCAAGCTAGCTAACTGATCAGCGTATCCCGATAATGAATTCGACATTTCTTCGAATGTATTTTTGCCGATCGAGAAATCTGATTTCAATGATTCTAAAGCATCTAACCATTTTTCAAATTCGATTTTCTTTTCTTCCAGTGCGTACTGACTTTCCGTCATTTTTTCAGAGTACATTTCTGTCTCTTCAGTCATACGAGATAATTGTGATTGCAGATCCGTTAATGATCTAGAAACCATATCTAGCTGGCGAGTCACACCAGTGTACTCTTGGCTTTTCGTCGCTAGCTCAACTTGAAGCTCAGTTACGATTTGTTGTAATTCAGGGAAACCTTTTTGAGTGACATCTAGTTCTGAATCCAGTGACTGAACAAGCTCTTCAATTTCATGCTTTTTCAAACGGGTTTCTTCGATACTCGAATTAAACTCATTTTGCTTTTCATTTAAAACATTCAAATTATCTTGGATTTTCTTAATCTCGCGATCTTGTTTTTCAACTGCGTACTGTGCGTTTACTAATTCTTGTTCGGCGCGATCCAAATCTTTTTGCAATTCACGTACTTTGATTTCTTGCTCGATTTTGCGTTTCTGCGCACCTTCAAAATCAGTTACGATAGTTTGTAATTGCTCTTCTAGTTTTTTCAATGCCATTTGAGCTAAAGATAATTTACCCGCCCATTCGTCTTTCTGAGCCGTTAATTCTTTGATTTGGTTTTTACGGTGTAAAATACCCGATTCGGAATTTTCTTTAGATCCACCCGAAATAACGCCTTCATGAGTTACTGAGTCGCCATCCATAGTAACGAATGTCCAACCTGGGAACTGTGAACGCAATTCAACCGCGCGTTCTAATGTTTCCACTACCGCGATATTATCGACAAAGTAGCTGACTGATTTTTCAAATTCTGGTTTTGATTTAACAACATCACGAAGCAATACTTTAACGCCGTCAAGTCCTGCTGGCGTTTGTTCAGTCATATCTTGTCTGGAAGAATCTACTGACAAGAAACTCGAACGACCTGAACGGGAATTTTTCAAATACTGAATTGCATCGACGCTGGCTTTAGGATCTTGCGCTAACAACATCTGTAAACGCTGACCTAATGCGGATTCCATGGCTACTTCGTAACCAGGCTCAACTTCCACTACATCGGATACTGGTTGGAATTCAGAGAATGACGAATCATCAGATCCAGAAACTTCCGTTTCATACGTCGTGACACTGCCATCCGCATGCATTTCTGTTTGCGTCGCCGTTTGTTTCTTTTGAACTTTAGATTTCTGCCATAACAGAACAGACTTAACACCTGATTCGAAACCTTCAAAACTAGATTGCAAGTTTTCTAAACCATACAAGCTAGATGTCGTGCGGCCCAATAAATCTTTGAATTCTTCAACTTCTTCTTTTTTCTCGAAAACTTGCTGATTCAAGATTTTTTTATTCGCTTCGAATGAATCCACATCGCTGTTTAAATCCATCGACAGCTGACGGTTTTTTTCTAATTCCGAGAAAATACGATTTCTACGTGATTCAAATTCCATGTGCTTTTCACGTAGCTCATTAAGAACCAAACCTTCGTTAGTTTCTTTTTCTTCCAGGTCCGTGATTTGATTGTCTAAACCTTGAGTCTTAGCTTCTAATGCATTCAATGACTGACCAACGGCGAATAATTCACGACGTTTTTCAGTTAATAAATCATCCACTTCTTGGATGCGAGCTTGGTCACGCTTGAACACTTCATTTTTATCAGCGAACTGAGCAGACAGTGTATCCACGTCTGTTTTTAATTGTTCTGATTGCGCTTTTAAGCTGTCTTGATCACGAACAAGCAATTCTAAACGAGCTTGTTGTTCTTGCATCAAGCTACCCGTCATTTGTTCATTACGACGAGCTTGTTCGATTTCAAAACGTAGCTCTTGGATTTCCATTTCTTTCTTGGAAACTTGAGACTGTTTTTCGTAGTATGAATTTTGAAGCGTTTCGACTTCTTTTTCTTTTTCTAAAACTTGTAATTTTAAAGTTTCAAAATCAGATTGCAATGACGCCAATTGAGATTCGCCTTCGACTTCCATCGCTTGCGCTTCGTTGAATAGACGTTGAGCTTCATCCGCAGTGTTTTTTAATTCTAAGTATTGTTTAGATGACAACCAAAGATCTAAATCCTCAACTTGGTTTTTCAAGTTACGGTAGCGTTCTGCGCGCTGTGCTTGTCTTTGCAATGAATCGATCTGACGTTTTAATTCACCGATGATATCTTGCAAACGAACTAAATTTTGATCTGTTTGCTGTAATTTTCTTTGAGATTCTTTTTTACGCGCTTTGAATTTAGTGATACCCGCTGCTTCTTCGATCAAATGACGACGATCTTCTGGTTTCGACGTGATGATTTTACCGATCATACCTTGTTGAATGATAGAGAAACCTTTAGAGCCCGCACCCGTATCCATGAAGATTTCTTGTACGTCTTTTAAACGAGCCGGTTCTTTATTGATAAAGTATTCACCTTCACCATTTCTGTGAAGACGACGAGTCACCATGATTTCAGTGTGTTTTAAGTATTTAAGTGGAAACGGACCACCATCATTTTCAAGAGTTAGGGATACTTCACACATTCCAAGAGGAGCATAACCTTCGGCGCCGGCAAAGATGACGTCGGTCATTGTAGATCCACGTAAATCTTTCGCGGACATTTCACCCATTACCCAAACTAAACCATCCACGATATTTGATTTACCGCAACCGTTCGGTCCAACGACACCTGTGATACCAGCATCGAATTGAATGACTGTTTTATCTTTGAAAGACTTAAAACCAACCAGTTCTAATTTTTTAATTCTCAATGGATTTCCCTCTTCTAACTTTTTCTAACTACGTACCGCTATGTAAACAGGCTTGCAAGAGCAAGCTCAAAAGGCCAACTAGGCTTTTAGCCAGTCTAGCCCCCAAATTGTGGGGAATATTTACTTATGTTTCAAGAATATTCGTAAGAACGCCCGCTTTTTGAGCTGAGTTTTGGCGATGATTGAAGGGGATTTCTGAGATTTCAACGCCTTGCGTTTTTCCGAGATCCTAGAAATGCTCAAAGCCACGTTCAGAGACCTAGCTCTGCGACTGAATGTCTAGCAGACTGCGATCAGACGTGGGCGCCTAGCCCCAAGCATCACGCTCCGCGAAGCTCTTTCCAATTGATCTCTAATTGCCTGCTTAATAGATAGAGCCTTACGTTGTTTGTTTAACGGTGATCTCATTATTCGCTGGTCCAGTTTTTTAAGATGTTGGGCAACTTATTGCGCCTTACTGATTTTAGCTCTTCAAGACGTTTACAGTTTGGGCCAAATCCCTGTATTCTAATAAGCAGCAAGGGGATAAAATAAGGGACGTATGATTTTAATTTTACTCTCTGTTTTAGCATTTGCTGGCGAACCAGATAACTTTTCGGGAAGAAACACACCTCCGCAAAACGAAGTGGTAAATAAATACATTCAGGAAAAACTTGATCGAATTGCAAGCTCTCATAATAAAATTAATTATGGACATTCAATTTGCAACATCGGGGAGCTCAATAAGTTACTTGAAGATACATTTGATCGCAATTGGCCAGATGTGTATGCGTTAAAATGGGAAGTACAGGTGGATGGTCCTGAAGACTTTGACAAGTCAATTTTAAAAGGGACCATGCGATCCCAATTTATGATTCCTTCAGTTACCTTGAAACTAAATGAAAAAAACTACTCGGTAGGAATTGATAAAATTGATCATCTTTTCTCTCATGGATACTTATTCTGGAAAATAATTAACAAGGATCCAAGTATGCCAAAGCAAAAGGTGTTGAACGCCCTAAAATTTGGAATGGCTCAGGAAAATGGTACGTGGGGGCTAAAGGCCGCAGGTCAAAAATCCTTTGGAGACTTATCTGCAAATTATTTAGGGATGAATTTTTGGCGAGATTTATGGAATGGAGACCCTTCATTTTTTAAGTGTGGGAATGGACAATTGAGTGTTCAAAGAAAGTTTAAAATTGAGGACTATTTTGATGGGTCGGTTGATGAGGCCATCAATTGCAATACTTATGAAAATAAAGAAATGGCCGCGACAATTATCACAAGAACAGAAGCACTTGGAAGAAAATGCCCAATTGACAAAACTGATTGCGATCAATTTATTAAAAAAATTCCTACCGAATATCAGCCCTATCTTCTGCATCCATTGTGTCGTGGTCAGCAATCTAATCAAGTAGAAAGCCCCTCCGCTTTAACGACGAAGGACATTCTTGATGCAGGCTCAGCACTTGTGGATGGAGGTGGAAATTTTTTAGAACTTTTCTTTCCTCCTCCTACACAAAAATCAGCTCCAGTTCTCATTAAAAAAGGAACTACCCCGCTTGGAGTTGTGAGATGAAGCGGTATTTTATTATTGGTGTCTTATTGGGAATGGTCACTTTGAAGGTTTATGCCGATAGCACTTATATATCGAGTACTAAGAGCCATAATCACTTGGAAGCTAATAAGCTATGGCGAAAGTTTATCGGTTGTGGAAATCCGAAGAATAGCGAAAAGCTAACCAAAGCCTGCCTGCAAGAGACTGGTGCATATTCCTTCTCAACATTTGAAGTCAGTAAGGCGTTTGAATTTCTATCCTTAGGCCTCGAAGTTACGGGGCTGAAGGAGTGTTCAATTGCTCAAAAAAAGTCAGTTATTAAATCTAAAACGAATGATTTTCTTTGTTTTAAAATTTTAGGAAACAAGACTTCATCAACTGGTTATGTCTATTTCACAAGAAAAAAAGACACATTGAAAATTTTAAAGATAAAATATTAATGACCATAATCCCCTAGCTTCAGACTGGCATCGTAAATTTGAATGAGGTTTTTATTCAGATCAAAACCTTATAGAGAAGAAGTTCAACGGCGCCTGAGAAATTGAGCGCCGTTTGAGTTCGTAAGAAGTGGTTTTGGACGACTTAATAATTCAATAGTGCAGAAAAGCATTCTTCGCCATTAAACCAAACCACCTTAAGCTCGCCATTTAGGTCAACGGTAGAAGTTATGTATTCGACTTCTCCGGAAAGGTCTGCGGAGCCCGATTTAAGAGAAAATTTTGGGTTGCCAGATTTAAAGTAGACCTCAACTAGGTTGTCTATGAATTTAATCTCTGCGTGAGCCTTAGATCCATACTCTGTTTTTACTACGATATCCGTACCGCTTTGTTGGTGGATACATTGCGATCCAGCTAGCTCCAGATTCGTTCCTGATACAGTTATAGTTTGGTTGCAGGTATCGCTTGTATTTCCATTTAGCTTCTTTTCTGCGGATTTAAATATTGAAATGTACGGCAAAGCAGTTGTCTTTGCGCTGCTCCCAAAAGACAAACACCAGTTATCTGGAGAAGTTCCGCAGGAAAGCCTACATTGTTCAGGAGTGCGACTAGCATAAGCCAATGCACTGTTCGCAAAGGCTAATAAGAAGGTTAAAATGATAAGTTTCATAAAAGCTCCGATAGGTTTAATCATATTCAATCAATCTTCGTGGTCAACAAGGGAATACTTCTATACGCTACTTGGTCATGCACCACTTAGCTTGTTGGGGCGCTTTCTAGGAAAGAACGGCGAAGCTTCAAACCTCGCCTCTCGTTTCTAGAAATACCATTTATTTCAATGACTGTCAGACGAAGTCGAAACCAACAGCGAGAAGTGTCGATCAAATCTAAGTTTATAGAGTTTAAATCTTGCGGAAGGCAGCATCCCTGGCGCACACATTCACAAACTAACAGAACCTGACCCAGTTTACAGAATCAGATTACTGAATGAGCTAATGTTTTAATTTCTGCGACAGTAAAGTCGCACGGGCTGCTGCCAATCGCGCAATCGGTACGCGATACGGTGAACAGCTGACGTAGTCCAGCCCGACGCCATTGAAAAATTCAATAGATTCTGGATCACCGCCGTGTTCGCCGCAGATACCTACTTTTAATTTAGGTTTTGCTCGACGACCGCCATCGACCCCCATGCGAACCAGGGCGCCGACGCCTTGAGTATCTATCGTTACAAACGGATCTTTCGGGAACAGACCTTTAGATACGTAAGTACCCAAGAAACGACCAGAATCATCACGTGATAAACCTAACGTTGTCTGAGTCAAATCATTCGTACCGAAACTAAAGAAATCGGCGTGTTCCGCGATCGCTTCAGACATAACGGCCGCGCGAGGTAATTCGATCATTGTACCGATTAGGTACTGGAACGAAACACCTTTTTCTTTTTGGACTTTTTGAACTTCTTGATTTGTTAGTTCGCGCAGTTCTTCTAATTCTTTTTCCATTGCGATCAACGGAATCATGATTTCTGGAACAAGCGTTACACCATGCTTAACTAAGTCAGCGGCCGCTTCGGCAATTGCGCGGACTTGCATCGCATAGATTTCTGGATATGTGATAGCCAAACGGCAACCACGGTGACCTAGCATTGGATTAAACTCATGCAAGTTTTTAACTTTCGCATGCAATTTGTTTTCATCCCAACCGATGCGTTTTGATAAATCCTCAATTTCTTTATCTGTGTGAGGCAAGAATTCATGAAGCGGTGGATCCAGCAAACGAATGGTCACCGGGTAACCTTGCATGATTTTAAATAATTCAGAGAAATCTGCACGCTGCATAGGTAACAATTTAGCCAGTGCACGTTCACGCTCCACTTTTGAATCAGCCAAGATCATTTCACGAACCGCATCGATACGATCGGCGCCAAAGAACATATGTTCCGTACGGCACAGTCCAATACCTTGCGCACCGAAATCACGTGCTGTTTGCGCATCTTTCGGAGTGTCCGCATTCGCACGAACTTGAAGGCGGCGTTTCTTATCTGCGATAGCCATGATCGTTTCGAAATATTTATCTAACTTAGGCTCCACTGTTTTAACTTCACCCAAAAACACTTCGCCCGTTCCACCATCAAGCGTGATCACATCACCTTTTTTCAGAACGTAGCCTTTTACCTTCATTGTTTCTTGGCGATAATCGACCTCCACTTCACCGCAACCAGCTACACAGCATTTCCCCATACCACGCGCCACAACAGCTGCATGTGATGTCATACCTCCACGAGTCGTCAAGATCCCACGCGCGGCTACCATACCCGCGATGTCCTCTGGCGAAGTCTCTATGCGAACAAGGATAACTTTGTGACCCTTTTCTTTCCACTCAACAGCTTCTTCAGACGAGAACACAATTTGACCATGAACACCGCCGGGGCTGGCTGGCAAGCCTTTCGCTAACTGAGTTTTGTGAGCTTTAGGATCTAGAGTTGGATGTAATAATTGATCCAAAGACGCCGGATCCACACGAAGTATGGCTTCGTCTTCGTTGATTAATTTTTCGTTAATCATATCGCATGCGATTCTTAATGAAGCAGCTGCCGTACGTTTGCCATTACGAGTTTGTAGCATCCACAATTTTGATTTCTCGATTGTAAATTCGATATCTTGCATATCACGATAGTGTTTCTCTAATTTTTGGTAAATCGCCACCAGTTCAGCAAAGGCCTTCGGCATGATTTCTTCCAAAGATTTATGAGCTGTGTCTTTCGCAGACTGAATCGTTAACGGTTGCGGTGTTCTGATACCCGCCACAACGTCTTCACCTTGTGCGTTTACAAGAAATTCACCGTAAAATAGTTTTTCGCCAGTAGAAGGATCGCGAGTGAATGCAACACCCGTTGCGGAATCATCACCCATGTTACCGAATACCATAGATTGAACATTTACCGCTGTTCCCCATGAGGCTGGAATATTGTGTAGTTCGCGGTACGTGATGGCGCGTGGAGTATTCCATGAACGGAAAACCGCAGAAACGGCTCCCCACAATTGTTCCCAAGGATCGGCTGGGAATGCATGACCTGTGATTTGATGTACTAGGTCTTTGAATTTTTTAACCAACTTTTTTAGATCATCGACAGTTAATTCTGTATCTAGGTGATATTTCTTTTCTTCTTTCAAATCTTCCAAAGTGACTTCAAGCAATGATGAATTCATACCCATCACTACGTCAGAATACATTTGGATGAACCGACGATAGGAATCCCAAGCAAAACGTGGGTTACCTGATGATGCCGCTAAGCCCTCTACTGTTTGATCGTTCAACCCAAGATTCAAAATTGTATCCATCATACCCGGCATCGAGGCGCGTGCACCTGAACGTACGGAGAATAGCAGAGGATTTTTTACGTCGCCGAATTTTTTGCCAATTTTGGCTTCCACGCGGTTCATGGCTTCGATGACTTTTGGTTTTACCCAGTCAGGTAGAGAGTTATTGTTTTGATTAAAGTGTGTGCAAATCTCTGTGGAAATTGTGAATCCCGGAGGCACCGGTAATCCCAAGGCTGTCATTTCGGCTAAATTAGCGCCTTTGCCACCCAGGATATTTTTCATCCCTGCATTTCCTTCGGCTTCACCCGCCGAGAAGAAATATACGAATTTTTCTGGAACTCTAAGTGCGCTTTGGTTGCTTTCCGTCGTCTGCATGGAATCTGCCCCTTTTTTTGAGAATGATCGTCTACCCGCTCAGAGGTAGCAATTGGGGGCGAATTAGTCCATCGGAAGTCAGAAATTAACAGGGTGCGCGGTCAAAACTCGGGCACCCTGAATTTAGCAAAACTAAATACTCTATTTTACAGCATTGGCGCTGCCCGATTTTATTTCCGCCACCGCATCCGCCACCGTACGACTCCAACCTAGAGCCGCGGCGGCGCGACCGCAGGCGGGTGTTTCTCGCATTTTATTTTTATAAGCGGCTAATAAATTTTGATTAGCGATTAGTTTTTCATTTTCTTGGTCGTAATTATTACGGCAACTTTCTTGAACCCTATTTTTTAGCGCTTCATATTTTGCAATGGGGTCTTTCAAAGCGGCTAAGCACTGCTCGTTTTGTGCGATATGCATCGGCAAGGCGCCCGAGCTTTTATCATATGTTGACCCTTCGACCTTCATCGTTACGTTCACGGTTGAATTCACGCGTTGGACTTGGGACCAAACAGCATCGGCTTGGGATGACACTTCGCTAACGAACGCTTCTACCTTACAGCTAACCGCTTTTTCTGCGGCAGCTAGCAAATCGGCGCATTGAGGCTCATTCTTAAGTGCACTGACGGCTTGCTCGTAATTCTGAGTTTGCTTTTGTTTGTCGTCCGAAGCCTTTAATTTATCAGAACGGCACGAAGCCAAAGCACGATTTAAGAAACCCATTTTCTTTCTAAGATCGCCAGCCGCTTGACTGGAAGCACAACTTTTATATTTATTTGAACTCTCTGTCGTCGAATAGCCGGATTGAAGAATACGGAAACGATTCCATAAATTGTCGGCTTCAGTATTAATTTTTTCAACCTCGCTTGAAACGTTACAACCGGAAACTCCAGAACTTGTCATCGTCGATGCCGTTCTGCCACTAGCAGCCCTGCAACGACTAAATCGTGGATTGCGTTTACACATATCGACGACAGCGTCATCTAAGTTCAGTTCGGCTCTGATTTTTTCGTTTCCTCTTTTAGCCGATGCCAATCCCGCAACCACAACAGCTGCCACAGGAATTACCGCCACTGCAACTGGAAGCAACGACGCTTTAACAGACCCCTTAAAGATCTTACTAAAAAACCCCATGCTAAATCCCCCACCTGATATAATTTATCGGTGTATCGGTTTAATTTTATAGAAGAATTTTCAGTAAAAATTTTAGAATATTGTCGACATTAAACTATGAATGAATACTTTTTTGTCAGTAGTTTTATTACTCGTGCCTCAAGGCGTCTATCGGGTTTAGTAGCGCTGCTTTACGGGCCGGATACACTCCAAAAACGATACCGATCATGGCCGAAAAAAAGAAAGACACTAAAACGGATGATAATGAGACATAGGTAGTCCAACCAATCAGCGACGATAAAATCAACGTCAAACTCCATCCCAAAAAGATACCAAACAAGCCCCCCACGACACTGACTACCAATGATTCAGACAAGAACTGCGACAGTATATCTTTTCGTTTGGCGCCTAAAGCCTTACGTAGACCAATTTCGCGCGTACGTTCTGTAACTGATACTAACATGATATTCATGATACCAATTCCACCGACAAGTAATGAAATCGTGGCAATAGCCGCCAACAGCAAGGACATGGTTTCACCGCTTTGCTGCATAGCTTTTTGAATGTCGGCCATATTTCTGATTTGGAAAGCTTCACTTTGTTGAGACAATGGAATTTTGTGCTGATCGGTTAAAATTTTAGTGATGCGATCAATCGATTCATCGATGTTTTCTGGTTTATTAATTTCAACTTCTAGCATTTCTAAATTTGTTCGGCCGAGAAGACGCTTCATCGCTGTCTCTAGGGGAACAATCACCGCGTCGTCTTGGTCACGGAAACTATTCGCTCCTTTTTCTGGTAAAATGCCGATCACTTGAAAATTAATTCTATTGATCTTAATCATTTCCCCAATTGCCGATTGATCACCGAATAGTTCCCTACGCACGGTCTCGCCGATAACGGCTACGAGTGCGCGTTTTCGGTTTTCTTCTTCCGTGAAAAATCGTCCGATCGGTGGAACAGATGTATGCATGGGTGCCCAGTCCGGAGAAACCCCACTCACGCTAGAATTCCAGTTATTTGTTGCACTTCTAACCTGGACTCGGCCATTCACCAGCCCAGAAATACGTGCCACATTTTTATCACGCGTTTTTACGATATCAATATCTTCAACAAGAATTCGATTAGCTGCCCCAGACTCTTGAGTCACCCCGCCGATACGAACTGAACCAGGCCGGATAGTTAACAAATTAGAACCCAATGACGACAACTGTTCTTCTATCGCCTTCTGAGCACCGGTTCCCAGCGCTAACATGGCGACCACGGCTGCTACACCGATTAATATACCTAACATAGATAGTATCGTTCGCACTTTATTTGCCATCAAAGTTTTAAAACCTTGCCGAAAATAATCCAAAATATCTTGGATGAATGTATTCGGACTGACATCCCTTGGTTTTTCATGCAGCGAGTTCAGTACAATTTCTTTTTTTTGAGGTTTTGATTTTCTTTCATCGGACTGAATTTTTCCATCACGAATACGAATCAATCGATGCGCCGCTTCAGCCACCTCTTCTTCGTGCGTGACGATAACAATGGTGATGCCCGAATCGTTCAGCTGCTGAAGAATTTTCATGATTTCCATTTGACTCTGAGAATCTAAATTTCCAGTTGGCTCGTCAGCCAAAATCATCTTAGGACTATTAATCAATGATCGAGAGATAGCGACTCGTTGCTGCTGCCCACCGGAAAGTTCACTGGGGCGATGATGACCACGATCCTGTAACCCGACTGACGATAGTAATCGTTGAGCCCGATCATTACCTAAGAAACGCTTTGAATACAACAATGGCAGCGACACGTTTTCAATTGCATTCATTCGAGGTAATAAATTAAATTGCTGAAAAATAAATCCGATTTCACCACGACGAACTTCTGATAGCTCATCTTCATGCATTTTAGAAATCTCAACACCATTCAGTTTGTATGATCCTTCGCTTGGAACATCTAACAAACCCAAAATATTCATCAACGTTGATTTACCAGAACCCGAAGGGCCCATGATCGCAACGTATTCACCATCTTCGATGGTCAGGCTGACCCCCTTTAGAATCTCTAAAGTTTGTTCGCCCATTTTATATTTCTTTTTGACGTCCTTGATTTCTATCATCTGCGGCCACCGGCAGGCGGCCCACCACCACTACCGCCACGAGGACGTCCGCTGCCAAATGGCGAGAAGGGACTCGAACTTTTATTACCTTTCGGACCTTGCAGTTTAAAAAGAATCGTTTCACCCAATTCAATACCTTTTACTATTTCACTTTGTTTTCCGTCTGAAGCGCCCAGTTTAATATCTTTTTCCAGTGGCTCTGCATTTTCACGTTTTACCAAAATAGTTGGTTTACCCGTATCATAGCGGATAAATTCTGTCGGCACGATCAGCACGTCTATTTTTTTGTTTACGTGAAAGGTGACATTTGCGGTCATTCCACTACGCATGAAATCCGGCGCTTTTTCAGGAAGAACGTCCACTAAATAGGTGGTGACGTTATTGACCGTTTTCGCTTCGTAAGCGATGCGATCAACTTTGGCTTTGATCGTATCAGTTGGGTAGGAATCTAACAGCACTTCGCATGTCTGACCGATTTTAATTTGCGCTAGATCTGTTTCGTCCAATTGGGCTTTCACCGTCAATCGATTCGACATGACCAACACGGCATCGTTTGTTGAAAACGTCTGACCCGATTCCACGTTCTTACTTATAATCATGCCCGCTAGTGGTGCGATGATCGGCGTCGGTTTATACAATTCTTCCCAGCGCTTAAGTTCATCCGCGCCTTGCGATCGAGCGGAATCGATCATGGCCGCGCGTTCAGTTGAACTCATCCATGCTAATGTTTGACCTTTATAAACCTTTTGGCCCTCTTCGACGATAACTTTGTCAATTCGGCCAGCAACGGGAGGTTTAATTTCTAATCGGTTTTCAGGTTGCACGGTGCCAGTTGCCAAAATTGTAACTTCCAAATCCCCTTTAGCAACTTGATGTTCACGATAACTGACCCGAACGCTGCGTTTGTTATAAATAAAATAACCCACAACCGAAACCAACAGGATACCCGCAATTATATAAATCCACTTTTTGTTTTTCATGGCCACAACCCTAATCCTTGAACTTGTTCCCAGTTCGCGTTTCCGACCACTCGATCCCTGGAACTAGACAAAGTGTTTTTTTCACGTTGAATTAAATCATTTTCAACAACATCCCAATCATCAAATGACATTAAACCGTTGTTATATTTCTTTTTTGCTATATCAGAACGCATCTGCGCGGCCGATTTAAATTTTTCATCCACCTTTACTTTTTCAATCGCTAATTTGAATTGCGTGTAGGCTTGTTTCAATTTCACTAACACTTGATAAGACACGGTCGTGCGATTCACTTCAGCCGCGATTTTGCGATACCGCGCCGACAATTCGTTCGCGTAGTCACGACCACCAGAATACAAAGGGATATTCAGGGTCAGACCAATAGCCCAACGATCATTTTCGGGCGGGAAAGCGGAATCTTCTTTTCCAATGGAGCCCGTCAAATTCAATGACGGATAGTAAGCCGCCTTATTTTGATCATGACTGTATTGCGAAGCTTCCGCCTGCGCCACGGCTTTTTGATAATCCAGCGTTAGAGTCGCTAGTTTTTTGAAATCGATCCCAACACTATCTGGCAGGTCTTCTACCGGAATATCTTTTGATACAGTTAACGTCTCATCCGTCAACGATAACCCTAGAACCTGCGCCAAGGTATTCTGAGCCACATCTAACTGCAGTCCCGCTTGAATACTATCATAAACAGATTGTTGGTAGTAGGCTTCTGACAACAATACAGAGCCTTTGTTTTCTCGTCCGCTATTAAATCGAAGCTCAACGATGTTTAAATTTTCTTTTCGTCGTTCCAATATTTTTTTTGTTAGCTGAACATATTCTTGCGCATAGATCACACCGGCATAGGCCGATTTATAATCATAACTGATTTTCGCTTTCATTTGTTTCCAAGTCATTTCCGCAATCAACGTATTTTGCTTAGCTTCGTTGTATCTGGCCATATCCAGGAACCCTGCAAATAAATTTTGCGACAAGTTTAAATTGGCGGCCTCTGATCGTTGTGAAGCCGGCCCCGTGACTTCTTTGTAACTTTGTGAACTACTGACCGTGGCAGAAATATCGGGAAGAAATCCCGATCGTGCGGCCGCTTCTAGGGCACGTGTGGATTCTAATGTTTGAGTTGCCGCAGACCATTCTGGATTGTTTTGCTGAATTAATGATAATCCGGTTTGCCAATCTATAGTGCGAGCATAAGCGGCGATTTGAAAAGTCACTAGACACAGTATAAGTTTAACTCGAGCCATGTTTCATTTTTACTCTTTACCAAAGTATTTCCAAATGAAATTTAGCTAAACATGAAATAAGCAAGGACTGACCTAAACGCCAGTTCTATTTAGGAACCGGCGTTAGCAAGGTTAGGAAACGATAAGTTTCCTAACAGGAATTAAACGTAAAAGTTTTTAAGTCCAGCAGCGATGTACCCATTCAATTCTTTGATAGGAATACGTTGCTGAGTCATTTTATCACGGTGACGAACAGTAACGGATTGGTCGTTAGCCGTGTCGAAGTCCACCGTTACACAGAACGGAGTCCCAATCTCATCTTGGCGACGGTAACGTTTACCGATGGATTGCGCTTCATCGTACTGAACATCAAAATCTTCAGCTAGTTGATCACGCAAAGGTTCCGCGATTTTAGTTAACTCTTCTTTTTTAGATAGCGGCAGAATCGCTACTTTGATTGGCGCGATGTCTGGGTGGAAGGCAAGTACCGTACGTACATCTTCCGCGCCTTTTTCATCTTTAGTCACTTCTTCTTTGTACGCATCACACATGAATGCCAGAAACAAGCGATCACATCCAACAGCCGTTTCAATTACGTAAGGAACATATTTTTCTTTTTCCGCTTCGTTGAAGTATTCCAAATTTTTACCAGAAAATTTCGCGTGCTGACTTAAATCGAAATCGGATCGATTATGAATTCCTTCTAATTCCGAGAAACCCATAGGGAAGTTAAACTCAACATCAACCGCCGCCCGCGCATAGTGAGCTAGTTTATCATGCGGTTTAAATCGCAAGCTTTCTGGGCGAATACCGTATTTTAAATAGAATTGCAGACGACGTTCCTTCCACTCGTTGAAAAACTTTTCATCCGTCCCCGGTTTAACAAAATATTGCATTTCCATTTGTTCGAATTCACGTGTGCGGAAAATAAAATTTCCCGGTGTGATTTCATTACGGAATGATTTGCCGATCGCAGCGATACCAAAAGGAATTTTATAGCGTGAACTCTGCTGGCAGTTCATAAAATTCACAAAGTGACCTTGCGCTGTTTCGGGACGCAAGTAGACAACGCTCGCTGAATCTTCTAATGGTCCCATGTGAGTTTTAAACATCAAGTTGAACTGCCGTTCTTCAGAAAGATTTTTAGATCCACAATTCGGGCATTTTTTTTCGTTAATATAAGAATCGGTGTTGTCGGCGCGGAAACGTGTTTTACAGTCTTTACAGTCAACCAAGGGATCGCTAAAGCCATCAACGTGACCAGACGCTT
Source organism: uncultured Bdellovibrio sp. (assembly GCA_963932905.1). Classification (GTDB taxonomy): domain Bacteria; phylum Bdellovibrionota; class Bdellovibrionia; order Bdellovibrionales; family Bdellovibrionaceae; genus UBA2316. The sequence continues at coordinate 68,958 of CAWVRN010000007.1, forward strand.
TCCAGACAGTTGGGTGCATCAAAATGGCCGCATCGATACCGACAATATCACTTCGACGAGTCATCGCATTCCACCAGGCTCGTTTGACGTTCAATTTCATCAATGAACCTAAAGGACCATAGTCCCAGCAACTACCCAGACCACCATAAATTTCAGAACTTTGAAACACAAAACCCCGGCGCTTGCTTAAGCTCACCAGGGTAGCTAGGTCTTTTAATCTACGAGTAACTTTTTCAGAATTTTTTTCGTTATTATTATTTGCAGGAGTTTCCATTCAGCGAATCCTTAAGATGAAATTTGAACCATCTTAAAGGAATCGCTGTTAGGGGTCAATCGTACGTTTTAGTAACCTAGAGTTAAATCCATAATTTTATCGTAAATGCGGACAAGTAACGTTTTCCTTTCCGTAGCAAAACCACTATTTGCCAAATTACTAACTGCGTCTCGGAAATAGCTATGTTTAACACCGATAGAACTCGTCACTTTATTCCAAGCACTGTTGTAATTAGTAAATAGTGTCTGCTGATCAGGGATTTCAAATCCCGACCGACCAAAACGGTTGGCAGGTGCCACAAACATACGGATTCTGCCATCCTTCGTTGCTTCTTTATATACAGCCATCCATTCTTCAACTGTTTGTGGACGCCCATGCGACGGATCTAAAACCCAAAATCCTCCGCCCTCTTTGGCAACCATATGAGCTACGTGCCACTGCCAACCAAAAAGGCCACCACTCATTTTGCCGTAGACGTAAATTTTTCGAGTTGAAGACGGATGAATGCCGAACTTTCTTGCGATTAGCTCGAAAATGAAAGCTCGCCCGAAACAAAAACCGAATTGTGATTTAATGTCGTAGACAGCCAAGCTAGTCAGCCGAGTGACCGAATTAGTCGACAAAATTTTAAATATTTTCGTAGCTTCTGCTTCGTTGGCTGCGTACATCACAATTTTAGTTCTATAAATAACCGATAACATCGCTGGATCTTTTCGCTGTAAACTCGAAACTGTTTCCAGATACTTTAAACGCGTTTCAGCTAACTTGAGCAAATTCGAGTATTTCAATTCTCCCTGAAGTTGTAATTCTTCTTTTGCTAGCGAGAACATTGTTTTAGCTAGAGGCGAATCTAAAAATTTAAGTGCGCGACCTCTAAAGCCTTCGTTCATGTCTTTATTAGCTTCAATTTTGTGTTTAAGCTTGTCCACATGCCCAAGAAACTGAGAATTTTTCTTAATTCCTGCCAAGAAAAGCTCGGCATAATCGTCCACTTCATCTTTTTTCAGAGTTTCGATAATCGTAGACAGTCTGCCGGTCTCGGAATTTAACCAATCCTTAAATTCGGCGAAGGTCTCGAAGTTCTTTTCTTTTGCTAAAACTCGATCGGCGAGACGACGAGTCCATTCAATTGAGTCTGAAAAATCAGAATCACTTTTCATTAATCTATTTAACTTCTCTTGTGCTGCCTTCAATATGGGATCTTTTGCGATTTCCTCATGAGCGGCTTTACCTAATCCACTTTCCCATTTACTCGATGAAAGAATTTTTCTTTCATTAGCCGCTTGGATCATCTCGTTTGTAATAAATTTTGGATCATAGCTCTGTTCAATATCGAATCGGCCTTCAGCAAAAGGGTCGTCTTTCAACACTAAAGCATCCACAAGCGCATTATATTCTTTTTCGGTCAGCTTTTTTGGAATATTTCCGGACCCTTCACCAGATTTTACTTGCTGATCTCTTCGCTGACCAACTCCGCCGCCGCCGAATTCAAAAAGATCCAAAAATCTCTTTCGGCGAGCATCTAAATTTTTTTGAGCATACTGTTCATATTCGGTACCCGCGAATAAATCGTAATCACGCTCAATCAAACGAGCCACTCGCAAAGCAGTAATTTGCAGCTGAGTCAGCTGCAAATTAGGATCGTTTCGTAACTCTCTTAACGCTTTTTCGGCCTGATGTTCATGATTTTTGTTTATCAAGTGATTCCAGTTTAAAAAGCTTTGTACCGGGCTGCCGTCTGGATTACGTAAAGGACCCTCGCCTAGCAAACCATCACTCAAAAGATCTTTTTCAGAGGACGTTAAAGCTTCAGGTTCGAATAAAATTTTCCTGTAAATTTCTTTATGCCCGGCCTCCATCGTTAGTCCGAATTCAATTTCAAACGCACGAACAAACATGGGAAAGAAAAGCTCAGTTTCTAGTTGTTTTAGACGACGTAGTTCGCGAGTGAGTGGCAGATTCTTTTTATTCCATTCTAATTTAATTCGTCCCGACTCATCCCTACCCCAGCTCCCTTTTAGCTCTGTCTCGTAGTTACCCCTATAGACAGAAAGGCATTCTGAGTTAGCTTGCACCAAAGAGGAATAACTAATGATCAAGCTAGTTCCGTATAATAAAACTCGTCTCATAAAATCTCCTATAACCGCTGCACTAGGATGCGATTTTAATACCGACCTTAAAATGAAAATATTTCCAAATGAGTCCACCTAATTGTCTAGTTTTTAGACATGGCTCCAAAAGGGGCTTACGTTAACCTTTTCGAAACTATAAAATAGCAAGCAGTGGCGGGGTAACTTATATGCAATCCATTCTATTTTTAATCCTTCTAGCCTCCATTGGCTCAGCCCAAACTGCGGAAAATCTGAAAAAATCAGAGGAAGATATCCGCCAAGACATGATCAAAATTTCTAGACAACTAGGGGTCACCTGCACGGAATGCCATAGCTCAAAGAATTTTAAATCAAATGAAAAACCTAATTTCAAAGTTTCATTGGCCCATATGAAAATGACGGAAATGTTAAAACAGCAGGGTTTTAGTGGTAAAAACGGTGAACCCGAGGCTTCCTGCTATATGTGCCATCGAGGGGCTTTAAAGTTTGATCACAAAGAACACTTCACCGATCATTTCAGATCAGAACCTAAAAAGAAAAAGGCTCCAGAAAAAGAACAAGTTGTTGATGATAAAGCCGATGCTGATTAACCAGCCGCTTTATTTTCGATAGCGTCAAGCGCTGCAGACAAGAACTGCTTCTGACCGTCATCATCTGTCTGCGAGGTTAAATCCTGAAAGCGACGACGAACGTCACTGATCGAAGACCCCGCAGGTAATCCAAAAACCTCGTAGGCATCCCAGCCGTGTCCGTTCCACATAAAAATAACATTCAGTACTTTGGCTTGCACTTCGGCTTTTACGCCCAGAACCGTCGGCTTTTGTGTTTTCATATCTGCTCTCATATTTAATACCGTCGGCTTGGGACTGCTCCCACGTCGCGATAAAATCCACAGTATAAAGGTGCCTGCAATTAGCACTTGAACAATGACGATAATTTGACTATTCATCTCTGTCTCTGCCTCTATTATCTCAATTATAGGGCAATGTTTCAAATTTAAAAAGTAAAACTAAATCTTTTTACTTTAGTAAAGGACGTTTATGGCAGCTCCAAATCCATTTGATCAACAGGCCAAAATACCGGGCGTAAAGCACATAATCGCCGTCAGTTCGGGCAAAGGCGGCGTAGGCAAGTCCACCGTTAGCACGCATTTAGCGTTGGCCTTGGCGAAACGTTTCAAAGTGGGAATCTTAGATGCCGACATTTACGGTCCGAGCCTGCCTCGCATGTTAGGCTGTCTCAAACAGAAACCCGCCATCACTCCAGAACAAAAGTTAATCCCAATAGAACGCTATGGTTTAAAAATCATGAGCATTGGTTTTCTAATTGACGAAGGTGCAGCGGTTGTATGGCGTGGCCCCATGCTATTCAAAGCTATGGATCAGTTCCTGCGTGATGTTCAATGGGGTGAGCTAGACTTTTTGATAGTCGATCTACCTCCGGGTACAGGAGATGTGCAATTAAGTTTAGCTCAAAAGGTTCCTTTAGCAGGGGCCGTGATCGTATCGACTCCGCAAAATATCTCGTTGATCGATGTTAAGAAAGCCGTTGATATGTTTCAGCGTCTGCAAGTTCCTTTGTTAGGTGCAGTGGAAAACATGGCCTATATGATTAACCCAGTGAACGGCGAACGTATGCAATTATTCCCTAAAGGGGAAATTGATTCTTACTTTGAATCCATCAAAGTTCCTAAATTAGGCGAAGTGCCTTTTAATTCCCATGTAGGACTGGCCTCAGAAGCTGGAATTCCTGTTATTGAAAGTTATCCTGACGGCGCAGAAGCTTTAGAATTCAAAAAAATTGCGGATAAATTAGCGGCGCGGTTTACTTAGCGCCCGCTTGTTTGATCGAATTGATAACGTCCATCTTATCTTTCATCTCTTTTACAATCGCACCTAAATTATCTTTAGCTGACTGAGAGTACAACGGCACTTTCAGCTCTTGCGTTGTGCGAATGCGTATTGTGTATTCTTTTTCTTGGGACGTCTTTTCTACGTAGTCGATATAATCACCGATTTTTTTCAAAACATCCATTTCATCCGTCAAACGTTTCGAATAGCGATCGAATTTCATTTTCTTATCTCTATATACCGAAACATAGCTTTCATCATAATAACGGTACAAAGACTTCATAATAAAATCTGAACTTAGTAACTGTATCGGACGACGAGTGGCAAACCTATCGCCAATAAAATTCGAATCAAGACCGTAGTAACCAATAAATGAACGACTCATTTCAGTCAAAAGATTGTCGAAGAATGGGTACGCGATATCAAGTTCTTTCAAAATAAATTTAAATCGCTGGAAGTCTTCGCGGTCAAACAAATCTTTAACACCAATCAGATCAAGTGTTGTTTTTGTATCATCAGTGATATGTAACAAGAAAATGCCATGATAGTAAATTTTCGTAATATGTTCCAAATCAAACGGTGACCGAATATCGAAAGAATTATTCAAGGTTGGACCGAAACGATACAAACTATAAGCAATATTGAATTGCTCTGAAAGTTTTGATGCCGACAGTTTTCCTTTTCCAAACCAATTAACAAAATCTGCCTGAGAGCCGCCTTTGACAGGCGCAAATTCATGAACAGTAACGATCTTTTGAACCTTACTATCTAAAGTTTCCGAACTTGAAAATGCAACCGATCTGATTTCTGCTTTACGATAAAACGTTTGTGTCGCCATTCCCGCACTGAAGTTAATTTTCAAAGCCGGGTCAATAGGTGGCAACTGAACAGATCCTAAATTTAGGCCGTATTCAACATATTGCTTAACTCTAAAATAGAAATCTAAATGTATAACAGACAACTGACCCGCATTGAAATAACTACGCGACGAAATGTTGGTCGGTAAAGCATAACTTAATGGCGCAATACTAGAAACTAACGTTTTAGATTGGGCATTAACTTTAGACAAAACGAATTCCCAATACTTTTTCTCGTACGCAAGAACCTTGTTTACTAATTCCTGTTCTTTCTTTCTTTTCAGATAATAACATTCGTCGAACGTTTTTGCCATTCCAAGGTAGTCGGTCAAAAACTGAGTGTAAAATCCTTTAAAGTTTTCCAATTCTTTAGCAATTTTTGAATTTTCCAATCCCGCGTCCGCGAGTGAATCAGACAAAGTTTCCATATATAGAACCACGTAACTAATATCGGCTCTAATAAACTCCAACGCCTTTGTAATTTCACTATTATAAGGGAACAGTCCCATGACATCCGAACCACCGCCATGTTCTGACGACGACGCATTAGATTCAATATTATCGGATAGTTTTCCGACAAGGAGTGATTTTTGCAAATCTTCTAAATCAAATTCACGCTCAACATCTTGATTGGCTTTCCAAGCTTCACATTGGCTTTGAAACTTTGCCAATTGAGCCGAGCGTAGTTTAACTTTAATACCTTCGTGCAATTTGAACACTTTTGCTTCCTGACCCTGGCCCGGCTTCACGACCGCGATTTGAACCAAACGGCTTTGAGCTAGCCACATGAACAAATTTTTAAGCAAATCTTGCTCGTCGTAACCAAGTTCTTTGAACAAGCCCAGCTTAATGCCATCGGCAAGACCATCTAGAACTTCGAATTTTTGAAGCATTCGATCATTTTGACTAAATTCAAACTGGTCCGCTAATTCGCCAAGATAGAATCCTTCTGAAATCATCAACACGTTCGGAATAATATTACTAACCTTAATATTCGCCGATGAATCTTTTTTAATAATTTGATCGTTTAATTTAACTTCTTCTTTTATATCGATATTATTTTCAGCAAACATTTTCAACAACACTAGAACTGAATTCGAAGTTAGAAAGCGTTTCAAGAATATGTCCATATCCACAATTTTCTTATGTAGGCCATCGGCCTTTAAAGACTTGGTCGCCGGCAAGAAAATACGTACTTTTTCAATACGTTCGCGGCTTAATGTTTGGGACATAGCTAATGACTTGCGTAGTTCTGGGAAGTAGTCGGCCGATTGATAGTTCACACGTTTTTTCTGAAACTGAGCGAATTCTTCTTTGTATTTCAATATGATTTGTGCCACTTCGTAATTTACCCAATGTCCCAACGCGACTTTGAAAGTAGACGGATTAATCAATCCACTTTTAATCATGTTTTCTGTATTGTTCGCATCGATGTCGGAAATCAACATCGAAACCACTAAACCTAGCTCATTTTCATTGGTAATTTCTTGTAAACCAATTTTAGAAGTGAAAACTGGGATATCCGTTTTCATTCTTTGAATGTTCTTTTTGTAATCAGATAATTCTTTAGCTGCATTCGGCGAAAGAACCTGAGTGATGTCCTTCTTCAAACTAGTTAATGAGGTAAGTAGCTTTTCGCGTTGGGAACGCGTAATAGTCGCACCTGAAAATTCCTTTTCATCAATTTTTATTTTTGAATTTAAAGAGGTTGTTAATAAATGCTCGATCAGATCTCGATTTGTTTTTACCCACAGATTGCCATCTTTAATAAAACTAAAATTCGTTTCATTCTTGATGGAGCTAATTTGATTTTGCATAAACAACAGGTCCTCGTCTGTCGTTCCCACCTCTTGTATCTTGTTCATTAACAAAACTAACTTAAACCTAAAAATAGGGTCTTTAGATTCTTCAGCAGATTTGTAAATTAGCTTTTTAGTTTCAGGTATATGTAGACCATCAATCACTCGGCTATCGATATCAGCGTCCGAGAAAATAAAATCAACTAGTTTATTGAAAAGGCCAATTTTACCTCTCTCAGTCCACTTCCTGACTAAAAATGAAATCATTTGCTGGGTTTCATTAGAATATTTAACTCGTAATTCAGCTTTCATAAAATCAGACATCATGTACTGTTCTGATCTTTGAATGCGTTCAGCTTCGTCCTGTACGCCATTGATTTCCGCAACGATATTTTTGCCTTCATCAGCAGGACCGAAATCGCCCGATAAAACTTGCGTGCGTTCCCCTTCATGCTTTTTAATGGGGGCTTTTTCACCGGTACAGTTAACTAGCAAAAATACCATCGCTAACAAACAAGCCATCATTCTAGATTTCATATGAAACTCCTAGAGTGACTTTCTGTTCCCATTCGTTTACGTAAAAGAAACGCATTGTTTTATTTTCGTCGTAACTGCCAACCAAATAATTCAAACTCACTTTAGCTTTGCCGATTTTGTAACCGCCATAAATCAACGTCGACGTAACCAGAGTGTAGTTACCATCAAATGCTGACCGATTAGCGACATTTTGACTGATGCCAATAGATGCATCTTTACTGATTTTATACGGAACACCCACGCTAAATGTATACGCATTCGACCACGCCGAGTTCTTTTTATTCGTTGTTGGAGAATAGTCGTAGGTGTGCTGAGTATAGGCCGCCGACAAGCCATGGTTAAACTGAATAAAATAGAACTTATGAGACGCACCCAAACTATAACTTAAGCCTGTTTTGATTCCTTCGAATTGAGAGTCGTAGCTGGTTGGCGCAAATGTCGAAACGTTTTGGCTTAACTTCACATTGTTAATCTCACCTAAATCGTGGGACCAGCTGAGTGATAAATCGTCCCAAACCGGGTTACCTTCTTCTTTAGGGATATTATTATCAACCGCATAATAACTAACACCCATTTGCAGTCCAAGGCTTTGAGTTTTAGTTAATTTATAGGCACCGCTCAAAGAAAGCGTTTGGTTATAAGTTCTATTTGTTTGTTCCTTTGAAAAATCAGTACCGGAGGAGGCATAGAAACTTAAACCAAACGGAGTTTCTTCCTTTGTGATTTTTGACGATAACGAATTCATACGTGACGTTTTAAAATAGCTATCATTTTCAATATACTGCCGCTTAGGACGCGCCTTCTGAAGCACCGATTGGGAATAGCCAGCGGACGATCCTAATAAAAGAGCCACCACCAACCAAATACCAGTCAGGCAGCGATTCAATTTTTGAAAATAGCCGTAGTGTCCGCTTATCATCACTATCTTTTACCTTGCTTTGAAAAACAGTTTTTAGCCGTCGTTTGCTCTTTAAAGCATTCACCAGTTCTTACGTTATGGAAGTTGTTAATCTTGCGCTGAGCATTTTTTAATACTTCTGCAGAAATCAAGCGGTAGTTACCGTCTTGAATCATATCCGGAGAATACATCCCACGCTGGCCATCATTTAGTTCATAACGAATCACAAAATCACTAGCTTTAGTCGACTTCTCGATGCCCATCAAAGAGCCCAAGATATCATTTAGACGACTATCCATCGCTTTCACTTTGTTTCTATATTTGCTTTCTAATATACCACTCACTTCGGCGGGAACTGGGAAAACAAATTTCTCCAAGTTCGCCATCGCTTTATGGAAATCAGCGGCTTCGTTCATATCGTTTTCTACTTGAATCCATTTTTCAAAAGAACTATCCAAAATACCTTTGAATTCGCTGTCTGGACTATCAAACAGAATGCCTACCAATTTATCTTTTGTTTCACGTGATTTCATTTTCATCAGCTGTAAAACCTTGGCTTCGCGTTCAGAAATACCGATTAACGAAAGAATATTCTTAGCTTCTGCCAAAATATCGTTAGCCGTAATTTTTCCTTTGGCTTTGCCACCCTCAATATCGAAACTTAAATTATACAAGCTCATTACGCTTTCCATTTTTAGAATCAATGGTTGGGTTTCAATCATCGAAGTTATCCACTGGAAACTACTTTTCGAGGTAGCCTGTATAGTTCTGAGTCCATAAGAAATAAACTCATCACGCGTAAATTGTTTCTTAGTACCGATATCTCTAAACGGAACCACCATGGCTTTCAGATTATAACCATCGATACCTTGTTGATCTGGCAAATCAAATGTAACTGACGGTTTCAAAGTTTGGCTGTATCCCATTACTCGCGAAATCAAACTCCAATGAGAGAATGTGTACTGATTATCGGTAACAGAATCATTGACACCCATTTTCATCGCAGTTTTTAAAGCATCTTGAGCGTCTTTTTTGGACTTAGCATCTGTGATTTTGCGAAGTTTATCTGCTTCATCAAAAACTTTTCCAAAATGTTCAGCTTCTAATTCATATACGGCCAATGTGCGATCGCGCTCCATCAGTACCAATTTGTTTAAGCAATCCGAAGCTTTCTTATGCTGATCAACCGCCACATTAAAGAATTTGACCTTTAAATCTTCATAGGAGGCGATTTCTTTTCTAAGTTCTTCGATAATTTGTTTGTCTGATTCGCTATTTAATTTCTGAGCCAAAATCTCCATCATCGAGCTAATTTGTAAATTTAGTGATTCATAATCGTCACGGACGCCACGGTATTCACTGATTGGTCCAGAAATGTATAAACTGTAGAGCTTATTTAGAGTTGCGTTCGTTAAGTTACCGAACAAAAGGTACTTTTGCAGGTCTTCCGCAGCAAATTTCAATTCAAAATCTAAATCGCCTTTTTTCACTAGATCGCAGGTCGCCATGATGTTTTGGAATTCTACGTCGTTATTAGAATTCATATTTTCCATCGTCTCGATCATCTTTTTTAGCTTCGACGTTTCTTCCGAAAGCGTACGTTTCACCGCATTTTGGAAGAATTTGATTTTAGATGAACGTTTAATACCAGCATCTTCCGTTACGATCGAGAATGTATCAAACACTCCCGATTCTAAACCGAAGTAGTATGAAAAAATCGTTTCTGTTTTATTGATCGGAGCTGAATCGCCGCCAAAGATGAACCACGGTTCGTCGATCTTGCCGTTGATCATATCTTTCATCACTTCTTTTGGCGTTACTTTAAAGTCCATTCCCCAGAATGATTTAACTTTAATTTCAGCTTCCTGATCGATCATGATATCATTGATAACCATCATATTGGGGTAGATCGATAGATATTTAACGTTACGACTGATACTGCGTAGTACCCCTTCTGTATCATCCATGATTGATTTTCTGCCGTTAGATTTCTGCTTAGCAAAAATAGCCATTGTTTCAACACGGCTTAAGAACATCGACCATTCGTCATTGATGGTCTGACTGCGATTAACCACTTGATCGAATAGCTTTTCATTAGGGATATCCTTTTGTTTAAAGATATTTCCCATGTAAATATTCGTATTGAACAACATTTTTAAGAATTCGAATTTAAAATATAAACGAATTGTACGGTCTAGATAATCTTGACGTTTCTCCGTACCTTCCCAAAATAAATTTGCCTCTTCTAGACCTAAATGGCCACGATACAAACGATCAACAACATAAAAATACTCATTATAGAATGAATCTGATGTTAAATCTTCAATGTTGATTTTAAAATTTTTCAGCACGTTAGTTTTAACAGCAGCCACTCTTACTTTCTTCTTCTCATCTTCAGAAAGCGCTTTAAATTTAGCTTCATCGTTTCCTTTAGCTATATCTTCCTGGATTTCTAGCACGGAATCATGGAAAGACATTCCTAAGGAATCTTTGGTGCTTTTTAAATCATTGATAACTTGTTTTAAACCTGGAGATAACTTTTTATCTTCATAGATAAAACCCTTAGCCGCCACTTCAAATACTTTAACTGATCCAAGCTGAGTATAGCTCTTATCAAATGCCGAATATCTCCATGGCTCTAGTTTCTTTAACCATTCAGAGATCTTTGCATCCTTCTTATCGATCACGTTTTGGCTTAAGATAATTTGGAACAATTTGGCGTGGCGTTCTTTATTTTCCGCCTCGACCTTGCCGAGACTGTTTAAGTATTCGAAATACTCTTTTCCTCTAAGGATATACATCATCTCAAGTTCTACTGTTCTTAGACGGTTATTAACTTCGAAACCTAGCTGAATGATTTTGTAATATTCGTCAATTTTAAGAGTCTTTTCTTTCAGTTTTAAAATTTCAGTAATAACGCTCACACTTCGCTGATCGCGCTTCAAAAAGTTTAACGATTCACAACCACGCAAGTCTTTCTCGCAACCTTTAAGTGCCCATTTCAAGTAAGCGTCTGCACCCGCGTCTGTTTTGCTGGCTTTAAAGTTTTCAAGCAAAGAGTAGTTATAGTAACCAAGCAATGCGATACCATCGTTTACTTTTTTGCTATCTAATTCCTCAAATTTCTTCTCGTCACTTAAAATCGAAGAGGCTTGACGAATGACCGCCGAGTAATTCTTCTTAGTCATATCGTCATAGATATTTTTCAACCAATTAGGATCACTTTGAATATCAACTAAATCGTCACGCGTTTCCGTAACGAATTCAGTTTGCTTTGCACCCTCGTGAGACTGCTTTTCCACTTTTCTAAAGTTACAAGCGCTTAAGCCCAGAGTCGTTGCTAATACTAGTGTGATGTGTGTAGTTATATTTTTCATATCATCATCCTACTTCTGTATAAACACGCTGGCTTCAGGTAACCAGTAACCGTTCATGATTGCTGCCGAGCTGATGATCAGCGCGATACCTCTGAGCGTCTCTTCACAGGTCTCCTCTTTTGGTTTTTCCGAGAAGCCGGCGTAATTGTAATACGCTTTATAGGCGTCTTCGATACTGCGGATAAATTCTAAACGTTTATCATTCGAGAACGCGATACCATCTGGCATCTTGATACCTTTAAATTCAGGGACCGATGGATTAAAGAAGTAACGTAGACCGTTATTCACGCCGTTCATTCCCGTTAAGCACGAATTGAGCAATCTATCGTTTAAAGTCTTCAATTCTGTTTTTGGACCGAATGAATCTAATGGATCAGTTTGATCAGGGATAAAATCTAGTTTGTACGCAATCGCATAGCCTTCCGTGTTCGAGTACGGGAAGAAAGGAGTGATTGGGTAAATGAACATTCCTGGCGCTGAAGCAATGATTTTTCCACCTGGTAAGAAGTATCCCGATGCTGGGAATTCTTTTTTAGTGTCGAAATCTAGGATTGTCGTTTCAAAGCGTTCCATATCGTTTTGCGAGTTCTCTTTCGCTTTACCTTTCATTATAACGGCAACGGCTGACAGTTTTAATTCGTTCAAACGCTTCAAACGGTCCGCGTATTTTTCTGGTAACAAGTTAAAGTCATTGTGTGATTGCTGGAACAAGTACTGGAACCAACCCATCGACGAGATAGAAACACCCATTTTAGTGCGATCGCTATTATCAAGCGCACCGAAGTGTAAGTTCCCTTTCATATTCGCGGTCATAATTTCAACGAATTCTTTAGGATATAGCGAAGCATAGCTAAATTTGTAGTTGGGATCATCAAACAACGGAACATTCATCATACCAAAATCAGATGCATAAGGAACGCCGGTAGTTAATGTGAATAGTGCGCTGATTTTAAACGGCACACCCGTCATTTCTGTCCATGTACCAGAGAACTGACTCCAGTCGCGGCTAACGTCACCACCCGACATACCGCCTGGCGTGAACCGGTTACTGAAATCTTTTTTAGTGAAGTCAGTTACGTTTTTAGCTACGAGTTCTTTCATTTCCTTCAAGATCAATTTATTTGCTTGGCAAAGCTCTTTCAATTGAGGCTTGTCTGCAAATAATTTTCTTAAATCTGGATTTGTGACGTCTGCTTGTCCGCAGGCTTCTGAGAAGTCATACAGGTTTTCTTCTTTACGACGGATTTCGTCGAAATCGGCTTTGTAATACAAACGCATATAATCATAAAATAGTCTTAAACGCCCCATGACCTTAAATGATCGGCGCCATAAATAGTATTCATACGTTTCAGCATCCAAGCTCTTGTTATCAGAGAACGAGAACAACGATTGAATTTGCGTGTTGTAGATATCATCGAAATAGTTCTTCGCGATTGTTGTCGCGTTGTAACCTCGATCGAAACGATTACAGAATGGATCCATTGAAATCGATGCTTCGATATCATTGCATTGCGGGAAATAAGAGGCTTTATCAGGTACAATACCGTTCTCTGGAACTTTAGTGTACGTAAAGTCGGCTGCCCCCGTCGTGTACGTTGGATATTCTTGTTTGTATAAATATCGTAGGACTAATTCATCTTGTGGGCCAGGCAAGACATTATCTGGCTCAAGAATCTCAGTCACTGGGCTGCGGTAACCCATCACCGAAGTATAATGAGTCATGTTTTTCTTAAGAGCTTTTTCGGTCAACTTGTTGTAGATCGCATCTGGTACTGAGCCTTTTGCCGGTAAGATGTTTTCTTTAAATTGGTGACCTAATCCTAAAAAATGTCCGAATTCATGCGATAGTAATTCTTTGATGACGGACCGTAGCACTTTTTCATCGCGATCTGCTGTTGCTGGCAATTGATTTTTTGCGGCCATCCAGCCGGCACCAATGTCTTCGAAAGTTCTTTCTGTGCATTGGTATGGATGCGCTGCCCATTTATTTCTGTTTTTTGATTTCTTAAGATCTACACGGTCTTCTTCTTCCGCTTTAGCTAAGGCTAATTGTTTTTTGAAAACAGAATTGCTAACTAAAGATTTATAGAATTGAGCATCCACTTGCCCGCGTGAGCGTTCGAATTGATTTCTTAAGATTTTTGGTAAATTCGCCGCGATATGTTCCTTCATTGAAGGATTTGATTGCATCGTAGCGGCTTGCATTCCTTTTTTACCTGTTTCAGACAAATTGATATTCACTTGGAAATTGGTGTCCGGCGCATAGTACGTATTAGCTAAGTTTGTTGGTTCGCTTAATGTTAATGGAATATTATCTAAAAAGTTAAATGCTTCGGCACGGCTTTGTTTTGCACCAACCGAAGATAAGTTATTGATCGAAAATGCTTTCACGTATTTTTCGATACCGCCAGCATAGATAGTAACCATACCCGATTTGATCTCGCCGTTTTTAACGTCAGCCAAGGCCATACCGATACCTAGCGGTGAGTATGACGAGATCTTTTCGTCATCAACCCAAGCAATCGTAGAGTATCTTAAATCTAAAGAGTATTTAGAAGGTTCGTCGCTGACTACGAATGTATCTTTTTCCGTAGCACCGATCTTTTTAAACGTATCATTCCAGTCTTGGATAACTTCTTTAACTAATGGTTTCCATTTATCTGGCACATTCCATAAACGAATTTCGTGTTGTTTACGCAAATCCCAGTGAGCCGCATGAAGAATTTGATACAAACCTTGAGCTTTTTCACCCACGATATGTAGCACGTTCATCTTTTTGTAGTTCTTATCATTAAATGGAGTTTTCGTGAATGTGCTGTCATGTTCGAATGATTTGAAGCTAAAGCGAAGTTTGTTGACATTAGATCCAGCGAATCGACGATTTAATATAAAGGTAAAAAAGTTTTTTGATTTATCCCAATCTATCGACTCAACGCTTATGTTGCCAGAATCGAAAAACAATGGTTTCGATTCACTCCACAAATTATTGAATGATAATTTTGAAAAATCTAGATCCATATGGGTTCTTGCAGACCAGTGACTACGTCCGCTATTTTTAATTATCTTATTTGTATCACGGCCCTGACTATCTTTTTCAAGTTCCCAATAGTAGTGAGATTTAATTGGAATTGTCATTGCAATTTCCCATCGTTTTGGATCATCCGGGAATGACGGGTTAATCTGCTTACCGACTAAGTCGTTTTCATTTATTTCAAAAACCAAATTACAATGTTCTGGTACAATCGCATTATTAGTATAAAGCGCTTCCGACCAGCTACCGGTCTCCATTTCAGAAACCCAACCGCACAAAAATGTTTTTGGTACTTCTACTGATTTACCTGTTTTAGGATCAACTTTAGTTTCAACGAAGAACGACTTTTCGATGCCGTCGTCTGTTGGGACCGGGGTTTCTGTCGCTGGCGATTTGTAATTGCAATTTGCCAGAAATAAGAGGACGAAGAGCCCAAATACAAAGTGTAAACTTTTTTTACAGTTGAATTCGAATCTTGTTGAGCGCATAGCCACCAATCCCATTTATGTTTGATTTGAACCTAAAGTCGTCGGGTTTTAAGCCCATGACTACATTCAGTTCAACTCAGACGGTTCTTAGGTATTAGTAATCCTATTTCCGTGCCCAGATGTTAAATCGCATATTCGTGATTTGGGGAAAAGCACACTGACAGCCGATCTCAAAGTGAGACAGCTAGAAAAAAACTTTTCATAAAATGTAGCTTTATCTTTCACCGAACCGTAGCATTGTTCACCAAAAGTTCTACAAAATAAAATTCTCAAAAAACGGCGCGCCTACATGTTACCGTAATTGTAGAACCGTCCATAACGCGACACCTTTGGGAGTGGGCCAATGAGTATCAAAAAGATGATACCAAAAGATCTGTATTCGTTTTTTCTCAAAAAAAATTTTTCGCCAGCGTCATCTATCAATAACAAAAACATAAAAATCAAAATGGCCACATCAAAAGAAGAATTTGATGCCGGTCTTAAATTGCTACACGATTGCTATACGTCTAAAAAATATATGACTCCGGATCCATCTGGATACTTCTTTAGTTCATTCTCATTGCTTCCGGAATCGAACCTCATAGTGGCCACGCTCAATGACAAAGTGATAGGCTCGGTCTATTTATATAGAGATTCTTATTTGGGCCTGCCATCAGACAAATATTATTCCAAAATCAACGACTATTATCGCAAGTCAGAATGTAAACTGGCTGAAATATCAGCCATTGCCGTACATGAATCTTTTCGAAACAAAGACCAAAGTATTTTTTTGCTGCTCATGAAATACGTTTTGATTTTTTCAAAGCAGTTCCTGGTTGCCAATCGCTTGATCTTAAATATCGATATAGAAAACCAAGTGTTCTATGAATCCCTCTGGCCGTTTGAACGACGTGGTGGTATTTTAAAGTACCCCCATTCAACAACAGCATTTTCGGTATTCATGGGCCTAGATTTATCTAAGATAAATCTAGAGCGCCGCAATTTCTTGAATTTAAACTTAAATACAAATTTAAATATCCAGGCGTTTATTGCTAAGCGTGACGAACGCTTTAAGTTCCCTGTCAGGAACCAAGGCCAAGTGATGTTTCCGACTTTAAACTTTGATATAATTCAGCACTTTTACAGACAAAAGACGGATTTCCTTAGCAAGCTAAAGAAAACTGACTTTCTGTTTTTCAACGAGATCTACTATCACCTGTTTGATCGCGATCGTTTAGAAAAACTAGTGGCTCCCGAGAAGATCGATTATATCATTCGAAAATACCGAGTCCCGGTGGATTTATTTGCAGTTTTAAATATCGAAGGTAAAGACGTATTTACAAAAATCACTGATATTTCCAGCGATGGCTGTTTTATAAAAATACCACTGAATCAAAACATCACGGCAATGCATGCTCAGGAAGTATCGGTAAAGTTTAAGCTTCAAGGCAAAAATTTTACGGTTGATTCAAAAATCATTTGGGAAAATAAAGGCCAAAGCAACAAAGCCTCCCGTGGGTTCGGGATTGAATTCGATAGCAAATTACCAGAAATTTACGAGTTAGCAAAATCTATGCTTTATAACATTGCTAAATAAGAACTGGCTCCTTAGCTTGCGGCTAAGAAGCCAAATTCTATTGGAAAGACAGTTGTTTAGCTGAAATTTAAAAGCGCTGTCTTGAAACAGCTTTTCAAAAAAAAATTATTATCCGAATTAACTCGTAATACGTTCGAGTTTCGATCCCTCAAAAAAGCGAGCGTGTTGAATCTTTCTGGGTTTTAGATAGCACGTTTTAAATTCACTTGATTTGACGATATTTTAATTGGCCTTAGCCGCAGGCTAAGGGGCCAGTTCATAGTGTTTAAGAACTGGCTCCTTAGCTTGCGGCTAAGAAGCTAAATTCTATTGGAAAGACAGTTGTTTAGTTGAAATTTAAAAGAGCTGTCTTGAAACAGCTTTTCAAAAAAAAATTATTATCCGAATTAACTCGTAATACGTTCGAGTTTCGATCCCTCAAAAAAGCGAGCGTGTTGAATCTTTCTGGATTTTAGATAGCACGTTTTAAATTCACTTGATTTGACGATATTTTAATTGGCCTTAGCCGCAGGCTAAGGGGCCAGTTCAAACCGTGAAACTCTGAGATGTGCCGGAATATTACCTCCGGCGAGTGATTCAACCAATACCTTAGCAGCATGGAATGATAACCCCATCCCGTGGCCCGAACAACCCGCCATCAAATGAACATCTTTTAGTTCTGGTGATTCGCCAATGACCATTTGCCCATCGCTGGTAAATCCCATAATACCCGACCATTGATTTTTGATCTTGGCGTCCTTAGTGAAATCAAAAAAACCGCGAGTGAAATCCAATAAAGCATTTTGAATAGTATCGGACACTTGATCCGTAAACGTATTCTCTTTCTCTAGATCCAAATTTCTAAAGCCACCAATTAGTAGTTCACCTGTAGGCATTTGACGGAAATAACAAAGATGTTTCGTTAAATAGCAAGGGCCTTTGACTTTCTTAGGTAATGGTTCTGTCACAATCACCTGCCCACGCTGTGGACGAACGATTTTTTCCCAAGACGGCCATAACAAACCTAGGTATCCATTTAAGGTTATCAAGACTTTTTGCGCACGAATAGATAAATGCTGAGTTTGAACATGCACGCCTTGATTTGACTCTATTTTGCAGACTTCTTGATCTTCAATAACTTCGGTGCGTTTCAAGTGGCTGTGCAATTCATTCAATAACAATACGGGATGAACTTCGCCATCATGCTTGTATTCAATACCGCCCTTGAAGCCTTTGACGGCATATTCTGATTTGATGCGATTTTCATCGATCAACTCGACGGCAATTCCCAGGTTCGACATCGTGTTCGCCAATTCGATATAGCGTGAAAAGTCAGCATCGCTTGGTGCCACAGTACAAGATCCCGTACTAGCAAATAGTACTTTCGAAGAATTGTTTTTTATAATTTCGCTTTTAAGCAACTCGCGATTGTTTTCTGAAAACTGCCAAATCTCGACGGCTTTTTCAGTGCCAAAATCTTTTACTAGTTTTGCGAAATGCTCGGAAGAACCGCATGTCACAAATCCCGCATTTCGTCCGGAAGCTCCTGAACCGATTTTATGCCGCTCAACCAGTGTAACTTTTGAATTGGGATAGTTTTTTTCTAACCAGTAGGCCGAAGACAAACCAGCGATTCCCCCACCAACAATCAGAAAATCAGTTTCGATATTTTTTTTTGAACTAGCGCTATTCCAATAGGAAATACTCATTTTAGCTCCAATATCATTTCAATGGCGGTACAACGACATGGATTTCCATCACGCGTGCACACATAGTCTACATCAATCCAATAATCAGGATGCTCTTTCAATATTTTAAAGCCCACTTTGTTTAAATATTTAAACGATGAATTTCCCGGAGACTCTTTCCAGCAATGGGTCAATATCCCGCTGGCTTTTAACTGCCGCAATGCTTGAAGAGCACGATCGGACAATAGTGGTCCCCAGCCTTGTCCTTGAACATCGGCGGCAAGAAACAAACTCTGAAAATAACCCAATTCCGAAATCGGATACCCCCATAGATCAGGACTTAGCCTCTTTCCTTTTCCATGTTCCCACTGTCCCGGTGGATAGGCTAAACGCAATCCAAAAATTTTCGTATCTTCATCATCAACCAAAACAAACGAAGTAACGATACCATTTTTTTCAGATCGCAACTGTGCATCTTCAAGTTCTGATTCTGAATAATAATCTTTACCGATCTGCAGATCAGCAAATGATTTTACGTTCTTGATATCAGTTATTTTGAATTCTCGAATTTTCATGTTTCGAGCAAAAGTCTTCCCTGAATTGAGTTTGAATGTCAACGGCGTCCCACTCTAATGATTCATCTTCGTGATCCCATTTTTGGTACATAACCTGCACATAATGGGTCAGTTCATGAGCCAAGGAATCATCTATGCAGCGCTTTAAATCGTCATAGTAGGCTTTATCATCCATCAAAAAGATTCGATTGGTTTTTACACTGTAGACATTAGTAATAATCTCGGGCAAAAAGTTCCATTGATCAACCAGTGAACTTTGAAAAACTTCCAAAGAGGTCTGACTTTTTAGATGCAATTCTGGCAACGGGATTTCAGGATTTCGAGCTAGTTTTTTCTTTGCTAGAACGTAATCTAAGATAACTTCTGTTGAGTAGGATAGTTTTGCCAGCTCTTCTGCTTGGGTGGTTACGGCTAGAAATACAAAGGCTATTATAAAAAGAAATGTAGTTTTCATTTCTATAGTTCACGGGAAGATTTAGGGCTGGTCAATCGGAAACAGTATGGGGCTCCGACGCCGTTGGGTGTTGGGGTTTTAGGTTTGGCGTACCGTCGCTAAAATTCGAAGGATTTACAACTACAATATAAGCTATTTTCAAAAATGTGGTAATACCGGCCGTGATTTCAGTCTTCAGATGACTTGCTTTTATTTGGATCATACTTTTTGATAGGTTACGTGCCCCAAAAAGCTATGTATATTGTGATGCGATATGAATAATTCATAGAAGCTCACTCGTTTTTGTATTAAACAAAATAGCACGTATGGATTTGTTTAATCACTCAAATGATAGCCAATTGGGCGTCCCACTTTCCGAGACTTTAAGACCCAAGTCTTTAGCTGATTTTATGAAGACAGCGGGCACGACGTTGACTCGCCTACCAATCCAAACTTGGTTGCAAAAAGATTTCCTGCCGAACCTGATTTTATGGGGACCTCCGGGTACGGGAAAAACCACATTTGTTCGTCTGCTAGAAAAAGAAACCAAATACACATTCCTACTGAAAAATGCCACCGATCTATCGACCAAAGAAATGAAAGCTATCGGCGATGAAGCGTTGGAAAGAAAACGCCTTTATCAAAAAAAGACCGTTCTTTTCATCGACGAAATTCACAGACTCAACAAGGGCCAACAAGATACACTCTTGCCTCACACAGAAGCCGGTCATTTTATTTTGATTGGAGCAACAACTGAAAATCCAAACTATGAATTAAACCGTGCCTTGCTTAGCCGTTCACGTATCATTACATTTACAAAGCCAGAAAAAGATGTGTTAAAATCATTGTATTTCAAAGCCTGCAGCCAGCTTAAGGCCGACGGCGATCACTTTCTAAATGAAACGGCTCTTCAATTTGTCATTGATATTTCTGATGGTGACGTTCGACGCTTTTATAACTTGATCGAGACCTTGTTTTACTCGAATGTGACAGAAAAAACTCCGATGAGCGATCTTGAAATATTGCTAGAAAAAAAATATATCGCTTACGATAAAAAAGGCTCTGAACACTACGACACTATATCTGCTTTTATTAAATCGATTCGGGGTAGCGATACCAACGCGGCATTATTATATATGGTGAAAATGTTGGATGCCGGCGAAGATCCCGTTTTCATTGCGCGCCGACTGGTGATTTTAGCGTCAGAAGACATCGGCAACGCGGAACCTCGCGCACTAACAATCGCCATTAATGGATTACAAGCTGTGGAATTAGTTGGGATGCCTGAAGCCGAAATCGTCCTGGCCCAAGTCGTTACGTTTTTAGGAAGCTGCCCGAAAAGCAATCGATCTTACAATGCATTGCACGCGGCTCGTGCTTTTTTTCAAAAGCATTCTGATTTTGAAGTTCCCGATCATTTACGTTCGGGTAATATCCCTGATGTAACTAAAAATTATAAATACCCACACGATTATCCAAAATCTTGGGTAGCGCAAGACTACTTACCGGCGGATTTAAATTTAACTGAAGATTTTTATCAGCCAAATGACTTTGGCCAAGAGAAAAACTTACGTGATTTCATCACTTGGTTAAAAGGTAGTGCTGGCTCTCGTTAACACATTCGATTTTGTGTCGGGCGAGCAATGAGTAGAATCAAAAACTAAACTAACAATCGATTTTTCCGATGGCATGTCGTACAAACGAAAATAATACTTTGAATTGTACTGAGTAATATTTAAATAGTTTTTAAATAACTGCGGAAAGATCTGACTTTTCGCAAAATCGATTTTCCACACATTTACATTTTTATTGTAGGTGTTGTAAATCGTCTCGAACTTCTTGGACTGAGTCGTATTAAAGATCAATTGAATTTTAGCGTTCTTTTCACTTTGCAAACTATTCAGATCGATTGAGAACGTGATATTTTTAATTTTTTGATGCTTTTTCAGACGCTCGTTTAAAAGAGCATTATCTTTGAATTCGCCATACGCCGATTCCACAGGTATAGAACACGTCGATTTAGCCATCACCGACGACCCTAACACGAAGATAATTAAAGTTAATACCCATTGTTTCATACTAGTCATCACAGCACCTAGTATGCCAATCGGCCTGCATTTAACGGGACTTAACGTCGAGTCTGACCAATTGTTACGATTTTTGTTACGACCTGAATTCCTTGCCGACGTCTCGTTTTGAGACATCGCAGCTAACAGTTAGCTTTGTCACCCGTTTTGAATAACTCAGCCACCTTGCTGTGGCCGAGTCGATAAACAAAATATTAATTCTGTGCCGCTTGTTCGATACGACCGTCACCAATTACGTTAAATAGCAGTGATTTCTGCTGCATCTTGGCCGCATTGCCGACGCCCCAGTATACGAAAACCTGCATCGCTGCTAACGGATTTGTTTTCTTTCCGATGTTGAACACGCTTGGAATCTGAACTTCTGATGCGAAGTCAACACCCCAACCCACTGTTAGATCTACTGGCGTCACTGATACATTTGCTAGATATTGACCGACGCCATTGAAACTGCCGCCGTAAACGAAACTAATTCTAAATGTAAATTTAGCGACCTTCTGTCCAATTTTACTTTTTTGTTCGACTGTGAAAACTTTAGATTTTGGGATCTTCCATTCTTCTAAATCGGTCCAGCAGGTTACGCCTTTGGGTAATCCGTGTGCCTTATAAGTACTTACACGCATGGTCGGTCGGCCTTGTTGCACTATCGACCAAATCATATTCCCTATATTAATGATTTGATCCACGATGATTCCAGAATTACCTGGGAACAATCCGCCACTGCCGGTACCAATCCCTCCAACACTTCCGATACTGCCAACTCCCCCAAATCCGCCAGTACTAGTGCTATTTCCGGGCGCTACGATCACCGTTCCCCCATTACCACTGTCCGTAGTCCCGCTGCCAATGACAGCAGGAAGGCCAGTGCTACCTCCGGCATCACCAGTGACGGCACCACTGCCGGTATCTCCCGCCTGTGCGCTGCCATCGCTGCACCCTTGCGTTTGATCGAAATAGTTATTCTCCTCTGGATACTGATCAGTGACGTCTAGAACTTCGAACGCCCCTAACTCTAGTGGGCGAACCTTTGGTTCGACAAATGGCTGTGGACTTTTAGCTGTCGCTGCCCACGTTGTTGATGTTGAAAGAACGAATACAACCCCTAATAAAACATTTTTCAATTTCATAACCCCTCCATGAAATTGAATAACGTTGTAGAGAACGACCATCCTAATGGTCAAACAATGATTTTCTATTTTTTATTTTGACTAGCACAGCTGAAATAAAAAATGTTTTCTAGTATAACGAATTTTTATTTACGAACCAAACAAGCAGCGTAGAAACCATCGAACGATGTTTTATCTGGACGGACATGAAACTCGTTGTCCAGGCTCCACTCCGGGTGCGATGCCAAGAATGATTTCACTTGAAGTTCATTCTCTTCCGGAAACAAACTGCACGTAGCGTAAACAAGCTTGCCATCTTTTTTCATCATCACAGAATAGCTATCCAAAATTTCTTTTTGGGTTTGTATTAGATTTTGTAAGTCACTTTTTTTAAGTTTCCATTTAGCATCAGGATTACGTCGGATTACGCCCGCGCCCGTACATGGAACATCCAACAGAACGCGATCAAATGAATTTTCAAAACGCTTAATTACTTTTTGCGAATCAATAACTTTTTGTTCAATGATATCGACACCATTACGGGTCGCTCGACCACGCAGTTCTTTTAAACGGCGATCGTTAATATCAAGACTGATAATCTTACCTTTGTTCTTCATCAACGAGGCCAGATGCAGACTCTTTCCACCCGCGCCCGCGCACGCATCCACCACGCGCATACCCGGTCTGACATCCATTAATAAAGAAATCATTTGTGATCCACCGTCTTGCACCTCAAAGAAACCTTTGTGAAAGGCTTGAGTTGAAAACACATTTTTCTTTTCTGTTAACCTCAATGCCGAAGGAACTTGTTTAACTGGTTCTACAGCTATACCCTCTTCAGACAGAACGCGAACAACTTGATCAACATTCGATTTAATTTCGTTCACCCGTAAAAATATCGGCGCTGTTTCATTCAACGATTTTAAAATAGCTTCAAAATCATTGGGATAAAACTCTTTAAACGTTTCCACGATCCAGTCGGGAAATGACTGATCGACAGCAAACGGAAGTTTTTTGTTCAACGCCAGAGCTTGAACTGCCGACGACGGTGCCCATTCGGGAGTCGTGCCAGTTTTTTCTTTGAAATACGCTAGCCACAGACGAAAAATATTGGCGTCTGTTATTTTTTCGGGTGTCGCATAGTCGTGATCATCTAAACCCGCTAGCGACCAATAACGACGGCGAAACCGAACACAGTCGTAAACCGCTTCGGCAAAGAAACGACGATCGCGTGATCCCCACTTTCTATTTTCTTTGAATACACGTTCGATCGCCTTGTCAGCATAGACAGTCTGAGTAAAGATCGACACCAAGGTCATTACAATTTTATCAACAAGTAATTTATGAATTTTCAAAATGTAAACAAAGCTCCTAGAGCTAGATAAGTGCCATTGAATTGACCGTCTGACAATAGGTGGACGTGATTTTTTATTCCGGTCTCTATAAAAAATCCAGTGCTGCCAGCAATATTGAAAAATCGTGCGCCCATGAACAACTGATAATCAAACGACAAATTGCTTTCTTGATCAATCTGCTTAAAAAATACTCCCAAACCAGCGCCCGCACCGAAATACAGCGGAAATTGTGAACCAGCTTCTGGAAACACGATCACTGGCAAGATAGTAAACTTCACTGGCTTTTGATCAACGACTTTGAACTCATTCAATTCAAAGCGCACATCCAGATCGGTCTGTCCCCACTCATCAAAACGATAGGTAACCCCAAATCCCGATTTACCTGTGTCTTTCTGTTTTTCTTTCTGCCCCCACAACCATGTTTCGCTATTCATGTATTGGCTGGCATGAATCGCCAAATAATGATCCCCAGACGCCACACTGCTACTACTCCGAGGGGGTTTTTCTGAATCGGATTGAAAATACTCTTGTGCCTTCTGGCGCCCAGTCTTTGGGGCTTCTGCGTCTTTGCCCGTTTGGTTTTGAGCTAGCTTTCGACCCACGCGATAGTTCTGAGACGAAAATGAAACTTCTGTCATCAGTAGGAAAGTGAAAATGAAAAGTAAAATTTTCAAGGAAACCTCGCTTTGAATATAGGATACGAGCAAACGGGAAGAGAGGCAAACTGAAGGGGTAATTTGAGCTCGATGAAAGGCGCGTTTGTGAATAAAAACAGCCGCTAACCAGCTAAAATACCGCGTTTTTTCCAAAATGGGCGAGTTTCTATTCGACTCCCTTGTTTTGTAACTTTAAAATCACTTTAATCGGCTTAAAAATTTTCAATTTACGAAGACCCACCAATAACAAGAAACCTGTTTTTTAATTCGCCATCCTAAGGGATTTTTGGTATATCAAGTCTATATGAAATGCCCATATTGCGGTCACAAAGAGGACAAAGTTCTAGATACGCGCGTACAGAAGGATAGTTCTATCCGTCGTCGTCGCGAATGTTTAGAATGCCATGCTCGTTATAGCACGGTGGAAACTCTTTTGTTTAGCTACCCGATGGTCATCAAAAAAGATGGTCGTCGCGAACCATTCAGTAAAGAAAAACTACTTAAAGGTATTCAAGCCTCTTGCCAGAAACGCCCTGTCAGCTTAGCTCAAATTGAAAATACTGTTGAAAAAATCGCTTCATGGATTTTACAACGTGGTGAAAATGAAACGTCATCACGCGTTTTAGGAAAGAAAGTCATGGCTGAATTGAAACAGCTAGACGACGTAGCGTATATTCGCTTTGCCAGCGTTTATAGAACGTTTAAAGACGTACAAGAGTTCGTTGAAACGTTAGAAGATGCCGAGTTAATCGACTTTGCAGATACATCACAAGAACAGCTTCCACTAACTGCATTTAATCCTAATATCAAAGTGACTTTATGAATCAAGACAGAAGAAATGCGCGCGAATTAGCTCTACAGCTATTATTTCAATCGGAATTTGCACCACAGATTTCAGTTTATTCATTTTTGCAATTGTACGATAACAAGTACGGCAACGAAACGATTGAATACGCGGAACAACTGATCAAGGGCGTGGCTGAAGCAAAAACTAAAATTGACGATAAAATTTCCTCTGTTAGCCGCAATTGGAAAGTCGATCGCATGGCACTGGTTGATCGCAACATTTTGCGGGTGGCGATCTTCGAAATGAAATTAAGCGCTGAAAAACTATCTGAAAAAATCGTGATCAATGAAGCGATCGAAATCGCTAAGAAGTATGGCAATACCGATTCAGCTGGCTTCATTAACGGTATCCTAGATCAAGTGAGCCGAGAAGAATGGCACTGATCGTCCTTTCTGTAAATCAGTCCTATAACCCTGGCGCTGAATTGTGGATCGTTCCGGATTTTGATCACTCAAAAATTGCAACTAAGTTAGACTGGTACAACAGTTTCCTTGCGGGGAAAATGACTCGCAAAGAAACTAAAAAAATGGATTCTTATTTAGTCGAAATCTTGGAAGAAACAGAGTTGCCTGATTTCAAATACGAAACATCTAACAAAGATGTCATTTTAATTCCTACAAAATCTAAATTCCCTAATCGCTGGACGGCGTTTGTGCCTTACAACGACGACCTAGCCAATTGGTGTGGCAAAATTAACAAGCTATACTTAGATTTGAAAAATCCAACTTTACGGATCTTTTTGCCTACCAACCTTAGTTTGAGCGAGTTCACCGAGACTTGGCGTTCGATTAGCTCTGTAGAGGATTTGTCCATAGTTCTTGAAAACTAGACGCTCCCCTTGCGACGATAGGGGATATGTCATTACTTACAAAACTATTAGATCCATTTTTTGAAACTAACAAAGAAACTCAAACCGCTTTTGATAGTCGTTTTAATAACTTCTATGAAAAGGAATCTTTCAAGTGGTCAACGCGTCCATTTTCGTATTTACCCGATTCAGAAAACCTTAAGATTCACGCGCTTTATGCGAAACTGGCGCCCTTCTTTGAATGCACGGGTTTAGTTCACATCAATAAACAGCAAGTGCGTTTTATTAAGAAAGATGTTTTTGAACAGAAACAAGACGTTTCTAAAACTGAATTCACTTTAGATTTAACAAAAGCGCCGTGCTTTCAGTGGGTTCATTTAAAATCAGATGTACGAAAAAATACTTTATTATCGGAAGAGTACGGCATCAAGCACACCGAAAAATTCGAACTGTTAGTTTTCAAACTTCGTTCTGATTACGCATTGATAATCGCCACCGCACAGGCACAGCCTTGGTTACGCGTTAAACTGGATGCGTTCATGGAGCAAATTATTTTAGGCTATTGCGATAATGAGTAGAAAACATTTAATTTCTATTATTTCTGATGGAACAGGTGAAACGGCAGCAACGATGATTCGCGCGGCACTGGTTCAATATAGCCAAAGTGACATTCAGATTATTAGAAATAAAAATGTTCGCTCAGAAAACCATATAGATGCATTGATTGATGAATGTGCGGCTGGCAATGGAATGATTGTTCATACGGTCGCTTCACCTAGCATGCGTAAGAAAATTCAAGAACGCGCATCTGAAAAAGGAATTCTGTCATTTGATTTGTTAGGTCCTCTGCTGGGAACTCTGGATAGCTATTTTGGATTTGCTTCTGAATCGCAAGTGGGCGTTTTACGCGCTGTAAATGAAAACTACTTTAAGCGTATTGAAGCCATCGAATACACGGTTAAACACGATGACGGCAAGACTTTGCATGACTTAGATAAAGCCGACATCATTCTATTAGGGATTAGTCGTACAAGTAAAACACCACTCAGCATCTTTTTAAGCCACAAAGGCTGGAAAGTCGCCAACGTTCCGATGGTGTTAAATACACCCGTTCCCGAGGAAGTCTTTAAAGTGGATCAACGTCGCATTGTTGGATTGCTGATCGATATCGAATCACTTCAAAGAATCAGAAAAAATCGCTTAGAAAAATTTGGCCAAGATCCGGGTGGTGATTACGCGTCGCTATCTACGATCCTGCAGGAAATTGAATACGCTACTGGCGTCTTCAAACAAAATCGTAAATGGCCCGTATTTAACGTAACCGACCGAGCTCTTGAAGAAACAGCGACCGAGATCGTAAAAGTGATCAGTAGTCGACTGGGACTTCCTGATTCGGTTATTTTTTAGAGGGAAGATGACATTTATATTAAGCGTTTACGCTTTAATGATATATGCAAAAATTCTCGTGACTAAATTCGACAAGAAAACCATGTGGATATCTTGCGGTGTCGTATTAGCTGGATTTATCGGTACGGCGGTGTGGGGCAAGCGGACCTCATATCAAAATTTTTTATTCTTCACTAGCTCGGCAACTTTGATTTTTTCAATGAATCAAATCTGGGTAGTTCAACTAAAACGAAAGTTCTATTCGTTACCCGCGATTGTATTTCAGATTCCACTGTTATTGATACCCTTATATAAAACACAGATGTCAGCGCGTATGAGTTTCCTTGTCTTTGGATTCTCGTTTATTACCGGTCTTCTTTTGGATCAATTTTTTAATAGCCCCTACCCGTTTTCGTCTTTTTTTGAATTCAATTTTTATCGATCCACAAAAAACAAAACGCAGCTGCCAGTGACTCAGTTGCAGACGTATTTAAAAAACAATCTAGGCAACTTTGTGCTGGGCCAAATTTTTATCCGTAGCTATAACGAAGCGTCCGCATCCGAAAAATTACAATTCCAAAAAGAATTGCTGCCAAGCTTATTGATTTACTGGGTGTCTAAGAAATCTTTTAATTCAATGCACCCAATGGCAAAATCATTTAATCAGCTGGCCACGGCCGATATCAAAGAGAATTTCACTTACTACGACCTAAACAATATGGATTTACCTTGGATACACGATGTGTTTCGCTGTGGTTGCTGGAAGATTGGGTTGTATCTACTAGATCAGTATCTCGTGACAAACAAACAATCCAAAATGTACACATCCAGTCTATTGTGGTCTGATCGAATTCTAAACGATTTAAAACGCGCGTCGTTTGACGATGAAACAATTGAAAATTGGTTAATGGACTACCGAGAACGTTTCAAGGGAACTCCCCTTTCAGCCAAGATCCAGCTTGTTTACCACAACAAAGACGATTGGTTTGAAAAAAGCTACCGATTTGCTGCGCTTTAGTTCTTAAGGAGAATTTATGAAAAAGATTATGTTGGTTTCTATTTTGTCTCTGCTTGCTTTATCGAGCTACGCCGGTGCTTATATCGCGGGACAAAACGACTTTTGGAAAGGTTCGCAAATGGTCACGGCCGGTGTATACGGCAGCGGAAAAATTAGTTTAGAAGTCATGAACAAAGATTTCCTAACAGCAAATGGGTATAGCTTATCTATAAAAAGCCCACTTAAAGACGAATGGAAATACGAAAAAGGTGGTTACGAGGGTAAAGTTGTAGTTAACCGTCGTGGACCTGGCGAGTTCGACTCCATTGTTATCCAAAATAAAAATTTCGATAGGCAGGAATGGACCGACTTATCTGTCTTTGGTGAAGGAAACACTCTTCTTAGACGTACCGTTTGTGAAGAACGCAAATGTTTTGTAATCTCAAACAGCATTTGTGACAGAGTTGCAAAAACTATGGGGAAAGATGCTCGAGGACTAACATCGATGCAAGCCCAGTGCGCCAATCTATCAACAGCTTTCAAAACGGCTATGACGGAAGAAAAGAAAAGCAACTTAGATGTCGAATTCGCAGCGGATGTTAAAAAGATGCCAAGCAATCCATTACGTGGAAGAAATATAGTTATGGGTGACAACATTGATGCATCAGCAAAAAATTTATATGCTTATCTATCACATTGCGAATCGTTAAAAAACTATAACAGCGCTGACGTCGTTTCGTCTGGCCCAAGAGCATCTTCGACTGGCGATAGAGCGAAATAGATTATTTTGCGGGGATTCAAGACAATCGCTACATTTTTAGTTGATGCGTGACGGTGGTTAAAACAGAAAATTCAAACGTCTCTTGTGTCTTGAACCTCACACTTAACTTGTAGAAGTTTAGACTTGATCTGAAACTTCCTGCAACTAGTTTATACTTGGTATGCCAGTCATTGAAATAGTGGCACATATTCGATAGTGAGGCTGGGACTGGAATTTCGCCGTTATTTCCGAGAAAGCGGTTCCAAAAAGCTAAGTGGCGGATAACCAAGCAGCATATAAAATCATTCCTTTTTAATACAAACATCCAACTACATTGTTTTCAAATTTTTGTCTATTAAGTACTTTTGTCTATAGTTTCGAAAAAAATTTTAGTTTATGCTTATTTTGGTTTAAAATAAATAATGGAGGATTCATGTTACGAAAACTTTTTTTTCTTGGTCTAATTTTAAATAATATATCCGCTTCAAATGCCAAAACAGCGTCTGCTGAAAGCATTTACAACTATCTTATGCCAGCAAAAACAATTACAGAATTCGCAATAATCAATACTGATGAAAATCAGCGAAAAAATTTAGTTGAAGCAATTAATTCTGGAAAAGTTTCAGAGAAACTCGAACGTCCTGTGATAACAGCTGATAAAATTAAAAATATTCTTACAATAAAAGGGAATTGGGGTGAATTTGAAATAAACTACTCTTTGTCCGACTCTAAAAGTATTATAATTAATGGCAAAAAATTTCCTCTTAAAAGTGCGTACAAATTAGAAGAGTTTTCTTTTGCGCCAAAAGCGAGTCGGTTTTCTATTTTCGGATTTGAGGTTTATGCGGCCAATGACAACTGGGCAATGCGATTTTTTTCTTCTGTAGCAGCGGCGGCGACCGACCGTTGGAATAATACTGTTAATGATACTTCTAAGCGAATAAACTTTGTTGGACTAATGAGAGGCTTGCAGTGCGAAGATAAAAAGCCATCGCAAGTAATTGTTGGACAAGACCAAGTCGCCTTGAAACTAATTTATAACGCAAGAGGTCTTGTTAATCGGATTGATATGAGCGACGCCAATGGCAATAAATGTATTTTACATTTCGATCCTAAGGAAAATATTTCTGCCGTCGATCAGATACGCGGCGACTGTAGCCCCTACAAAAAAACTATGCGACATCTTGATGATAGTATAAAAGAGACAGCGAGATATACTTCTGGAATATCGGTTAGTAGTGTACTTCTCAATGTTTCATCGTTAATGTGGTCGGGACCAAGTTATATAGAAATTTTAAAAGACTGCTGTACCTCTAGTAGTTGCCAACAAAACGTACAAAAGCAAATTGATAAAAATAACAAGGACTATTTGAATGTTGCTCCTTCTAATGGCCCGGCAGGTCCAAGAAAAGGTTCGGCGATTCGTGTAATTTAATCTTATTCTATCTCAAATTTATAACCGAATAATAGCGCTATATTTTGGCCGCTGAGTTGGACTAGCTAATTCAGCTATCGTGACTGCGACTTTCACGGAGATAATTCGATGAAAGTTCGTGTGACACCTCTGGAAACATTGGCCATTATTGTCCGATGAAATCGAAATCTGGTATGAGAAGTGTCAGATCGAGTCTAAGTTTCTACAAGGACATCGGTTTAAAATTGAACTGACAGCTCAAAATAATTTGCTGAACAAAAGGGCGACTGTCAGATCAAATTTAAACTTCTACAATTATTTCTTAACGTAGATACCGATTAATTTTCGGTCCTCACTGACCAGCCCTGTTCCCGTTCTTGCGTTCAGGCTGTAGTAGTCACTGACGTAGCCACCCTTACCCACATCTTCGGTTTTGATTTCGATATGACCAGCATCGGGCGCTAAAATACTTTTATCTTTGGCATCATTCAATGATCGCGACAATCTGGTGATCGGATTAGGTTCGTATACTAAAAGCGCACCTTTTGGGGCTTGTGACGGATCTTTGATTTTACCAACTAGGTCCGGGTCTTCCATAATGTTAACAAAACCCTCTGCCTTAAGCTTATCGCCAGCATTTCGAGGTAAAACACCCTCTAACCGTTTCGATGTCAACTTAGCATGATCTAAAGCATTTTTAACGTAACGATAACACCATTTCAATAGGGACTGTTTGTATTCTTGATCGCTACGTCTGTTTTTTTTCGCAAACTCGATCATTTTAGCTGTTTGTTTGTCTTTAGAATACTTCTCGTATTTTGACTGAATAAAGGCATTCACGGTGTCGCGTTCTAATTTGGCGGCAACATTATCCTTCTTATGATCACAGAACAAACACACGCCTGATTCTGTGTTTTGTTTCACTGCCCAATTGTCTGAACCGTCATAATCTGACGACAATCTCGGTGAAACTACCTCATCTTCTTGAACAACAACGGACTCTTTTTCAACAGCGTCCTGCAATGTCTTAGCAGCAATTTTGACTTTCTTTTCAACTTCGCCTTCTTTTTTCACGCGCACTTCAATCATTTCACGTTGCGCTTTCGAAGCTTCCTGTTCTTCAAATTGTTCCATCGCGCGCTCTTGCATTTTCAATTGGATCAATTCCATCAAAGCCGATTTAATTCGAACTTCTTCCGGATTTTCCATTGTCATGGTTTCCAATTTTCCATTTCTAGAAAATAGACTCTCTGTTTCCATTGTGCGCTTAAAGCTTTCGTAAATTTGATCCAAATTAGTCGGCAGAATAATTTGGCTTCCGGCGGCTATTGAAATGGGCTGATTGACAGAATTAACTCCAGACATCGGCTGACGAGTGTACATCGAGATATCGACAGGCTCTGATTTAAACGGAACAAGAATATCCATAATGGAAGCTTTTGCTTTCTCGATGTCTGCAGGAAAATAGGCGGCATTGTTCGCCAATGCCGTCAAAAATAGAAATGGGATGATTAAAACAAACTTCTTCATATAGATAGTAGATATCAAACCCGATACCAAATCGACTGTCTCGTGCTGAAACACTCAGCACTTCAGGTCTTTTAGGACCATTTTTAGATCATTTATGGGCTCTCTGATTTCAGAGTATTTATTTTTAGACAATCGTCTAGTAGTTCTTCACTGGAAACCTGCCCCAGGTAATTGCTATACTAAATCTATGTCATTATTCTTTAGAGTTTTATTCAGCGTTATTGCGATCACAATGCCTCTATTCTTTATCAACTGTTCAACTACTAACGATTCAATCGCTGCTACCGAGACAGCGCCTAAAACTGAAATTGCGACGCCGGCCATTCAGCCAGAAAAAAACAACTAAGAATCATATCGACTATTGCGCAATTTGTTCTTGAGCGCCGTGATACTTATAGTTTGTCCAATCAACTAACCAGTACTTGATCAATCCGCTCAAACAAAGATGCCAACTGGCAAGAAAGGATCATTAGGTAATAATCCATAACATCTAACTAAACTTGTTCTATTTATCGAAGATAAGAATCTTCTTTTTTCAATCGAACATTTGAAAGTATATTTCAAATAATTTAATTATATTTGTTCTGCCTATCATTTTTTAAAATTACCAAGCGATGCAAACTATTTTAGTTTTAAATCACTTATTAATTTTCGCAAAATCTAAACCTGAACGATTGTTATTAAACTACTACCTAATGATTTAATGACTCTTTCTTTAATTGCTTGAAACTTTTATCAAGTAGTTATTGAAAGAGATGTTTTATTATTTACTTTGAATATTTTGCTTTCTATCAGATTGTTGAGATCCCAGGTTTGAGGACTTATCAAAGTTTTTTGAACTTTGATTTCCTTTTTGAAACTGTCCTGGTTGCTCTTGATCTTGAGTTTTTCTTTGACCGCTTTGATTCTGCTGATTGTTTTGAGCCATTGCTCCTCCTTGTTTGTTAACTTAGTCGATTGCAATGGCGACGCCAGATCTTTACCGTGCAAAATTTCGAGTTCAACACACGATAAAAGAAAAATGGTTCCTAAGTTCCCCGTTTATGGTGGACGACTTCCACCGTTAATCAGCAAATGGGGTTAAATGACAAACTAGTCTTGTTTTCTGATTTGAAATGCTTTGCGACACTTAGCTGTTATGTTTCCCGTGATAGTCGACACTTCCATTAACTTTGTTCTTTGATCAAACGTGATTTCGACTCGATCTTTAAAATCACGTTCGACCGAATTTAATTTAATTTTCAGACTACGCGATTGCAATTGTTCAAGCATCTTGGCCGAACTTACAAAAACATATGGATTTTGATCGATAAGAAATGCTACGACTTGGCTAGGACGCTGTTCTAATATAGCCACCGTGCAGCTTTGATTGCCGGCACCTTGGCCTCGATAAACACCAAATACAGGGTTTCGATCTGCTTCCGCTAATAAAATTTGTGTTAAGAATAATATTGAAAAAGCTGCGACTGCCTTCATAGTTCATCCCCCTCCGCGTCCTAAATTTCTAAGAGACCTCATAGTAAAATTAAACAAAAGCTCGTTCAAGCAGAATAAGAACGTCCTGTGCCAAAAAAACCCCATTTTTTCGAGGTTTTGTTCATTGAAATATTTGATCTTGCCTTGGTTAAAAATATGCATGAAAAACACTCTACGGAGATCCTTATGAAAACAACTGCTCAAGCGTTTTTATTCAGCTTAACCCTACTTATGATGCCTAACTTAAGCAGTGCTCGTCCAATGACAGATACAGAACGAACACAATTAAAGACTCAATTGGATACTATCTTAAAAAACAATCAGGATGAATGCTACATTAACATTTCAAACGTAAACAAAGTCGATGTCCTAGCGCAAAATTCACAAAAGAAAAAAACCTACATCGAAAAGACAACTAAGGATTCTTATATAAGCGGTCGTCTAACAAGTACATTAAATTTAAATGCTACCGACGCTATGTTACCAGAAGGTAATATTTCAAATGACAGTCCAAATAGCTTCACCGTCAGTTATATTCGTCCGGTGGATTTAGATGTCGTTGAAATTAAATACGATGAAATCCAAACACAGAATTTTGCGCAAGGGACCGTTGTTCATTATTTCGACTTAGTTAACACGCAACCTGTTTGGAAATACTCCACATTAGATTTACAGAACGGCGAATTGAAAAAAGCCCATGTGCGCTGTAAATCTAAAGGCGAATCCGGTTTTGAATCGGCTAAAGCCGCTGCAACACCAATCAAGTCAGGCTCTTTTATGTTTCTTGATCTTGAACTGATGGCACCTGAAAAATACTGCCTTACTGAATGCACGGAACCGTTAGCATTCTCGACGTCTACTTATTAAGAAGACGTCGTTCAAAAAAGTCTGTGATTGTTGTGTTGACGTGAATTTGATTTTCTTTTCCATACACGCCGTGCTTAGCACCTGGGTACGTCACAGATTCGTATAGTTTTCCTGCCGATTGTAATTTTTTAAATAACAACGTCGAGTTGGTGAACAATACGTTATCGTCCGCCATTCCATGGATAACTAACAGATTACTTTTCAAGTTACCAATTAGGGGCAACGTACTGGCTCGTTTATAAACATCTTGTTGTTCCTGCGGTTTACCTAAATATCGTTCTGTGTAGTGCGTGTCGTACAACGCAAAATCCGTAACGGGCGCACCCGATACTAAGGCTTTAAAAACATCCGGCGCCTTAACTCCCAAACTTAGAGCTAGATAACCGCCATAACTCCAACCCGAAAATCCCACGCGGTCACCGTCGATAAATCCTTTGCTAATGAGATGCTTCACACCAGCCACCTGATCTTCAACTTCCACGGTACCAAATGCGTTTTTTAAATACGCCTCAAACTTCTTACCTCGACGAGCCGATCCGCGATTATCAAATGATGCTACAACAAATCCTTTTTGAAGAAATATCTGCGCCATCAAACCACGTTTGCTTGGCCAAGCTCGGGTCACTACTTGTGCCGTTGGTCCTCCATACCCCATCACAATCAGAGGATATTTTTTCTTTGCATCAAATCCTGACGGCTTAAACAACGAAAAATGAATTGTATCACCTGTGACACTTTTAAAAGTACCGAACTCTGGGGCGATCAACGTTTGCTTGAACGGAAACAGCGGATGTCCTTCCACGACTTCATTCGCATTTAATGTCGAAATCAACTCGCCACTTCCTTTATTTAGAAAAACTTGAGTCGGCGTTAATGACGATGATTTAAAATCAACAAAAACATCGCCTTTTTCGCTCATTACGGCGTTATGCCAAAACCCTGTTTCAGTGAGCAGTTGTGGCTCTGCCGGATTCTCTAAACTGACACGATACAAATTGCGATCAATGGGCGAGGGTAACCCGGCCAGAAAATACACCCAACCTTGTTCTTCGTCGACGCCAACCACCGAATCAACTCCCCACTCACCTTGAGTCAGTGGACGAATTAACGTGCCATCATTTTTATACAAATATAGATGCTCAAACCCTGAACGATCAGACGACCAAATAAATCGGGATGATTTTTTTAACATTTTTCCCGGAGTTAAAAGATTTACCCAGTTACTATCCGTTTCGGTAAACAATAAAATATTTTTTTTTGTATTTGGATCGTAAGAAAAAATATCCAGTCTTTTTTGGTCACGAGATTGAACTTGATAGATAAGTTTACGATCAGAGTTCCATCTAGCATTAGCCAAATAGATATCTTTGTTCTTTCCCAATGAAATCCACTCTAATTTTGGTTTTCCAGCTAAGACATCTAATGTTTTAACTACCGCCAATTGAACTTCTGCGTTGGCGGAACCAGCTTCGGGATAACGTTCTTTGTGAACCACGACTTTATCTGCATCGATATCGTAGCGATCAATTAGCTTAACTTTGCTTTCATCTGTTTTAGTCAACGCTAAGTATTGTTCATCATTAGACCACCAGTACCCGGTAAATCGTCCCATTTCTTCTTGGGCGATGAATTCCGCCACGCCAAAGGCCACCGCACCTTTACCCGCCGTTGTAACTGGGTATTTTTTGTTTGTCTTTGCATCGATAATAAAAAGATTCTGATTTTGAATAAATGAAACAAAGCCATCTTTAGGTGAAAAACGAACATCGGTTGCATTTGTTCTCCCCTTCGTTAACGGGCTTAATTTTTTATCTTCGACGTTATATAAATATAGTTCTCCCGAAGCAGGAAATACCAATTTCTGCCCATTGTTAGACCAATAGTATTCGACAATACCTTTTTGACTGATACGTTGACGTTCACGCCGTGCCTTTTCTTCTTCCGACAACTCGCCAAATTTTAATGAATTGGAATCCACCAACAAACGGGGCTGACCGGTTTTTATATCGTACTCCCACAAATCCAAAACTTCGTAGTTTTCTGTTTTAGGTTTTAAAAAGGAAAGTCGACCGCCGTCAGGAGAAAATTGAAGTTTTATAACCGACGATCCATCGAGTTCCGGACTCTGAAATAATCTCTCGACAGTTAATTTTTGATTGATATCCGCAGCCAGGGCGGCAGATAAAACAGATGATAACCCAAGAATAAATGCGATAAATATAGATATTTGCATTTACAATTTATCGCATTTGAAAAGTGGCCCGGTCAAGGCCCTACGTAGACGTCGGGATATTCGATGCCGCGGAATCTGATGTTTTATCGTCGTCATCGTGGCTGACAAGACCGCCAAATTTACGATTACCCCATAACCGCAGTCGTTCGATATAACCATACGCTGCTGGAACAACGACAAGAGTTAAAAGTGTTGAACTGATCAGTCCACCGATGATCGCCACACCCATGCTGGTACGCTGTTTAGAAGCTTCATTTAAACCAATCGCTACCGGTAACATACCCGCAATCAACGCAAAGCTTGTCATCAAGATGGGTCGAAGGCGATTTTTACCCGCTTTCAAAATCGCAT
The DNA here is from genome assembly GCA_963932905.1 of uncultured Bdellovibrio sp. Taxonomy (GTDB): domain Bacteria; phylum Bdellovibrionota; class Bdellovibrionia; order Bdellovibrionales; family Bdellovibrionaceae; genus UBA2316. Next base: position 106,301 of record CAWVRN010000007.1, read on the forward strand.
CATTTAGGCTCAAACCACCTTGGATAGACTGGTTCACGTAGTCGACCAAAATAATCGAGTTCTTCGTTGCAATACCAAGTAACATCACACAACCAATCATAGAAAATAAATCCAATGAACTTTGTGTAATCCATAATGCATAGAAGGCACCGCATGCTGCAAGCGGAAGGACCAACATGATTGTGAATGGAATGATGAATGATTCATAGAGTGACGCTAGAACCATATAAATAAACATGATCCCAAGGCCCATTGCAATAACGATATTAATCATTAACTCTTGGAAATTTTCGGCTTGCCCCACAAACTTATAGCGCATACCTGCTGGAAGTGGATGATCCACATCGAGCATCTTTTTAACGTCGGCAATAGCGCCGCCCATACCAGGCCCTTTTGGATTGATATCAGCTGTGATCTGTATGTAACGAATACGATCCTGACGATTGATCGTCGTTGGACCTTTGGCTTCCTTTACGTCAGCAAACAAACGCAAATATGTCAGACGCTGATTCATTGCTGGAATTCGAAGTGTTCCAATGGTTTCACGAATATCACGCTGTTGTTCTTTCAAACGAATACGAACATCATATTCACGACCATTTTCACGAAATACTGCTGGAGTCACTCCTTCTACAAGCGCACGTAATTCTGAACCTACTTGCGTATTTAAAACTCCGACTTGGGCGGCTTTGATGGGATCGATGTCGACCTGAATTTCAGGTTTACCCGGACGGAAACTAGTGTCCACATCCAATAGCGCCGGATGAACTTTTAATTTATCCATCACGAATTTAGCTTCTTTTTCCAACAGGGCTTGGTCCGTACCAACAATATTCAAAGTGAACGGACGTTGATTACCACCCGATCTATCCTGGTCTTTCACTACCGGATTTGCATACGCAAACGGTTTTAGTTTTTCACGCAAGAACGCTTTAAATTCACTGGTATTCATTTTACGCTGTTTTGACGGAACCATCTCTACGAACATGCTGGCTTTGTTCGATTCACCGTTCGCATTGCCCACCGTCAATACCGTTTGAGTGATTTCTTTTTGATCACGTAAAAGTTGATCAACTTCTTTCGACACTTGGTCCATTTTTTCTAAACTAGTACCTGGAGGTAAATCCAAGTTGACCATGAACTCGCCATTATCTTGCGCCGGTAAAAACGTCTTAGGAATGTACTTCGTAATAAACAACGAAAATATGAAGATACCCAAAGCCGAAAACAAGATTAGCTTTGGACGCCCCATAGAAATTTTTAAGATTTTAACGTACACATCTTCAAGCCAAGTTTGAAAGATATCGAACTTTTTAAGTCCCCGTTCCATCAATGCCAAGATTTTATTAGACGACAATTTTTTGTGCGTGATCGATTCATGACCTTTACCTGCAAAGTAGGCAGACATCATGGGCGCCATCGTGATGGCATCAACTAAGGAAATCATCATCGCAAAACAAATCGTCAGACCGAATTCTTTAAAGAACTGACCGACTACACCTTGTAAAAAACCGATAGGACCAAAAACAGCAATAACGGTCATTGTTGTAGCGATAACGGCTAGAAGAACTTCTTTGGTTCCTTCCAAAGCCGCACGACGTGCCGATTTACCCATTTCAATATGACGGAAAATATTTTCCCGCACCACAATCGCATCATCCACCAAAAGCCCAACCGCTAACGACAACGCTAGAAGCGACATGATGTTGATCGAAAATCCTGCAATCGCCATTAAGATAAAGGCACCTAACAATGAATTTGGCAATGCCAATGATGTAATGAAGGTGGAACGAATCGACGCTAGGAAAAAGAAAACCACAATGATCGTAAGAACAATACCGATGATGATGGTTTCATTAACATCTGCCACATTGGCGCGAATTGGTTTCGCACCATCTTGAACCAAATGCAGAACCCCTTGGCCTTTAATTTCGGCGTTGATGATATCGATACGTTTTTTAATCGCATCTGCAACAGCCACCGTATTTGATCCCGATTGACGGTATACATTCAGCAACACACCCGCTTTGCCATTGACGTAGGTACGCGATGTTTCATCAACTAATGTGTCTACGACTTCGGCCACTTCCTTGATTTTTACGGGATGTTCAAAATTTTGGAAATTAATAGGGACTTCTTTGATTTCTTGAACCGACTTATACTCACCTAGCGTACGAATAACATTCGTAGTATCACCGCGATCCAATTTACCTGCTGGTGTATTCTTTCCCGTTGTTCCTAAACTTGTGCGAATCGATGACGCTGAAATTTCATGTTCAGAAATTTTTCTTAAATCGAGTTCAACACGGATTTCGCGTTTTCGACCACCTAGGATTTCCACCATACCAACTTGATCGACTTGTTCCACGCGCGGCTTAACCACTTGGTCAGCTAAGTCAAATAATTGCGCTGGTGGCAGGGTCGACTCCAAAGCAATCGATAGAATCGGCTGATCGGCCGGATCAACACGACGGATGATTGGTTCTTCCACGTCTTCGGGAAGTTTATTTCTAACTTTGGCTACGCGGTCGCGCACTTGTTGTTCGGCGTATTTAATATCAATCGCCAAGCTGAATTCAACAATGACGATACTCACACCCTCTTGAGAGATAGAACTTAATGTCTTGATACCTGATACCGAGGCTAATTCATCCTCGATCGGCTTCGTTACTAATGTTTCGATCTCGCTAGGACCGGCACCTGCGTATGTTGTATTCACAGCAACAATCGGGAACGTAACATTCGGAAATAGGTCTACTGATAAACTTTTTAAAGATATAAATCCTGCAATCATAATCAATACGAACAAGCAGGTAATAAACACAGGACGTTTAATCGACAATTCAACCATTTGAGAGCTCCGCTAACATAAAAAAGCAGTCATGATGACCGCTTAGTAAATTAGCCATCTTGGGTAAAGATGGCTAATCTTAAAAAAATGAAACTACTTAGTCGTTTTAACTAATTTTACTTCGGCTCTGCGACCTTTAGGCGCGATCAAAGTTCCTACGATCACTGGACGGCAATCCGCCAATTTTGCATTCTCTTTTGCGCTGCAGTTGGCAGTCGAGTTTGGACTTTGTTGGTAATAGAATCCATCAACATTGATGAAATAGGTGCGACCAACACCAAAGCTTGCACTTCCACCGCCACCACCAGCTGCCGCCATACCTGACGTCGACATACTCAAACGTTGTGGGTAGGTTTCCGGTTTGTAATCCACATCAAGATCTAAACTTAGTTCGTTCGTTGGATCATCACTGCGAGTGTAGTAACCTCGAAGCACCGGTTTACCAGCCCCTGTCATGATCGCAGTTAATTTAAATTTCGCTGTGTGAACAGGAATTTCAGCCGAATTATAATCAACACTGCCTGAATATGTACCCTCCACCTGTTTCAACAATTTAAACAAAGCTTCATTATTTTGGTTACCAACGCCATCACTTGGTGCTTGTGTATTTTTATCAATCCATTTCAAGTCTACCTTACCAATAATTCCATTGGCAGACAGGAGCTCGGCAGAGAATAAGCCTTTTTTGAAATTACCGCGTAAAGATACGATATCTGAAGTACCGGTCGCTGTGGTCGCACCGGAAACTCCCGTGGTAGCCGCACCGGCACCTGCTGCGGCTGCCGTTGAACCTGGGAAAACAACTAAATTGTACGAATCTGAACCAACGATATCGTTATAGCTAATTGCATATACCGAACCTGTCGCCATATCGGAACGTTGCACATAGGCTTTGAATACTGGCCGACGAATAGGTTGACCATTCTTATCAGTACCACCCCATTCTTCTTGAACAAAGATAGAAAGATTCAAAGCAACTGCAGCTTGGTTTGGACGATCAGAAAAACGAATAGTGCCTCGGTACCGACCAAGCACAGCCGCATCCTGCGCCTGATAACGATCTTTGATGCGAACCAATTTAGCCGCCGCTTTTTGATTTTTAGATAAAATCAAATCACCCTGTAAATAGAACTGACACTCTTTATCTACAAAATTTTGAGAGCAATCTTTGTTTTTCAATTCGATCGCCGAGTAGATTGAACCCGAGAAATTAAATCCTGATCCAGATGCGCTCACCAAAGAAATCTTTTGAGGGTATGATTCCGTTTTGTAATCTACGTTAAGTTCTTGGTTGTAGTCTGTAATTGGGTAAATATCTAAACGCTCGTAGAATGCTTTTAATACCGGTTTCCCTTTTTCATTCAATGTCGCAGTCAAAGTCACACGCGCATGAATTGGATTCATTGTCGTGCCGGGAACATTAACCATACCTTCATAGGTACCTTCTACACGATTGTATAGGCGAAGAACTTTCTCATTAATATCGGCCTGCAAACCTAAACTGTTGGCTTCTGCCGATTTATCTTTAAGTTTCAAAGTCAATTTACCAAGAACACCCGCACCCGTTAAAACTTGAGCATCGATAGTGTCGTTTACTAATTTACCGCGGATCGAAGTCACTTCTTGAGTCGACTGCGCATCAGCATTAATCGCCGTTTTATCGCCGATCAAAGTCGGATTCGTCAAAATCAAGTTCTGATTGTTGGGATCGATGAACGTGTTGTAGTTCGCTTTGAATACTAAGCCCAGATTCAAATCATCCGAACGTTTGAAGTACGCACGTAATACAGGACGAACGATCGGTAGACCATCACCATCGACTCCCGAATTTTCTTCTTCCATAATCAAACCTAACTCGACGTCGACCGCTAACTGATTAGGGCGATCAAAGAATTCAAGTTTACCGACGTAACGGCCTTCTACCGGTGCGTATTGCTGAACTAGTTTCGCGCGATCATTTTCGCGTTCTTTAGCTCGGTCAGCAGATGGATCGTTTTTATCAAACGAACATGCGCTCAAAAGAGTTGCTACTAGAGTCATTTTCAACATTTGGACAATAGCATTTTTCATAATTGTCTCCATTATTCTTTATCTTTAATCAATTCATCGCGCAACGCTGCCCATTCATTCAGAGCAATAAAATAGTCACCAATCGCTCGGGAGTGCGCTACTTCCGTAGTGTTCAATGCGTTCATCGCATCAATTAAGTTTCTAATATCCGTACGACCTTGAGTGTACGAACGATTCAATTCATTCAAAGCTTTCTCGCGGAACGTTTTTTGTTTCGACAAACTTTCCAAAACTTGATTTGCCACTTCAACTTTGCGTTGAGCTTGTCTTTGACGATCATCAAATTCCAAGATGCTTCGCTGTTGTTTTACTTTTTCTAATTCTAGAGTCGCCTTCTTATTTAAGATCTCTTCCTTGCGAACATCAGAACCAAACGAATGCGATAAACGTAATCCTACATAGGCATTCGGATGACTGCCGCGAGTGAGTTCACTCATCGATTCGCTTGAGGATTCATCCACACCCGTCGCTGACAATCGGCCGACTAAAGCTAATTTCGGGCTATTGTTTGAGTCCACGTATTTTAAATCATCTTCCGCAGACGAAATTTTTAGATCTTGTGATTGGATCGAACGAACGTCTTTGGCACCTTTAGGTGTCAGCTTTGGAATGGGCGGTATCGTTTTCGGAATATCAAACTGAACTTCTGTGCTGGGTGGTAAACTCAAAAAAGTCACCAAAGATTCCATAAGTTTCAAATAGGACTCAGATCCTGTTTTAATATTTGATAAACGCGCCTCATATTCAGCCTGAACCTGATTCAATTCTCCTGGAGACGTATAACCTAAAGAACTTTTACGTTGGATGCTGCCTACTAATTTTTGGTAGCGATCTTTTGCATTCATGGCTTCGTTAAAGTTTTCTTGAGCTACATAAACGTCCCAGTACAAACGAAGTCCTTGAAGAACCAAGTTTTGAATTTCATCACTGCGAACTAAGTTTTGTGATTTATACAAACTTTCAGCTGCACGGATACGCGCACGATCCGCACTACCGAATGAATTTCCCCATAACGCTTGCTCGATGCTGACGCCCCAAGAATCAAATGTAAGTTGACTTAAGGATGCTGACGGCGAAGAACCTGTCGCAACATATGAATCACCATCGCGTTTTTGCGACGTACGAGCCACATCGAAAATCAAACTTGTACCAGTGATTAATGATTTACTAATCGACGCCACGGTTTTGTAACGCTCAAAACGATAATCACCAATTAATGATAACGATTCGGTCTTGTCGACTTGATAGCCTGATTCGATAGACCATTTCCATTCGTAATTTCCGTAAACCAAAAACGGAGCGAATCGATACTGTTCATAACGAAGGTCAGTTTCCTTTAGACTCAATGATTTTTGAATCACAAGCTCGGCCATCTTGGCTTGAGTTAACATCACTTTTTCTGCATAAGCACTGGTCGTTACCCACAACAGGGTTGAAACCAGCACACTGATTTTAGTTACCATATATAAGAAATTCCCGCACCAACACCTATGGGTTGTAAGTTAAAATCTTCAGATTTCACAATTGTGCTTCGGTAAGTAACGCCTAAGTCAGCACTCAGAGAATTATGAAGATGATATTGTGTTTGTAAACCTAAACCCACAAAGCTGGCTTTGCGAGTGACATTCGACAAAGAATTTTCTTTGCTGCTGATTTGGCTTTGCAACAAGCCGAGTTCAACTTGATACCGTAGATCTAAATTGCCACGCACATAAAATTTATTTTCACCAGCAACCGACGCTGTATAGTGGTTTACCTTAAGAGTCTGATCCGTATCACCTGACAATTGTTTTTGTTGATAGCCCAATTGAACAGAGTAGCCATCGAATAAAACTGACGACCAAGGAATCATACCTAAACGCAACGAGGGAACTAATGGCGATCCCACATCTGATAAATCATATTTTTTATTGTTAGCAGAAACCGCCGTGCCAGAAATCGCATACGAATCTAAATGCAAACCAACTGGATAACGAGTTGGGTAACGATCGTCATTTAAATCAGGAGCACGCATAACTAAAATACCAGTTTCTTGTGGAGACTTTGAGTGCGGAACTTTCGCCTTTGGATCAACGGCAATCGCCTGTTGAGCTTGCTCTACTATGCTGGGAGCCACTGTTGGTAGAGTCTGTTTTTTAGCTTTCGTCGATTTGGGAGCTGCGAATATCGAAGTAGAAAGAGCGAGAAAAACAATGACGAAACTAACTAGATGTCTGCGCATAGAGACTCCTATTAAATTATGTTGAATAGTTAGTAGCACGTACTATTTTAAGGTCAAGAAACCTTTATCCACCCTCTTTGGCCGCCATAAAACTATGCATATTTTTCCGACTTTTTAAACGATCGTTTAATTTAATTCAATCTGGCGGCTTTAGAGACGACGCAGTTGCGATCCAAAGATGCTGGACGTGTAGTAATCACTCGCCTCTATATATAATCCCAATACACACTCTGGTTCCACCGTGACCCCTAAATTTTCGAATATGAAAATATCGATTTTTAACTTTGGCGTCGGGCATTTTTGATGAATGAATTCGAAATAAATCGCACGAATTTCTGGTAGAGGAATTCTATCTTTGTAACGAAATGGACTCCCCGCTTTAAACACGACGGAACGTCCACGCGAATCTGAATAAGTTATGTCGGTTGCCAAAGTGTAGACAGAATAAAGTTCCAAATCATCCCAATGGATGGCATTACGTTTAACAGGATTTTGATATTCATGATTTAGATGAGGCGGCAAAACCGTTCGCGCGGATGAAAAACTAACTGTAAACAACAAACTCAAAAGAAAAAAAAACTTCATGCTCTACCCCACCCTCTTTCGAATGCATTGCAGTGTTAAATAAAATTGAAGGAGATGCAAGCTTTCTTCGAATTACAACCGCGTGGCACTCAACAATCTCTTCAAATTGCTCTACTAATTTTCCAGCATCACGGCAACTTAGCTAAACGGTTGCACGGGTGCGAATTCGCGCACCTGGGGATTCAATCAATTTAGACGGAAAGAACCAGATCGTCCTAGAAGGACTGTCATCTGATTTAGAATTAGATATTCAGTTGTGCGCCTAATTTTGATTTTCAAGAACAGTTTTTTGAATCAGCGAAATCAATTCGGTCTGATCGGGATTCACATGGGGACCAGGCAATAGCACAAGTTGTTTTGAACCATTTAGCAAACTCCACAGTTCCGCCTGCGATTCCGGCGGAATGACGGTGTCGTGATCCGCTTGGATCACAAGCTTTGAACCGTTTAATTCAGGAATATGCTGCTTTGGATCCATCAGTAAAGTCGGAGCCACTAGTGCCGAAACAATCGTATCCAACAGGAGCGGATGAATATACTCTTTCAAATTGTCTCGCAAAATGGCAGGCAAATTCACACCCGTACATACGAAAACCGTTCTTTCTAGTTCAATCCCCATTAGCTGAGCCACATGCAAACCCGATGGCATAAACACGCCGCCGAGGCTGACGCCCATCACAGATAAGCCTTTTTCTTTCATCCACGGTTGACGTGTTAGCCATGTGATCGCAAGGGCAATTTGCGCCGGTGTCTTGCGAACGAATTGCAAAACAGTACCAGGGTCGTTTTGAAAATCAGTCGCACTATAGGGATATTCAAACCCAATCATCACTTTATCCGCGAAGTCCCCGATCAAATTAACACTTTTTTCACCAGTGAAGAATCCAGAGATAATCATCAGCGCATGCAAATCGCGCGTTTGTTTATATAGAAATCCTTTAGGACCTTTCATCAATAAACTAATACGACCGGAACCTTCGTGATCTAACTTTACCTGATAAACCTGAGTTGTAGGATCTTCACGAAGCAATGTCACAACGGTCGGAGTAGCGTAGGGATTTGTTTTCACACCAAGTTCTATTTGAATCGTAGAGGCAGCAACCTGCGCCCTGTTCATAGGCTCGGCTGTAACGTAAGTAAAAAAGCCAAGGGTTGCGATAATCAAGATTTCAAATAGAATTTTTTTCATGCGCTTTTTTGTCGCGGGCCGATTCGTAAGTCAAATTATTTAACTACACGGAAAACATTCCTCAAAAAGATGAAGTTTTTTCCAGCGCTGAACTATCGCTGGATAAGGTACCTAAGTTGACGTAAACCACTCTCACTATGAAACGAATTCTTTGTTTTTTCTATGTATTTACGATGATTACAGCCTGCCATAAAGTCAGCGATAAAACTCCTTCTGAAGATCACGTCGCCAAAGCCACGACGTTCATCGATCAAGGTGACTATTCGTCAGCAATCGAACTCTTAGAAGACACTATGAAACACGAAGATACTTATGAAGTTCGTCTAGTGTTGGCATCTGCCTATGCCGGCAAAGCCGGAATCAAAGTTGAAAACTATTGGGATTATCTGGTTGGCTTTGATTCGTTCGCAAAAGACAAAGCTCCTGAAGTTCTAGAGGATATTATCACCGATGATATGATTCCTGAAAAACTAGACGAGAAATCCAAGTCTCAATTAAAAAATTTAAACGATAGCTACAAAGACATCCAACGATTAGAAAAAAAAGTTGAGAAGGTCCCCCTGATTGAAACTTCAAACCGACCATATCTGAAGAAAGCGCGTGCTTTACTAGAACAAACTTCAACTGCAAGCTCTAAACTTTATAGATCATTGTTAACTGTCGTTTTGATTAAATCTGAAATTCAAGACGGCAAACAATTGCTGGCCGCATGGTCTGATGCTTCATTTGATCCTTGCTTTTCCTTGTTGCCAGAAGTTTCCACATGGTCATCTAACGTTCTAAATTTAGTCAGCGAAGGTTTGGACGATCTGGGGCGCGCTTATCCGAAAGACAACGAACAGTATCAGGCGATGCGCACCCAAGTAAATTTAGTTAGTGATTATTCTCGCCAAGCTTTACCTTATCAGAAATCATTGGACAAAGTATGCGCCGACAAAAAATAGTTTTCGCATTTTTTATTTCACTATTTGGCGCCAACGCTTTCTCATACGAAGCTCCTAATCACTTTTTAAGTGGCAATGCAGGATTAATGGGAATGGGCTTACGACAAAGCTGTTATGCTTTAGATATAGCCGCCGATGTATTGCCATGTAACCCAGCTTTCATAGCCAAAGAAAAAGAACGCCGCTTTAATGCGAATCTTTCACTCGGCAACAACGTTTCATACCTGAAAGAAGCGACGGATTTATCGCAAGGTCGTGCTACGGAAGAAAGCATTCAGAAGCTATTTACTCAACACGAAGACAATGAATTGCAAACGCAGTTGGAACTTGGTCACGTACAAGAAACTTTTGGTTGGTCGGTGACCCCCGCACTTGTTAACTACAGCACATCATTTCACAATCAAGCACTGCCAAAAATTTCACTGTATGCATCTCTAGAAGAAATCGCCAAATTGCAATTTGGAAGCTACCTATCTGACGATTGGTCGTACGGCGTACAATTACGTTATGTTCATCGTCGCTTTGTAGCTTCGCAGTTTTATTTAACCGATGCTTTGGTTCCGGATGGTCATTATTTGTTTGAGCCTCGCCAGCAATATCTATTTTTTGTGGAACCCGGCGTGATGTTCGCACCGAAAGACAGTCCTTTAAATCCTGAATTTACATTGATGGTCGGTAATTCGGGTTTTGTGAATGAACGTTTCGCCGAAGTTCCAGTGGAGCCGGAATATCATTTCACTTCTAGTGTAAATCCAGAATTAGACTACGGGCGATTTAGCCTAGGCGTAGACGTCAATTTCAATAGAAAACTACGTGAAGGCCCAGGTCCACTCACACTGGGTGGATTTTATGAATTTGGAATCTTGCGTGTGTTTGGCAGTTTAGCTCGTGATGAAGATGGAATTGGTTTCGGAATCTTCAATACATGGTGGAATATGGGCGTAACTCATCGTAACGAATCGTTCCTTAATCCATTGGATGAACGGATCACGATCAGCAAAACATTTTTATTCCTAGGAATTGAAATATGAATTTAGGCTGGATGATAGCCTTAGTTCTATGCGTTTCAGATCTCGCGATGGCCAAACCTTCGTATGCGGCCAAAGAAAAATCTGTGCAAAATTCGCAGAACTGGAATGAATTCCAGCAAGCAATGGAAAGCCTTCGTACAGAAGACGAGCGACGTGGTACAAGTTTTATTATCTCGGGAACGCTTGTGACTGTTGGCAGCCTGCTGGCGATTCCAACCACTGAAGATTCTGCTACCAAACTAGTATACGGAGTGGCCAGTAGCGCCGGTATCGCTGCCATTACCTACGGTATTGCAAATATATATTACGGACATTCCTATAATTCATTTTACGATTCTTTAAGAAATGCAGATCTATCAGAGACGCAAAAAAGTGCGCTCGTAAAAAGTTTTATGTTCCATGAACAAGAGCGCATCGAACGCATGCGCCGAATGCAAATGTGGGCTCATTTTCTAGCGGCAGCCGTGAATGGTTATTCGGCCTCTGTTGAGAAAGATACAAACTCAAAAACCTTCTTTGCTGCCATTGCGACCCTTAATCTGGCTCTAGGTTTGTCATTTTCCTTCTGAAGCGATGCCGTATAAAAAAATGCAGCGACCTATTGGAAACTGCCGAATCGGTTGTTGACAACCTAAACCTCTCGGTAAAAAAACATTCCCTTGAGGGGGATTTATGAAATCTGTTTTATGGCTGGTAGCAAGCGCTCTCGTTTTGCTCACTTTAGGTTGCAAAGAAGAAGTCGACGATCAAACCATAGTTCAAGGTGCTGCACTTCACGTCGTTAATCCAACTCCAGTTAAAAGAAATTACCTAGAAAACAATCATCAACATAAAGTTCTTGTAGCCGTTATAGATTCTGGCACAGATTACAATCACCCACACCTTATCAACAACATGCACTTTACATTGAACAATCAAAATCAACCGGTCGGTTTAGGCTACGATTTTATCGGGCAAGATTATTGGCCGTCTCCGTATGTGGCGCGTACGCTAGACATCAATCCCGATGCGGATCAAAAAGATGTACCCGCTGTTAGAAATGCACGCCAGCGTGCGACTGAGTTAGCGAAATCATACCCTCAACTGGCTCAGTACCTAAATCCACTAAGAAATGTCGAACAAGAAATGGAATCGGGTGCCTTTCATGGAACACATGTTTCTGGATTAATAGTGTACGATGATCCACGTATTGGTTTAATTCCTTACCGCGTTCTTCCTATAAATGTTAAATACAAGAATGGTCGCGAAGATCAGTCACAAGATAAAACAGAAATCGTTATTAAAAACATTCTTCAAGCGATGACGATGGCGGTGAAAAATGGCGTCCGTGTTATCAATATGTCATTAGCACTTAAAGGTAACACTCCCGGCGATAGCCTGTTTAACTTGTTCGAAGATAGAGATAAAAAAACTAAAATATGGATGGCCCAAGTCAAAGACTTCATGGAAAAAAATCCCAACGTAATTTTCGTAGCCGCTGCAGGAAATGATTCTAAATGGGTTGACGACGCCACTAATCTTCAACTGCCATGTGGAATCGCCGCTCGGAATTTGGTTTGCGTGGGTGCTTTGGATACAGCTGGCAACTTGGCCTATTTTTCAAATTTAGTATTGAGCCAAGCCGCGTTCGTGGCAGCCAGTGGCGTGGATATTGATTCTTCAAGTCCTGTGTATATGTGCGACACCAAGTTCCTAACTCAATTAGAAAATGAAAAGAATGAGTATCCATTTGATCGTCCCGAATCATTTAATACCGCGATCAAAGATGCATTCAAAGACTGCGTAGGAAAATCTCCTACTCGCAAAGCTTCAGGAACAAGCATGGCATCACCAATGGTGGCTCGTACAGTAGCCCGATTGATTATCGACAATCCTGAACTATCTGGCGAACAGATAATCAAATTGTTAGTCGATCGTTCTGACAAAGTTCAAATGGGGCCGTTACTTTTGAACAAAGTGAAAACAGACAAACCGTCTTGGACAAAAATTAACTAATCAGCATACCAGTAAGCAAATACTGGTCTTCGAGTTAACGCGTATAAAAGATCAATTACTCTTTCGTTGCAGAAATCAAACTTTGAATTAACTGATTATTGCGATGTCGATATTGATACCACAAACGAACTTGATACGGAAACCGCAGAGGAATGGCAAATCGGGGCTCGCGGAATGATTGATTACTATCATCATCTTCTAATAAATAATCTGGTAAATAACCAAAGACCGGCTCTTTAGCAACTACCTTTTGAATCGTTGTCCAGCTGGGCATTTGACTTTCAATTTTTAACCATGGAGCTTTTCTAAGCAAAAAACTAACTTCAGGCTTGTGAATATTGGTTACAATACATGGCGCTTCGGCGGTTAACTTATTTTTGTACGCATTAACCAACTTAAAATCGCCGTTAAGTAAAATTTCAGAACTCACCGATCTGATGTTGTTCGTTTTAATTTCATCTAATGTGATCGCCAAATCGATTTGCTGAGTTTCCAGTAACTCGGAAATTTGAGCCCCGATACCCGTCGTAATTTGCACATCGACTTTTGGAAATTTCTTTTTAAATTTACGCAGCCTTTTCCACAGATAGGAATTTAAAAAACTCTGGTGCGTTGCCATTTTAACAACACCCACCGTATGTGCATCCTTAGAAGAAGTTTTATGTTTTAAATTTTCTACCATTTTCAGAATTTGTGCTGCTTGGTTTGCAAATAAAATTCCCTCTTTTGTAATCTCTAAAGTACCCCGTTGTTTTTTGGTCAGCTTGTATCCCAATTCATCTTCTAATGTTTTTATTCCTTGGGATACCGTGGACGGAGCCACGTTATTTAAAGCCGCTGCTTGAAAAGCACTTCCTAAACGACATGCATCAACGAAATATTGGATATGCTGAGTATTCATAATAATTGAATACTTATACCAAATTATTTCATTTTTTTAAACATGAAAAATGCAGTAGAACCCATAAAACCTAACGGAGTTCTCGTGAAATCTTACCTGGTAAACGCATATGCCACTTCTAATGATTCCCTGTACAGTCGAATGCTATTTCGAACCCTAGCTAAACTTATAAAACAACAACAAATTAATGCACCTAAAGTCCTTGATTTAGGCTGTGCCGATGCACGAGGCCGCCGTTTGCTTAAAGCCTACTTGCCAGACGAGTTTCATTATTTTGGTGTAGATATCGATAAGAACTTCAACCCCGATTTAATAGCCGATATACGCGATATTAAGCAGATTTTTGCTCGAGTTAAATTCAAACCCAATATAATTCTGCTTAATGATGTTTTGGAACATTTCGAAAATGGCAAAGACGACATCGAAAAATTTCTGTCTGAAATTATCAAATATGTTCCCAAGGATACATTGATCTATATCACCGTTCCACAAATTTATCGTTTGGATTGCTTCAAATTGCCACACCTGAAATATCCCGAACACCGAGTTCGATTCAACAGTATCGAATGGGCCGCACTTGTTGGAAAGAATCTACAGATCAGAAAAGCTCGAGCTGCCAGTTTCATCACGGGAGCTCCTCACCTTTTAATGGCGAGCCAACACTACACCGAATCAAATATTCTTGGCCAAGCTTTCAAATATATAAGAAGTAAAATGAATCGATCAGAGCTATTAGAAAAGTTAGATAGTAAATGGGTTAGTCGATGGGGGGAAAATCCGTTAGTATTTCCTATCAGCAACGGACTTATTTTTGAGTGTGTAAGTCGATGACTTCAACAAAAGGATACGTTTTTGCTATCACTTCATTGGTCTTCATGTCGTTAGCGGGCCCCCTTCAGAAACTAGGCTCAGCAAACAGCCATCCGTTACTGGTGACGTGCTGTTCAAGTTCCGTTGCTTTTCTGATGACTTTGATTGTCTGTATCTTTCAACGTAAAAATGTTTTCAAAAATTTCAATATATCAGTCTTATCTCTTTCCATTTTATATGCCCTGGCAATGGTAGCATTTTCTTACTCTGTAACTTTAGAAAATCCTTTTGTTGTTAGTAGTGTCGCTAGATCCTATATCGCATTTTCATTTCTTCTGTCGCTATTTTGGCTAAAAGAAACAAAAGCACAGAATAGATGGCCATCACTTTTAGTTATTACCCTAGGCAGTCTCGTCTTAAGTTTTACGGCCAGCACCACAGAAACTATTTATATGTCCAAGGGAATAGTACTCGCTTTTATCTATGCGTTCCTTTTTGCCATACACAATTCCTTTCTTAAACGTAGTTCATACATTTCGATAGTTTCTCTTTTGTTTTGGCAAAATCTATTGACTACATTTTTTATCGTCGTCTCAATTTTCATTCATGGACAGATCGAGGGAATAGAAAACACGGCGGTGGTTTTTGGTGGCCTTTCCGGCATCTTTAGTTCTTTTTGGGGCTTTCTTTTTTACCATCAATCAATTCGCCATTTAAAATTTAGTGAAGCGACCGCTATTCGGGCGTTCAGTCCTATAGTCGCTTTACTTGTTATCGCGCCATTCTTTCCACCCAAGGTCACGCCACATTTAATTTTCGGTTTTATGCTTATCTTACTTGGTCACTATTTTTATTTCAAAAGCGAGGTTGAAGATGCAAACACCAAGAATCGAAGAATATTATCGTTATTCAAATGAGAAAGAAATACTTTTGGAACTCTTGGGTCAAGAGCTAAAGGGCAATTACAGAACAGCCCTAGATGTGGGTGCCGGAGATGGTCGAATCAGCCAGCTACTTTCGGTTCGCAGTCGTTACCTTTCTTTATGCGAACCAAACTTATTTTACAAAGAAACGCTGAAAAACAAGTTTCCAAATGCGACGCTGATGACTGTACCGATTCAAAGCGCTAGTTTAGAAACTTACGATTGCATTTTAGTTTCACAGTCGATGTATTCTCACGACACAGAAAATTGGATTCCGGTTATTCATTGGTTACTAGAGCATTTGAATGTAGGGGGTGATTTACACTTGATCGTCAACAGTGATCAAGGCGATTGGTGGGAAGCCGTCAGAGGCATTTGGACAACCGCTCCCGACGCACTAGCATTTAATTATTTTCCTTCTTCACGGTTGATCCAAAGATTAAGCGAGACAAATCACATTAAGACCAAACGATTTGCTTACCAGATGGCATTTCCTAATCGTTCCTCATTTGAAAATTATATTTTGCGCTCGTGCGTCCCATTAAAAAAGAAAACTCCCGAACTGGATTCAATTTTGGAATCGTATTTGAATTCTATACCATCGGAAACGTTAACCCTAAACTATGTATCTGACTTAATCAGTCTAAAGCGTGTAAGGTAAGTTGTTATTTTTCATCTTCGATCTCAAGAGAATCTTCACGAGATCCTAATAAGATACCTTTTTTGTTTTTATTTTGCGCGTTTGGATTTTCACGTTCATAAGGATTAATAAATGTTTCAGCATCGGATTCGTAGGAATTAGCCGCAGCAAAATCATTAGCAAACTGCCGATCGCCACGCAATTCATTGGTTGTATCGTATGCCCGATCTGTTTTTCTTTTCACCGATTTCAAATCGTTGCTTGAGGGTGTGTTATCTAATTGTTTTTCCATTAAAGCCTCCATCCTGATTTTCTAGTGCAACGATTTCTATTGCAACGGTAGGACCATCCTGAAAATCGATACCGGCTGGAAAACCTTATCCAGCTGTATTTCTGGGTCACCAATTGGGGAATATTTCCACGGACTTTCTCAGTTAGAGACAATGGGTTGCCACTGAGTTTCGCTCTAAATGTCACCAGCGAAAGATACCTTGCCATTTGATAAACTAGGGGTATGTTTAAACGAGTAAAAGTAACACTTATGTTTTGGTTACTTTTCACGCTCTCGGGAGCTTGGATTGATCGTTTAGACAACTTTCACAACGGGTACTTCTACTTGTCACATCAAAAAACTATTGAAAGCATTTTGGCCCAAATGTCGGACTACCGTCACAACGGTTTAATTTCGCAGTTAGATAAAGACATGGGGGATACGCTTCAGCGAACCGGTTCTTACTATACATTGCTAAATTTTTTAGGGGCTGAAAAAGATGATCTTGGGCGTACCCTCGCAGAGGGTTACGCTGCCGACATGGATCAATTGACCTACAAAGACGGAATTTATCGCCGATCCAATGACCCAGATTACTGGGGTTTTAATCCTAATAACTGCAGTCGAGATCAGATCTTTGCCGCTCAGGCAGCCATCGTGACGTATCGAGATTTCGATCGGGGTCGATCGCTGTTTCATCAATTCCTAAAGCGTGGTTTTCTAAATCAAAACGTAAGGCATAACTGGTCTTACCCTTGGGAAAAATCGTACGTTTGGAAAATTCCAGACATTCCGACGCCGTCACAATTATCATTATTATTGCGAGGCTTAGGGAATAGACTTGTTTACCCACTCGTTTTTCTATTAGATGCGTTTATAATTGCCGATATTCAATTCTTTAGACGCCTGGATAAACGACAACTTTGGGACTATGACGTAAAAGTTTTACCGTCGTTAATTGCCGCAAATTCTTATTTACCTACACTTTGGTCGCGTTGGGGATTAAGTCTGTATTTACGTGATCGAAACGATATTACTCAACGAGTCCGTTATTACAATCAAGATAAATTTAACGGTATCAAACCACTCGCAGAGCTATACGATCTGTCCCTTGCAAAGATGAATGATCAATTTGTATCCTCGCCCTCTTCTTTGGGCGTACCTGTTTCCCAAGTTTCCAAGCAAAGAAGTGTCAGTAGTCAGTCCGATTAGTACTAGGGAAGTAGCCGATCTTTCTCTTGAGAGGTCGGCATACGACATGTCTGTCGTCGTCCAAAAAGGAAATATCTATTACTTGCTATCCATTTGTAAACAAGATCACGAAAAAATCTTGGTATTACGAGTATAACTCCCGCTAGTTTCCAAATACCGCCCATATCTATCAGTAAATGCAAAATGGCATCAGATCGTTGAAATGATTCACTACCATTCCAGTAAACAACTGTGTTGGTATCATTGATATTATTCTCTGGAATTATCGATCTTGCGGTTTCACCCTGTAGCGAGGCAAACTTAACGCGTGCGCGTTTATCTTGGCGCATGGCCCAATCTACAAGTCCATTACATAAAGAGCAATAGCCATCAAAAAATAGAATATTCATTTTCGCTTCTTGCATCATACAGAAATACCAAGAAAGTTGCTACTGCGCCCGCCAAAAGTCTGTTTATTAATTTTTTTGATGGAGCATATAATCCCTCAGTATGCAAAAATAGAAGCAGAAAAAAAACGAGGAGGAAAAATGAAAAGAATTACCATAATTGCATTGTCTGTCGCCGTAACAATGACGGCCTGTGTGTCGAAATCGACTCACGAAAAACAAGTTGCCGACATGAACAAACAACTAGAAGCATCCGTTGCTGCCATTTCAAAAGCTAGAACTGAAAATGCCGCACTAACTGAAGAAAGAAACAAACTACAAGAAAATTTGATCACGACAACTAAAGATCGTGGAGCATTAAAAACATCACTGGATGATATGAAGAAGGCAATGGAGGAAATGCGCCAACGCCAAGCAGAGCAAAAGCAGCGCCTACAAGAATTCGAAGATCTAACAAAGCGATTTAAAAAACTAACAGACTCTGGCGCGTTATCTGTGCAGTTTATCGACGGCAAAATGGTTGTAAGTTTAGGTTCTGACGTTTTATTCCCATCGGGTTCTGCTAAATTGTCTCAGGCCGGATTAGAGGCATTGAAAGAAGTCACGAACCAACTGAAATCAATCCCCGACAAGCGATATCAAGTCGAAGGCCATACGGACAATGTTCGTATTGCTACTGCTACATTTCCATCAAATTGGGAATTAGCAGCAGCGCGCGCAATCAACGTGACACGATCAATGATCGAGGCTGGAATGCCTGCAGAGCGTGTAAGCGCAGCAAGTTACGGCGAAACGTCGCCACGTCAAAGCAACGATACTCCAGAAGGCAAAGCCGCTAATCGCCGTATTGCTATTGTTGTAGTACCAGATTTATCAACCATGCCGGGCTATGATCAACTAAGCAAACAAACTAAAACTCCGTAATTGTTTTTTTGTTCCTATGGGGGCACATAGCCCTCGTAGTTTCAGCGTTTCGGTAATTTTTCCGAAACCATAAAATGATTGGGATTCAATGATTCCCCTTTTATTCCTTGGTACGTCAGCAAATAATAAATTTTCTTACCAACAACAAAAGCCTGTGGCTGCGGTGGTATCTGCCCATCAAAAATAGATATACTGACTTCATTCGCGGAATCATTCTGAAAAACTGAGAAGAAATTTCTATTTGTAGGTCCAACTGTCGGCCCGTCCTTAGGTTGAGGTGTATGTTCCTTGCCGGTGAATCTAATCACGAACTCTTTAAATCTAAATGAATAATCTTTAATTTTTGGGAGTTTTTTGTTTAACTCAGGCACCACCATAGCTTCGATATCTTGGGCCAATTCTAATTCCACCGCATCATTGCCAACGTTAAAGCCGGTGGAGGGAGTTTGAAAGTGGCCATCATAAATCCCGATTGTGTTGGGTTTACCATCGTCGCACCTGAATTCAAGCGACGTGTATTTCGTTTTTGGCCCCCAACTTTTCATTTTATCACCATCCGCTGGCAAGGCTTTGATTCGATCCATAATTTCACCAATCGCCGATTTCTCTTTTGTCGAAGCCGTTGCTACTACGTCATGTTTTGATTCTGACTTATATTTTATAATCGTCAATTCACTGCAATTGGCACTTGTAAACCACGGTATTTTTCGCACTTCAGACCTCGCTGATGATAAATAAATAAAACTTGAAAAGATTAAAATCGAAACAGGTATTTTAAACATAATTAAGCTTAAAGTGTCTTAGCTAAAATCGCAATACCAAATAAAATAAACAAAATACAAGCTACCATGCGAACCCATTTCATAGGAATACGGCTCAGCATTCGTTCGCCCAAGAAAATAGCCAATGCATTGGAAGCCATCATACCAACTGTGGAACCAAAAGTAACAAGAACCGTGCTCGCATACCGTGCACCCAAAGCGATTGTCGCCAGCTGAGTTTTATCACCCATTTCAGCTAAGAAAAATGCAACAATGGTTGTAAACAAAACTCCATGCGAACTGGAATTTTTTAAATCGTCTTCTTTGTCTGGGATAAGAATCCACAGACCAAACGTGAAAAAAATGAAAGCCAAAATCCACGACATAGTTTTAGGTTCCACCAGCGACGCCACCCAAGCACCTGCCCACGACGCTAGCGCGTGATTTAAAACCGTCGCGATAAATACACCTAGCAAAATTGTCCAAGGCTTTTTAAAGCGCGTAACTAAAACCAGCGACAGAAGTTGTGTTTTATCCCCCATCTCGCCTGCGAAAACTAATAAGAATGAATTTAAAAACGCTTCCATAAATGACCTCACTATAGTTGCACCGTGAGATGGAAGTCGTTATCCGACAAACGCGACCGCACGGCAATTGTTAAATTACCAATGCTAGTCTCGTCAGTAAGATTGTTGAAATCCTATAGATGTGCCGGGGGTTGAACCCAGTATGTCGACACACATCTCGAGCAACGACGCTCAAGCGACTACTCCCTAACATGAGCAGAGTACTGCAAATTCCAAAAAGGGACAATAGTCTATTTATGGTTTAAGCCGCGGCGGGAGACGCCCCGGATTGAGACACCTTTGTCAAAACATATTGATTCCACCAATTATAACATGGGTCCGATAAGTTTGCTAACAAACGAGGCACCATGAAAAGAATATTAATCGCTGAAGATGATGAATTTCTTAGAGATATTTTAAAGGAATACTTGGAAGACAATGGTTACAAAGCAACTGTTGTTCCAGATGGTAAAACAGCCCGTGATGTTGCTCTAACGGGCGAATTTGCTCTTGTGATTAGTGATGTTCAAATGCCCTTTCTGAATGGAGTCGAATTGTTGCAGTGGCTTAGAGGCAAATCGCAGATTCCATTCATCTTAATGACGGGATTCACCAATCTTCTAGAAACCCACCAAGCCGCAGAGATGGGGGCCAATGGTTTTTTAACCAAGCCATTTTCAAATAAGGATCTGTTGGCTTTAATCAAAAGTCTTATTGAACCTAAACCGGAAGAAATAACGACTGAAGAAAACAAAAAAAATACGCAAGAATACTGTAAAGTATCAATCGACGAATTCGTAGCTAAACCCAAACTAGATTACGACATTTATGTATGCCTCCAAGAAACCAAATTTTTAAAAATCGCTCGATCTGGCGAAACACTAGATGTCACGCGTTTGAACACATATCGCAGTAAAGGACTAAGCTTTTTCCATATTAAAAAAGAAGACTTTAAAAAACTCGTGGACTTCAATATAGGTATTTCCAAAGTCCTACAACAAAATCAAAACGTTCCAACAGAGAAAAAGCTACGATTCATGCGCTACACAAGCGAAGTTATTCTTGAACATTGCTTTGTAGACGAAATGAATAAGATAGCTTTTGATGAAGCGCATGATTTTTTTAAACTATCGATGAACCTGTTATCTGAAAACGCGGAAACCTTTAACCTTTTAGAAATTTTAAATGGTCACTCAGATTCCATATATGCCCATAGTCTAGGTGTATCCATCTATTCAATTATGATTGGTAAAAAACTTAACTTCACATCACCACAAACTATCTTCAAACTAGCCATGGCTGGCCTATTTCATGACATTGGCAAAAAAGAAATTGAAAAAAGAATTTTAGAAACTCCACGTCCACAACTTACTGTTAACGATAGAAAAATGTACGAAACGCATGTTCTACGTGGGCGTGAAATAATGCAGTCGATTCCGAACGTACCTCAGGATGTGATACAATTGATTTACGAACACCACGAAGACGAAGTGGGCCAAGGTTACCCGAATGGGACTGCTAAAAATCGCATGCACCCGCTTTCTAATATTATCCAACTAGCAAATAAGTTTGTTAACCATGTCGTAAAAAACCCATCTCATCACCAGATATCAGGACGTGAAGCCGTCTTTATGATTGAAAAATTCGAAGGTGACCGAGTGAATAAGACATCGCTCGCGGCATTAAAAACATTAGTGTTCGAGAAAAAGGCCGCTTAGCATGAAGCTCAAGCTTGGTCTGGCGATACTTTTCAGCATCGGATTATTTTTTGAAATTTATCGAGATTTCATAAATCCACCTACTCGTTATACTGAAGAGTCAGGCAAATCTAGCCATTCCCCGCAATCCTTTTCTCCACTTTCTGAACCCATGGAATTGAACAAACCGAAAGCATTACTTGGCCGAGATCTTTTTTCAGATACACGACTATCGAAAGGCAACCAAATATCATGCAAATCGTGCCATAACTTAGAAAATGGTGGTGCTGATAACGCTCAATTCTCTGCGGGGGTGGGAAACTCTCGGGGAATAATTAACACCCCCTCCGTCTTCAATAGCTCGTTAAACTTTAAACAGTTTTGGAATGGCAGAGCAGATGATTTAAACAGCCAAATTGATGGGCCCATTCACAATCCTCTTGCAATGTCGTCGGACTGGCCCGAAATAATCTCGAAATTAAAAGCCGATCCTAACTATGTCAGCCAATTCAAAAAAGTTTTTGATCAAGAGATCACAAAAAATACAATTATTGAATCTATTGTCGAATTTGAAAAAGCACTTATCACCATAGATGCTCCGTTTGATTTATATCTAAAAGGAGACCGGTCCGCAATGACCGAAGCTCAACATCGTGGATTCACTAAATTCCAGGAATATGGATGCATCGCTTGCCACCAAGGACAAAATTTAGGCGGTAACATGTTTCAAAATATGGGTGTTGCATTTGACTATTTTGCCGAACGCGGTGGAAGTTACGAATCGGATCAGGGACGATTTGCAATTACAAAACTATATCCTGATTTACATGTCTTTAAAGTTCCCAGCCTACGGAATGTGGAATTAACGGCCCCCTATTTTCATGATGGCACAGAACCAAGTCTAGAAAACGCAGTAAAAAAAATGGGGCGATACCAACTTGGGCGCGATCTTCCTAAAGAGGATGTTAAAGATATTGCCAATTTTCTAAAAGCATTGACCGGAAAAAAACCTAAAATTCTACGCGAGGCAAACAATGCCAATGAAAAATAAAAACAAAGCATTTTTTGCTTTTGTAATGATTTTAGGTATTTTTTTATTTGGCTTTATATACATACGAAAATCAATACGTGAAATTTCTGATCACGCCAAAATTTTGCATACGTTTGAGCAATCAAAAATTTCTAATCATGACTTAAACGAGAACGTATTACGACTGAAAACGTTTCTTTTGCAAACATACGACCCCCTTGTTCGCGACATGGCTAAACTCGAAGATATCTGCAAACGTTTGAAAAATGATTCTATATTTAGCATTTTACGAGTTAACGAAACCAAAGATTTGCTAAATGATTATTGCCAAGCTCTGAGCGAAAAAGCGGAGCTTTTAGAGCAATACAAAACTCAGCATTCCGTCCTAAGGAACTCGATAAAATACCTGCCACAAGTTGTAAAGGGACTTTCGAATTCTAAGTACAGCGATATTACTCATGCTTTATTTTCCAACGCTATTCTTTACAATTTTGATCGCAATGAAGTACTGGAAGAAAATATCTATAGTTTACTTCAAAAGATTCCAAAACATTCTAAAAACAAGAAAGAAGAGGTTTTGCTGGAGTCACTAAAGCTGCATGTCAAATTGATGGTAGATTACAGCTTAACCCGTTCAGTATTAGAAGAGAAACTTTTGGCTAATAGCATTGTCGCAAAACTCGAGCTTTTGGAAGGCAGTTATCTAGAAAACTATCAACGCCTTCAAAATCGCGGGGCCGTATTCAATTACGTCCTGATCTTTGTATGTTTCATTTTAGGAATTTGGCTAATTTTCATCTTCAAAAGACTTCAAGGACTGACAGAGGATTTACGTAATTTAAATGGCAGTCTAGAATCGAAAGTGCAATCGCGTACGCAAGAGTTGTCTCAAGCAATGAAGAGCCTTGAAGCAAGTCAGACAGTGTTAGCTCAGTCTGCAAAAATGACGGCTCTTGGCGAAATGGCTGGTGGCATAGCTCACGAAATCAATACACCACTAAGTGCTATTTTGATGAACGCCGAAGTACTTATGGATAAAGCAGATCAGGAACCGACTCCAGAACAGATCCGCAAGCGAGCAGACACAATCATAAAAATTGTAGCGCGGGTTTCAAAAATTATCATGGGGTTAAAACGGTTTTCTAGAAATGCCGACGCCACTGAAAAATCTCGTGTATTGGTGCAAACAATCATCGATGATACGATGACTTTGTGTAGTGAAAAATTCAAATCGCAATCTGTTATTTTGGAAATTAAACTGGAGTCTCCCGACTTAACAATTAACTGTGTACCTGAACACATTTCTCAAGTTTTGTTAAACTTCTTAAATAATTCGCTGTACGCATTAAAAGAAACTACTGATTTGTCCAACAAATGGATTTCAATTAATGCTCTTAAAAAAGAAAATCGTGTTGAAATTAACGTTACGGATGCCGGGACTGGCCTACCAGAAAATATTCAGGCAAAATTGATGCAGCCATTTTTCACAACAAAACCACCGGGTTCAGGAACAGGGTTAGGTCTAAGCATTTCCAGAGGCATCATAGAGCAAAACGGTGGGGAGATGTTTTATGATAAAACCTGCCCCAACACCCGCTTTGTCATCAGATTGCCTGCTTAAATGATCCTAAGCAGGCTCAAAACAAATTGGAAGCTTGTTTTTTCGATCCCATGGTGACGTCGAGCAAACGCGTTTACCTTGAAATATGAAAAGAAAATCAAAAAACAAGATAAGGTTGATTATCTACCTATTTCGAACCAGTTCAGCAATAACATAAATTTTTCCGAATTATCGTACCCATCGGCCACCATCATAGGTGACGATTTGATCTAATTTAAATTTAGAACTAAAATCTTCGTAGGGAGCACTAATGCCGGTTTTTCTGCGAATAGTGTACTCGATTTCGCTTCGATCTTTATAAAATGTTTCAAAATAATTTGTAACGACGATAGTTTGAATTAATATAGCTCCTGTATTTTTATCTTTTACCTGTGAAAATCCTTTTATTCTCCAAATTGCACTTGTATCGACTTTGGCTTCAACGACCGGCAACTCGATATAAACTTGCCGAGTTTGATTACATCGTTTATACCTGCACTCGGCAGGTAACCAATCAATTTTTAATTTGATATAACCTGCGCCCGCAGAATTCACATTTCCCTGAGTCCACTTCATATCTAACAAACCTGTCATTTGAACAGCTTTCATATTTAGTTTTGGATCAAAAAATCCACCAAGAACGTTAGCTCGTTGAAAGTATGTTTTTGCACTTGCTCTAACATTGTTTGAAAAACCAAAAACAGTCATTAAAGCCATTATGCTAGCCAATAAATTCATTTTTTTCATACTCATTTTGTCCTTTAACCTGATTGAAGAATATATATTTTCAGGTGTCGATATCATCAGCAATACAAACAAAAATCAACGAGTTCTAAATGAAAATGATATTAATACTATTTTCTTTACTTACAGTAGGACTCAGGTTAGTTGATTCAAAATCCTAATAGCAACTTACCTGAGAAATTTCTTTGGTATTGAATTCGGGACGATATTCAAAATGCATAGTATCGTAATGATTCCATTTTCCGCCCCATATAAATCCATGTTTTTCAAAAATTCTAATTATTTTTAACGGTATATAAGGCCTCTGACTAGGAACAAAATGATCGTGTTCGTAGGCACTTTCCCCTTTTTTGGCTTGATCTGGATTTCGTTTGATTTCATCCCACAACCAATATTGCGCCGGGTGATCGGTCAATAAATCAATAGCCGTCCCGAATGAATGAGTCGACAGCCGATGGCTACCAGCGATATTTCTCCAATTGAAGGTCATTCCATTTAATTGTTTTTGACCGCTTAAAAAGGGCGTTAAAAACTGTCGGCTTTCTTTATCTGTGGAACTGAGCTTTATGAGTTCAGCGCCAACTAGTTCTAACATTCTGGCGCCAGAAAATTTTTTCTGAAATTTAATTTTTTGATTTAAGAAATCAATAGTTACCAAATTTTTTTGAACCTCACTAGCAGAAGATCCGTACAAATATTTGTTTAGTTCTTGAATTCGTAGTCTTCCTGGATCGTAATTTTGTCGTTTTTCTGGAAGTTGATTTTTTCCAAACTGATAATAGATATAAAAAATAGAAAAAATGTCCAAATCCGATGAATTCATGCGCTCATAAAAAGAAAGTGGATTTTCATTATAGCAAGGTATGGCCAGGGCGTGCTTTTTGATTGGGTTTTTAATAACTAAAAAATCCCGTTTGTTTGAGCTTCGAAGTTCAATTTCATCTCCACAACTGGAGTATATTTTTCCGACTCGCTCGCAAGCCATGCGAGCCACTAGGTGATCTGAAAGGTCGTTCTCATTTAAATTTGTAATGATACTTTCTAACTGACCTAAATCTTTAATTTCTAGCCCAGAATCGGCATTCAAATTAGATTTTGAATTGCATCCAGAGTTCAAAAAAGCGCCCAAAAGAAAAGATAGACAAACTCTGAAGCAAGCGAATCTGAATTTTGATAAAATCACTTGAACCAAATCCAGTCCCCTGGAGGAAGCAGCAGAATCCCACTGTAATAGTAAATCTTTGATGGTTTACCATCTACTATGCTATTAAGCCCCTTAGGTGAGCCATAAGGTGGATTAAAATACCCTTCTTCGATATTACGAGGATTATTAGGTTCATGAGGAGAATGGGATTCATTGACCCAACCATGGTACCCTGGAAACACATGAAATCCGCCGTGAGGGACCCCGATAAAATAAGGTACTTTGTAAAAATCAGTTAAGTCAGTGGTGTTTTTAACCACTGAAGAATTTTTAGAAGGATTAAAATTAACCATCAAGTAGTCAACAGGTACATGATAGTATGTTTTATATTTATTTGCTATGTAGTAGCTGTAAATATGATCTTCAGGCGTGGCGCCGATTTTCTTGACATCGCTTGGTGTCGGATGTTTTTGAGTGGCATCCGTATTCCAATAAACTACTTTCCATCCTAATTTTTTCAATGCATAGCCGAGAGCAATACCCGTGCGTTGGTTGGCGTTATAAAAAGCCATTAATTTTTCATAAACACGCACCTGATTTGAAGCGACAAAGCCTTTTCCCAAAAACCTGTGCGTATGCATTTCACAGCTTGTGATCATCAGATCCTGTGCGCTGGGAGGAGCGGCACACTTTGCGATTTTGGAAATAAAATTTTCCTTTTGAGTAAGATTTAACTTGCTGAATTTAGATTTAAATCCAAAAAGCAAACTGACACCGCAATCGTCATAGACTTGTTTAAATTTTTGAGTGAATTCTTTTTGCTCCTGGACGGTTGTAGAAATTAACTCTTGAATGTGATCTTTGTGAAACTCAATTTCCGCTTCTGTAAAACTAATTTCGCCTTTAAAGGGAGATTTTTCCGCCGAAAACAAGTTTTGCGAAGTCAGCACACAAATAAATAAAAGAAAATAGTTCTTTAATAGATTCATTTTTTTTCCAATTGTTTACCACTAACGTTTTTTTAGAATTCAAATTATATTGCAATAGTCTTAATTTGTCCTCTGTAGAGAAATAGACACTTCGGCAAAAATCGTCAGTGACGATGGTTCTTTCTCAAATAAGTGAATAGAGACGAAATCATTTAGCCGATAGGCATAAA
>CAWVRN010000008.1:0-130046 GCA_963932905.1 uncultured Bdellovibrio sp.
GTCTTTCCAATAGAATTTAGCTTCTTAGCCGCAAGCTAAGGAGCCAGTTCTTGAAAAATTAGGCACCTAGTTTTTCCAATCCAGAATCCTTTAAGATTTTCACGATAGTTTGGATTAGGGCATCTTTACTGAACGGCTTGTAGATTAACCCGGTAGCACCTATTCTTTGCGCGGCAGCTTCGGTCAGTTTCGAATGTCCTGTTGCAAAAAGAATTGGAGGTTGAGCGGTGCCGCTGCTTAAAAGTATGGTAATCATTTCGAAACCATCCATGATAGGCATTTGAATATCTGAAAGAATAAAGTCGACCTTTTGCTCTTTAAGTATTTCGAGCGCGTTGTGTCCGTTTGTGGCCGAAGTCGTAACCGCATTTTCTGAATTTAGAAAGTCGCAAATGATTTCGTTTAAATCGGGATCGTCTTCAACCACTAATATTTTAAACCCAGTTAACTTGTGCATATGTATCCTTTTTGTTATTGGGTTTCGGCTCCCTTAACAATTCGGATAAAAGTCCAGGTGTCTGCAATCAAGAATTCTTGAGAGCGTATGTTTCATTGTGAAACACTTTTTATTGCACTATACTTATTTAGAACCATGCTGAAAAACCTATTTAAATTTTGTCTAACGCTAATAGTGCTGCCAGGTCTGATTGGCGGTACCGTTTGGTATTTGAATCAGAAAAAATTTTTCGATTTGACTGAACTTGATTTCAAAACTGAATTCAGCCGCGAAAATAGAAGCGGCAAACCCATACTAGAAAACGAAATTAGAATTTTGTCGCAAAAACTAGATAGTTTTAAAGGCACGTCGTTGTTCGAAGTGGATTTGGAAAAAATTCAACAAACGATTGAATCTGAAAACTGGGTTAAGTCTGTTGAAATTTACAGAGAATGGCCAAATAAATTACGTATTGTAATAGACGCCTATGACGTTGTTCTTCTGTATTGGATGAACGAAAAGAAAATATTTCCAATTTTAGAAAACAATCGATTGTTAGAACCACTGACTGTAGGACAAGCTCCTGATCGTACTGTCACCGTCGAGAAAAAAATATTCGCGGAATCCAAAGTCAGAAAAAAAGCAATTGATCTGCTGAATAGTTTACCAAGCAACGGGTCCTTTTCTACCGCGAAAATTTCAGAAGTTGGTTATGATCCCAAAGAAGGATTTTGGACCGATCTGCTGAATAAAGAATTACGTGTGAAATTAGGCAGCGAAAATTTTGAAAGTAAATCACTAAGAGTTTCACAAGTTATCGATTACATCGAGAACAAACAAATTGAAGCGCGCGTCATAGATGCTAACCTTTCTCAAAAAGTTCTTGTCAGGTTGCGTAAGGAACCCTAAGCTAAAGTTATAGGACCAAAAGTATTGGGTCCTGATACTTTTTTTAAAATCTAGGATGATTTTAAAAGTTCGAAACTTATTGTTTCAACGAACTTGTCGAGCCATGTGCTCGCCAACGTAAGGACAAGGAATGACTGGTCTAAAAAGTGGACACAAATCTAAATTTCCCGTACTCGCTGGTATTGATATCGGTTCGACGAAAGTATGTTTCGTCATTGGTATCGTCAACGAAGACAATAAGATTGAAATCGTAGGGGTCGGGCGCGCGCCAAATGCCGGTATTCGACAAGGTATCGTTGTGAATATCGAAGCAACTCAAAACTCAATCAAAAAAGCAAAAGACGAAGCGGAATTGATGGCGGGATACCAAGTGGAAGAGGCTTGGGTTGGCGTCAGTGGTACGCATATAAAATCATTTGATTCTAAGGGCATGATTGCCATCAAAAACAAAGAAGTCGCTGGATCCGATATTGAACGTGTTATCGAGGCCGCCAAAGCCGTTGCTGTCCCGGCTGATCGACAAGTTTTGCACGTTTTGCCTCGCGAATACAAAGTCGACACTCAAGATGGAATTTCTGATCCTATTGGTATGTCAGGTATTCGTTTGGAAGCGAATGTTCACATTGTGACCGGCGGACAAACTGCAATCAATAATACAATAAAATGTGTGGAAAAAACTGGGGTTAAAATCAACAACCTAGTTCTAGATCCTTTGGCCGCGTCAATTGCCGTTGTTTCTGAAGATGAAAAGTCTTTAGGTGTTTGTGTTGTGGATATGGGCGGCGGAACGTGCAACTTACTTTATTACGTAAATGGCAGTGTGGCTCATACTAGTGTTATCCCAGTGGGAGGACAGCACTTTACTCATGACGTAGCTATCGGTTTAAGAACGCCGCAATTAGCAGCAGAGATGTTGAAAATAAATCACGGTTACGCGATCGGTTCTCAGGTGGAAGATACTGAAACTATCGACGTACAAGGCGTGGGTGGGCGTAAATCTCGTGAAATTCCAAAACGTGATTTGGCTGACGTGATCGAAGCTCGAGCAGAAGAAACTTTGAATTTAATTTATCACGATATGAAAATGAGTGGCTTGTTGCCAATGCTGGGTTCAGGAGTCGTCCTTACGGGTGGCGCCAGTCAGTTGGCTGGGCTAGTAGAAATGGCGGAATTTATTTTTGAAATTCCAGTTCGTCGGGGAATGCCTTCAAATGTAGGCGGACTCACAGACGTAGTTAAATCGGCAGAATATGCGACCTCTGTTGGTTTGATTCAATACGGTTACAATCAAAATAAGAACTTATACATAAAACTTGGCCAGGAAATGAAAAGCTCGGAAACTGGAGATGGGCTGACACAAAAGATTAAAGATTTTTTCGGGCAAATTTTTTAACGGGGAGAGGGCATGTTTGAACTCGAAGAGAACATAAATATTGGGGCAAATATAAAGGTAGTCGGCGTTGGTGGCGGCGGTAGTAACGCAGTGACAACAATGATCGAAGGCCAAATGTCTGGCGTTGAATTCATCGTTGCAAATACAGACATTCAAGCTTTGAACGCAAATAAAGCATCTACAAAAATTCAATTAGGTTTAGATCTTACGAAAGGATTAGGGGCAGGGGCTAATCCAGATATCGGTCGCCGAGCAGCGATTGAATCTTACAACGAGATCGTGGAAAAATTAGAAGGCGCAGACATGGTGTTCGTGACTGCGGGAATGGGCGGAGGCACTGGTACTGGTGGCGCTCCGGTAGTAGCAAAAATTGCTCGTGAGCTTGGGGCTCTGACAATCGGGGTTGTTACTAAGCCATTCATGTTCGAAGGTAAAAAACGTGGCAAGCATGCGGAAGCTGGTTTACAGGAACTACAAGACAATGTGGATACTTTAATTGTCATCCCAAACCAAAAGCTTCTTAGCATCGCTGGTGAAAAAACTCCTCTTTTAGATACATTCAAAAAAGCAGATGAAGTTTTATTACAGGCCGTAAAAGGTATTTCAGATTTAATTAACATCCGTGGTTTGATCAACTTAGACTTCGCGGATATCCGTACTGTTATGAAGGAAAAAGGTATGGCGATCATGGGTACTGGTTCTGCTAAAGGTGAGAACCGTGCAGTGGAAGCAGCAACATTCGCTATTTCATCTCCACTTCTTGAGAACATCAAGATCGATGGTGCTACGGGCATCATCATTAATGTTACGGGTGGTAGTGATCTTAGCCTTTACGAAGTTAACGAAGCTTCGACTCTTATCACTGAAGCAGCTCACGAAGATGCAGAAATTATCTTCGGTGCGGTTATCGATGATTCATTGGGTGATGAAGTACGTGTTACAGTTATTGCTACAGGTTTCTCTGACCCGGCTGAAAAGAAAAACACAGTTCAAGACGCATTCTCTGGAATGCAGAATTTTTTGAACACAGCTCCAATCCAAATGCCGGCGCTAAATATTCCGCCGCCATCAATTAATCCAGCGATGTCGTCAACATCAGGATTAAATTTTGAATTGCCACCGATCTCTGCAGTTCAGAATTCTGTGAACCAATTTACTCACGAGGCAATGCCGGTGGTTGAAGAAGTTCCGGTGATGCAACAGCCATCGGTGATTGCGACTCAACCTCTTCCGCAACCGATTCAGCACGCTCAGCCGATGCAACAACAGGCTCCGCAATTTCCAATGCAGCCGC
This sequence comes from uncultured Bdellovibrio sp., assembly GCA_963932905.1. Classification (GTDB taxonomy): domain Bacteria; phylum Bdellovibrionota; class Bdellovibrionia; order Bdellovibrionales; family Bdellovibrionaceae; genus UBA2316. The sequence goes on from CAWVRN010000008.1 coordinate 4,033, forward strand.
CAGTGATTCAGCAACCTCAAATGATGACGCCAGAATCCGCACCTCAGCCGACTGCGCCGTCTGTTATTTCTCCAAATGAGTCTTTGTTGAACTCGCGTGATATGCTAGTCGCTAAAGCGCGTGCTTTCAAAGAAAGCCAAGATTTGAAAAACAAACATGTTGGCCCTGAGCAGCTGTCAATGATGATGGAAAATGAATCTGCATCTTTGGAAGAAGCACGCAAAATGGCTCGCGATGTTTTATCTTCAAGTTTCCATGGGCAAAACTTAGACGTTCCTTCTTTTATCAGAAAACGTCAAAGTATGGAATCAGACACTAAAGAGTAGTGGCTAGTTACTTTATTTCCGATTTACATTTAAAAAGCCTAGATGAGGAATCATCTAGGCTTTTGCTTTTTTTCTTTCGCGAGACTTGGCATAAGTCACCGGGCGATGTGTATTTGTTGGGTGATATTTTTGATATCTGGGTTTCTGATCATTCTGTTTTTATTAAACGATACCAGCCAATCATCGATGAGTTGAAAAAAATAAAATCGCAGGGGTACAAGATTGTTTATTTCGAAGGAAATCACGACCTTCATTTGAAAAAATATTGGCAAAAAATTTTAGGCTTTGAAGTGTATTTCGATGTTGGTTATTTCGATATCGAAGGAAAAGTATTTCGCTTAGAACACGGCGATTTGATCAACTTAGCCGATGAAAACTATCAATGGTGGAGAAAGTTTTTGCGTTCACCAATGATGGTTACTTTGGGCGCAAATCTACCAGGCGCGTTTTGGAATTTCTTGGCAGAAAAGTACAGCCATCAAAGTAGAAAAATGAGTTCCGCGTATCGTGAGCAAAGAAAAGCCGAAATCATTGAAATGATTCGTGCGCATGCTCCAAGAGCCTATCAGGAAAAAAGTTTTGACTACATTATCTCAGGCCACATGCACGTGGTCGACGATTTTGAAACCGCAGCCAACAACGGAACTAAAATCCGCTCAATAAATCTAGGCACCTGGCTAGACGGCGCTAAAATCCTAAAATACGAAGCCGACACATTTACCTGGCTCAAAGCCCCCAATTTCAAATAGAAAAGGGTACCTCCTAACATTCTGGAGCCCGCCGCATTAGACACGGCGGGCTCCAGAATGTTAGGAGGTACCCTTTTTTTTAGAAGTTAAACTGCAGGGCGAATTCGTTGAAGTTTGTTTTGGATGTGCTGATGCTGCTGTAATTTTCACCGGCTGAAGCAAAGATATGTACCCGTGAAAAATAGTAGATTCCGATGTCGATGCTGTCGACATAGTATTGAGTGTCGGAAATGATATCATCACTGTAGGTTCTTGTGATGGTTGCGTCTATCCATGAGGTGGGTAGAAAGCGCAGGGAGATGGATTGGGAAACGTCAGATAAACTGTCTAGCGTATTCGCCACGTTTGAAAATAGCGAACTTAAAACTTCGGACCGATTTAGTTTTGTTTTTATCGATTCCACGTCTTGGTTATAATTGAACCGATAGTATGAGCCCGTTAATTCAAACCAATAAATCGGAAATGCAGATAACGATATTCCTGATGAAGTTTGTTCCAAACTAAAATCAAATTTTCTACGTGCAAATGTTTTAGATTGATCCATACCAATGCGCTCGCCTTTAACTTTTACTCCGAAGTTAGGTTTAAAGCCATCAACCACCTCCTGCCCATAAAAGAACTTCTGACCAACTTCGCCATTCAAAGTTTTTGTTTTTAGTTCTTCAGAGCTATTGCTGTATTGTCCGGTTGACACGTTCAACGATAAAAAACTGGGCGTGATTATCTGTAGGCCGATATTTTTGTTATCTGAATCCGATTGATCAAGTGTATTTTTTGATTTTGTATAGCCCAGATAACCTTCAAAGAAAGTATCTTCGTCTTTAATGTAGAATTCATTGTTGAAGGCTAAATCAACACTAGAATTTTCTAATGTCGAGGTGTTGTTCTTCGTGAGTTTTATGTTATGGGCATTGCTTATTATTGAAAACAAAATTGGAAATAGAGCAACGCCCAAACGATTCATAAATTAGAAATTATAAGTGTAACCTAATACGCCTTGAATACCTGACATTGTCGTTGCCATATCGTTTTGATCGTATTCAACTTCGCGACTGTTTTGAGTTTGAGTAAAGCCAGTAAGCGTTCCACTGACGCTGTCAGCAACGTTGCGTTCAATCGGGAGATAACGAACGTTACCTTCCAGAGTCATGCAATGATTTTCAGTGAAACAGAACTCCGCGCCTAAGCCCGCTTGCGCGCCAAAATTAGATCCCGAGTAGCTTAACGAAGCATCACCTTGCTTCACTTCACCTTTTAGATAGCCAAAACCAACTCCCGCTTGCATGAAAAAGCGAATAAAGCTGTTTTCTAATGGGTAAAGTCTAAGCAACGGGAAAAATGTAAAACCGTTTAGTGTATGGTTGTAATCACCGACTGTGTTGCCCGAACCTTTACCCGATTGCATGAAGTATGATGGTCTGAAAACTAAGGCAAAAATTGAACCGCTAAAGCGATATTGATACTGAATAAAAAAATCGTAAGCTGATGTTAAACTTTTGGTGGAAACTCCACCTTGAGTTGAATTCACCGAATCGATGATTGAGTTCAGATCTTTTTGATCTGATGATATTGTTGTCAGACCTGCAGTGATCGAATGACCACCACTGCCTCCACCGCCACGAGCAGCGAATACGTCTTCAGCCGAAAGAATTATAATTGATAGTGATAAAAGAATGATAAATAAAATCCGTTTCATATAATCATCTCCAAAAAAAAAGAACCTATAAAGTTGCCTTTATAGGTTCTAATACTAATTGTTTAAGTGCAAGTCGAGCTATCGAGCTAGATTAAAGACCTGGAGCTGGTGCTGCTGGAGGCGGAGCTGGTTGGCCACCAGGGACCTTCATTGGAGCTGAAGGCGTAATACCGCGATTACCGTAAACGATAGTGCAGAATTGTGCCCAGAATCCCAGGATATTTGTATAGGATTGTTCAACATGTGAAACTTGAGTTACGTTAGCTGCTTTTGCCGCTGCTGTGATACTAGCATCACCCAAAGCAACCAAACCTAAATAACTAGATGCACACGCTTGACCGTGCATAGCACCTCTTGGAGCGCCAGTCGCATTGATAGGACCTTGAACGTCAGAGTACAACATACCGCTGATTGGTTGTCCAGAAGCACAGCCAGTTAAGTAAGCAGAAGACAACGCTAGTCCGCAAGCCAATACAAATTTAAATACTTTCATAAAATTCCTCTTTTATATGGTTAAATAGTATCTACTCTAAAAGGTTGATAGTTTCTATTTGGAATGTCAATAGTATTAGTTACGATGAAACGTGAGTGCCGAAGGTAGAAAATGAAAAAGAAGTACGCAGAAAAAGATTTAATCGAATCAAAAATTGCAACGATTGCTGAACAGAACCCTCAGTTTTTAAGAATGCAAACGGATGCTGTGCAATTAAGTAACTCACAGAAAGTAATTCGAGAATTCGTGCTTCATCCAGGTGCTGCGCTTGTTATACCCGAAGTTAAAAAAGGCGAATTGCTATTTGTTAAGCAGTTTCGCTACCCTCTGAAACAAATATTTCTAGAACTACCGGCGGGAAAAATCGACAAGGGTGAAACACCACTTGAAACCGCCAAGCGTGAATTAAAAGAAGAAGTTGGTTATGTAGCTAAGACCATGAAATACGTAACAACTATACATCCTGTTATTGGTTACAGTGATGAAGTGATACATATTTATTTAGCTCGAGAACTTAAATTCGTAGGCGATTCGCCGGATGAAGGTGAATTTTTAATTCCGCAGATTTTAACTTTGAAGCAAGCCATGATGCAAATAAAGCGACATAAGGTCACTGATGTGAAAACTCAAATCGCTTTATTTTGGTACGAGAAAATTATTAAAGGTCTTTGGTCGACAAAATAAAAGTAAACTCGACGGCTTTTTCTTTCAACTTTTCATAACGACCTGAACTACCGCCATGGCCTGATTCCATGTCAGTTTTTAATAGAATCTGCGAGTGCGAAGTGTTTAATTCACGCAGGCGTGCGACCCATTTAGCGGGCTCCCAATATTGTACCTGTGAATCATGCAAGCCGGTTGTAACCAGAATATTAGGGTAGTTAGCTTTCTTCACATTATCATAGGGCGAATATTTCAAAATATAGTCGTAGTATTGTTTTTCATTCGGATTTCCCCACTCATCATATTCGCCAGTTGTTAGTGGAATTGAATCATCCAACATAGTCGTTAGAACATCGACAAACGGAACTTGCGCTACGATGCCTTTATACAGATCGGGGCGCATATTGGTGATCGCGCCCATCAGTAAACCACCAGCACTGCCGCCCATGGCATAAACCGCCTTTTTATCCACAATTTTAAGTTTAACCAGTTCTTCAGTCGCATCGATGTAGTCATGGAATGTATTCATCTTGTGAGTCGTGCGGCCGTCGTCGTACCAGTGACGACCTAATTCAGAGCCACCGCGAACGTGAATAATGGCGTACACAAAACCACGATCAATTAATGAAAACACGCTTTGAGAAAAATACGGAGTCAGTGCCATACCGTAAGATCCATAACCATAAGTCAGAACGGGCGACGTGCCGTCGTTCGTGTGATCGGCCTTCATCAATAGCGATACGGGAACCTTCTTTCCATCTCGCGCTGTAATCCAAATGCGATCGGTTTTGTATTTAGACGGCGTGAAGTTTGGAATCACTCGCTCTTTTTTCAAATCCTTATTTTTTGTTTCTAAGTTGAAATCAAAAGTTTGTTCAGGCTGGCGCATAGACTCAAACACATATCGAAATACTTTTGATGTGTATTCGCTTTGTGCATCGGTTTCAGCCGTGTAGGCTTTGTCCGCAAAGGGAATAAAGTATTCACTGTTGTTGTGGCGGTTTCTAACAAGGATCTGATCCAAACCGTCGTGTTTTAATCCAGCTACTATGTAATCTTTGAATACGGTTATATCTTCCAAGTAGTAATCAGTTTTATGGGGTATAACTTCTTTCCAGTCTTTCTTGGCAATTTTTCCGGGCATGGCTTCGAACAAGCGATAGTTAGGTGCTTTCCAGTTGCTGCGAATATAGAATCGATCGCCGCCATCATAAACTTCGTATTCATGTTCTTTTTCACGCTTAAGAAACGTTTTAAATTCGCCAGTAGGTTGTCCCGCATCTAGATATTTAATCTCGGTAGTTAAGGTACTATTGGCTACCGTGAAGATGTAATTCTTCGCTAGGTTTTGATATATGAAAACTTCGTACGCCTCATCTTTTTCTTCCATCACCAGCGTCGACGTTTTGTTTTGAATATCGTAACGGTAAACTTGGTAGGTACGTAAGGTTTCTGGATCACTTTTCGTGTAGAAGAAATAACGATTGTCTTTTGACCAAATGATGTTGGCCTTGGCTTTTTCAATTTTAATTGGCAATAGTTCCTGAGTGCGCAGGTCTTTAACTTGGATGGTGTAAAAACGTCGCCCCTGATTGTCAAACGCATATGCCATCAAGTTATGGTCATTCGACATGATCGGGCCAGAAGATTCATAGTAGTTTTGGCCTTCTGATTCCTTATTTACATCTATCAACGTTGTTTCTTGTCCATCTTTTAAATTTCTACGTAAATAGACAGGATATTGTTTTCCCGGAATAAATTTCGAATAGTATTCATAACCTGCGCGCTGAATAGGTACGCTAGATTCATCTTCGATAACTCTGGATTTTAATTCTTCAAAGATTTGATTTTGTAATGCTTCGTGAGGTTTAAGAACAGATTCGGTGTATTCGTTTTCTTGCTCTAAGTACCTTATGACGTTTTTATCTTCACGATTTTTTAGCCAAAAAAAATTGTCGACACGAACGTGCCCGTGTTTTTCTAAACGCTTTTCTGTTTTCGTAGCAATGGGAGCTTTCGTGGGCGCTGTCATACAACCTATTTCCGTGGTTAAAATGAATAGAGCAGAACACCGAAGGAGTCGGCTAAGCACGAGCTCCTCCGAGTAATTCCTCGGCGTGGGCCAAACTTGTTTTTGTGATTTTTTCGCCGCTGATTAATCGTGCCAGTTCCTTGATCCGATCTTTGCGGTTTAGTTCATCCACAGTCATGGCTACTTTGTCGTTGATAGTATCTTTTTGAATTAAGTAATGGTGATCACCGTGAGCCGCCACTTGCGGCAAATGAGTCACGCAGATAACTTGCTGGCCTTGCGCGATCGAGTGCAGTTTGATGCCAACTTTTTCTGCCGTTTCACCAGATACGCCCGTATCTACTTCATCGAATAAATAGGTTCTTGGGAAATCAGATTTTCCCAAAACTTTTTTCAACGACAGCAAGATACGAGATAATTCTCCGCCGCTGGCAAATTTTGCAAGCGATTTTGGTGATTCCTTAGATGTCGCTTGCGTTGTGAATTCAATATGTGAATTACCGCTAATAGAAAATTCCGGGCGGACTTCGGCATTCACGCCAAACTGAACGCCCTTCATGTTTAGATCATCAAGTTCTTTATTTACCAATACTTTCAATTGCAACGAAGCCTGCACGCGTTTTTTGTGAAGATCTTGAGCTCGTTTATTTAAATCGACATTGATTTTAGAAATTTCTTTTTCGATTTCGATTTTACGTTGTTCTTGAGTCTGTAATTGGTGAATTTCATTTTCTATCGTTACCAATGACTGAAGGATTTCGCTTAAGCTTGGTCCATATTTCTTTTGTAGTTTGCGAAGGCTGTTTAATTTAGCTTCCATTGATTCCAGGTTTTCGGGATCTAAATCAATTTTATCAGTGTATGTACGCACGTCGAACAGCACATCTTCTAAAGATGACTTGATGGCTTCTAAACCCAATAACTTTTCACCTAGCTGTGGATCAATTGTCGTGATCTCGTGTCCTTTTTTCAGCACGGTTTTGATCCGCGCTAATGCTGAATCTTCATCGCTGTCCAGCATGCTTTCAATTTGGTTAGTAAACTGGATGATCTTGTTGCCGCTTTTCAAGCGTTTGATTTCTTGTTCCAAGATTTCATCTTCGCCAGGGCCCAGATCAAGTGACGCGATTTCATTTTTCTGGAAAGTTAAGTAATCTAGACGTTGTTCTTTGTTTTTGCTGTTTTCATCGATGGTGATTAATTCTTTTTCTAATTTACGAAGAGTTTCTAGCTGAGTTTGGAATTGATGACGTGATTCCCATAGGCCCGCATAGCGATCTAGCATATCTAGGTGATACGCCGGGGACATTAAATTTTTATTTTCATGCTGGCCAGTTAGTTCAACTAGCGGAGCTGATGAGCCAGTGACTTCAACTAACGGAGAAATCAAATCTTTTAACAAGTTCAAGCTAGATAGCTGGCCGTTCAAATAGACACGTGATTTATCGGCCACGATAACTCGGCGAACGATCAATAAACCTTCATCGTTCTCGATACCAAAGGAAGTCAGTTTTTGTTTAATATCTTCGCGCTCAGAGATATCGAAGCAGCCTTCAACGATGGCTTGTTCAGAACCGGCACGTATGATGTCCGCAGATGATTTACTTCCCATTAGTAGCGAAAGACTTTTAAGTAATACGGATTTACCAGAACCAGTTTCCCCAGAAATAATATTCAATCCCGATTTGAATGACAGATGAACATTCTCGATGATTGCAAAATTGGCTACTTTTAGTTCTAGTAACATATATACCCCTTTTCTGAACTTTATGATCTATCGCCGAATTTCAATTTCTCACGCAGTAAGTGGAAGAAATTGTGGGATGGCGAACGTACGACCCAGTGAAATTGATGACTTTTTTCGATAACGACTTCGTTCTCGCTAGAAATTTCAATTTTATGCTGACCATCTACAATGAAATGAGCACGCGTTTCTTTACCTTCTAATTTAAAACTCATGTTCCTGTCTTCAGGAAAAATGATTGGGCGTGAATTTAAGCTGTGCGGTGCGATTGGAGTCAATACAACCGCTTTAGAGTCAGGGTAAATCAAAGGACCGCCCGCTGCCAAGTTATAGGCTGTCGAGCCAGTCGGAGTTGCGATAATCAATCCATCGGCCTTGACTTGCGATACAAAGAATTTTTCGCTGTAGATCGATGTATTAATCAAATGAGAAAAACTACCACGTTCGATTACTATGTCATTTAAAGCTAAGAATGTTTTTATCTTCTTTTGATTTTTGAAAATACTGGCCTCAAGTAATGTGCGTGGATGCATTTCCATTTCGCCTTGAAGAGTTTTTTCTAAAGTCGGAAATACTTGGTCCGCGGAAAAGTTAGTCAGGAAACCCAGCGAACCCATGTTGAAACCAATGACCGGAATTTTTCGGCCATGGATGTACGAAGCTGCTCGTAAGTAGGTTCCATCACCGCCCAGAACCACGATCAATCCAATTTTCTTCCAAGCTTGAGGTGTTTTTAGCAATAACGTGTTTGGAACTAATTTTTGATCGGGCAATGTGTACACGGTGTGCTTGCGTTCGCGCAGCCAGTTAGTGACTTCGATTGCGGCTTGAATCGCTTTCTCTGTGTGTTCGCGATAAACGATTCCAATACATGTAGATGACGGTTTTCTTTTTCTAGTTGTCGCCATTAAATTAAACCATCTCTTCGCAATAATGCATCCGCATCGGGTTCGCGTCCTCTGAATTTTTTGTATAGTTCCATTGGGTGTTCGCTGCCACCTTTAGAAAGAACATTGTCGCGGAAACGAGCCGCGACCTCTTTGTTGAAAATACCTTTTTCTTTAAAGTACTCAAACGCATCAGCATCTAAAACTTCCGCCCACTTGTACGAGTAATATCCAGCCGAATAGCCGCCTGCAAAAATGTGACTAAAGCTGCATGATGTATTCATCCCATCAATTTTTGGTAGAAGACGAAATGCGGAAATAGCGGTGTCTTCAAAACGTTCAACATCTGTAATCGTCTTTGGATCGGTCGTGTGCCAAGCCATATCTAAAGTTCCTAACTGAACTTGGCGAAGACTTGCCCAGCCAGCTAGGTATTTTTGTGAACGAACCAATTTGTCGACTAGGTCTTTAGGGATCAATTGGTTAGTTTCATAATGACGAGCATATAAATCTAGGCTTTCTTTTTCGTTCACCCAGTTTTCCATGATCTGACTTGGCAATTCAACGAAATCCCAATACACATTCGGTCCAGATAGCGATCGGTGACGGCAATCAGACAAAATCCCATGCAAAGCATGACCGAATTCATGGAATAAGGTTCTAACTTCATCATACGTCAACAAGCTTGGTTTTGTTGATGTCGGTTTCGTAAAATTACAAACGATACTAACGTGAGGTCTGCGGACATCGCCATCAAAGTATCCTTGTTCACGGAACAAAGTCATCCAAGCACCGCCTTTTTTAGTTTGGCGAGGGAAAAAATCTGTATAAAACAAGCCCATATAGACGTTGTTATCTTCACGATAAATTTCGTACGTTTTTACATCAGGATGATACACCGGAAGTTTTGAATTTTCTTTGAATATAATGCCGTAGAGTCTGCGGGCATGTTCAAATACACCGTTCACTACATTTTCCAATTTGAAATATGGACGAAGGTCTTCTTCGTTGAACGAATATTTTTTCTCTTTCAATTTTTCAGAATAATAAGCAAAGTCCCATGATTTGAAATCATTTAGTTTATCTGTTTCGTAAGCGAAGTCAGAAACTTCTTTCAGATCGCGTTCAGCTGCCACAAGTGAAACATCTTGAAGACGTTTTAAGAACGACGTCACTTGCGTCGATGTTTGCGCCATACGTTCTTGTAAAACAAAATCAGCATGATCTTTAAAACCCAATATCTGAGCGCGTTCGCGTTTTAGAAGCAGGATTTTTTTAATTAGCTCTTGATTGCTTTGTTCACCTTGAAATGCGCGTGAATTATAAGCACGGAAAACTTTTTCACGCAGGTCACGGCGTTTAGAATACGTCATCATCGGCATGTAACTTGGGATTTGTAAGTTGAAAACGTATTTGCCCTGTAGGTTCTTGCTTAAGGCAAGATCTTTAGCCGCTTCAATCGCCGATTCTGGCAATCCGTCTAAATCTTTTTCCTCAAGAACCATTTCAAATGCATTCGTTGCTTTCAGTACGTTCTCAGAAAACTGTGGACCTAACGTCGATAACTCTTGGTCGATTTTACGTAATGCTTCTTTGCGTTCGTTTTCAAGGAGAGCGCCATTACGAGTGAAGCTTAAATAGGTTTTTTCTAAAAGGCGAGACTCTTCAACCGTCAATTTAAAATTCTTGCGATTCTCGTACACAGATTTAATTTTTGCAAACAAAGCGGCGTTGAGTGTGATGTCGGAACTAAAGCTGGCTAGCAGTGGATATAGTTTTTTTCCCACTTCGTGAATTTTTTCATCGCCGTTGGCGACTTCTAAGTTTCCAAAAGCTAGCGAAGCTTGATCTAAACGTTCTGAACTTTTTTCCAATGCAAAGATCACATTCTCAAACGTTGGTGTTTGAGGGTTATCTAAAATTTGTTGAATGTTTTTCTTAGCATCCGCAATCCAATACTCAACCGCGGGAACAAAATGCTCCGCTTTAATTTGGTCGAAGGGCAGTGCTTTGTCGAAGTTTTTTAGTGGCTCAATTAACGGATTTTGTGACATAATGATATCCTTTGATTTCAAAGAATATCAGGTCAAATCACTGAGGCAACATCTAACTTAAGCTGTTATTGACGGCGGCAAATTCCCATACGTGAACTAGTTGCTGTAGGTTGGCAAACCAGGCCACTGCCACAACTCCCCGGTGTGTCGATGAAGCACGATAGAGCAACTTGTTGATAGCAATTATTTAAACTGCTTGCCGTATTTGGAATATTAGAAACCTGTGTCCAATTAACCCACTGATAGTTATTAGCGGATAGGGAATAGTAGTACACGCCAACCGCGATGGGATCAAAATATTGAATTCTTAAGCAGCCCATTCCAATGGTGCCACCGTAAACAGGGCGAGATCCTGATGGGCAATCGCATAAAGGCATCGTCGAGTAGCCAGAATAACTGTAATTATAGAAGTTAGTGTACGGGTAAGGGCTAAAACCATAGGCAGCGTATTGATTATAAACCTGAGGGTTACATGTGCCATTAGTACCATATGGATTATAAGGATTATAAACATTTGTAGTTTGAATGCATTGGTTGCTGACCGCGGGAGGAGCTGCCGTCGTGCTGTTGTTGGACTGGTTGCAGGCCACCATAAACAATGACGTGATTACGAATGCATAAAATAGTGTTTTCATAAAAATCCTTTGTTCACACTAGGGTGTATTACCAGAATGATGCCTAATTTTCTGGCTTTAACCGTGTTTGGGAGCAGCTGGACGATTGGGTCTGCCAAGTGGGCCTAAATCGAATAACACATGTACAATTTTTAGACACTTTTATCCCGGGGTAAGTGGGCCAAAAGATCGAGAAAAATTGAACCAGTGTCTGATCCAGTTTAGGAGTCGCCTATACCTAGGTTTATTAAGTTTAGTCTGTTAAATGACGAGCTAACACGTGATGGAATCTGTTCCAAAAACGATAAAAAACAAACCTATGATTTGCGTTGTTGATGACGACGATATGTTTCGTGAAGTGCTGTCTTGCACTTTGGAAACTAATGGTTATGATGTGATTGTTTTTAGCTCGGCCTCTATGTTTTTAGTATCTGACGCTTTTGCAAAAAAGAGTTTTGACCTAGTTATAACCGATATCAATATGCCAGGTGCGACAGGATATGAACTGTGTCGATCGGTTCGCGAAAAATATTCGCAAGATCGCATTCCCATAGTCATGGTCACCGGAAATGATGCTTTAAAAGAAAAAACGAAGGGACTTGAAGTCGGTGCAGATGACTTTATCCAAAAGCCATTTCGTAATGAAGAATTGTTAGCAAAGTTAGCTTCACTATTGAAAATCAGATTCCAAGCTTTGGAACGTCTGGGTCGATTGACTCGATTCATTTCGCCAAATATTGCCGAGATGATGGCGGATGATCCCCAACAACTATCGCTGAAACTTCACCGCGCGCAGGTGACGGTGTTATTTTCAGATCTGCGTGGATTCACTGCATTTTCAGAAACAGCAGAGCCCGAAGAAGTACTAGAAATATTGAATCACTACTATAAAGCAGTGGGTGCCAGCGCTGCTAAATACAAAGCAACTCTGGGACATTTAGCCGGCGACGGCATTATGTTATTTTTAAATGATCCTTTGCCAATCTCTAATCATCAAGAAGTGGGGTTGAAGTTAGCGATGGATATTCGTTCTGCATTGAACGAACAAAAAGTAATTTGGAAAACAAAAGGCTACAATATTGATTTTGGAATTGGCCTGGCTGAGGGTTTCGCCACGATGGGCGGTATCGGTTTTGACCAATTCTGGCAATATTCGGTGATTGGTCCAGTAGCGAACTTTGCATCTCGCATGTGCCACTATGCGAACAACGGACAAATTTTAGTTTCACACAGATTTTTAGCTCGTATGAGCGGTGCAGACACGTTTACGACCGAAAGCATTGGTTCGATTACGTTAAAAGGTATCGAAAAAACCGTAAAAGCATTTAACGTTGTTGATTACGCCGAAGAAGTTAAGCTCAGCAAAGCTGGCTAGTTCCTGTTTAGTACGGATTTAGAATCCACTCAAAACGTCTTTCGATAAATCGCTGTAAGTATTAGGGACAGTAGAACTGCGGATTTAGCCGGTGCGTTTTAGTGGTTGATTTTCTGCTTTGCGTTCTTTTAAGTTTAGCAAGAATAGAATTTCCTCGTGGAAGTCATATTCGAAATTTTTTAATAAACTGATCAGAATCGTCGTATTGATATCTAGGTGGCGTCCGTTGACGACTAAGCTATATAGAATTTTGATTCGGTCACGCGGATTAAAGTAGACGAACAAGTTGACAAGTTCGCGATGGAAACTTTGATCCTTCAACAAGTTTTTAATTAAGACGATTTGTTCTTTCTTAAGTGATTCATCTATGCGGTACATATACCAAGACTGAAAAATAATATTGGATTTGTTTTTGACTTTGATGCCACGAACAGTTGATAACCAGCGGTCGTCGCGCACCTCACCCAAGACAAAGCAGGCGATGCCGAACATTGGGTTTTCAGGTTCGCGGATCAGTTCGTTGATTTTTTCTGTGAAAGCCAAACGATTCGTCGATGATTTGTATAAACCGATCAGTGCGAATTTAATTATATCCGGGCGGGCGTCATCTAAGTTGCTTAAGAATGTGTGGAACAGTTCTGGGTTTTGAATTTCACTTAAGCCTTCGATGATAATTCTGCGGTCTTCTTTTTCAGCCGTTTCTAAGTGGTTCAGGAAGACAGAAACCAAATGGCTCTTCATACGTCTGTGCAATAGTTTGATGGCTTTTTGACGTACGCGAAATGATTCACCTTTGTTAAGTGCAACGCCAATTAAAAAGGAAATCGATTGCGGTTTGTTTATGTGATTCAATGCTTCGCAAATTGCAAATTTAATTTCTTCCTTTGGATTTGAGAATTGCGATGTAATCAGCTTAATAGATCGCTTAGTCGGATAGAATGCTAAAGACTCAATAATGGTTTTGATCAACAGAGTCTTTGGTTTTTGTGCTAATATATCTTTGAACCACTGGTCGTATCCTTTTGGTCGCAAGAAACTTAACAGCATGGCGCCGTTAACTCGACGAACCCGATCATGGCTGTGTAAAAACAAATACATCAGATCAGTTAGATGGCCAATGTAGCTTTTCACAAAGTAGAGCGATGCGATCAGTAGTCCACCCAATGCAATCGCTAATGCTAAAAGTTTTGAATCTGGTGCTAGCCGGTGAACCAGGAATGACAATCCAAATACAGGTACCAAAGGTATAATAAAGAGCGACATTTGCGATAGCTTTCTAAAATCACTTCGTGTTTTATCGTCAAATGACGACATCAAATTTGTATTAGCCGCAATAAAAAAATTACGGAACGTCGCCGAGGCCACGATTCCCAAAAACACGGCACCCATGATCGACTGAGTCACCGAGAAAACTAGCAATCCAATCGCACTCGTTAGAATAAAATAGTGGATGATTTTTTCTGGCGAAATCCGTGTACGACGGGTGGCCTGAGCCGCATACCAGCCGCTGAGGACTCCCAGTAAATTCGACCCAATAACGTAAACGGTAGTGTAAAATACATAGTCGGCTTTATCCGTTACCATTTCTTGCAGATTCGAACGCCATACATATTCTTGGATGGCATAGAAGAAACCTATCAACAAGCACAACGAGATGTAGGAATTCACAACGCGACGTTTGAAGAACGGTTCTTGCGAGCTGCCTGGGTGTTCCTCAGAAGCCAGTTTGATTTCAAACGATTCATGTTTGCTAAATAAATACCAAGTGAAAAGAAATAGGCTGCTCCATAGTGCGCCGACGATCATTAAATTTGTGACCGTCGAAACTTTTACGATCATCGTTGATCCGACAGCAAAGATAGATCCCAAATCAAGCGCTGCGGAAACAAAATAAGATAGTTCGTTGGCTTTCGAGCGCCCCATATGAAGTAATGAAATTTCAGTCAGCATCCAGCGTACTAAATTTCTAATCAAACCCGTAATGACAAAGAAAATCAGTGAGGCCGAAATTGCGTGTGGATTAAATCCATTGAAAAAGAAAATTAGAGAAAAGAACAAACCCACTGTGGCGATGGAGGGTGCCAATCGTTCATTATTTCGCGGAGCACGAATGATCGGTAAATAAATGAGTTCACTTAGCAAGAGAGCCGGCAGTGTCCAAATCGCATCAATATGTATTAGAAAATCTGAGTAAGATTGTGCTCTTGAAACCCCAATGGCGGCACCAAAGAGTAGACCGAGGAAGATGAATTTTGTTTCTATCGAGTTAAGTTTAAAAACCCAACTTTTTAACTTTGCTGGCACGTATAAATATTCGGAAGTTCGCCAAAAAACTCGAGGGATTGGATTTTTTTATTGATCTTCTGGCTTTAGACCATAGTCTAGTTGGATACAAGGATGGGGACCATGAGAAAACACTTATTAAAAATAGTTATTGGAAGTATTTTGTTTGCAACGTCGTTCGTACATGCGCACGTTGTTAGCTCGAACACAACTGTACCAGTTTTAGCCGATTTGCATTTGCTTAAGGCAATCGGAGTTCCGGTATTTGTTCAAGATCCACAAATCAATCTTGGGTTTGCCTATTTGAGTCCGGATGCTCAAATAAAGTTGAGTTTGCTAGCCCATCGTTATGGTAAATGTGGTGGTTACGAAGTCGTTCAGGATTTTAATCCCGCAGACACACGAAATGTTAATATTCGTATGAGCTACATTAAAGAACGTTTGCGTCGTGATAGCCAATGGGCGACCGGTCCAACCAGCAAAGTTCAAATTCCATTCCGCCAAGACATCGCCGCGGCAACTCAGGCTGCCAGCAAAGAGCAATTGATGAAATGGGTGAACTGGCTAAGTGCATTTCCAAATCGTTATAATAAATCTTCAGAACCAAATGCCCACGTTGTTCAATTAAAAGCATTAATCGAACAAATGCGTATGCGTGCAAAACGCCAAGTGATGGTGACGTTGATCGACCATAAACAAACAAAACAAAAATCGTTGCGAGTGACTCTGCCGGGTACAACTCGCGCGGATGAAATCGTTGTTCTCGGTGGACATTTAGATTCGATCAGTTTCGATGGCGATCGCGCTCCGGGATCTGATGATAATGCATCGGGTTCTTCTAACTTGTTAGATGCATTGCGCGTATTAATGGCGCAAAAACAATCAACGCGTACAATTGAAATCTTCTGGTACGCTGGTGAAGAATCCGGTTTGTTGGGCTCTGCTGAAATCGCAGCGGAATACAAAAAAGCAAACAAGAAAGTAGTAGGTGTGCTACAACTTGATATGACGTTATTCCCCGGTGATGGTCCTCGCGTTATTAGCAGCATGACTGACTACACTAGCGCATGGATGAGATCAATTTTGACTGAATTAAACAATCACTACGTAAAAGCACAATTGATCGAAGACAAATGTGGCTATGGTTGTTCAGATCACGCCTCTTGGTTTCGCCAAGGTTACCATACGTTGATTCCATTTGAATCATCGATGAGAAAAATGAACCCATCGATTCATTCTAAAAACGATGCGGTATCTCCAAAATTGAACTTTGATCATTCGTTATTATTCACTCAGTATGCAATCGCGATTGCGATGGAATTGGGTAACAATACGTCGTTAGTTCCGCCTGCGTACTAACAAAATTCCAAGTGCGCTGGAAACGTAAATCCAGCGCAATCGAAGCCCCGCCCTTCTAATTGAAGCTATTTTTCGCACATAAGATAGAACCTTCGGGAATAGGTTTGTCGAATCCCATTCTGACATTAGATTGGCCGGAATGAACGGTATCTACGGCATGTCCGTTGAACTCGATATCTACAATTTTAACATTCATTGTGGAAATACCTTTGTCTTTGGGGACCAATGCTTGAATGACTTCATTCTTATTGATTTTTGATTTTGGTTGGACTGCCTGCAGACTTTCGGTCGCTGTCGATTGAACCACTATACCTAAAAATGTCGATGTGCGATTGGCTTGGTCATTGGTGTAGTTCTGTCCAGTTGATCCGGGATCTCCCTTGAAGAAACCTTTGTGAAATCCTTTGTGGGAAAGGTTATCAAGTTCGGCCAACAGAGTTTTTCGGAACGGTTTGTTTTCGATCATATCGTCGATGGCTTGCCTGTATATTTTGGCCACGATTGCCGCATAAAAAACTGATTTAGTTCGACCTTCAATTTTAAATGAACAAACCCCGGCATCCCGCAATTCTTTTAGATGCTCTATCAGGCAAAGATCCTTGGCGTTGAATAAATAGCTGCCATGTTCATCTTCATCCAATCGGTAGAGAGACCCTGGTTCACGTGTATCTTCAAGCCACAATTCCTTTGGTGTTTCTTCGGCATGCACCCGATAAGGGTATCGACACGAGTTATCGCAAACCCCCTGGTTGGCGTCCCTATAGCTCATATAATGGGACATCAGGCATCGTCCAGAATAGGCAATACAAATGGATCCGTGGACGAAGGCTTCTAGCTCTATTTCTGGAACTCGTTGTTTCATTTCTTGAATTTCTTCTAATCGCAATTCACGGCTCAGAATAACTCGAGTCACGCCTTGGGACTGCCAAAATTTAATAGCTTCCCAGTTCATGCAATTGGCTTGTACAGAGAGATGAATGGGAATGTCTGGATGGATAGATTTAGCAATGTTCATTAAGCCAGGATCGCTCATGATCAATCCGTCAGGTTTTACGACGGATAACAACTCGCTAAAGTGCTGTCTGAACGGTGATAGTTTTAAATTACGCGCAAAAATGTTTGCTGTTAAATATATTTTTTTTCCTTGGCTATGTACCCAGTCTACATTGCTTTTTATATTGGACAGCGAGAATTCATTTTCCCTGGCGCGAAGACTAAATAGTGGCAAACCCGCATAGACAGCATCAGCGCCGAAGTTTATCGCGTACTTCAGTTTTTCAGGACTTCCTGCGGGCATAAGTAGTTCAACCATATTTAACTCCGACTTTTAGAAAACTCTTTTTCGTGTAGCCACTGGGACTGTCGTGGTGGGCGTTTGGTGTGGCTCCATTCTTCAAGCATTGCCGGAGCTATTTTTTTTAATTCGCGCATTTCTGACTCGGTTCCTGTCACACAGGTTAGTTCTATACGATGTCCGTTAGGGTCGAAGAAGTATATAGAGCGTATGATTCCGTGTTCGGTGATACCTATTACGTCAAGACCACGTTTGATGAGTTCATTTTTCGCGTCCTGTAGGGCTTCACTGTTTTTAACTTGGAAAGCAATATGCTGGACCCACGTGGGAGTGTTATGGTCGCGATCCATTTCTTGATGACCTGTAATTTCAAAAAATGCCAAAATGTTTCCGTTTCCAGCATCTAAAAAAACATGCATATAGGGGTCAGGCTCTTTGGTTGAGGGGACTTTGTCCTCGGCGATGCAGACAAGTAAATCCATGTTTAAATAATTTTTGTAAAACTCGACGGTTTGTTTTGCATCTTTGCAACGGTAAGCGACATGATGAATTTTTTGAATAGCGATCATTGTGTTCTCCGAATTTGTTTTTCAAGTTCCTCAAGGCCATCGAATAGTTGCTGAACATTTTTCAACACGAATAAAGTCGGCTGCATGATATCGATTCTAAAATCTTGATGGCGTATGGTTTCTACATCAAACGGAATTTGGTTAGGAACAGAGCCTAGCGCGTACTCGCACTCTCCAAGGGACGAGGCAATTCCAGCCCCAAAAACTTTGCGGCCGTGTTCTGTTTCAATGAGTCCAAATTCGATTGTAAACCAAAAGAACCTTTCGAACTGTCGAAATAGTTCGGGTTGGTGTGAATAGCGAATCGCAATTTCTCCAAATTTTTGGCAAAAATCAGCGTAATTCCTATCAATAAAAAATGGCAGGTGTCCATAGAGGTCATGAATTATATCCGGCGCGGGCGTGTAGCTAATGTCGTCTTTGTTGCGGATAAAATTACCCACGGGAAAAAAACGTTCAGCCAGTAATTGGTAAAATGACGATCCGTCTTCAAGGCCTTCGACAAGTAGGCCCTGAAAACCTGAAATCGATTTTAATTTTTTGTTTATCTGGTCCAAATCAGGAATTTGTTCCCCGTTCATCTGTAAGGTCGTAACACCCCGGTTGAAAAGGTCATAAATCTTTGTTTCTCGTGTTAGTTGATGGCGAGTGAAAACTGTCTTCCAGGTTTCGTTTTCATCCGCACTGAAAGTTCTAGCTCTCTGTGCCTTTGCCACTACAGAACTCCGCGTTTCATTTGGTCGCGCTCAATCGATTCAAAGAGAGCTTGAAAATTGCCTTCTCCAAAAGATAGGTGGTTTTGCCTTTGAATGAGCTCGATAAAAATGGGTCCGACTAAATTCTTGGTAAAGATTTGCAAGAGGTAGCCGTCTTCATCGCCATCCACCAATATATTAAATTGCTGAATGGACTTTTTGTCTTCTTTTACATTCGGAACTCGTTCAAAGACTTTTTGATAGTAGTTTTCGTCGATATCTAGGGTCTTAATACTGGTTCCTTGAAGCTGCTTCATTGACGAAATCAAATCGTCTGTCAAGAAGGCCAGATGTTGAACACCCGGTCCTTTGTATTCTTCTAAGTATTCATTAATTTGCGATTTTGATTCCTTGGCTTCATTGATTGGAATGCAGAATTTTCCACATGGGGATTTCAATGCGAAGGAATTTAGACCTGTTTTTTTTCCTTTGATATCAAAGTAGCGAACTTCAGTGAATCCAAAAATGTCTTTGTAAAACCGAGCCCAAGTATTCATGGTTCCGTTGTAGACATTGTTTGTAAGGTGATCTATGCGTGTAAAACCTTTCGTGGGGACAACGACGGGATCTTGCAAGTGAATAAAACCAAGTGATGAAAATAGCGAGGCAATGTCAAATTTATCGGAAGTAAAATAAATCAAACTGTCGCCGATTCCTTGGATGGCAGAAACACGCCTGCCATTTACCGAGGAATAGTCACATTGGGCGGCTGCCTTGGCTCCTTTTTTTAAACTCGTCGCAAATGCAGATTCGGGATCTGAAAAGCGCCAGCCCATTGAGGAAATGCACGGTCCATGTTGTTTCTGAAACTGGAAGCCATAGGTTTCTGGATCATAGTTAAGTAAGAAAACTATTTCATTTTGAACATACAAATCTATATTTTTATTGTTATGTCGACCTATTTTGGAAAACCCAAATTCCGTGAAAAGCCGATGTAAAGCATCCGGAGCATTTGTGCTGAATTCAACAAAAGAAATTCCGTTCATCCCAATTTGATTTTCTGTTTTCAAGGAGCCTCCAATTCCCTAAAATTATAGTTAAAAAAAGAGTTGAAATATAGATCAAAGATACGATAAACTTTGTCAAAAAAACTGACAAAGAGGATTTATGTTTATTTCTTTGGAACAAGCGGCTGCCTTTGATGCTATCGTCGAAAAAGGCACCGTTCAGAAAGCCGCCGAGAGTTTAAACAAAGGCCATTCAGCTATTCTATATTTAATTCGAACTTTGGAAAGCCAGCTAGATTTGAAACTATTTGATCGTTCTGGATACAGGAACAAATTAACGACAGAAGGACAGACGGTTCTTAAGTACTGTCGTAAGATGCTGGAGGCTCAAAATGATCTGCGCGCCGTATGTAAAAATCTTCAACAGGGTTGGGAGCCCAGCTTAAAAATTATCTACGATGGGGTGGTAGATTTTGATTCCATTGGAAACGCGCTTTTTGCTTTAAATGAATTTAAAGCTCCCACTGAAATAAAATTAGTTTCTGCGTTTTTGGGCGATGTGGAAAGTAAGTATGAAACAGAAGATGCCGACATGATGGTCACCATTTTACCAATAAAGCGAAGGGAGCTGCAGGCGATCCCGCTTCGTCAATTCCGAATGTTCCTGGTTTCACATCCTGAGCATTCTCTTGGAAAACAAAAGTCACGCAAAATTGAAATTAAAGAGTTGGAGGATCACACCTACATTCGTGTTGGAGCAGCCTCTCATCCTATCGGTTTAAGTACCGACCGTATTGATTTTAGTTCTTACTTTTATGTGAATGACTTTCATACAAAGAAACAGGCCATTCTGAAAAAATTGGGTTTTGGGTGGTTGCCAGAATATATGGTGAAAACTGAATTGAAAAATAAATCACTGAAAATCTTGACCACGGAAATTCAAAACACAGCGCTGTTTCATCCTAAACTATTTCATCGTAGAACGGAACTTGTTGGGAAAATGGGTCAACACCTGTTAAAAGCGTTTCGTTTCCAGGATAGTTGATAACTAGTAAGGCATACATAGTTTGTCTATGTTAGTTGACTATCAATTTGCTCTATCGATTCCATAAAGTTCAGAATAGTTTCTTCTAGACGGTGAACTTCATCACTGCATTCACTGAGTTCCTTGGATATTTCGTTTGCGCGTGGGCCTTTCGCGGTCAGTATTTCTAAATTTAATTCTTCCATACGCTTCGATTTAGCATTTAAGATTTCTTCTGATTTTAAAAGTTTACGCTGAAGTTCCTTTTTCTCTGCCTGTAGTTGCTTGGTGCCTTTTCTAACGGGTTGTTTTTCTTTAGGTGACTCTAGAGTCTGAGGCTTAGCACTTGTCACTGTGCCGGCCATAGCGACAGCTTCTTTATAGCGCTCCCTTAAGGCTCCTTTTTCCAAGCTCCACAAATAATCATCGTACGTGCCGGGATAAACTTCGGCTTTGCCATCACGAACTTCTAGAATTTTAGTCGCGATACGTCCGATAAAACTTCGATCATGGCTGACAACAACTAACGAGCCTGGGTATTCACGAAGAGCCTCAGTCAATGCTTCTACAGTGTCGAAATCCAAGTGATTCGTTGGCTCATCTAGCAGTAACAATGGGCTTCGTTTTAGTAAAATCTGTCCAATGGCTACGCGTGATTTTTCACCACCCGAAAGCACGCGAATTTTCTTGTGAATCGCATCGCCCGAGAACAGCAATGAGCCGGCCAGATTTAAAATATCTTGTGCCATCACTTCAGGATGAGCCATTTTCTGCAAACTTTCAAGAACGCTATCATTCGGGTCAAGATCTTCGCTTACATGCTGAGCGTAGTAAGAGAGAGTCACCTGATAGCCCATTTTCAGTTCCCCGGAAACCAATGGCAATCGGCCCGATAACGATTTTAACAATGTGGATTTACCGACTCCATTAAATCCCACAACACCTAAATGATCTCCGCGCTCCAAGCGAATATGGCAGTTGCTGACGATGGTTTTATCGCCATAACCAAGATGGCCATCCACCATCTGTAGAGTTTCTTTGCCAGTATGAATTGGCGGTGGGATTTTAATTTTTGCTTTAACGGGTAAATCTTTAACTTCGATTTTTTCCATCTTATCAAGCATCTTCATACGACTTTGCGCTTGTCTGGCTTTGGTCGCTTTCGCCCCGAAGCGATCGATGAAGTCCTGGATACTTTTTCTTTTGTTTTCTTGATTGGCGGCTTGGGCTTCTAAAATCGTACGAAGTTGAGCCTTTTGTTCAAAGTAGTCGTCGATATGTCCCGGGAATTTGGTAATGTCCGGAGATTCCACTTCTAAAGTGTGTTCGGTCGTGCGTTTTAAAAACTCACGATCATGCGAAATTAGTAAAAATGCACTTTTGTAACCTTGAAGAAATTTTTCTAACGTCAAAATACTTTCTAAATCTAAAAAGTTTGTCGGCTCATCTAGCAACATCAAGTTGGGTTGACGACCGATCAGCTGAAGAAGCTTCATACGCATGCGGTAACCACCGCTGAGCTGCTGAAACGTGGATTTAAAATGATGTTCGGACAATCCTAAATCTAACCCTAAAGCTTTTAATTCCCAGACGGGTGTGATGCACGATTCGGCTAGATATTCTTCTGCCGTCAAATCGCCCGGTTCTTTGGCTTCTTGTTCCAGGTAACCTATCACAAGTTTGTTAGATTTTATCAATTCACCAGAATCTAGAGTTTCTAAACCCGCTAAGATTTTAAACAGGGTAGTCTTGCCAGCGCCATTAGGACCGATAACGCCGACGTGATCGCCTTCGTTAATGGAAAAACGAGCGTCTTGGAATAGAATTTTTGGGCCGTATTGCTTAGAGCCCGCATAGAGTTGTAGTAAATTCATATAGCCTGTTTCATCTTCCCATAATAGATGCTAATTGGTAAAAATAACTGTTTAGGAGTCACGTTTGAATACCAATGCATTTCAGTCACTATCACTTTCTAGCGAGATTTTGTCCGTTGTGCAAGAGCTTGGTTTCGAGCAAATGACTCCGATTCAGGCCCAAAGCATTCCACTGTTGCTAGAGGGCAAAGATATCATCGGCCGTTCAAAAACGGGTAGTGGAAAAACAGCGGCATTCATCCTACCTATTCTTCAAAATTCAAATTTAAAGCAACGCACGCCTCAAGCTTTAATTTTGTGTCCAACCCGCGAACTCAGTGTTCAGGTCAGTAAAGAAGCTCGTAAATTCGGTCGTAAAATGAACGAACTGCAAGTCGTGGCGGTTTACGGAGGCGTACCCGCGCGCGAGCAGATTTTATCTTTGCAAAGCGGTCCACAAATTATCGTAGGTACGCCTGGCCGAGTTCTAGATTTAATCGATCGCAGAGCCCTGTACCTAGAAGACGTAAAGACGTTTGTTATCGATGAAGCCGACAAGATGTTAGAGATGGGATTTGAAGACGAGCTTTTAAGAGTCGTAGATATGCTGCCGAAAGATAGACAGACGTCTTTGTTTTCGGCGACATTTCCTGACACACTAAAATCTATTAGTCGCAAATATCAAAAAAAACCGATTGAAGTGAAAATCGAAGGCACCGACGAGGCCCAAATCAAAATCGAGCAAATCCAATACGACTATGAACAGGAAGAAGATAAAATTGGAATCTTGATGCGCGTATTGCAGCAGCATCCGGCCGATTCAACGCTTATATTCTGCAATCAAAAAGCAACGGTAAATGAAATCGTAGCCAAATTCACAGAACAAGGCGTGCCCTGCGGGGCTCTGCACGGCGATTTTGAACAGAGAGATCGTGATCGAGTCGTTTCGTTGTTCAGAAATAATTCCTACAGAATACTCGTAGCCACAGATGTTGCAGCCAGAGGTTTAGATATTGAAGACCTTGAGTTAGTGGTAAACTTTGATTTCCCACAACAAGCTGAAACCTATGTTCACAGAATCGGCAGAACGGGCCGAGCTGGCAAAAAAGGCCAAGCTATAATCTTAGCCAAACCAAATGAAACGCTTAGATTACTAGAACTAGAACAAGTCACAAAATCAAAATTCGAAAAGCCAAAGCTAGGTTTCAAAAATCAGCACAGCTTAAGCACCACCCACAGTGTAGCGAAGATGCAAACGATCTCAATCGGCGCAGGAAGAAAAGAAAAATTGAGAGCAGGGGACATCCTAGGTGCCTTAACAAATCCCACAGTAGGCCTTAAGGCAGCGGACGTGGGTAAGATTGAAATCATGGATCATCATTCACTAGTAGCTGTAAACGCTGACCACGCGTCGGCAGTGTTAAAGAAACTAAGAGACTCAAAGATCAAAGGGAAGAAGTTTCAGATTCGAATGATGTCATAGTTCATTCATAAAACCCCGAGGCTTTTGCGGTGAGCACATATACGTAAAAAATCGAAATACAACATCTGAGCATCTAAACCCAAAAGCGATTCAAAATTTCTTCCCAAAAAAGAAAAGCGACCACAAGCCCAAAAGAAAAGATCTAGAGATTGGGGGTACCCTTGGAGGCTTGATGGTTTTCTTAAGAAGCTGCATTTCAAGTTCGGTCTTCTTGTTGGATGAGATTTCTGTTTTTAGGCGGCTCAGCTGCTGCATGGATGCGGTATTGTTCGCGAAGCGAACCGGCTGCTTGAGCCACGATGGCGTCCGCCTAAAAACAGAAATCTCATCCAACAAGAAGATACTCGCCCTAAAGGGAACCAAAGCTTCTTAAGAGAACCATCAAGCCTTCAAGGGTTTCGAACCTCGCCCCGATCTGCATCAACGCCCAGCGCTCGCCCCGAACCCAGCGCTCGCCCCGAACCCAGCGCTGCAAACCCGCTCCCAACCGTTTTCTCAAATTGAGACTGTCTAAAATCACGACACACACAGAACTCAAATTGTCCCCGCATCCACCAAGTCAAATAAACTCAACAGACGGCGTGTAGAATCTTGGCCAGGTATTTGGAATTCACAAAAGTAGGAGAGAATTATGCGATTTCCAATCAGACCACTTATATTATTTGCGTTCATGTCTTATTTTTTAGGTGCATGCTCGGGCGTGAAGTTCTCTCAGAACTTAGAATGCGAGAAAAATGGAACTTGTGTAGTACAGAACGGTAAAGCTGTTTATCCCGCGCAAGATTACACAGTAGATGGTGGTAAAGTTGACGTTCTTATTGTGGATGATAACTCGGCCTCTATGTCATTTGAACAAAATCGTATGTCAGCTCGTTTCAATCAATTCATTCAAAATTTAGAAAATAAAGGTGTTAACTACCGTATCGCGTTTACAACAACAGATATTTCAAGCTCCCAAAACGCAGCTCGTGCTATTAACGGAAATGGCGCTTTACAAGATGGCAAACTAATCGCGCTATCTACAGGAAAAAAGTTTTTATCTAAAGAAGATGGCGATCTAGCGACCAAAACAGCGATCTTCAAAACAGCTATCGAGCGTAAAGAAACTTTGGCGTGTGAAACGTTCATCACAAATTGGATGAACTCTGGCAAAACAGCCTCGGATACAAATTATTCGACTGAATACTACAACAACTGTCCTTCAGGCGACGAGCGCGGTATCTACGCAGCTAACTTAGTCACGCGGAACAATCCAGATGGCTTCTTGCGTGACGACGCTGACTTTCACATTATCTTTCTATCCGACGAAGATGAGCGTAGTCAGTTGTATTTACATGGTGGACAGTACGCTTTGGAAGACATGGACACGGGTAAAAACTTAGCCGCTACCATTCGTTCAACATATCCTAGTAAAACATTCGGTATTCACCCGATCATTACTGCGGACGCGTACTGCTTGCCGATCCAAAATCAGCAAATGTCTGGTATCGTCAGTGGTTCTTATGGAACTGAATACAACAATGCTCGAAAAGAAGCTTTATCGATTGTTAATACAGAGCGATCTCAAAAAGGCTTAGCTAGTGTAAAAATGGTTCTTGGTGATATCTGTTTGAACGACTATGCAGGACAGTTAACTGAAATCTTCGATAACGTAGTTGGCCCAATTGTCGATAGTTACGCTATTAAATGTTCGACTCCAGAAGGATTGAACGTCACGGTATCAACATCAGATTCTTCAATCACGCATGAATTAGTAGGCAATGTAATTAAATTTAATAAAAAGTTGCCTGTCGGTACAAAGGTATCAATTAGTTCTTATTCTTGCCCAGCGGAATAACTTAGTAGCGCCAGTAAACATCCAAGAACATATTGTAACCATCTTTTAAATCAAAGCGGTCAGCACGAATGTCGACCGTGTTCAAACTGACATTCAAATTAAAACGATCCCAAATGGCCACATAAGACAAGTAACCCCCAATCGTTTTCTTTTCAAAGTTATAATTGGGTCCGATCAAAACGCGATCCCAGCTTTTCAAAATAAATTCGTAACCAGTCTGAATCGAGCTCGATCCAAATGATTTGATGGCCGTAGTTTCTGCGGCTCGATCGTAAGCCAAAACGGCCAAACTTAAAAAGTTATGCGTAATCATGGTGTCGTTGGAAAATGAATCCCAAAGAAAGGTTAGGTTCAAATTGCTCTGAGTCGAATCAGGAACCCGAGTAAAGGTCACTAGCGTCGATATCGTATTTTCGTTAGTAGAAAGTAGGCGGTACTTGGCCAAGAAGTTTAAACCACCGGCAGCATTAACAAGCGCTGTTGTTCCAATTGTGAATCGAGGGTACAGTCCATAGTAGACCTGACCCAAGTAATTTACCAGAAATTCGTCTTGATCCAATGTGGCTGCCGTATCGCCAACCAAGAAGCCTTGAGTGTACAACGGTTTGTAGCGGCTAGAAATATTTTCGCCGGTATTACGAATCATCAAAAGGGTGGCACCTTGATAGTTGGAATTAGCCGTCACCAAGGCCAATGGTTTTAGCCGGTGACCAGGAAAAATAATTTGGTCTTTAAATATTTTTAAAACGATGAAATTATTTTCCGTATAACCGGCCTGTGAAATCTGCGTACTGATCAATTCCGCCAGTCCTATAATTTCCTGAGTTTTATCAGAATGAATGCTGAAACGGTCGCCTACTTTTAAATGTTCTTCATATGTGATCGCGACGAATGTTTTTTCATCTTCAATACGCTTGATGGTTAAATCCGAATCTGATTTAGATACGGCTTTGGAAAGCGTCGCTAGTGTTAGAAGTAAGGTAAATAGAAAAGTACGCACCATCATTCAGACGGTATAGCGTACTTTGCAGACTTAGGCTATTTTTTTAATTTGTTCGAGCTTGTTTTTTAGGACTGAATTCTCAATTCTTAGCGTCGTTGCTTCTTGAGTTAGTTGGTTGACTTTCTTTTTAAGGAAATCATTTTCTTCTTTTAACGTGTCTAATTTATCGCTGCCTGAACTGGCGCGATTATTAGCTCCGCTAAAATCTAACGTCGTTTCTGAATTGTCACTGCTTGCTGCGGATGACGGCGTTTGTTCCACTAAAGAAATAACTGTAGAGCCTCTTTGATTGATTAGGTCCTCGATATTTTCGGGAACAGCCATATCGGGATTGAATTTTTCCAGTTTGATAATACCTTGTTGAATCAAACCACGAACTTCCATCACAATTTTCGACAAGCATGTCGCAATCTCAGCTGGATTCGGATTCGTTTCGTCGATCAAACTCAGGATTTTGCGTTTATCGCTTTGAGATAAAACGGCTAGAATTTCTTCACGTTTAGGTACTTCAAATTTGCGTAAAGCGACCGCCAAAGTTAAAGGCTGGATACGCGAGATAATTTCACTTAACGGTTCTCTAGGCCATTCGACAATTTTATCTACAGTCAGTACACGTTTTTTAAGTTCCATTTCCCAATTCACATTTTCTTGTGAAATAAGAGTTAGGAATTGTTCTTGCTTAGCTTTACTTGAGGTTTCAAGTAAATTAAGAAGTTGAATGAAGCCACCTTTTTTCTTGTAACGATCTAGCATACCCATGCAAAACGTTTCGGGAATACAGGGGATTTCTTTAAGAAAAAGAAGTGTCTCAATTTGATTTGCTACAGGATCATGGACCAGAGAATGCCGTCGCGTAAGCCCACTCTCGGAACAAAAATGCGGTGAGCATCGCATTGTCGTAAAATCATCTTAACAGTGTAGATCGCGGGCAGAATTACGTCCGCACGGTCGGGGCGTAGATTCAATTTTTCAATGCGATCCTTGATCGACATTGTAGAGAGCTTGTCATAGATTTCGATCAGCTCATTCAGTGTGATAAATGTGTTCGATGATTTTTTCAAAAGGTCCCATTTTAATCGCGCCATGCACTCTAAATTTCCACCAGTGCCGATAGCAAAATCTATTTCGTGATGGAAATCGTTTTTATCGATGAATTGAAACACAGGTTTGATAAAATCGCCGACGACCACTTTCAAATGAGTTTCGTCTAGTTTGCGTTTTTCTAGTTGGTCAATGATGCGTACTGTGCCCATTGGAAAGGATTCCGTTTGTTTCATTTTACCGTTGGCCGACAATGTAATTTCGACACTGCCGCCGCCGACATCGATTAAAACACAACGTCGGTTTTTTAATTCAACTTCCTTGCTGACAGCCAAATAAATCAGACGGGCCTCTTCTTGGCCATCTATAATTTCGATCTTAATTCCGCTTTTTTTTGCAATTTTATCAATGAATTCTAATTTGTTGGAAGCTTCACGCAAGGCGCTTGTTGCTACAGCACGGCAGGCCTGTACGCGGTACTTTTGATTGATATTGCGAAAATGTTCAAAT
This sequence comes from uncultured Bdellovibrio sp., assembly GCA_963932905.1. GTDB lineage: Bacteria > Bdellovibrionota > Bdellovibrionia > Bdellovibrionales > Bdellovibrionaceae > UBA2316. Next base: position 32,624 of record CAWVRN010000008.1, read on the forward strand.
GTCTCCACTGAATCACTTATAGTTTGCGGAGAGATGGGTTTATCTAAAAACACTTCTTTGCCTAAACGAATAGGGGAGCGTATTTTTTTAATCTCTTGCATGATGTGGGTTTTTGTCGACGAATCATAGGAAACCTCTGAAATTATCATCCGTATTCCATTTGAACCTATATCGATGGCTGAATAGACTTTACCCATGTTTGACATTGTGATTCAAATATTGTTCGATGTAAAGACTTGAGGGGGCTTTCCTATGGGAAAAATACTATCGTTCGCTGTTTTGCTTATGCTACCGTTTGTTGTAAATGCACAAATGAAAGCGGAAAACTGGCAAGTCGAAGGTGAAGTCGATGTGTTGACTCGTTTGGGGTCGCAACCAACATCGGAACGGGGACAAGTTGCGTTCTCTTTGCCGTCGTTAAAATTAGCAGCGGACTATTTGATTGAAAAAAACAATTCGGTCTATTTTCAAGTTCAGATGGCAGAAAATCGCAACAAAGATACTAAGAAATTTCAAACGGAATTGGCTCGAGCTTATTTTCAGCATATTTCAGAAAGCGATTCTTGGATTGTTCGCTATGGCTTAATTAAGAATGCTTATTTGGATGACAATGAGCTGTTGCTTGATTACGACGTTGTGCCCGAATTCCGTGCGTTTGCTTATCGTTACAACTATTTGCCGTCAGCTGATATCGGTTTGGAAATTCGTTATGTCACCAGCCCTTATTTGGATTTTTCCGTCGGCGTCTATAACGGAGAAGAAAATACTACCAAAGAAGACGGCATGCAGAAGGATACCTATATTGGGATCAATTACGATGACTCTAGTTTCCACTTTGCGGCTCTTGCCATTCGTGGTGCCTATGATGAATATGAAAGCCCATTCAATGTAAAAGAAAGAAATCTGGTTCGCATCGCATGGAAAGGCAATCTTGTCGAGCTTGGCCTAGAGGGGCTAACGTCTAAAGAATTAAGCAATGCGACTGTCGCCTATGGTCGTGCCGAAGGATGGGATGGATCAGCCTACCCAGAAACCATGGTTCAAGCCGAGGGGGCTTCGGCCTGGTTGCTATTTAAAGTCGACTCCGAGCTGCAATTCTTAGCGCGAAAAGACTATTTGGATCCCTACAAAGACGTAAAATTGGATGAAATTGAGTCTGAAAACATAGCCATGATTGTCAAAGACAACATGCGTTCGTGCATACTAGGTTATACCAAAACAGTTTACAAAGACCTGCATTCTACGAAGTCTAACGAGAAAGAATTCGGTTTCTTTGGATTACGCCAAATTTTCTAGCGTCGCGTACGTAAGTACGCTCATAATTTAAGAATCCGCCTAGATTTTCCCCAAAAGTGTGTTAGATTTTTGTTAGGGGCTTGTTGTTACGTACTACTACGTTTACAAGTCTATCAAATTTAGATAACTAACAAACATGGAGCATTCGTTGGAACGCGCTTTAGATACTCAGATTGATGAAGCTAAAAGATTAATTTTAATCATGGCTGGTAGCGTGGAATTGGCTCTATTCGAAGCCACCGAAGCTCTATTGGGACGTAACCCATCTAAGCTAAAAAACATTCATCAAATAGAAAATAAAATTAACGAAGATCACATTAAAATCGATGAATGCTGCTTGAATATTTTAGCTAAGCAAAGCCCAGTCGCTAAAGATTTGCGTATTATTTTGTCCATTTTAAAAATCAATACTGACCTTGAACGCATGGGCGATCAGTGCACGAACATTGCGTACACAACGCAAGACTATTTGTCTCGTAAGGAACTTCAGCACGTCAGCCTTATTTCTGAAATGAGTGAATTTGTTCGCGCCATGGTGAAGAAGTCTTTGGACTGTTTCGTCCGCGGTGATGCGGTCGCTGCCAAAGCCATCCTTGTGATGGATGATGAAGTGGACGAGCGTAAGAACCGCGTATTTAGAGAATTATGTGAACATATGAAGAAAAATCCGGACGACGTGGATGCGAGTTTGGATTTAATTTTAATTGCACGAAACTTTGAAAGGTTAGGTGACCATGCAACAAACATTGCAGAAGACGTCATTTTCGCCTACACGGGCAGCGATATCCGACACGGTGGTAAATCTGGATCCTAATATCCTTGTTGTCGAAGACGAAACAGAGATCAGAGAATTAATTGCTCTGCATTTGCTACGACAAGGTTTTAAAGTCACGGAATGTGATAATGTATCAGATGCCATTGAACAGCTTGGGAAAAAAAAATTCGATGTGATCCTTCTAGATTGGATGCTGCCCGGCCTTAGCGGCATGGACCTTCTCGGCTTCCTAAAAGACAAAGAAATCGACACACGCGTAGTGATGGTGACGGCTAAAACAGATCCGGCAGATATTGTTCAAGGCTTAGAAAGCGGTGCCGACGATTATTTAACAAAACCATTCGATCCGGCTATCTTAATGGCGCGTGTTCGTGCTGTCATGAGACGCGTACCTAAAAAAGATAGTGCAGATACACAAGAAGAACTAACGGTTGGGCCGCTGTACATCAATTTCCGCACGTATGATGTCATGCTGAACAATGAAAAATTGCATTTAACGCCCAGTGAATTTAAGTTATTAGGGATTATGATCCAAAACCAGGGTCGCGTGTTGACTCGGGATAACCTGATCGAGAATATTCAGGGTGAAGGTGTGAACGTTATTGGCCGCACCATTGATACTCACGTATTTGGATTAAGAAAAAAACTAGGTAGCTGGGGAGATCGCATTGAAACAATTAGGGGAGTTGGTTACCGGGTTAAGACGGAATCTAATTAGTTTTACCTTCTGGCATTTTCCTTGGCGGATATTCCTTCAGTTTTTCATCATCCAAGTCATATCGTTTAATATTTTATTTCTTGGTCTTTTCTTCACGCAACTAGGAACTATAAAATGGATTTCACTATTCTTTTTAGGTTCGGTTCTAGTTTCATTAACGACCGCATTCTTTTTCACTCAGCCGATTCATCGCATTTACATGAAGATCTTAAAACTTTCGCACAAAAAAGCGATGCGTGAATGGCAACCTGAAGCCGACGATTTGACGGAAGAAGAAATCGGTGAATTTTCCGTATTGGAAAAAGGTTTAAATAAAATTCAGAAAAAATTAAAAAAGCGCAAAGAACAATTATACCGTGAACGAGAAGAAACTCAGGCATTTATGTCGTCGGTGCAAGAAGGCCTGGTTAGTATATCAACCAATGAAAAGATCACATTTTTTAATTCACGGTTTGCGACGCTGTTTTTAGATTCAGGGCAAATGAATCAAGAGCAAATTTTTCTGACCGATGTATTTCGTGATCCCGTCATTTACAATTCATTTCGGCGTGTTTTGGTAGAGGGTCAAGTAGTGAAACTGGAATTACAGATGGAAACCAAGCTGGATGTCAGTACTCGCCATTTTCTATTGTCGTTGAGTCCATTACGAAAAGGTAAGACAAATGAAATATATGGAATGATTGGAATTTTTCATGATATTTCTGATATTAAAAAGACCGATCAAATTCGAATCGACTTTGTCGGTAATGCGTCTCATGAACTGCGAACTCCTTTGACATCAATCAAAGGCTATATTGAAACTCTTAAGCAAGATTTTGAGGCGGGCAACACCGCTCAGGCAGGAAGTTTCCTGCAAATCATATCGCGTAATGTGGATCGATTGATTGATCTAGTCACCGACTTATTGACCATTTCGACTTTAGAATCACATCAACAAGTGAAAACCGCCGTAGTTCACCCCATGCAGCTAAGTAACTTGGTCGTTTCTGATTTGATGATTTTAGCGCAAGCGAAAAATCACAAGATTTTTATAAATGTCGCAGTCGATTCTCTTCGTGGTGATGGTGAGAAAATTGATCAGGTATTAAGAAATTTAGTTACTAACGCCATTAAATATATCCCTGAAGGTAAAGAAATCCACATCTCTTGGGAATACGACAGTGACGGTGTCGTTGTTCTTAAAGTTCGTGATAATGGTCCTGGGATTCCAAAAGAACATCATGATCGTTTGTTTGAGCGGTTCTATCGCATCGATAAAGGTCGCTCTCGTGATCGCGGCGGCACAGGCTTGGGGTTGGCCATTGTTAAGCATATCGTGTTAGCTCATGGCGGTCGGGTTGAGTTAAGAAGCGAAATGGGCAAGGGTTCAGAATTTATTTGTTATTTTCCGCAGCCACAGGGGTTGGGAGCCCAAATCTAAAAAAATACCGATTTATTGTCTTGTTTAGTTTTATTCCCTTACTTTGAATCTTGGTAAGACGGGGATCTTCGTTGTGGAAGGACTTTTTAAAAAGTGGGGATTTTGTCCAGACGTAAGTCCAGGATCTAATTCTTAAGTATTCTTGAAATTCTAAATTCTTTTAGAGATTGGTAGCCATACGTCTTCTTTCTAAAGATCTCGACGATTTCTTCTTCTAGGTCAGTTAATACCTCTCTAAAGACTGGCTCTGGGATCGTATTCGACATTAACAAGTATTTAACAAACTGATCGCGTACGCGTTTTACAAACTGAGAAGTCGTTTCGTTAAGATTCGACGAATCTCTTAGGTATGTAATGATCAACTCAATTAGTACTTGTTTATCGTTCATACTAAGAGTTTCGGATTTAGATTTTGAACCTTTAAAGAAAAAAGGGCTTGTAAAAAATCAGAACAGAAATCAAGGAAAGTTTGATAGTTCAGTCAAAAGTTGTATCATTTTGAACGGGCCTAAACACGAAGGCCTAGTAGGTTTTTCGGGATTTCAAGAGAGTGGCAAAGGTGAGCTAGTGAAAAGTATGAATTTTCTAGAATTTCAGGGCGGGGTCGATCGACTTCGCAAGCTCATAGTTGGGGCGCAACTTCAGGATTTTAGTGTGCTCGAAAAAGATTTGCTGCTTCTTTTTTACGCAAGTCGATCCTTTATTCTGCGCATATCCCTACGAACGCCACCCGTATTTTTTTTAGAATCATCGACTTACAAGTTAGAAAAAAAATCACAGAAAGTGCCACTGGGGTTGTTTTTAAGTAAACATTTTTTGCGAAAATCAGTTGTTGATGTGAAGTATTTAGAGCACTGGGGACGTAAATTCGAGATTCATTTATCTGACGAAAGCGGAAATCCGTTGGTAATGGAAGTCATTTTAGTACCTGGTTTCCAAAACGTTGCTTTATCAGTGAAAGCCCTAGGGAAAACGAAAAATGTTTATTGGAATAAACCTCGTGAGTTGTCAGAATTTTCAGAGCAGAAAGCAGAGGTTGCTGATTTTCGTTCATTAGAAGTTATTCGAGAAGAGTGGTACGCGGAAAAAATTCCATCAGACAAAAAAGTTTCTGAGAGTGTTGCTCAAACCAAAGATGTCGATGCGGATTGGAAACTAGAAGTTCAAAAAAAAGTAAGAAAGAAAACGGAAGCCATCGAAAAGATAAAGCAACAAAATGCAGAAAATGAAGTCAGTGTGGCAATGCTGTATAAAATTGGCGAACTCTTGAAATACCAAACGGCAAACCAGTTGTCTGACCAGCATCAAGAATGGCTTCGCCAGTACCACCCTAAAAATATTGATCGTGAGCAAATCTTCAAAAAAGCAAAGACGTTGGCTGCAAAAAAAGATGGCATGTCGAACCGGATCGAGTTGTTGCTAAAGGAAATTGGCGAATTGACTTCGTCTTTGGATGGCCCGCCTCCTCAGCCGAAACATAAGATTTCGGCGATTAGCAAGGGTGACGTGGACACTCGCAAGTTTGAAGTTAACCCGAATGTCAGTTTGTACATGGGAAAAAATGCTAAGGATAACGTTGAACTTCTAAAAAGTTCGCAACCCTGGGAACTTTGGTTCCACTTGAAAGATTATCCCAGTGCGTATGCAATTACGCGCAGAAATAAATCGGTCACTGTAGGTCATGCTGAGCTGGTTAAGATGGCGGCTTGGTTTGCCAAAGAATGTTTCAAAAATCAAAAGGAGAAATCTCCACAACATATTGAAGTTATTTATACGGAATGCCGCTTCGTGAAGCTGCTTAAGGGTGACAAATTGGGACGCGTGACTCACACAAACACAAAGACTTTGCGCGTATCAACCACGTAAGCAACCTCTTGACTATGAAGTCAGGTATGAAGAAACTTTTTTATACGACTTCAAAGTATTAAGAGGAGTTCAATGTGATAGAAGTAAAAAATTTGACTAAGGAATATGGTTCTTTGAAAGCAATCGACAATGTTTCTTTTTCTATCAAAAAGGGCGAAGTGGTTGGATTTCTGGGACCCAATGGAGCTGGTAAATCAACGACGATGAAAATCATAACTGGGTTTATGGCTCCGTCGGATGGTTCAGCATCAGTCGCGGGATTTGATGTGTTTGAAAACCCGATCGAAGTGAAAAAACGCATTGGTTATTTGCCAGAAACCCCACCGGTCTATGCAGATCAATATGTATCGGAATATCTGCGGTACGTGGCTCAATTAAAAAAAGTTCCGAAAGATAAATTGAATACGTATGTTGAGCGTGCAATTGAGAAAACCAATTTGGGCTCAGTAAAAAATCGCTTAATTCACCATCTATCAAAAGGTTTCAAACAACGCGTGGGTATTGCTCAGGCTATAGTATCAGATCCTGAAGTTTTAATTCTGGATGAACCGACGGTTGGTTTAGACCCAAAACAAGTGGCTGAAATCCGTGATTTGATCAGTGAATTAAAAGGTCATCACACAATAATTTTATCCACTCATATTTTGCCGGAAGTTCAAGCTACATGCGAAAAAGTAGTCATTATTAGTAAAGGTAAAATTGTAGCGCAAGATACGATTGATAACTTGTCAAAATTAGAAAAAGGCCAAGGACGTATTTTTGTTCGTCTTAGAAAAGAAGTTTCAGATTTAAGAACAGTGATTTCGGGAATCGATGAAGTCCTTAGCGTCGACGTAGGAACAACCAAAAAAGAATGGCGCATAGATTACAAGGGTGATGACGAAACGATTGATAAAGTCTCGTCAAGAATCGTCAGCAACGGCCTTGGGCTGATTGAATTGACACCATCACGCGTGGATTTAGAAGATGTCTTTTTGAAACTGACTTACGGAATGGAAAAAGGAGGATAGTATGTCGGGTATTATGACTATCGCATGGAAAGAATTTAAAGGATTTGCGAAAAGTCCTACTTTCTACATCATGCTAGCAATGTTAACTTTGATTTTAAGTTTGCTTTTCACGATTCAATTGCAAAAGTTTTTTCAAGCCGGTAGCATGGCGATGATGCAGCCGGGGATGGGCGCGCAACTGAACATTCATTATACAGTTTTTTTAAATCACTTACAGATTTTGAACCTACTTTTGATTTTTATTGTACCAGCAATTACAATGAGATTATTTGCGGAAGAGAAAAAACTAAGAACATTTGATTTGCTTTTAACGTCACCATTGAAATCGTATGAAATCGTATTGGGGAAATATTTGGGCGCGTTGATGGCTTTGTTTGTAGTCTTTGCGATCGCGTTTGCATACCCACTTGGAACCGCACTGTTCGCTGACTTTAGCTGGGCTCCATTGATCATTGCGTTCTTTGGAATTTATTTGATCGCCGCCATTTATGCGGCAATGAACTTGTTCTGCTCAAGTCTGTCAGAAAGTATTTTGATTTCATACGTAATGGCCGCATTGTTGAATATTGCAGTATGGTTTGTTTCTCAAGGGGTAGAGTTTGCAGATTCGCAATGGGCGAGAAATATTCTAGAACATATTTCTCTTAGTTTCCATATATCTGGATTAATTGAAGGAACAATTAGAACTAATTCGCTGATTTACTTTTTCAGCGGTATTGGTCTGTTTCTATTTCTAAATGAACGCGTAGTCGAATCTCATCGCTGGAGGTAAATATGAGCAAATTAGGGCAACTGAGTTTATTATTTTCTGGGTTATCATTAGCGGCGTTCGGTATAACACGATTTTTCATTCGTGAATGGTATCCGTTTTACTGGGTAATCATTGGATTGGTTGTTTTCTTTTTGGCCGCAGCGTTTTTATTTGATCGTAAATTCTACACAGAATTTCTTTCAATGAAGACAACGAAGCATGGAATGAATATGGGCGTGATGATCCTTTTGGTGTTTGCCATTATTTTCATGGTGAACTTCATTGGGGCTCGAAATGTTAAAACTTTCGATTTTTCACAAGCTAAAAGAAATACATTGTCTGAGCAAAGTATAAAACTGCTTAACAATTTAAAAGAGCCACTGAGAGTTCGTTTCTTTTATCATGAAAAAGAAAAAGAATCGGAAGAAAATCGTAGAGCTTTTCGTGAGTTAATTAGAAAATACCAAGATGTAACCAGCCAAATCAGTCTTGAGTTTGTAGAGGTTAATGAACGTCCCGATTTAGCGGAAGAATACGGAGTTAAGCAAGGTAAAGGCATTGTATTTATCGAGTACAACAAGAAAAAACAAAGTATCGAAAAAATTGATGAACAAGATCTGACTCAAGCTTTAATTCGTGTGATGAGCGATAAATCTAAAAAGATATACTTTGTTGATGGCCATGGTGAGTTCTCGTTATCGGATACCAGCGGTGCAAAAGGACTTGGTCGATTGAAAACCGTTTTGGAATCTAAGAACTACCAAGTAGCTAATTTAACATTGGCTCAAACAGGGAAAGTTCCCGACGATGCAGATGCGGTTGCTATTGTAAATGCGGAACAAGGGTTTCTTGAGCATGAAATAAAAGCGTTAACTGAATATGCAAAGAACGGTGGAAATTTAATTTTGGGCCTAGAGCCGAAAAATAAATCGGGTTTAGATGCTTGGGTTAAGAATTTCGGTTTAGAATTGCAAGGTGATTACTTGATCAGCGTAAGCAATACGCCACTACCCAAAGGGATTACGTTCGCGTTCCAATACTCAGGAACAAGTGAAATCACGAAGGCATTTCCAAAAAATCAAGTAGCACTGTTTTTCCTTCCGCAATCTATCAAAAAATTGCCATCGGCCCCTACAACAATTACTTATGATGAGTTAGTGAAAGTCGGCCCTGCTGTTTCTGTTGTCGATATCAAAGCGGCCGTGCCTAAAGATGAAGGTAACTATACGTCTGTATATTACGCTAAAGGAAAGCTGACCGCCGATAGTAGTAAAGAATTCCAATTAATCTTGTTTGGTGATGCCGATATTTTTACCAACGACTTGCTTGATGCGAATATGAATAAAGACCTAGTGTCCAATTCATTTTCTCAGTTGGCAAAGGACGACAATTTAATCAGTATCAGTCCTAAGGAACTGACCAAAACTGAAATCGATCCGTCTCAATCCAAGCAAGCCTTTTTCTATTTTGGTATCGTGATCCCCTTGCCAATTATCATGTTCATTTCTGCTATCGTTATTTGGTATAGAAGGAGAAATGCGTAATGAAAAAAAATAAAGCGACCTGGATATTATTGGGTGTTGTCGTCGTATTGTCGCTTTACACTTATTTTGGTGAGTACCAAGGTAAGGAAAAGGAAAAAGTTCGTGAGGAACAACAGGCTATTATCCTAAAAGGTATCAACGCGGATCAAGTGAACTTTATTGAGATAAACAATTTAGAACAAAAAATCACTTTAAGCCGCAGTAGCGATGGTTGGAGCGTGACAGCTCCAATCAAAGACTCTGCAGACAATGCCGATATTGAATCTTGGCTAAAGCAGTTAACAGAAGAAAAAACAATGTCGGTTGCAGTCGAAGGCAATGATATAAAATGGCAGTATTTCGGATTTGACCAACCAGTTAAAACCATAACAGTAAAAACAAATTCAAATCAGCAGGTGACCGTTGAAGTTTCCGATAAGAAAAATTTTGAAGGTAATAGTTTCATTCGGTTCCCTGGCGAAAACAAAGTTATGGTGGGATCTTCCGGTTGGAGCACTTACGCAAGTAAGAAAGTATTTGATGTTCGAAATAAACACCTTTTCAGACATCAGTTATCCAATGTTCAGTCATTTCAAATCAAAAATAAATCCAACACCATCGATATCCAAAATAAGGATGCAAAATGGATCACTCCGAAACAACCCAATTTAGCCTTAGATCAAAACGTAATTCGCGAGAATATTAATAAGATCAATGAACTTAAAGCGATAGAGTTTGTGGCCGAGAATGAGGATGTGGCCCGACAAATCAAGAAATTGAATTTGGGTCCAAGTATTGCCACGATTGATGTAAAGTTGACGGAAGGGAGTTGGACGGGACATTTCTACGAGGCCAAAGATAAAACCGTGTACGCTGAAGTAGTGAGCCGTCATTTACTGGTTAAAATTGGAAACGAAATTATCACTCGTTTTTCCGGTATGAAATTAACTGATTTACTCGACTACAGATTGCCATTTGCAAGTTTTGATAAAACTAAGGTTGAAAAGTTCGCATATGAAACTACCTTAAAAAAAGCTTCGTTAGTAAAGAAAAATAGTGTTTGGGAATTGGATCCTGCCGATAGTGCTAACGAAGTTCAGCAGGATAAAGTATCTAGTTTGCTTGAAGTGATTAAAAATGTCGTGGCTAAAGAATACTTGGCGCCTAAAGCAGTTAAGAAAGATATTACAAAGCAAAAGATCGTTTTCAAAGACTCTTCCGATCAAGTGTATTTCGAATTACAGTTTTCTGAGGCGGAAACAAAAAAAATCAATAACGAAGAAAAAACATTCCGTTATGCAAAAACTAATCTTTACGACGAACCATTTTTGCTAGACGAATCAGAATTTAATAAATTGAGTTTGAACGATATTATTAAAATCAAAGTTAATAACGAAGGCAAAGCACTTCCTGTTGACGCTAAAAAAGAAGTTAAAAATGGCAAATGAAATTAAGATTTTTTCACCAACCCGCGTGGATTTGGCTGGCGGCACACTGGATATGTGGCCACTATTTAACTTTGTAGGCGGCGCTAAAACAGTGAATGTAGCAATTGATATTTATTCGCAAGTAGAGTTGACCAAGCAGGCCGGTGCTGAAGTCACAATCGATTCCAGAGATCTAAATTACACTAAGACTTTTGCCAGCTTGGATGCGTTGCTAGCTAGTGCTGATCCACAACTGACTCTTTATAAGCCAGTACTTGGTTTTTTTAGACCGGCTTCCGGTTTTAAACTAATGACGGCTTCCCAAAGCCCTGTGGGCGGAGGATTGGGTGGTAGTTCAAGTCTTGTTATTTCGATGATGAAGGCGTTTTACAAAATGCAAGGCCAGGCGATTCCTACCAGTCATGAGGTTGTAGACATTGCTCATAATATGGAGGCTCAGATATTAAATACACCGACTGGAACGCAGGATTATTACCCAGCATTTAGCGGTGGATTAAATATTTTGGATTACAGTGTGAAGGGAATTCAGCAAAAAGTAATTCCAATTAACAGCACGCCGTTAAAGGACTATTTTCTTTTAATTTATACTGGAAAGGCACATCATTCGGGAATTAATAATTTTGAAGTGATGAAGTCGGCAGTGGCGAAGGATGCAAAAGTTTTATCAGCACTGCACGGTTTAAAAGAGGTCGCGGCTAAGACGGCTCAGTATTGTCTTTCTAATGAATGGAACAAATTGCCTGATATTTTCGAACAGGAATATAAATTCCGAATTCAGCTTACAGAGAGTTTTTCAAGTCCTGAAATTCGTCAGATTAAAGAAATATCGCAGAAAACAGGGCAATCCCAGGTAAAAATTTGCGGCGCCGGAGGGGGCGGCTGCGTTCTTGTCTGGACAGCTCCGTCAGAGCGATCTAAAATTATAAAAGAATGTCAAACTCAGGGGTTTCAAATTTTGAATTCTCAACCAGTGGATCTGGCTTCCACAGATTCGTAGGGCTGTCTTTGTCGGGAGGGAAGAACGACAAGGCGTGCGTCGCCGTGATCGAATACTTCCCTAAGTACCATAAAATTTTTCTAACTAAAATATACGATCGCATTGTCGGCGATTTAAATCATTCCGCCGATCAAAAAATCATCGAGATTTTAGAATCCTACAAAGATTCGATCGAATGTATTTCTGTCGATACCCCATTTCAGCAGCCATTGTGTTTAGATTGCAAATTAAAGTGCCCAGGCTATGAACTTTGCAAAGTCGATCACATCGTTTGGATGCGTAAACAAATTCAAAAAAAACAAAAAAAGAAAAAAGTAAAAAAGCAGTTTACGCCCTATACACAGAAGGCTGTTGAATTCATTGTAAATGATGAACTGGAGGAAAACTTTCAACTACCTCACGCCATGGGCGCGAATTCAGCTCCGCTTTTGGCCCGCTGTATGTTTTTAAAACGACGTTTTGCTGGAAACTGGATCGAAGTATTTCCAAAATTATCGGTTTGGCGCATAGGCCGTTCTATGAATATTTCTAAGTCTGATTTACGGTTTCATCGGCACTCGGTTTCTGGAAATGAAGTCCGCGAGAATATTTTAGAAGAGCTTGTCGAACATAAGTTAGCGTTTGTTTATGACCAGGACAAAAAGATAATGGTTCAGAACAATCACGCATTTGAAGCGTTTGTGTGCGCTTTAACGGGCTTTTTAAAATACTTTGATCAGACCGAGGTTCGCCCAAAAGATTTTCCAGAAAATGAAAGCTGGATCGATTTTCCTAAAGAGAAAATCAAATGGGATAAAGTTTAGAAGCACTGTTGATTGTCATCTATCAAATTATGTAATTTGGCTTCGATCGAAGCAGACTCCATTTTAGTATCAATAAAAATCTTTTTATAGTTTTCCTTCAATGTCAAACCCACTTCTTGGGGTTTGCATTCAAGTATTGTCGATAAAGTATTAATTGTTTCGCCTTGGCCTTTGGCGGCCTCTGCAGACAATCGATCTTTATTGCTTTCGATAAATTCCGGCAAACTTTCAGCGTGATTAATTGTCGTTGGAATGGTGTCCATGCAGTTTGACGTACCAGAAGAAATACCAAATGCTTGCGACGACGTAATGTGATTTGAAGTGATGGCAATAAGTTGATTTTCTTTAGGTTCGAACATCATGGATCCAAAACCACAACCCGCAAAACCGAATCCACCAGTGCCTTTAAGCTGACCTTTTAGGCCATCATTTTGCACTTTAGCGAAAGTCACAGAAGTCAGGATTAACACAGTCAGAATATGTATTTTCATGAATCACCTCTGAATAAAGGTAACTTTACTTTTCACTTGAATCAACCCAGGCCGATGGGCTGGATTCAGAATTTATACGCTTATCGTCAATCTTTATAGGTCTGGATAAGTTGAGTTATGTTTTTAAACTGTTAACCTGTAGATATCATGGCAGATTGGCGTAATAAATCCGAAGTAAATGGTGACGTGGTTTTTTTTCGTTATGCTCCCGAGGGGTTGGAAAAAGGCGCTGACGAAGTCTTCATTTGGGATTTGGATAAAACATATTTAGATACGACGATTGATTCATTACGTGGGTTATTTAAAACCATTATGGAACGCGCGTTGAACAAAAAAAATGTTCCAGGAACTGATACGCTTCTAAGAAATTTGGCGCAGTATCGTACAGAACAAAAAGGAACAGAATACTTTCCTATTTATTTTATCACGGCAAGTCCACCGCAACTAGAAGATCGTATTTCTGAAAAGTTTTATATCGACAATATCAATCCTCTGGGTTGTTTCTACAAAGACAATTTAAAGAACTTAAAACCTGATCGATTTTGGCGTTTAACAAAACAAGTAGGTTACAAATTGCAAGCCTTGATGCAGTTGCGGACTCGCTTAAGTGAAAGTGTAAAACAGATTTGCTGGGGTGACGATAGTGAAAGCGATGCGATCATTTATAATTTGTATTCAGACATTTGTGCGCGAAGAATTTCTATTCAAGAAATTCGTAGTGTGCTGGAAGAACTTTACGTAACAGGCGACCAAGTGGATACGATTTTGGATTTACAGTCTCAGTGTCCAGAGCTTGATCCGGTAGAAAAAATATATATTAATTTAGCAACAGATACAGATCCGGAGTACTATTTAAAATTTGGTCGTCGGACGCTACCAACATACAACACTTTCCAAGTGGCATTAGATCTGTTGCAAGACAAGCGATTGAATTTTGATGGCTTGATGGAAGTGCTGAACGATATGGTTTATAACTACTATTACACAACCGAAGAATTAATTAAAAGTTTCGATGAACTGATTCGTCGAGGTGTTTTGTCACAGGAAACGTACCTGAATTTAAAACCTAAGTTCGTAGAAAAAGGAGTTCTGTATCCTTCCTACGAACCATCTTCTAGCAGTTTTGATAAAACGTTGTATATCGAAGAACCTTGGGTGCAAGAGCACGTGGATTATTTAAACGAGTACCGCTAACTACGGTCGGTCAAGCAATACGGTCTTCTTGCCCTCGATACGCAACGATGAATGATCGCCGATGGCGAAACCATTTTAGATCGAGGTAACTGTGGACCGTTACTGGAAGTTTACTAAGGCATTATTCGAAATTAAGTGGAATAACAGTTGATATAGGTTCACCATCGAAGGCTTTGAATTCGATGCGATTCAGAACTTCAAACAAACACGCTTTGAAACTATTGTCTGTCAGTACCGAGCTAGCCACGGTCGGGTTAATTACGCGGCCATTACGTTCGATAGTAAACGCGAGTGTCACTGAGCCAGAAACACCGGGGGTCTTTTGCAGGAGTTTATTATAGCACTGCAAGAACTTGGCTTTGTGAGTTTGAATGGTATCGCTGATAATTGTTTCTGATAATTTGTCACTAGATCCATAGGCACTGAGTGCCGCCTGTTTGTTTGGCGTGCTGAGAGCTGCAAACCACTGTTCCCATTCTTGAAGGCGAATGCGTTGGCCTTGGTAAGAAACCGAAACTTGATTTTGTGAACCATAGCTTTCGATAGAAAACGAACCTTTGGATAGTATAATCAACGTGATGTCACGTTCTTGATCAATGATAACTTTGGTTTCAGCATTTAAACGAATTTTAGTGTCGTCTTTGAACTGAATTTCAACACGGCTTTGTTTGTGTGTTTCAATTGTGTCTAAAATCATCAGTGGTTCGGAATCGCCAAGCAGATGAGATCGAGATTGGTTTTTTCGTGTTAGGGACGCATTGCCTGCCAATTTTTCAATTTGGCCCAGCACTTGAGGTTTAGACAGAGTTTTTGAACTGGGCTTACTAAGTAAATAGCCAATCGTGAGAAAGCCAACACCTAAAAATAAAAAGATATACGTATAAATGTTATCTTGAAGCGAGGCTTTCATTGATAGAATAAATTATTTCTTTTCTGCAGCTGGAGCCGCTGGCGTTGCCGGAGCTGCGGGCGCAGTAGCCGTTGGATCAGTTGATTTAGTAGGGTCTGGAGTCACTGAACCTGGCTTAGCTTCTTGCTGAACAGGCGTTGTTGGGCTGGTTTCAGGAATTGGGCTAGTCGTAGTTGTAGAATGCAATTGATCCACAACCGATTTGTTATCATGAGCTAAGAAATAAGTCAGAGCGATACAAGATGCCGCGAAAAGAATCGCCACCCATTTAGTCAGTGTCGCTGCCAATGTCTGTGCACCTGTGGCTCCTAACAATGAATTAGAACCACTGCCACCGATACCCAAAGCGCCGCCACCTTTAGAATCTTGCATAAGAACAAGTCCGCAAAGAGCGATTGTTACGATAATGTGTAATACAGATAAAAAATCAACCATGGGTAATACCTCGAGTAAAATTATGACGTAGGAATATCCAAAGGAATATCTAGGCTAAATGGATTTTTCTCAATTCATAACTCTGCGCATAAAACTAAATATGTCTTTATCTTTCAAGGCAATTACATCCATATAGCGGCATGGCTTTTATCGTATTCGAAGGGCTCGACGGCTCAGGCAAGAGCACTCTGATGAATCGGCTCTCTCAAGTTTTAAAGGATCAAAATATTGATCACGAAATGACCCGCGAACCCGGTGGTACCGAATTAGGTGACAAACTCCGGGACCTAATCCTCGCGAAGGGTCCCAATGCGCCCACACCTCGGGCCGAGCTCCTTATGTACGAAGCTTCACGGGCACAATTAGTCGAAACGTGGATTAAACCGCGTTTGCAAAAAGGCGGCTGGGTTTTATCCGATCGTTTTGCTGCAAGTTCCATCGCATTTCAAGCAGGTGGTCGTAATATCAATGAAGCCGACGTTGTTTGGTTAAATCACTTCGCCACAACGGGATTAGAACCGGATCTGTATATTTTACTCGATGTCACTGTTGAAGAATCAAAACGTCGACGTAAAAGTCGCCAAGATTCGACCAGTGTAGCTGAAGATCGTATCGAAGCGGAAAAAGATGACTTCCATAATCGTGTTCGCGACGGATTTTTAAAATTAGCTAAAAACAATCCCAAGCAGTGGTTTGTGGTTTCAGCCGAATTAAGTACCGAAAAAATGTTAGAACTTGTTCTTCAGCGTATGAGGGAACATAAATGGCTCAAATAGCAGCCCAGGTCGTAGGCCATCAAAATCAATGGGAGCAAGTTAAGAAAATTATCTCATCTGATTTGCAGTCTGGATCGTTCCTTTTTTCTGGTCCCGAAGGGATCGGTAAAAAGAAAATGGCGATGGCGGTGGCGCAATATTTTCTGTGCGAAACTCAATCGGGTTGTGGCCATTGTGGTTCATGCCGTCGCGTCGAGGCGGGAACTCATGAAGGATTATTACTTGTCGATGAAGGTGATGACATTCTGAAAATGGATGAAGTTCACAAGATAAAAGAATTTTTGAAATTAAAATCGCTCAGTGGTGCCCGTTTCATCCTGATTAACAATGCTCACCGAATGAATATCCCGACGTCAAATGCGTTGCTAAAAACGTTAGAAGAACCACCGGAAGGCGTGTATTTCTTTCTAATTTCATCGCGTATCAGCGGTTTGTTGATGACGATCAAATCCCGCTGCCGATTGATTCCATTTTCTATTTTGACTGAAAAAGACCTCGAACGCGTAAGTCTAATGAACGAGTTCACATTATTGAATTTTAAAAATAGTGGGCAGCTGCATTTAGTTGCTAAAAGTCAGGACAAAGACTTCCGTCCTATCGTCGAGTTAGCCTGTGAAATTCTAGATTGTATTGCCGAAGCTCGCTATACTCCTTTAACTGACGCGCAGAAGTCGACGGTGAAAAATAAGGATCAGTTTCAGGATTTAATTACATACTTGGAAATTATGGTTCGTGACGTGTTACTGACGCAAGCGGCGCCAAATGCGGATATGGCGACGGTGTATTTTGAAGAGTATCGAAAAGATATTCAGGCGTGGGCGCAAGTGAATAGTTTAGTTTGGTCGCAATTTTACGAAATTTTAGAGACTAAAAAAGAAGATTTATTTTTAAGCCCCGATGCCAATTTATTTATCGAATCATTGATCGTAGATAACTTAAGGAGTGTGATCTAGTGGCAAATCTATTTTGGACAGACATGCATGCCCATCTGGATAAACTTGAAGAAGGCCCAGAGAAGGCAATTGAAGCGGCATTGGCTCAAAATGTGAAACGAATTGTAACGATTGCGACAGATCCGAATGATCTAAAAACTGTGTTAGAGTACGCAAATAAATATAGCCCTCACGTTTACTGCACGTTAGGAATTCATCCTCACGAGGGTGTGACGTACACTCCGGAAGTTCGTCAGTTTATAAAACAAAATGCGACTCATCCACGTGTGATTGCCATCGGTGAAATTGGTTTGGATTACTACTACGAACAATCACCGAAAAAAGAACAATTGGCTGCGTTTCGTGATCAATTGGAGCTGGCTCAGGAATTGGGTTTGCCGATTGAAATTCACACGCGTGATGCAGAGCCGGACACGGTCAATTTGCTTAAAGAATATCAAGGTAAAGTAAAGGGAATCATCCATTGTTTTACGGGTACGCAATGGTTAGCGGATGAATGTTTGGCTTTAGGATACAATATTTCTATTTCGGGCATCGTAACATTCAAGAATGCTGCTGATTTGCGCAAAGTTGTCGAGAGCATTCCGTTAGACAGACTTCATGTGGAAACGGATTCACCGTTTTTGGCGCCCGTTCCGATGCGTGGAAAACAAAACACACCAAGCTATGTCGTGCATACGGCGCAGTTTGTGGCCGATCTTAAAAAAATATCCGTCGAAGATTTATGTTTACAAACGAACAAAAATGCGGAAAAAATGTTCCCCAAACTATTGAATTAACAGCTTTTTAGTGGAGATCTCATGATCAAATTGAATTCCCAAATATATAAAGTTATTGCCGCGATCGTGTCCGTTGTTTTTATCTCTGGTTTTGCTCATGCACAAAATGCAAAAGAGTTATCCATTGGAACTAACACTGAATTTGAAACGTTGAATCCAATCATCGCCTCTGTCGGCGCCTCTAAATACATGTTGTACCTAGCGACTCGCCCTTGGACATACATGGATGAAAAAAACGAATGGAAAACAAGTATCTTCAAACGCATTCCGAACTTAAAAGATAAATCCATGAAAATTGTTACTGAAGGTGGCAAGAAAAAATTAATCGCGACTTGGGAATTTATCGATGGATTAAAATGGGGTGATGGTCATCCGATTACATGTAAAGATGCAAAATTCACATGGGAAGTCGGTTTAAGTCCAAATACATCTTTGCCAACTAAAGAAGGTTACGAAAATATCGAATCCGTTGAATGGGATGAAAAAACGCCAACTAAGTGTAATATCAAATACAAAGTGGCTAAATGGAATTTCTACGTGGATAGTCACACGCTGTTGTTGCCTGAACATTTAGAAGGACCTATTTTCCAAAAGTGGGGTAAAGAAAAAGAAGGTTACGATCGTAATACTCTTTACCAAAAGGACCCGACGCAAAAAGGTTTATGGAACGGTCCTTACGTCGTATCGGAAGTAAAACTGGGATCCCACGTCGTATTCGCTGCAAATCCAAACTTCTACGGTTCGAAACCTAAAATTCAAAAGATCATTATTCGCATTATTCCAAATGCGGGAACGTTAGAAGCCAACTTACGTTCTAAAAATATTCAAAAGATCTGCCGAATCGGTATGACGCTGGATCAAGCCCTGGCCTTCGACAAAAAAGTTAAAGAAGAAAACTTGCCGTATAAGGTGGAATTCCAAGACGGTATTACTTATGCCCACATCGACGTAAACACAACTCATCCGATTTTGAGTGACCTGAAGGTTCGTCAGGCCTTGTCGTATGCGACTAACAAAGACGACATCAACAAATCCATTTTCGAAGGTAAAGTCACAGTAGCGAACTCGATGACGTCGCCTTTGGATTCATTATACACGGCTGATTCTAAAATCGTTAAAGTCTATAAAACGGATAAAAAACTAGCACGCAAAATGTTAGATGAGGCGGGCTGGAAGCTGGGGCCAGATGGTTTCCGTTATAAAAATGGACAGAAGCTGACATTTAAATTGGTAGGTGCTGCTGGTCTTAAGCAAATTGAAACTCTACAAGCGATTTTGCAATCGCAGTGGAAAGATGTGGGTGTGGATTTACAATTGAAAACTGATCCAACTCGCTTGCTGTTCTCTGAAACTCTACGTAAACGTAATTTTGACATGGCCGTATTTTCTTGGAGCAGTTTTCCGGGTTTAGGTAATGAATCTGTTTTACATAGCAAAAATATTCCGACGGAAAAAAATTCGTGGACTGGTCAAAACTACCACGGTTATTCGAGTCCAAAATTGGACAAGTTAACGGAAGAATATGATTACGAATTCGATTTCAAAAAACGCAAGAAAATCACGGAAGAAATCATGAAGGAATACACAGAAAATGTTCCGGTTATACCTTTGTATTTCCGTCCAGAGGTCGCTGTAATTCCTAAGAACATGAAAAATTTCAAAATGTACGGGCACTACTACTACGAGTCCCTACAGGCTGAAAATTGGGATCTAGAATAATATTTTAATTAATTTAAGGAGAAAGTCAGATGTCTAAAAAAGTAAGAGTTGGTATTAATGGTTTTGGTCGTATCGGTCGCGTCTTGTTTCGTGCTGGTTTTGAAAAACTAGACATCGTAGCCGTAAACTCATTGGATAGCGTAGCCGGTTCAGCTCACTTGCTTGAGTTCGATTCTACTCATGGTCGTTTTAACGCCGACGTTTCTCGTGACGATAAAAATATTATCGTGAACGGGAAAAAGGTTCGGTACTTTTCTAGCAAAAATCCATTAGAAATTCCTTGGAAGGATGCAGGCGTCGACGTAGTTCTTGAGTGCACGGGTGCAATGAAGAACGCAGAAGACTACCAAAAACATATCACAGCGGGCGCGAAAAAAGTTTTCATTTCGGCTCCTGCGGATGGTGTTGATTTAACAGTTGTTTTAGGCGTAAACGAAAATCAATATGACCCAACTAAGCACAAATACATTTCAAATGCGTCTTGCACGACAAATTGCTTAGCTCCGGTAGCCAAAGTATTGAACGAAACATTCGGTATTGAATTTGGTATGATGACAACAATTCATTCATACACAAATGACCAAAGAATTTTGGATGCGAATCACAAAGATGCACGTCGCGCGCGTTCAGCGGCGTTGAGCATGATTCCTACATCAACGGGTGCGGCTAAAGCGATAGGTTTAGTTTTGCCTGAGCTAAAAGGCAAGTTGGATGGTACTTCTGTACGTGTTCCAACTCCAAACGTGAGCTTAGTAGATCTTACTTTCAACTCCAAAAAAGACATGTCCGTGGCCTCCATCAATGAAGCGATTAAAGCGGCGGCAAGTGGCCCTCTAAAAGGTATCTTATTCGCAGAATCTAAAGAATTGGTATCAGTTGATTTCAATGGTAATCCTCACTCTTCCATCGTGGATTTAAAAAGCACTATGGTTATCAACCCACGCATGGGTAAAGTATTGTCTTGGTATGACAACGAAACTGGATTTTCGAATCGTATGGTCGATTTTGTACAAATCATGGGCGAGAAAGGATTATAATCGTGTCGGATCAAAAATCGGGTTTAAGAGGCATCAAGACAGTTCGCGATTTCGAAGTTGAAAATAAAGTTGTGTTTTTACGTTTGGATTTAAACGTTCCAATGGAAAAAGGCAAGATCACGGACTACACACGTATTGATGCTACTTTACCTACCGTTAAATACCTTATCGAAAAAGGGGCTAAAATAGTTATGGCGTCTCACTTGGGACGTCCAAAGACATCTAAAGACAAAGAATTTTCTTTAGAGCCAGTGGCGAAAGCAATGTCCGAGCGCTTAAATAAAGATGTGTTATTAGTTGAAGATCCAAGTGCAAAAGCAGTAAAGCAACTGCTGCATACATTAGGCAAAGACCAAATTATCTTATTAGAAAATGTTCGCTTTGAAGCGGGCGAAACCGAAGATTCAGAAGAGTTTGCCAGTCGTTTAGCTTCTTACACTGACATCTATATCAACGATGCATTTGGTGCGTCCCATCGCGCCCATGCAACGATTCATGCATTACCAGCGATGATTCCAAATCGTGGTATCGGGTTTTTGATCGAAAAAGAAATTCAAATGTTAGATGGTCTATTAGTAAATCCTAAACGCCCTTATGTGGCTATTCTGGGTGGCGCGAAAGTTTCTGATAAGATCGGTGTGATCGAAAAATTAATGGACGTAGTTGATGCGTTTATTATCGGCGGTGCAATGGCGTACACGTTTTTGAAAGCTCAGGGTCATTTTGTTGGCAAATCGCGCGTTGAAGAAGACAAAGTTAAATACGCTAAAGAATTACTAGCTAGAATCGATGCTCGTAATAAAACAATTTTATTACCTGTGGACCACTTGGTAACAACAAGTATTACAGACACAGCGAGTGCTAAAGTTAAAAAAGAATTCGGTGAAACAGAAATGGGTGTTGATATCGGTCCAGAAACATTGAAAAACTATTCGGCTTTGATCAAAGAGGCGGGAACTGTTTTCTGGAATGGTCCAATGGGCGTTTTTGAAACTCCTGAATTCTCTAAAGGTACGTTTGGCTTAGCGAAAGTTATCGCAGAAAGCAAAGGCACAACAATCATCGGTGGTGGTGACAGCGCGGCGGCAGCTGAACAAAGTGGTTTCGCAGATAAAATGACTCATATTTCTACCGGCGGTGGTGCTAGTCTTGAGTATTTACAAGGTGATAAGCTTCCTGGTTTAGAAGTACTACGATTTAAAGTTCGTTCATAATTTTTGAAAGGCGTGGGGATGAAAAATATAATTTTAGCTGCAAATTGGAAATTAAATAAATCTCCTGCCGAAACTCGTAGTTTTTTTCAAAAATTTCTTGAGGATGCAAAAACGAAGTCTTTTTATCCTCAAATTGGAAAACATTTTCAAATTGCGTTCTTTCCTTCTGCCATTTCATTGGAAGCTACAAGCCAGTCTTTAAAAGGTTCGGCAGTCCGATTTGGCGGCCAGAATATCTATTCTGAATCGCAAGGTGCTTTCACTGGAGAGAATTCAGCGAAAGTTATTAAAGAGTTAAATGGCCATTATGCTTTGATTGGCCATTCAGAGCGTCGTCAATATTTTCATGAAACGAATGCGTTGTTAAACAAGAAAATTCACCACGCTTTGAAGTCGGATTTGATACCTATGCTCTGCATTGGTGAAACATTAGAAGAGCGTGAGAGTGGAAAGACGGAAGCTGTGCTGTTGTCTCAGCTAACTGAAGGCTTGAAGGAAATAAATTCTTCTAACGGCAAAACGTTAGTAGTGGCGTATGAACCTGTTTGGGCTATCGGTACAGGTAAAATTGCAACAGCAGAGCAAGTGAAAGATACTCATGCATTCATTCATAAAACTCTAACAAAGCTGGATTTGTCAGACACACCAATTCTATACGGTGGTTCGGTCAAAGCATCCAATGCTCAGGAGTTAATTCAAATTCCAAATGTGAATGGATTTCTAGTTGGTGGGGCTTCCCTTGAGGTTCCGTCCTTTCTTGACCTAATACAAAATAGTCTGATGTAGATTGCGCGATATTTGCGTCATTTTTTCTACATCTCAAACGCCTTTTTATTCGATCAGAGTAGAGGCGGATGCAGACTTGATGCGTTGCGTGAAGTATCATTTTTGTCACTGCCGTAAGAATCCTATTTTAAGCCGATTTCGTATTTAAAAATACTAGTTAAATCAATTAGTTATGCAGATGGAATTTCCGGGTTGTTTTGAGAACTGGGATTCCAGATTGCACCATTCTCTCGTAAAATAGAGGAGTGTGGACGACTCCTCTTCTGAGAGAGGATGTTATTTATGAACGTGAAGATTCATTTTCGCCGTTGCCACTGTTGTAATGAAGCGAATGAGTGCGTTGGTGATCTTGTTACAGAGTGTTTGGTTTGCGGCAAACGCCTATTGCCATTTTTATATTTCGATGAGCGTGTTGAATACGGATTTTCGCAATTAAAATCTAAAAAAGTAAAAGTGAAAACGATATTGCCTCATTCGGTTTATCCACCACTCGTTGGCATGTCGAGCGTTTGGGAAATAGAATAATTTTTGATCACATTTTCTATTCAAAATTGAACGGTCGTCCAAAAATGCCCCGAGCTTGAAAAACTCGACGCAGAGAAGATTTTTTCCTTGAGTTCCGACTCTAAAGAAACAATGCTTAAGTAAATTCGAAGAAGAAAGATTTTATTTTTCCTCTTCACAAATAACTTAGCATAGGAGTTCGAATGAAAAAGGGTTTACTGCTACTTTTTGTTTCTACAGTAGCATTTGGTTCTGGTTATGAAAAATCAGTTCTTTGGGGTGGTAAATATGCGGGCGTTGCTGGTTCCGCATCTGCGGGTGTTAGCGGTTCTGATTCCATATTTTATAATCCGGCCGGATTGGTGAATTCTCCAGAGTTAGGCGATATCACTTTCAATCTATCTAGCGGTTCGTCTCAGTTCAAAGGACCAATCGTTCCAAGTGCGAACGTAGTTTCTCCTGGGCCTTCGATCGCGGCTTTCACAAACGCGAACAAACAAGAGTCGTCTAAAACGGCCCAAACTGTAGTTCCTGGCGTGACATACTCTATGAAACTAAATGATTCATGGTCTTATGGCTTGGGTTACTACGCAGTTGGCGGAACTCGCGCTGTGTATGAAGATGTTGATTTTGCACCAAGATCTTACAAAGCAAAAGTTGGTTCTGAAATCACTATCACTGAATTTTCTGCTGGCGTTGGTTACAAAGTAAGCGAAGCTTTCAGATTAGGTTTAGGTCTACGTTACACAATGACAGATGCAAACTTTAGCTCTGTTGGATATGTGACTTCTGGTTCTAACGTTGTTGGTATTACGAACGTAGAAATCAAAGACATCAAAACAGCAAACTTAGACAGCGTTCGTTTAGGTATGCAATATGATGTTAGCGAAAACACTAAAGTTGGTTTGACTTTAAGAACTGAAACTAAAGTGAGCAAAACAGCCAAAGCATCTGGTACAGCGAACGTGTGTGGTGGCGGTGCGACTTGCCCTGCTATTGCAAACTTAACAATCGCAGAAGCCGACGTGAAAGTGGACACTGTGTTGCCAATGGCCATCAATTTGGGTGTTGAACACAAATTGGCGGATACGTGGACTCTATACGGTGAACTTGTTCACACTGCTTACTCTACAATCGAGAAAGTTGACCTAGATGGATCTGTGACTGTTGGAACTACAACATCAGCACTTCCTGACATCGATCAAAAATGGAAAGATCAATTGAATGTGAAATTGGCTGCTCAGTGGTCAGGTATGTCATGGCCAGTACGTTTTGGATACATTCATACGTCTGATGTTTCTAACAAACAATACGCACGTGCTTCATTCACTCCTCCGGGCGCTGCCGCGACTTACACTTTAGGTACTGGTCAACAATTCAAAATCGGAGAATCACCTCTAGATTTCAATATTGCATTGGACTACACAACAGTTAAAGGTGATGGCGATGCTTCGGTTCAGCCTCTGTCAACGCCAGCAGGTTCCTACGAAGCAGCGTCTACAGCTATCCACACAGGTTTTGCTTACAAATTCTAATTTGAAAGTTAAGAATGAGTTCACTTAAAGTCGATATTTCAGATATTCAAAAAGCACACGGGCTGTTAAAGCCCGTGATCAAGCATACAGATTTAGATTTGTCATTGTCTGCGAGTGAGCTCTACGGACGTAACGTTTATTTAAAGTTTGAAAATACGCAAAGAACAGGTTCCTTTAAAATTAGAGGGGCCTACAATAAAATCATGAATCTTTCGGCTGAAGAAAAAGCACGCGGTGTCGTTGCTAGTTCGGCTGGAAATCATGCTCAAGGGGTCGCCTTGAGTTCTAAATTAGCAGGCGTGCGATCAGTTATTGTCATGCCAGAAACCGCACCTTTGAATAAAATTTCAGCCACGAAACATTACGGCGGCGAAGTTATATTGAAAGGTGAAATCTACGATGATGCGTACGAATATGCCAAAGAACTAGAAAAAAAAGAAGGCTATACGTTTGTTCATCCCTACCAAGATTCTCACGTAATCGCAGGGCAGGGTACTATAGGGCTTGAGATTTTAACTCAGTTGCCCGACGTTGACAGCGTTATTGTTCCCATTGGTGGTGGCGGACTGATAAGCGGAATTAGTCTGGCGATTAAAGCATTGAAACCCACCTGCAAAATCTTTGGGGTTCAGTCCAATCAGACTCCAGGCATGAGTCAGTTATTTAAACACCAACCAGCGGAACTGAAATTAAAGCGGATCACGACTATTGCTGACGGGATAGCCATCAAACGGCCAAGCCAGGAAATGTACAGTCAGTTTATTTCAAAATACGTGGATGATATCGTAACTGTATCCGATGATGAAATCGCCGAAGCCATCGTGTATTTGGTCGAGCGTATGAAAACGGTCACGGAAGGATCTGGGGCTGCGGGTTTTGCTGGTTTAATGAATCATAAGTTGGATTTTGGTAAAAACGTTTGTGTTTTACTGTGCGGTGGAAACATTGATTTGAATATCGTTTCTAAAGTCATAGAACGAGGTCAAATTAAACGCGGTAGACTAGCGAAAATGTCGGTAGTAGTCGAAGACATGCCAGGAAACTTGCAAAAATTAACTCAGATCATTGCGACAGAAAAAGCAAATATTCTGGAAGTAAACCATGATCGTTTAACTCATGGTTTATCATTACGTGAAACTCGAATTGATTTCTTTTTAGAAACGAACAGTTTTGATCAGATTAAACGAATTGAAGCCGGTATTGAAAAGATCGGTGGCAAAGTTCTGCGCACAATCTAATGGCCGCTGCGCGCGATCTTTTTACCCAAAGAAATTTCAGATTTTAAACTGACTTCGTAGTCTTTGATTAATATCTGCATAACCATTTTTTCTGGTATGCCCAAAATAACAATTAGTTGCCCTAAAATATTATGAGGAACTTTAGACACGCCTCTTTCGAAAAGGGAAATAAACTGTGTTGAATCGTACCCAAGCTTTCTAGCTAGGTCTAACTGGGTCATGTCTTTATCTTGGCGATAATTTCTAATTAGTGAACCAAGTTCTTGGTACGTTTCGTTCATAGAGTTTCCCTTTTAATTTTTATCAGATCAATCTATCGAGAACGTTTTTTTTAAGCTAGTGGCTAAAAACTACGCGTTTTTGGCTGTTTTTTTACCTGAAGAAATTTCAGATTTCAAGTTTACTTCGTAAGCTTTCATTAAAGTGTCTAAAACTTTTTTCTCTGGAATTCCAAGAATAACAATTAACTGACCTAAAACATTATTTGGAACTTTAGAAAGTCCACGTTCGAAAAGTGAAACGAATTGAGTTGAATCGTATCCAAGTTTTTCAGCCAGGTTGAGCTGTGTTAATTCTTTCTTAACTCTGTACTCTCTAATTAGTGCACCTAGTTCGCGACGGACTTCTTTCATATCTATACCTCAACTTGTAGTTGTTAATCCGATATCATATTCTGACATATCTATAGGCGTCAAGGGAAGTCGTTTTATCTTTAGATTGATATTTTACGGTCGGTGCCACATTTTCTGGTAAAACTTTTGTCTCAGACCAAGATCTTAACCGCAATTTAAATTGTTCCTAAGTATACGAAAGTTTAAGTTAATGTAAAGAAAATGAACGATAAACTAATGTTATTTAGGTAATTTGCCGAATAGCCCTAAGCCAAGTCCAAACGGGAGTGAATGTAATGGAAACGTTTTCAAGGGACAACGATTATTGGGAAACCTATACTCGAAATTTCTCTATTATTTCTCGAAATCAGCAAGAGGGTATAAAAAAAATGAAAATCGCTGTTGGAGGTTGTGGCTCTACTGGAGGCGCTTTCATTGATGGCTTGCTGAGGTTGGGAGTCACGAAGTACCATCTAACTGACAACGGATTATATGATCAGAGTAACCTCAATCGTCAAATGGTTAGCCGAAAAGATATTGGGAAAAATAAAGCTATAGTTTACGGTGAGCGTATAGCAGATATAAACCCCGACGCTTTAGTTAATACATGGTCTGAAGGTTTGACGGAAGCAAATATGGGTGAATTCTTAGATGATGTGGATTTTCTATTTGATGGCGTAGACGTGACTACGAGCGACGGTATGAAAGCGAAGTTAGCGCTGCATGAGATGGCTGCCGAGCGTAAGATACCTACAGGCTCTGCACTTGATTTGGGATTTACCCAGTGGATTCAAAGTTATAACTATCATACTGGTGACGCTGTTTTGCATGGTCGTTTGGATAAAGCCAAAAAAGCCACTAATCCCATTTCTTCAGTCCTAGAAGGTTTCATCAATTTAGAAGAGATACCCGACGGATTTATGAATGAGCTTTTGCGTTTTCTTAAAGAGCCTACCACGGGAGTTTCGCAAGTTTCGAGTGCCTGCTTTTTGTTATCTAGTCTTACCGCCCCTTATCTTTTATATTTTATAGAGCACAAAAAACTTCCTCCGTTAGTAGTGATTGATATCAAAAGTTTCTTTGAAACAAAAGAGCAACAAGAAGAAATTAAAGGCCAAGCGGCTAAAAGCTTGCCGTTAGTCCGACAAATTTTAGCAAAGTTATAAAAGAGCAATATGGCTAAATCAAATTTAAGGTATCTGTTTCTACATTATGGTCCCGGAGGCAACGCCGCCTTGGAACGTATATGGTTAAAAAATTGGAGCTCGAAAATTGATTTTTGGGATCAGCCCACAAACCTAGGTTCATTTTCCGATTTAGCATCACATTGTGCCGATCAATTTAAATCAGGAAACTACGACGGAATTATCGCTCACAGTTTTGGTTGCGAGATTGCGGTTAAGGTTAATGAATTGGTAGGAGAAAACATTAAATCCTATTTCATTTCTCCTCTCAGAGATATTCCGTCAGCATTTATAAATTTAGCAAATTTTCTGGCCAAATCAGCCCTATCGATTGAAAGAAAAACTCAGCTGATAGAAGTGTCAGCGCAAATGGAAAAAACGCCTAATTGGATGCCGAAAAAGAACCTCTCGTCGGAAGGGATGGCAAATTTTATTAAATTAATTTCTACTATCAGTGCAGATCCGAAATATTACCGTTGTTTTTGGAGCAAGTCAGAATGTTTAGCTCGTTACGAAAGTATTCTAACTCAGTTACCGCCATTGGATTTAACATGCTGGCAAAATGTAATGATGGATTTTCTGGGAAATCATCAAATTTCAATACAAAAAAATAACCTCCATGTCTTTGTTGGGAGTGATGATCCTTATTTAGGATTGACTCGAGACGAGCAACTATATTGGGAAAATTTGGAAGCCAAATTTTCTTTATGTGAAAAAGTGGGACACTACCCTCATCTGGAATCTGAACTAGTTAATAACCTTCTTAAATCTATTTAGCAGAATCCTTTGACTCATCTTGAAGCAGAACTTTGATTGTCTAATTGTTATTCAATTCAAGTAAATTTATTTATGTTAAGCAAAATTATGCCGATACTTTAGTCTGTGAAACCATTTTGGAACCATTAGTTTTATTTTAATGGAGTTTAACTAATTTCAAACAAGGGGTGGCAACATGAAGCAAAGTTTAGGGCGTTTTAGACTTGTTATTTTGGACTGCGTTAAGAATCAAATGATGAACCCAGCGGTGCAAAAAATTCTTAATGATGTCATTTTGTTTAAACAAACTAATTTCGAGCGTTCACGTCCTGACTATGTCACTCTCGATAAACAGGATATGATAGGCACTCACTATTTGATTTATGATATAAGTGATGTGTTTCAGCCTAAATTAGTTGTAGCCATCCGGTCGACTTATGAAGCTCGAGCCAAAGAGTACCAATTGAAAACTCCATTTCTTGATATGTTGCCAGGACTACCAGAAAAATGTCAGACCGCCTACGCTGACTTTAAAAAATTACATCCCATGGTTGCAGATTGCGGTGCGCTGGCTGTTGAAAGTAATTATACGTTCCATAACACGGGGTTAAAGCTAATACATATTTGTTATGCGATGATTTATATTCATGTTACCCGCATGGGTTACACAAGTATTCTTGGTGGCACTAACGAACGATTTAGGTCGTCGAGATGGCTCGAAGATATTGGTTCATACACCAGAGGCTTGGAGTTTATTCATCCTGTGTGGCCAGGCACCCATTTGCTAATCATGATCGAGAAATTCAATGTGCCTAGTATTAAATCGATTTGTAAAGAAAACGAAGTGTTGTTCAGAAATATTCAAGAATTTGTGCCCAAGGATGTTGGGTATCTAGATATTCATGCGGCAATAGATGATTTGATTTTCAACGACACAACGACAGCGAAACATTTAAAATTAGTCAGTTAGTGAATCTCTATTTTTTACCAAGTGCATGTGTCTGCTTTCGGCGGCGGGAAAATTGAACGTATAGTCACAGTGAATGCCGTCGGAAGTGTAATTGACTTTGTACTCGGGTAAAGATGGCGCTAAATTAGAAAGATAAGGAAACCAGCCGGCCAAAATTAAACGGTAGCGCAAAACTTTATCTACATTTTTTTTACTAAAATCAATGTGAGCATGATTGTCGTAATCTAAAAAAGTAGTCACTTTAAAGCTTGTGCGATCTAAATCCGTCGTAATTCTAAAATTATTGTCTAGATTTTTAAAATTTTTAGAAACGACTTCGTAGCACTCGTAATAGTTACGAGCTTTGCTGAACTCGGCAAGCATCTGTGGTGTTTGATCAAGACTTAAAAACATCACGCAAGCCAATTGGTCTAGGTCACTTTGTTTGAAACCATGGTCCGTTAAGATGTCCAGCAAATCGATAAAATAGTTCAGGCTAATTTTATTATTAAGATCTGAATAAATTAATGGTGAAACATTCAGTTTGCGTGCAATCATATCGCTAAAATGCTGTCCATATTTTAATGTAAGATATTTAAAAATATGGGCAGAGGAACGTAAATAGCTATATTTATTTTGAGTGTATTTCTCGGGCATGACACCATCGCCAGAAAACAAGATAGAGCGAACAAAGTTTTTGTCGTATGTCCCTTCTAGGATAGTGTCTTCATTAATATGAAGATACTGTCCTAATTGAACAAACTGAGCTTTTTTGATCACGCGCGATCGATAGCCAGACCACCAGTCTAAGAATGTAAGTGGCGATAAGCCTAAAGCCTCAGGAGCGCGATTCAGAGGCAATCCGACATCTTTAATAAAATCACGTAGTTTTTTATCTTTGGAAGAACCCATCGATTTCCCTTAAAAAATTTAGAATATTTTCCACGTGAGTGATTTTGCTCAAATTTAATATCTCGTCTTTGTCCATTTGCATTACTGTAGCGATAGTTTCAAATTCGTTTTGAGAAAGGCGTTTTCGGCCCGATTCAATCATTTTAACTTCCTTAAGTGTCAGGCCTGTTTCTTCAGCGATATTTTCCGAAGTCAAATTAAGTACACCCTTTTGGCGCTTTACATACAGGCCAAAGAGGCGCCCGAATTCACGTTTGTTAAATTGGTTTAAAGTCTCTAAAATCATTGAACCTATCCCTATCTAGGAACTTCTCTAGGTCCTAAGATAAGGGATGGGGCAAAATTCATCAATAGATTTCTACCTAAAGATAAAGGCGGGCCTCGAAAGGCGCGAGAGCCTATTAGAGCAAATTCCTTGGGTGAATGAGTACTTTTTAGACAGGAAAATTCTTTAGGCTTTGGGTCTCTACGCGGCGATCGGTTGCTCTTTGGCAGGGTTTTTGGCAAGGGTCCGTGGGTCAAAAAGAGAGGGAGCTAAATGGTGGTTTTTGTGAAAGTAGAGTCCAAATGCGATGGCATTTACAAATCGATAGAACAACTGGGTATTCAGATTTTGAATTTCGGCAGAGTTTTGCATAGGGCGGTGGGTAGAGTAGTTGAACCAAGCATAATGAAACATTTTAAATACGATCGAAGACAAAAATAGGAAAGTAAATAACTGAGGACCAAGTAGTAATAGCCAAAATAGGACTCGTGCGCACTGATCCAATTTGGCGGCTTGACCAAATTGTTTGATGGCAGCTAACGACTGGTCATTTTGACCATGAGTTTTAAAAAAGTATTTCACGTAGGCATTGATCACGGCATCACGCATACCTTTGGTGAATTCCCAATAGCTTTTGTTTAACGGGGGGTGTGGGTCTAACTGAGGATCATCCGAATATACGTGATGAATGACATGTACGATTTTCCATTGAGCAAAACCCGACAGCTGCATAACGCCGACAATTTCGCCAACGGGGCGATTCAGCCATTTTGGACTAAAACTACCGTGACTGGCGTTATGAAGAAAAGCCGTCAATGGAAATGTGACGACGATGGCAACCGGCACTGCTAAAAGATAGATGGGGTCGAAGTCGGAACGAAAAATACTGACCGCAACGGCATAAATGAAGCATCCGATGACCAATTGAATTTTAGTAGTCGACAGAATCAGAGCTAAGGGTAAGTACCAAAGTAAATCTTGGGAATTGATATCTGCGAATATACACAATGCTATGTTTAAAATGGAAACGACCACAAATGACGTGAAATGAGCACGCGCTAAAAACATTCGATCTTTACGAAAGCTAGCAATCATGGATAGGCTCCTAATATATGTTCTTGTTACCTATCGGCAGATTTCCCTTTAGGGATTAGTCGAAATTTGAGACACAAGTATATCTAGAACCAATATTTTGCTCCTCAGATGCGTTTATTCGCAGGAAGCGCGAGTTAGCCTCGTCATAGGTTGTCACAAAAAAAGTAATTGAATGGGTAAATAAATAAAGTAAACTACTTTAGTTATGGAAATGGATAAGATCGGTCACTTTTATAAAAAAGCACTCCTTGTTGAAGATAGCGAAGATATTTGCGACTTCTACAAAGATTTTTTTGAAATGGAAGAGCTTCCTTTGGATGTGTTTATGTCCATTCCCGACGATTCTTTAGAAATCAGTGGTAAATATGATTTGTTAATATGTGACTGGTTTGTCGGCCCGCAGTCGGCTGAAAAATGGTTGAAGCGATTAGATCAGAAAAAGCAGCTTCCACAGGCCACAATCATTGCGACGGGGATGCCTGATATTGAAGATAACGTTTCAAATTTACCTATTCATTTAATTTATAAACCGTTTGATTTTTACAGTTTGAAAGACCTGCTAATTAATTTTAAGCAAAATCAAGCGCACCCGACGTTATCCGTACCTGGTCTCCCGCAGATAAATCTTTAATCGCAAAAGAACTTTCTTCTAATTTTTCATTTATATTTAACAACGGTTTTACCAATGTCGATTTGACTTTACCCGCTTTGATTTTCGCTGGAAGGCACGGTTTCATAAAGGCCACTTGAACGGATTGTTTGACGACTAACTCGATAATTCCCTGAAAATCATTTATTTCTTTTGCTTTAGGCGAGCGAAACGAATACTGGCTCGATTTAACATCAACTCCCATACGGCTGAAGTCAGACAACATTGGCATCATCGTCATGCCGGGTATAGGGCGAGATGCTAATAAAGGTTCAAAATTGTAGGTCAAACCGGCCGAGCCTACTGGTTTAGAATTTTCTAAATTGAATTCCAGCAGGCTGTTTTGATTAAATAATTGGAAATAAGTTTTCTGCAATAGATATGGCTTCAAATTTGTTTTTTCTGACCAGCAATCTAAAAGTGCCTGATTAATTAGATCGGCGCCGCAGTGATCTGAGTAAATTTTATTGGTAAATGTTTTTGAGTTAACAAATGATTGAGTCGGTTTAGCAATTTGGAAATGCGAGAAAGTGGCTTCATTCATCAAATCATTGAACTGGAAATAGTCGGCAAAAAAATTAAAGCAGAGCGAGTCCGTCACTGAATCTGGCATTTGGATGGTAGTGTGATTTGTCGTGCCTTGAAAATCAACTCGGATACCTAATTCTGATGTGGACGTTTTCAATTTAAGTACAGACTGTGGGCCAAATTCATATTCAATTTGCGACGATACATAAGTTTTTGATTTGATTGTTTTTAGCGAACTGCTGGAAACGCCCCCAAGATAGTCTTTGTGAAGGTCCTTGTTGGTGAAGTTGGTATGCCCTTTTAAAATATTTTTAAAATCAAACTGAAACTTTTCAATTTTTTGAAGTGTCGTTTGGAAAAATTCGCGAACACCAGAAGGACAGTCGTTTTGGCTGGTTAAGGCATCAATCAATTGATTATTAATGCGATTGTTTTCCACGATTGGAATCGGTGGAATTTTGATCATTTTTTTGCTGAAATCCCACCGATTAGGAAAAGACTCCTCGATACAAAAGTGAAATGATTCTGCCGAGAAAATGAATTGGATTCTGTCCGATTGGCTGCACCCCAACAGTGGATCATTATGAACAATAACGTGAGAGCCATCCCATGGGAAAAAGTTTTTCAATGTCTTGGGCCCGGTCATCATTCCAACCGAGTTGTTTGAAAACGGAGTCTGGATGTGGAGACACTTAAATTCAGAATTAAAGATAGCCATGCTGGTGAAGCGTTGGCTAACAGATTTTAAAAAGAAATGAAAATCAGTTACGCGAGTGTTCATTAGTTTTCTTCCGCGCGACCGCGCATCAGGGCCAGTAAAGATTTAGGAAATTCTTTTTGTGAAATAAACACTAAGTTTTTACCCTTAAGCAAATTTTTTGCGCGGGTTTCAAAGCTTTTTGGTAAATCGCCATAAATAACAATTGTTTCATTGCCGACTAGGAAGCTAGCTTCGATCAAAATGCGGTCCCAAATGACATTGCGGAATTCGTCGAATGCTTTTTCTTGAGTATGACGTCCCGTAGACGAACGTGCTAACGCCCAAAATGAATCTTTGATTTTCTTTTGTAATTCCACTGACGCATTTTCAGAATTTAAAACATCATACACGCAAGGAATTTTACCTCGACCAAGACACATTGGACCTGGTTCAAAGCTTTCTTCGTTCGTGCCGATTTCAACTTCGTCAAAAATATTTAGAAGAAACGAGTTCGTCGGTTGGACTTTTAAGTCGATACGTTTTTTTGCGCGAATAGAAGTTTGGCCCCACGGACTGTGCCAAAAATCAGTTTCATTTAGCCAGACAGAAAAGTTTTCTAGGCCTAAATGAAGAACGTCAAATCTATCTGGTAGCGGAAATTTTGTTTTCGCGTAATCAAAGAAAGAATCTTCAAGCGCGAATAATCCGGATAGAATATTTCGGCAATTTGATGTTGCCGATTTATTTGTCACGTATTTTACATTTTCAGCCGTGACCACGGATTGCAGAGATTCCAAGATTTCACTTTTCATTTCGTTAAAAGTTCCAGCTAAAGAGGATTCAATTAAGCTTGTACGCCATGCAATAACGTCGCTTTCGGTGTTCAGCTCGCAAGCGTCGAATACTTCGAACTGGTTTTCGGCCAGTGTCGCTTTGATTTGGTCGCGGTGGACTGGGTTTTTATGCGCATTCACAAGATTTAAGCAAACGCGTTTTGCTTCTTTCTTTTTAAGGTCAGCAACGATTTCGTTAAGTTCTTCTATCGATAGTGCGGTTTGAATGGTCCCATCGCTGTTGATTTTTTCATTAATTGAAAAAACCATTTCCAATGATGACAAATCGGGTGGTGCTTTTAAAGTAAAGAAAGTTTCTTTTTTATTCTGCTGATGCAAACCTAGCCAACCTTCGTAACCTTTAGTTACGATCTGCGCCACAGATCCGCCTAGCTTGAATTTGAAAATTCTTTCCAAATAACGATAACTAACATAAACATTTTCGACTTTGATGTTTTCAAAACTTTGAAAAAGTTTAGGAAGCTTAGTTTTAAACGGGTCTTTTAAATTAAAAAATGATCCACTAAATAAAATAGAATCAGAAGGTCTTTCTGTTAAAATGACTTCGTAAAAGGATTCACCAAAAAAAATACCGACATCAACCTGTTTAGTCATAAAAAGTAATTGAATCCAGCAGATATCTGATAATATAACTGCTGTCTAGATGAAAATTCCTGATTATATAAATCACCTTACTGCTTACAAACCGGGCAAGCCAATCGAAGAAACCCAACGCGAGTACGGACTCAAGCAAGTTTACAAGTTAGCCAGCAACGAAAACCCGTTAGGTCCTAGTCCTTTAGTTCAAAAAGCATTGGTTAGTGCCATTGCGAATCAGCACCTGTATCCAGATCCTAGTCAGTATGAACTGTTGAAAGCAGGGGCGCAGTTCTGGGATATTAAGTCGGAAAATATTTCATTTGGAAATGGGACCGATGAAATTATCGATTTTTTAGTTCGTATTTTCTGTCGCACCCAAGATCAAATATTGTTCCCTCAGTATTCGTTTCAAGCCTACGAGGTCACAGCCGGTGCCTGTCAGGTAGAATGTGTGCGTGCGCCTCTTAAGAATGGTTGGGATTTTGACTTAGATAAGACTATTGAAACGTTTGAAAAAAACCGCGCTAAGACGAAAATTGTATTTATTGCTAATCCAAACAACCCAACGGGTACTTACATGAATGCGACCACAATGCGTGCTTTCTTGGATTATTTCCGCGGCCAAAAAGAGGTATTGGTTGTTTTCGATGAGGCTTACTTTGAATTCACTCGCGCTAAAGATTACGAATCAGCTGTGTCGTATTTAAAAACGACTGAAAACCTTGTGGTTTTGCGCACGTTCTCGAAAATATTTGGAATGGCGGGGCTTCGCCTAGGAGCCATGTTAGCCGGTGCCGACGTCATTCAGGCTTACAATAAAATGAGAAAACCGTTCAATGTTAGCAGTTTGGCTCAGGCCGCGGGTATTGCGGCATTGAAAGATCAGGCCTTTATTAAGCAAACTCAGCAGGTCACTTGGGCCGGATTAGACTATTTTTATAAAGAGCTGGATCGATTGAAGATTGACTACATTCCGTCCGAGGGCAATTTTGTACTGTTTGATACAAAAACCGATGCCAATCAGGTTTTTGAAAAACTATTGCGTAAGGGAATAATTCTAAGACCCGTAAAAAACTACGGACTGCCTCAGCATTTACGTATGAGTGTGGGGCTTGAGGTTGAAAACAAAGCAGCGATTAAAGCATTGGCCGAGGTATTAAACCATGGGTAAGTTTGGAATTGTGGTTACAATCGATGGACCAGCTGCTAGCGGTAAATCATCGGTCAGTCGTGAAATTGCACGAAAACATGGTTGGAAATGGGTTTCCACGGGTGCGTTCTATCGTGGGCTAGCCTATGTCGCATTAAAAAAGAATATCGATCTAGATGATACTAAAGCGCTTGAAGAGCTATGTCATAGTGATGAATGGTCTATCGAGCTGACTCAGGAAAAAACAGAAGTTGTTTTTCAAGGTGTGGACGTAACCGAGCAAATCAACCATGAAGACGTGGGTAGTTTTGCTAGCCGTATCAGTCATCATCAAGGTGTGCGAAAAGCATTACTGGCCGCTCAACGCAATTGTGCTTTAGGTCAGAAAGGTTTAGTGGCCGAAGGACGTGATTGCGGAACCGTTGTATTCCCAGATGCGCCTATTAAAGTTTATTTAACAGCTAAAAGTGAAAATAGAGCGCTTCGACGAGCTTTGGAGCAAGGTTCAGACTTATTAGAAGTTCAATCGGCCCAAAAAATCAGAGATCAGCAGGATACAACTCGAAAAGCAGCCCCTCTTCAGGTGCCCGAGAATGCTTTGGTTGTTGATACTACCGAACTGGACTTGGACGGCGTCGTTGCCGCCGTAGACAAGCATATCCAGCAAAAACTTGCGACTAAATAGATAGTCGCTAAAAACCCTTTGACTTTGATTCATCGCTCCCATTACAACCAAACGACATAAGAATTCTTATAGGTCCAATAAGAGACCTTAAGATCGGGAGGAACAATCAATTCATATGGCAAAACAATTAAATAAAACGGAAACGGAACGCGCAAAGGTACTAGCTATCCTTGATGCTGAAGACGACAAAGTACTTACAGGTGGAATTTTCGGAACAACTAAAAGTTCAGATTTCGACAAACTTTTCACTGATTCAGTAAGAGAACAAGATTTCAAAGTAGGGGACGTAGTAACCGGATCCGTAGTTGAAGTTCAGAGTGATTATGTCCTTGTGGACATCAATTACAAATCTGAAGGCCTAATTGATATTAA
Organism: uncultured Bdellovibrio sp.; assembly: GCA_963932905.1. GTDB lineage: Bacteria > Bdellovibrionota > Bdellovibrionia > Bdellovibrionales > Bdellovibrionaceae > UBA2316. The sequence continues at coordinate 70,091 of CAWVRN010000008.1, forward strand.
TGAATTTAGAGTAGTAGACGGCGTTCGCGATGTAAAAGTGGGCGATAAAATCGAAGTTCTAATTGATCGTATTGAAAATGAAAATGGCATGATCGTTTTATCTAAAGATAAAGCTGACATGTTAAGAGCATGGACTGACATCACTAAAGCGGCAGAAAACGAAGAAGTGATTGAAGGTACTGTTATCGCTAAAGTTAAGGGTGGCTTACAAGTCGATATCGGCGTGAAAGCATTCTTACCTGGTTCACAAATTGATCTAAGACCTGTTCGCAACATGGACATCTTCTTAGGCAAAAAATATAAATTCAAAGTTATCAAGTTTAACAAAAAACGCGGTAACATCGTTCTTTCTCGTAGAGCATTGCTTGAAGAAGAAAGAGAAAATCTTAAAACACAAACTATCGATCAAATGCGCGAAGGTTCTATCGTAGCTGGTCTTGTTAAGAATATCACTGATTACGGTGCGTTCATTGACTTGGGCGGTATGGATGGATTGCTTCACATCACTGACATGAGCTGGGGCCGTATCAAGCACCCTTCTGAAGTGATCAACGTAGGCGACGAAATTCAAGTTAAAGTTCTTAAGTATGACCAAGAAAAACAACGTGTATCTTTGGGCTTAAAACAGCTTCAAGAAGATCCATGGGGTACAGTAGCGGCATCTTACCCAGTTGGTAAAAAAGTTAAGGGTAAAGTTGTTTCTGTTACTGAATACGGTGCATTCGTAGAATTAGCAGAAGGTGTTGAAGGTCTAATCCACGTTTCAGAAATGAGCTGGACTAAACGTGTAAAACACGCGAACCAAATCGTACAACCTACTCAAGAAGTAGAAGTACAGGTTCTTGAGATCGACAATGAAAATCGCAAGATTTCATTAGGTATGAAACAATTGATGAGCAATCCTTGGGTTGAGTTGAAAGAAACGTATCCTCCAGGAACTATCATCGAGGGCGAAGTTAAATCTGTTACAGATTTCGGTGTGTTCATCGGTATCGAAGACGGCATTGACGGTCTAGTTCATATCTCTGACTTCTCTTGGACTAAACGTGTAAATCACCCTTCAGAAATGTTTGCTAAAGGCCAAAAAGTACGCGCGGTTGTTCTAGGTGTAGATATCGAAAACGAACGTTTCAGCTTAGGTCTTAAACAGCTTGAAGCAGATCCTTGGTCAAATATCGAAACTAAATACGCTATCGGTACTCAACACGAAGTGAAAGTTACTAAAGTGGCTGACTTCGGTGCATTCGTAGAACTTGAAAGCGATATCGAAGGTTTGATCCACGTTTCTGAATTGACGACTGACAAAATCGCTAAACCAGAAGATTTCGTAAAATCGGGCGCGACTTTAAAAGCAGAAGTTATCTCTATCGATAAAGATGCTCGTAAAATCGGTCTATCTTCTAAACTAGTTAAATTGAGAGAGCAAAAAGCTGATGTTGACGATTATGTTAAAAAGGCGACGGCTTCTTCAAAAACTAGCTTCGGCGATGTATTTGCGGATGCGCTTAAAGGCGTAAAAACAGATACTAAGAACTAATTCGGTTCTGACATTCCATATAAAGACTAAAAAGGGCTCCTATCGGAGCCCTTTTTTCGTTTAAGCTTTCCTATACCGTTGGAGAGTTAAATGAAAAAGAGTTTCTTTGCTAAAGTTGTGATAGTTGCTGTTGTTTTTCTGGTTCTAGGAATGCTTTTGAAAAAGGGCGGATCGTACTTCAGTGCCGATGATGACGATGCTAAAATAGATATAGCTAAAAACAGTATCCTTCATATGGAATTAAGTGGCGTTATCATGAATGGTAAGCGCTTCATCAAAAATTTAAATAAATACAAAAAAGACAAAAACATTAAAGCGATTGTTATCAATATCAATTCGCCAGGGGGTTCGGTCGGACCGTCTCAGGAAATTTTTGCAGAAATCAAACGCGCAAAAGAAGAAACTAAAAAGCCAATTATTTGTGTGACGACGGGAATTATGGCCAGCGGTGCGTATTATTCGGCTGTAGCGTGTGACAAGATTGTTGTGGCGCCAGGCGCGTTGATTGGATCCATCGGTGTGATCATGGAATTTGCTAACTTAGAAAAATTGTATGACTGGGCAAAGATCAGCCGCTTTACGATCACTTCAGGTAAATTTAAAGATTCGGGTAACGAGTTCCGAGCGATGCGTGATGATGAAAAAGCCTTGTTCCAAAGCATGATCACGGAGGTCTATCAACAATTCCGTACGACTGTAAAAGACGCGCGTAAATTGGATGACAAGATCATGGATCAATATGCTGATGGCCGCGTGTTTACAGGTACAGCCGCTGTGAAATTAGGTTTTGCCGATCAAGAGGGTATGTTTGAAGACGCTGTGAATTTAGCTGCGTCAGAAGCAAAACTAGGAACTGATTTCGAAGTGATTGAAATTCCTAAACGTAAAAAATCAATTTTAGATTTTGGTGATACAAGCGAAGACGATCCGGTGAATTCCGTAGCGCAAGTTAAAGGTTTATTTGCGGATCAAGCGATCGGTCAGTCAGTTGAAAAAGTATTCCGTATGAAATATCTAAATCAACCAATGATGATCATGCCTGGGTTTTGGGACAGTAAATAATTTATGAAGGCAAAACTGACTAAGTTAAAGAAGACATCTAAATCGGTTAAAACGAAATCGTCGAAGAGCGATGTTCGCAATATTTCTTTGGTAAAGAATGTTTTGTTTAAACCCGCCCGCTACAAATATATTCGTAAACAAGAAGTGGTAGATGGTTGTGTGTTTTGTAATTCATCGAAAAGAGTTTCGATGGACACATTATGTGTTTATAAATCTGAATATTCGATGATTGTTTTGAATAAATTTCCCTACAATAGCGGGCACCTATTGGTGTTGCCTCTGCAACATGTCGGTGATTTGCTAAAATTATCGAATGATCAGTACGCGGATTTGATGGCCACTTTGAAATTAGCCTGCCAGGCGGTGACGGATATTTATGCTCCAGCAGCCTTTAATTTGGGCATGAACCATGGGGCTGCGGCGGGTGCTGGGATTCCAGATCATTTGCACTTTCATGTCATTCCACGTTGGGCAGGGGATTTAAATTTTTTCCCATTAATTGCTCAGACAAAAGTCGTTATTGAAACTCTTGAGCAGACATACCAGAACTATTTAGGGTATTTTAATAATAGGGTTTCATCATGAATTATCGACCATCACAAGTTTCCATGTCTATTCCTCCGTTTCCACCAGCTGTGAAATGGTTAATGATCGTTTCTGTTGCTATTTGGTTTATTGGCCAAGTTATCTTAGAGGGCTTTTTAAAAGTTCCGCTGACAGATATTTTTGCTCTTCAGCCGGGGCAAGTTCTGTTTGATTATTATATTTGGCAGTTGTTTTCCTACATGTTTTTGCATTCTCAGACTCAGGTGACTCATATCGTATTTAATATGTTGATGCTTTGGTTTATGGGGGCTGAGTTAGAAACGCGTTGGGGCAGTAAATCGTTTCTGGCGTTTTATATTATCAACGGAATTGGAGCGGCCCTAATCTATATTTTTGGAATTGCGCTTTATTCCTACTTTTCGGGATCACAAAAAGGCCTTTTGGTCCCTGTTGTGGGTGCCAGCGGGTCTTTATTCGCCCTAATGCTTGCTTATGGTTGGTTGTTTGGGGATAGAGTGATCTATTTCTTTATGGTTTTTCCGATGAAAGCTCGTTATTTCGTTATGATATTGGGCTTTATTCAGATTTCGTCGTTGTTAACGACGGGGGTAGTGGGCGGCGAAGTAGCTCATTTGGCCCATTTGGGCGGAATTTTATCTGGAATTATCTATATTTTCTTTTGGGGAATGTATAAAACCCGGGTCCAAGAGTCTAAAACCAAAAAGAAGACAAACCTACGTCTGATTGTAAACAATGAAGAGCAAGATGCCTCGAAAAAGCGCGATCCTCGCTACTGGAACTAAATCCTAGACCTTGCAACCATTTTAAGCTATTTATGGAGATCGAGTGATTAAAAAAACCTAGATCGTCGTTCGATTTAGATCTTTTTAAGCATTCGACAAGAAGTTTAAAAAAAAAGGAAAGTGTTATGTCTTTAAGTGATTCATTAAAAAAGCTAAAATACGATACTCGTCTTACAGAATGGTACATGAAGAACAATTTAATGACTCAAGACGAGCTTAAAAAATCGTTAGATGCATTGCCAGATGTGTCGGCTAATATCGATATTTCTCAAGAAGGCGATTCTGAAGTTCAGCCTGAGGAAACGCACTAGTTTTTTTGTTGTTTAGTTTGAGCTAGTGGGCGTTGATGCCGCTGGCTCTATCTGCTTCTGAGTTAACTCGAAGCCTTCTGGATTTGCTTCCTTCCACTCTTCACTGATAATTTTATATTTACTATCGATCTTCACAGCATGAATCGTTTTAATACCGAAATCCGTGTGCTTATCGCTTTGGTATTTCTGTAGTGTTTTGATGATCAGCTGTTCGTTATGAATTAAGATAAATGGCTGATCGAACGACACATTTATAAAGTCGTATTTACCAATCAGACCTTCTTTATATTTCTTCCAGCGTTTTTTCGTGTAACCCAAAGATTTAAAATCCTCGTCGTAGAAATCAATATATTTGTCTATCGATTTACTTTGCCAAGCATCGCGCCAACCGTCTATGAATGCGTGAATTTCACTTTTCTTTTTTTCGTGATCAGTGGACGGAACAAATTTTACCTGATCAAAAATTAATATAGGAGTTTCTTTCAGCTGGATATATTGAGTTAATTTTTCGATGACTTCATTTCGAACGACCACGCAGCCGCGAGAACCACGAGTCAATGGAACAGTCTCGGGGATGGAGTGAAGCCAAATACCACTGCCAGATTTCTTTGCGCGTACGTCGAAAATATTTGGATAATCTAAAGTGAACGCCATTTTTCCGTACGTCTCGAATGGAATTTGTGGTGGTTTAAGTAAGTTTTGGAAAAAGTAAATTCCTTCTGGCGTTTTGTGGTCATCACGTTTCATTTTGTTGCCGTCATTTTTTCCGATGTCGGCAGGGAATTCGCCTACTTTTTTAATTTTTGTTTCTTCACGTTCATACAAAAACAAAGTTCTTAAGCTTTTATCAACCAAGAAAACATACTTTGCGAATGCTTTTGTATCTGCAATTTGCAGAAGTTGTTCAGGCATCAATGTTTCATCTTTAGATTCAGTTTTTGATGTGGTCGTCGAAGTGTCTGACTTTGCTTCGAAACTATGAAGTGTCATAAACAATGACGAAAAAACTAGGATTGCGGAACGACTCAATTTATTCATTTCCTATAATTGAAACTCTATTTTTTGCAAAGTGCAAGTCTGGAAAGGGGACAAGTTATTGATTTTTTTGCCATTTTCCACACGACAGCAATCTTTAGTCTAGTATCTTCATTTTGGGGCTAAGGTCTTAGGACTTTATACCGAAAAAATAGTTAAGAGGTACTTATGTCCGAAGAGAAAAAAGACGGCCAAGCGGCAGCTGGTAGTGGTAAAAAAGTTGATGTGAAGAAAATCCTGACGTTAGTCTTTGCAGTTTTAAATATGGGTGTGGGTGGCTTTGGATTATTTATGACTTACAAAGGAACATTGGGTTGGTCGACTCCAAAAATTACGGAAGAGGATTTAAAACGACAAATAGCTTCTGAGGAACCAAAGGACATTATTGGACCTTTCATCTACACGATGGATAAATTCACGGTGAATTTAGGTGGCGAGCCTAAGCGCATGATTCGACTAGAAGTAAATCTAGAATTGCTGGACCACGAGGGCTTTGAAGAAATTATTAACACTGAAAATCGCGCTCGCGCCCGTGATCGCATCGTTGATCTGTTAAATTCCAAGACTTTTAGCGATGTCGAAACTCTCCAAGGTAAGCTATTTTTGAAAGAAAATATCGCATTCGAGATCAACCAAATCCTACCACGCGGTTCAATCAAAGATATTTACTTTACCGAGTTTGTAGTTCAGTAGGAACTCAAAAAGACTAGTTCAGTAGGAACTCAGAGGGGCCAGCTCAGTAACAATTCCGTAAGTACAGAAAAAGTCTCGAGTTCTTGACCCCTTATAAGTTGAGTTTTATGATGACTTAACTTATGTCGAAGAACACCTCTGTTTTCTTTTTTGCGATTACTTTCTTGGCCTCAACATTCTTGTGGGCCCAAACAAAAACTCCCGCGCGTATTCAGTTTTCGGTAGTGAAGTACACGTTGCCAAATGGGTTAACGGTCATTCTTCATTCTGATAATTCGCTACCGCTGATTAGCTACCACACCTGGTATAAGGTGGGATCCCGAGACGAATATGCTGGTGTTACTGGAGCGGCTCACATGCTTGAACATATGATGTTCAAAGGATCAAAACGATTTCCTGGTAACGACTATGATCGCATTTTGCATGAAAATGGGATCACGAACAACGCATTCACAAGTTATGACTACACTGGATTTTATCAATCACTACCAAGTTCAAAATTAGATTTGATGATGCAATTAGAAGTGGATCGTATGAGCCAGCTTTTGTTGCGGGAAGAAGACTTAAAAACGGAACGTGAAGTTGTCAAAGAAGAACGACGTTGGCGAGTCGATAACAACCCGACGATGGCTTTGTTTGAACTGACAATGGGCACTGTGTTCAGAGTTAGCAATTATAAGAATCCAGTCATTGGTACCATGGACGATATCAATAATTTCAATGTCACTACTTTACGTAAGTTTCATGAAACGTTTTATGTGCCAAACAATGCCGTTCTGGTAATTGCTGGTGATTTTAAAATTCCAGAAGTTAAAAAACTAGTCGAGAAATATTACGGCCCTTTAGAGAAAAAAGAACTTCCTGAACGAAATTATAAAAAAGAGCCACCTCAAGCAGTTCAGTACAATGCTAAATTGAAAAAAGATGTAAAGGCGAATAGTTTTAATCTGGTTTTTCAAAGTGTTCCGCAAGATCATCCTGATTCTTATGCGCTGGATTTAATTTGCACGATGCTGGGTTCTGGTTCTTCGAGTCGTTTACATAAACGTTTAGTTTATTCAAAAGAAATGGCGACGAATGCGGACTGCAGTCATTACAACCTAATGGACCAGGGTGTTTTAAATATTCATGTATCTTTAAAGCCGGGAATCGAAATCGAAAATCCATTGAATGTCGTTTACAACGAAATTTATATGCTTCGAAATTTTCCTATTAAAGAGCCTGAACTTGAGAAAGCAAAAATCCTAGCGATTAAATCGCACGTGGATTCGTTAAGAACATTGGATAATAAAGCACGTTTATTAGCGTCGGCGGAAATTTCCACGGGAAATTACGAAACCTTATTTACAGATATTGAAAAAATTCAAAATGTAACACTAGCTGATATTAAGACGGTGGCTTCTAAATATTTGAATCAGCAACAACGATCGATTGTGTCTTTGTCACCTAAGAAGTAAAGGACTAGAAAATGTTTAGATATTTAGTTGGAGTTTGTTTTATTACTTCGTCGCTTTTGATGTCGTGCCAAACGGCTAAGAAGGAAGTCGTATCGACTAGTCCTCCGCCGGCCGTGGTTGTCGCTAAGCCTACCAGTTCTACAGCTTTGAAATTGAAACCTACAAAAGAATTAGTTTTAGAAAACGGACTTAAAGTATACATATTCCGCGATCTCTCGCTTCCTAGGTTCAGTATTAACTTACTTGTTAAAGTTGGGCAAAGAAACGATACAGTTGAAAAAGTCGGGGTTAACCATTTGACTGCGTCCTTGCTAGAACAAGGAACTAATCAATATTCAGCCACGCAAATTGCAGATAAAATCGCGGCTCTGGGGTCTGATCTGTCCATCGTACCGGGGGATGAGTATACATTAGTGTCTATCGACGGTTTGTCGATGTCGGTGGATGCCATTGTGGATTTATTCGGTGAGCTTGTTTTCAGACCAACTTTTCAAAATGAAGAAATCACTAAGCTGAAAAAAGAATTCGCGGCACAACTTAAAAAAGTGCAAGATGATCCATCTCAGGTGGCTGACTTAGGATTAAATGCGTTTTTACATAAAGGTACCCCCTTGGCTTATTCTTCAATTGGAACGGAAGCGTCACTTAAAAAAATTGGAAAATCAGATTTGATTAAAAACTACTTAACAAATTATCGCCCGAACAATTCTATTTTAAGTATCGTAGGAAATATCAGCGAAGATGTAGAAAAGAAAATTCTTGAGCGTTTCAAGGCTTGGCCATCGCGCCCAATGAAACCAAATGTAGCTGCGGTTAAGCCGGCGGTTGAGGCTAAGCGCATGGAAGTACAGCTTAAGAAAGATTTGGTTCAGTCTGAAATTCGGGTGGCGATGCCTATGATTCCAAGAAAGCATCCTGACTATTTGAAACTGCGTTTGATTAACGAAATATTTGGAGGCGGCTTCGTATCGCGATTGAATTCTAAAATTCGTGATCAGTTGGGATTAACTTACGGGATCAGCAGTTCGCTAGATTTAGGGCTTGAGCAAGGTTACATGTTCGTTTCAACATTTACTAAAAATGAAACAACTCAGCAGGTGATCGAGCAGATAAATGTAGAAGTAGCCAAGCTAGTCGAAGAAGGAGTGACCGCTAAGGAGTTGTCTAGCGCTAAAAATATGGTGTTAGCTCAGTTCCCAAGAGCGTTAGAAACCGTAGATCGCGTTGCTTTTAATTTTATGTATTTGGATTTTTATGGTGTGGGCCCATCTTATCTATATGATTTTCAACGCTCGGTAGATCGATTGTCGCTAGATGAGATCAACCAAGCAATCAAAACGCATTTCAGTGTTGATAAGATGAAAATGTTTGTTTTGGCAAATCCGTCAGTTGAAAAAAGCTTAACGACGATTAAATAGATTGGTGTCCGAAATTATTTTTTCGTTTTATTGACCCTGTTGAGTTTGTTGAAGGTTTCGGCCAGGTCCTTAAAGTAGTCATTTTTTCTGAACACTACATCTTCGACTTCTTTACCGGCGATCATGTTTTCCATGTGGATTTTTAATCTATAAATGGGTCCGGCAATTCTATTCGTTAAGTATAGGCCATAGAAAATAATAGCTGTGAAAAACACGAATATCAAACCGTAGGCAACGCCGTTAGTATGTTCCGCATCTATTTCATTCAATGACTGAATAACATGGTAACCACTTAATACGGCAATTGAAAGGGTGATGGAATAACTTATGATTGCCCATTGAACTTCCTTATTTATAATAAGTTGGCGTTGTCGAAATTTTACCTTTTTAAATGGTTCGTTAGTCATAGTTTGCAAAGTCCTTATTTTGTTTTCCATCCGCTCGTTGCAAACACCGAAATGAATGGAACGCCAGGGGGTTGATTCATAATATACTGAAAGTGAGGATCATAGCGATAAGTTTCTGTCGACGGGGTTGTCCATGTACTGTCGCCGATCGAGTAGGCTTCTATAATTTCTGGATAAATAGAATAGTGGGGAAGAATTTGAGGACCGTTGATAGTAATTGTGCGTCCGCCCCAGCTTTCGTTAAGTAAAAGTTGCGGCCAGTATTTCATCAAAGCCACATTGTAGGTTGTACTGGAGGCATTGCGAGTTAAAGATCCAGTGGCTACGTCCCAGCGGGCATTGTGATCACGCCAATTATTTGAGAAATAAATGACATCATCCCCCGCCACCATTAGCGGTGACCACGGCGTCGACGTCGCTGAAGTCGTTGACGATGAGGTGTTTAAATCACCTTGAAGGTAAACGTGAAGATTCGTAATGACAGACAGGCCCTTGGGTAACACCGTTGTGGAAATATTGGCGCCGTTTATCAGTCGTAACGCCGTCGTGCGCATTCTGATTTGATCTGCTTGATTCAAATTTTTGTATTGATCGCAATTTGGAATTTTAAATGCGCCATGGGCGTCCAAATTGCCCCCGGCTAAACTTGTTGAACATAGCTGCATAGGAAGCGCTTGGCTTTGAGCTGCGTTGTAGACAGGGGTTTGATTGGCATCCGCCGATGAGCCATAAAAACGAGAGTCTAAGTCCGTGTGGGCATATGGTGGTGCAACTGGAGTGTTCAAATCTTTTAAACCATTTAGCGAACCAGCCCAAGTTCCGGAAATAAAAATAATACCGTTAAACGCCCGCCCCATCATTCCCCAGCTTTTGAAATAACAACCCAATTCTCCACGGTGATCTTGACCAGGAAGTGGGTTCGAAGGGTCATGGGTGCAGCCAAGGGCATCTTGAAATCGATTTAAGTCAAAATTCATAGGGTAGACTTTGCTGCGTGCGACTCGGGCTTCCGTGGGTTGCGGTGAATGCTGTTGCCACAGGCCAAATCGATAGCCACTTCTGGTTGCATTCACAATACGATGCGAAACATCCGAGTCACTTCCTAGGGAGCATGTGACCGGAGTATCGATACCCACAATTTTATCTTGAATTGCCCCTGAGCTGCAGTTTGTGCACATCGTATTGGTGGTAGAGAGTGTATCATAGCAAAATCCAGACTGTGTCCCCGCGGAAAGATTATTTGAAGCGTAGCCACCAGGAATTGCTGAACCCGTAAGTCCTGCTAAGTTTCCGTATGAAATAACACCTTCTGTATTGTCTTTGATTTTAGCGGCTACCGTGTCGTATTCGTAGTAAGAAAATTTTTGGGGAGTCGTATTTGTTGGCCACGCATGCTGAGGAAAATGTGTAGTCATGTAATTCGTGATGTCTGTTTGGCCGACATCACGAGTTCCTTCGGTTGTTTCTTCGTCCCAAGTTCTAAATGAACCAGGATGATCAGACCAAACAGGAATACCGGGCCAATCATTTTCATTGGCAGGGTTTTTTAAATACCAAACACCATTAATAATTCTAATATCGGCTTTGTATGCAAACTTGGCTTGTCTTACAGACGTCGGATCGGCAGTGACAATGGGATCAATCATCAGACGTTCCCGAAGATTAGCTCCTTGGCGGCCGCGCTGAACCCGCGGAGTATCTGCCGTTTTGATATGAATGGCCGGCACTCCATGATAACTATCTTGGACTCGGCCATTCCAGCGTGCCAGAGCATATTCTTTCCAAGCTAAGCCTGTTCCATCGCAGTTCGTACAACCGCTGCCAGCTGAATTTTTTAGTTCAACGAAATTAGTTCCTGAATCATCGGCCGCTATGTAACTACGTAAAGTATTTCCCCAAAACGGAGGTGCTGTCATGACATAACCTGCGGAGGTAAAATAATTGGCGGCAACGAACTCGGTTCCTTGGTTAGCATTAGCTATGTTGCCTACACTTGATCCAATGTAAATGTATCTATTCGCAAAAACACGTCCATTAATAAGAATTTTATTTACGATTGTAGTAGCAGCCCAATCATAAAACGAAAATACGCCAAATTGGGTAAAGTTGATTCCCGCAATTACGCCATCAAGTTCAGCGGAAGTTTCATAGCCTGTGGTTGATGAAATTAAAGCCACCTTTAGATTCACAACACGCGTATCGGACTGCATGCCTGCAAAGGGACCTGATGGTAAATCTTTAACTGCACTGTCTACCGATATAGTTGAAGACCAAGATCCAACCGTGTAGCCCGCAGGTGTGAGTGAGACAATGTGAGGTTCGATATAGGCAGTCAGGTTGTCGGTAGTAATCGTGTCTGTTTGGGAAACGAATTGTTTGGTAAGATTTACCATACCTTTGATAAAGCCTTCGGCCTCGTAGGTCGCTTTGATTTTATCAACGTTTTGCGAATTTTGTTTTTGATTTATTATGGCATTATTAAAAATATAAACGGAAGTAGTCATTACAGCGGCCGCAAATACGATTACGAATACGGTACTACTGCCCGAAATAAATTTTGTTTTTTTCATACTCACCCACGTCCTATAGAAAGTCTAACACGTTTCTTAAGTAAAACCTTCTTTCGACACCAAATAGATACAGGTTTGGGAACGATTTCACGGTCCCATTAAGAGTCGATACCGAGTTTCCTAGAGCACTTGCCTTGTATTGAGACGTTCCCACTATGATCCCTACTAACAGCATTTTTAAATCACTATTAGCGCCCCCAACACCCAGGCCGCCCAGTTTAGCCATGGTGTCGGCTGTATTATTGTAAAGGACCTCATCCGTATCGCTACCGTTAATCGTGAGTGATTGGTTGCGGAAACCAACATCATACCCCAGGGCAAATTGCAAATCATAAACATCGTCTGAATATATATGTATGTCCGCAGAAACCAGTGGAGATGTGTTCGCTATTTTTACCAATTTTATAATTCTAAATGTAGCCGGATCCCAGTAAATTGTTTTCAGAGTCACCGGCGAAGTAGTTCCATTTAAAAATGTTTCGGATCCAATCACGCCATGATTTAAAATTTTTCCTTGTAGATCATCTGATGTGGTTGCTTGGCAGGTTGCTATGTCAACGTTGGTAATCCGAAGAGTGCGAGTAATTGTATCAGAGGCGTTGACTAGAATAATGGATGTGTTGATCATCCCGGATTCTAGAGCACATTCGCTTGGATCAACAGCACCATTTCCATTTACATCCACAGTGGTGATTTGTAAAATCCCTGTGACGGCGGAGTAACTCGTCACCGAAATTTTGGGATAATAAGATCCGTCAGCCATTGTCCTTTCTGAAGCGATGGTTATCCGGTCGCTGCCTTGACAGTCGGGCAATCCAAGGTCAGTTAGCGGGCCACAGTTGTCTTCCACAGTGAGGGCGTCCCACGGACGAATAGTGGCTCCCCCGGCACCGCGCAAAACTTTACCCAGCAAATTTGAAATGAGCATTGTATTCCATGTGACATAAGACGTTTGCCGTACGCGTTGTTCCTCTTTTTGAGAATCGATAAAAAGTGTAGTGCCTAACAAAATGATGATCGAGGAAATACTAGCAGCTATCAGGAGTTCAGTAATGGTAAAACCATTCCGTCGCTTTATCATCGGACAATCCTCAGCGTAAAAGAACTGCCTGTGAATCCATCTTGCCACGCCACTTTTATAACGATGGTTCGGTTGCCCGCGATAGGAGCATTTTCAGTCACATCCCAACTGGCGATGTATTTAGGATTACCGGCTGATGTAACTTCAACTAAGCTTTTACTAAAGTAGCGTCTGTGACTTGCATTATAAGCTTGCAGTAGGGCCGTATCCGTAAAGCTTTTCATGGAAAGGTCTTCAGCGATATTTTCAGCAATGATATTTCCATAGATTGAGCTCGCTTGCCTAGTTATGGAACTATTAGCTGTCTGTATCTGATAAAGATACGTAAACGTTGCAATGGAGAAAATCGCCAAAGCAAAAAGAGCATCGATAATAGTAAAACCCAGGGGTTTGTTTAGTAATGGCATGCAAAAGTTAATTTCTATTTCTTCTTAAGTCGTATTAAAATAAGTAGGCCGATTGCCGCAAAAATGATGGCGCCGACAATATACAGAAACTTATTACTTTTCTTCGCGACTTGTTGTGAACCATCTGGCAATCCACCTATGTCAATGCCTGTACCGGCACCAGTGCTGATCGGTCCTAGAGTTCCACCAGCACCTTGAATGCTTGGATCTTGTAATGAATTTTTAGTAGCTATCACATTAAGTGAATTTACCGCGTTGAAAAAGTCTTGTGCATATTTGGTGTAAAATTCTTTATGGGCACTGAACGTCACAAGAACCGCAATTTTTTCTTTAATCGTAGCAATGTAGCGAGTGTAGTAATTTTGGATTTCGCTGCTGATATGGAAACCATCAACCCAAAGTAGATTGTTGATCTTTTTTTGAGTTGGCGGGGACATGACCTGCGACATCACTGTTTCACCGGTTTTAGTAGTCGTTTTGATAGGGCTCTTCATGTGACCTTCATAAATTTGAAGACTATCGCTAGGGCCGACTTCCTTAGCAGTTAGGACAATGATCGCCTCTTTTGATTCATTAGTTTCTTGGCTGCGGCAAACCCATTCAGTGGCTTCCAGGACGCAATTCCAACGTTCTGGGATTTCAAATGAGATATAGGCATTTTTAAACTGTTTAGCCTGAGCCAAGTTTGGAGTCGTCGCGATGAGAGCCGCGACGCCCAGGATTAAAAAAGTGTGGAGTCTCATGAATTCCCCTTTATTTTATTGTTCATCGAACACAAGATATGTATTTATTATAATAAGTTTTTTTAAGGTATCTCAACAAGGATTTAGAAAATGCTCAATTTATATCAACTGACCACTTTCGTTACAGTTATCAGTGAAGGGAGCATGACCGCTGCTGCGGACAAGCTGTTCCTTACTCAACCAGCCGTCAGTCAACAAATTCGGAACTTAGAGGAAGAATTAGGAGTCGAGCTACTTGTGCGAGGCGTTAGGCAAATCAAGGCAACGCCTCAAGGTGAGATTCTGTATGAGCATTCACGAAAAATTCTTCATCACGTTCAGCAAGCAGAGATCGCGATCAAATCGATGGGCGCTGAACTGAAAGGTGATGTCTACATGGGGACGTTGAACTCACTAGGCTTACACTTAATGAGTCCAATCATCAGTCGACTGCTGCGCCACAACCCTGACCTAATGGTAAAAGTAGACTACCAAAAAGGTGAAGAGCTAATTCAAAACTTTAAGGCTGGTAAAGTCGACGTTCTAATTCTACCTGAAACGAACAAAGAATTTCACTTTGAGATGGATGACACCATCGAATCTAAATTCCTTAACAAGGAAGAGATGTGGTTAGTTTGCTCGGGCAAAGATTCCAACATCCCTCAGCAGCTATCTGTAGAAGAGTTAGCCGAACACCAAATCGTTCAATTTACAGGTGAGTACCCGGAATTTGATCGTAAGGTAAAAGAGAAAATGAAAGCGACTGGTAAGAAATTTAATGTCATTTTCGAGTCATCAAATGTGGGAACTTTAAAACGAGTTATTGAAACAGGAATCGGTCTAGGATTCTTGCCTGCTCACGCCGTTAAAAAACAAGTGCGTTCAGGCCGTATGAATCGTATTCACGTAAAAGATTTATCGTACGAGATGGATTTAGTTTATTACTACAGAAAGAACTCGGATAAAAAAGTTCTTGTAGAAACTTTCTATCAGGCCCTTTCCCAGCAGGAAAAAGGCTAGTTTGTTATCCCGCTTTGGCAGCCAGTGGAGTTCCGCACTCAGAGCAGAACTTCATCTGGGCTGAAACGCCAGCTCCGCAACTTGGACATGCGTTTTCGGCTTTCTTGATTTTCTTCTCTTCTTTTTCATTAAGATCAACGAAACCTTTTTCATTCCACTTGTCGATTTCTTTTAAAACTCTCCAAGTGAATATTAAGTTCGTTAATTCTTTTACTTCAAATTCTAATTTTACCTGATCTGAAATGCTTCTGCGTTTTGTGATGCAGCCTTTTTGTTCTAGGCGAGTGAAGTGATCGTTATTTAAACTGATGCCGTGATCAGCCGCTAGACGTTCTTTGGTTTTCAGGAAGTCTAAAGATACGATCCCGAAACGATCTGGTGTTACACCAACCGCTTCTTTTAAAAAGGTATCTACCACGTTTATTACAAAATCATCCGGTTTTAAAATTTCGCTACGACCTTGTTTGAAGTAGTAGTATTGATAAAACTCGAAAAATGCTTCCAGAGGAGCCAGTGATGGAGTGATGATTTTTTGAATTTCATCTGGTCCATCGGGGTTGTCTTCCGCTTTTCCCATTTCATAGGATGCTAATTTTAATTTAACTAAGATATTGCAGGCTTGTTCTAATTTCTTAGGAGATTCGCCAAACACGCGCTGCGAATACTGTTTGAACATGTGCCAAGTCATTTCGATCGATCCATCTTTACGTCGAGTGCCTTTGTGATTGATCGTGTGAAAGAGAATACCAAAAATAATTGATGTTTGATCTTCTGGGCACGGAGATGCATCTTTTTCTAAACGGATTGATTTCAGTTCATTGAAAGATGATTTCAAACGTTCAACAAGACTCTTGATCACCATTTTGAAAAGCTGAGGACCGGCTTCGTATTGAGGTTTGATAGCGTCCGTAGCTACTTCCAGTACTTTTGTTTCCGAGGTGCAGATAGCCGAGTATAGGTGAGTCGTTTGCCCGTTAAAAAAACCTTCGCCGACGATTCCTTGGCTGCCTAATTGGTACAGATCCAATATCTTCTTTCCTCGCACTAAGCAGACATTTACGCCGCCGGATTGGATGAAATAAAGATTTGTGATTTTGTCATTTTCTTTAAAAAGATAATCGCCTTTTTTAAATGTCTTCTGATTCATGCAAAGCCTCACTTATTTCATCGGAGTCTCTAAAAGGGACATGAGTCGAGGATACGACTTCTGGATGATAGTCGAAACTATCAAAAAAGCTTGGACGTTTCAGTAGGCAGCCCATAGTGTCGCTATAAATGAAAGATGGGATCGTATTGTGAGCCGTTCGGCAGTCGATGAAAGAAATTCACGAAGAAAATCAGGATAAAGTTATTTTCGGTTTAAAAATCAGGCAGTTAGTGGTATAAGCACCCTATGAATTTTGAAGAGCTAAGTTCCGACGAACATCGCAAACGAGAGAAAGCTAAGGCCTACGAGCTCAAGCAATCGCAATGGTGGCGACAACAGGTAGGACCTGGCATCTGTCATTATTGTAAAGGTCATTTCTCATCCAAAGATCTTACAATGGATCATGTTATCCCGGTTTCACGTGGTGGCAAGTCTTCGAAAAAAAACTGTGTGCCAGCCTGCAAACAGTGCAATAACGAGAAAAAATATAAGACTACGTTTGATATGGCTCTAGAAAATTTGAACTCCCTCGAGAGTTCGAACGATTAAGAGTGCTAACGTACAAGTTGCTTTTAAAACTTGCATCGCCTAAATTTTGAACCGAGTTTGGGGTTGATTTAGGGTATTTACGCACATAGCCGCGCGATAAAAAATTTTTAACCTTGCAAACTTCCCATATTTTCTTTTTAACTAATAATAGTGTGAACTTTAATCCTGATGCTTGTATTGTGTTGAAAACACCCAAGTAATTCGCATCAGGACCAATAGCCAGCTTCAAAAAAGCTAGATTAAGGACGCGAAGTGAGTAAAATTACCAAGAGCAGTACCGCTGAATATTTTGCCAAAAACTTGCAACAGGTGGGGTTTTCGTCACCGTTGAAAGCTGTTTTGACGACATTAAAAGAAGCGATCGATAACTCCCTTGATGCCTGCGAACAAGCCGGTATTTTGCCGGATATCAAAGTTGAAATTACCAAAGTTGGCACGGGTTCAACAAAGAATACAGATCTAATCAAGATTGTTGTTGAAGATAATGGACCTGGTATTGATGCGGATGATTTAGCGAAAGTATTTGGTGAATACCTTGCCTCTTCAAAATTTGGCCGTGGACAGTGTTCTCGTGGTCAGCAAGGTATCGGTATTTCCGCTGCGACGACATGGGCGCAAATGACCAATGCTCGTGGCGCCGTAGTTATCTCTAAAACTAAAAATATGAGAAAAGCCGTCAGCGCCCAAGTTGACGTAGATATCAAAAGTAATACTGGGATTATTAAGAACAAAGAATCTATTGATTGGACAAAACCAAATGGAGTTCGTGTCGAATTCGTAATGGATGGTCGTGTTCAATTAAACGGTGACGGTGGACTTGTAACGTACGTAGAAGGTACGGTTCTAGTTAATCCTCACTTAACGATTGAATATAAATTATTAGATAATGACTGGCAAAAAGTAGAACGTGTTTCAAACGAAGTTCCCGAACTGCCACCGGCGACATTGCCTCATCCTCATACATTTAAGTTAGGTGAATTCATCACGCACGCCACGTTGTTTGGTAAAACCAGCTTATCTAAGTTTTTGAAAACAGGTTTTTCACGTATTTCTGATCCTACGATCAATGATTTCGTTAAAAACGGTTTACCGAAATCATTGGTTGAAAAACCGGTGACTTCAATTAGTGAAGAGAATTTCAAATCTATTTTCACAGCCATTCAAAATACTGAATTGATGGCGCCATCTACAAAATCGGTTCTAACAGTGGGTGAAGATGCTCTATCAAAAAGTATTCAACGTTTAGGCAAGGTTGACTTTTTCTCGGTCGTAACTCGTAAACCAAGAATTTGTGATTTCAAACCCGTCGTTGTGGAAGTCGCATTGGCTCGTTTTATTGATCGTGGTGGCGAAAATGACAGCCCAGTTCAATTACTTCGATTCGCAAACCGCGTTCCTTTACAATTTGATAAATCTGGTTGTGCCATCACGGGTGCGATTGAATCAGTAAACTGGAAATCCTACGGATTAAATCAGCCAAAAGATTCACTCCCTCTTGGTCCCTATGTATTTGCGATTAGTGTTGTATCTCCGTTCATCAAGTTTAAAAATGCGTCGAAGGAAACAATTGATGCTTCGGATGAACTAGTAGATGAAATCAGAAAAGCCGCGCAACAAGCCGGACAAAAATTATCTCGTCATATCCGCAAAGAATTTAAAGAAGCTGATTTGGAACGTAAACTGGCTCATATTGAACAGTTCGGTCCAATTCTAGTCGAGAAGTTAGCGGCTCTAAGTGGCGCTAATGAAGCTCGTCGAAAAAAAGCAGAGGACGGTTTAAGAAAAATCTTGGGTCGTGATTCTCAGGAAGCAATTTCGCAATTAGAAGATGCTGAAACCAAGTTGAATAAACAAAAACAAAGAGAAGCTAAAAAATTTGGTGTTGATTTAGACGAAACTTCAAATGAAGAGGATGTTTCTGAAGCATTTGAAGACACAGATTCCGATGTTGTAGAAAAAGGAACGACCAAAGCCACTACGGCCACGTCGACTCAAAAAGGCACTCAGGTGGGAACTCAGAAAACAACTGAGAAAACGACAGAAAAAACAACTGAAAAAGCCGCAGCTTCAACTCAAAAATCAACTACGATTGCGACGACTCAAAAGTCGACGCAAAAGAAATAGGAGTAATATATGGCCGGTGGCGGATTATTACGAATCAGAGATCTTAAACTTAACATCCCTAAAGAAGCCAAAGCTTTAGCGGATCAGATGCTAAAGGATTTAGAAAATTCAAAACGTCCTTATTTGGAAGCTGTAAAGACGTCTTTAGATAATTCTTTTTACAATTCAAAGGTTGGTTACTTAACTCCCGGAGATAAGCGGGTACGAACGGAACTAAATGTTTCTTCGGTGCAAAAATTAGCCCGTGTTGTATTTATGCTGGAAATTTTGGTGGGAAATCTAAATATCGGTGCCGTAAATACTAAAAGGGAATTGTACTACATGTGTAAGGGTCTTATCAAAGGCGATAAGCATTACAAACCGTTGGATTTCGAAGACCAAGTGGAATCAGATAGTATCATCGATTTTATCGGCGATATGTTGCAAGTGTATCGTGAAGAATTAAACTGTTTCGCCAATGATCGTGGCGGTCAGACATATTCTAACCAATTGATCGTTGAAGAAACGATGGCCGATGGATCTATTGCCAGAATCGACTTGTCGAGTTTGGGTACCTCGCCATACATGCCAAAAAATAAACCTCAGGCATTGAAACTAAAGGTGAAAAAGAAAGTCGATTTTGCTTTGGTTATCGAATCAGAAGGTACCGCAAATACATTGCACACGATGGGTTTCACAAAACGAAACAACTGTATCTTGCTGGGTGCTCAAGGGGTTCCTTCGAATGGGGTTCGTGGCTGGTGTAAACTGATCCAAGATCAATTAGACGTACCTATGTATTTCTTCGGCGATCTGGATGCTTATACATTACAAAATATCTTCCGTACATTAAAAGCAGGTTCTGCGGCGTCTTTAATTAGAAACGCGGACTTTTCGGCTCCTGAAGTAAAATTCTTGGGTGTGTTACCTGAAGATATTAAAAAGTACGATTTATTCTGCTACAACGTAAAAGAATCAGATCCTGCGGAAGCACGTTCATTGAAAAAAGCGCGCGACGTATTGGAAAACGATCCGTTCTTTATCGACAAGAAAAATAAAGGTCTGTCGGACATCTTGAAGTGGTTGTTGAAAGAAAAAATCCGTTGCGAACAGCAAAGTTATTTCTCGGTGGATCCAAAAGATCCAATCAAAACTGAGAAAATCATTCTAGAAAAAATCAAAAATAAATCTTACGTTTAGACTTAATAAGAAATGGCGAAGATAAAAAAGGAACCGAAAGGTTCCTTTTTTTATTGGCACCCTTGAGATTTTAAATAGGTTACGATCTCTTTCGCTTCTTCTTTTTCAGCGTACGTCACTAAAGATTTTATGTGCTCGAGTTTGTCAGCTTGATCGCACGGTTTGCTAACTGTAAATTTGACTTCTTTGATGCATTCAAGAAATTCATATTCGATCATAATCTGAATTGGGGTCAACTGTAGTAAGTCTTCGGAAAACGCATTGGCACCGTTCTGAACTAACAGTGTGCAGGTTTTGTTTTTAAGTTCCTGTGAAATAGGTCCATGTAGGGAATACGAAAGTGCATTATGCTTGTGTTCATCGATAAGATTCACATTCACATTTTTACTTATCAAGTTCTTGATATAGTCCAGTTGTCCATTCCTGGACGCAATCATCAGGACCGTAACGCCATTGGCACCCGTATAGTCCCAGTCACGATTGGTATTTTTTTGCAGGTTCTCTAGTGCGACCCAGTCACCCAATCGGGCACTGGCATACCAAGGATCGCCCGAGGGAGTGGAGGGGGCGCCTACTGAGTTTTTACTCTTAGTTTGGCAAGACGGGCCGGTAAGGAAGACGATGAGTATAAGTAGAGCAAAATAGAGTCGTTTCATATGGTTTTAGAGTAGTTCAACTCAAGGGTTGAAGGTACTCTATTTTTGTCAAACAGGGTCAACCTGTGCTTTTGCTTGGTAGTCGTTTAGTTTTCAGCTACAGTGGGCTGTTGATTTCACACAAGAAAGGACCAGGATATGTCATCCAAGATTGAAACCACCCCAGACATGGTTAAAAACGTCTATCAAACAACTCAAAAAAGATTAGAAGTTATTCGCAAGCGATTAAATCGCCCGCTAACTTTAGCCGAGAAAATTCTTTTTGGTCACTTGGATGATCCACAAAATCAAGAATTAGTTCGTGGTTCCAGTTTCTTATTACTTCGCCCTGACCGCGTGGCGATGCAAGATGCGACAGCGCAAATGGCATTACTTCAGTTCATGTTGGCAGGTAAAGATGAAGCAGCCGTTCCTACGACAGTTCACTGCGATCACTTAATTTTAGCTCACGTAGGTAAAGAAAAAGATTTAGCCGCTTCAAATAAAACAAATGAAGAAGTTGTTAACTTCCTTGCTTCTGCATCATCACGTTACAACATCGGATTTTGGAGACCAGGTGCTGGTATCATCCATCAAGTTATCTTGGAAAACTATGCGTTCCCGGGTGGATTAATGATCGGTACAGATTCTCACACACCGAATGCGGGTGGTTTGGGTATGTGTGCTGTGGGTGTTGGTGGATCTGATGCCTCTGACGTAATGGCGGGATTAACTTGGGAAGTTAAAAATCCAAAATTAATCGGTGTACACTTGAAAGGTAAAATGAATGGCTGGACATCAGCTAAAGACGTCATCTTAAAACTTTGCGGAATGTTAACTGTAAAAGGTGGAACAGATAAAATCGTTGAATATTTTGGTGAAGGCGCCCAATCGATTTCTTGTACTGGTAAAGCAACTATTACAAATATGGGTGCTGAGTTAGGTGCTACATGCTCTGTGTTCCCATATGATGATCGTATGGCGACCTACTTGAAAGCCACTAACCGCACTGAACTAGCTGGCGTAGCGGATGCAAATAAAGCATTGTTGAATGCAGATCCTGAAGTTCTAGCTAATCCTAAAAACTTCTTCGACGAAGTTTACGAAATTGATTTAACAACGCTAGAACCACACTTAGTAGGTCCTCACTCGCCAGATATTGCTCGCCCAATTTCTGCGTTGGCAAAAGAAGCAAAAGAAAAAGGTTGGCCTTTAAAACTATCTTCAGCGTTGATTGGTTCTTGCACGAATTCATCATACGAAGATATCGGTCGTTCGGCGTTTATCGCAGAACAAGCGATGGCTCTTGGTTTGAAAATGAATCAACCATTCTTGGTTTCTCCGGGTTCAACACAAATTCAAAATACTATCGAACGCGATGGTCAGATGAAAGTGTTCAATGAAGTGGGCGCAACGGTTCTTGCCAATGCCTGCGGACCTTGTATCGGTCAGTGGAAACGCGATGATATTAAGTCTGGTGACAAAAATACAATCGTGACTTCGTTCAACCGTAATTTCCGTGGACGTAATGACTCGAATGCAGAAACGTTAGCATTCATTGCGTCTCCTGAAGTTGTGATGGCATTAGGTTTAGCGGGGCGTATCGATTTTAATCCTTTGACTGACGAATTAGAAGGTCCAAAAGGTAAAGCTAAATTAAAAGCACCAACAGCTCCAGAATTACCAGCGCGTGGTTTCGTAGCCGATACGGAAGGTTACCAAAAGCCAGCGGGACGTACAGCTGAAGTGAAAGTTTCGCCAACATCTGATCGTCTGCAATTGCTAGCTCCATTCACTGTATGGGACGGCAAGGATTTCACGGATCAAATCATCCTTGGTAAAGCTAAAGGTAAATGTACAACAGATCATATTTCTCCGGGCGGTCCTTGGTTGAAATACCGTGGTCACTTGGACAATATTTCGAACAACATGTTACTTGGTGCTGACAACGCATTTACGGGTGAAATTGGTAAGGGTAAAAATCAGTTAACTCAAGAATCAGGTGTTGAATTCGCAAAAATCGCACGTGATTACCAAGCTAAGAAACATGGCTGGGTGATTATCGGTGATGAAAACTACGGTGAGGGTTCATCTCGTGAACACGCGGCGATGTCGCCACGTTTCTTGGGTTGTACTGCGGTTGTTGTTAAATCATTCGCACGTATCCATGAAACTAATTTGAAAAAGCAAGGTGTGTTGGCGTTAACGTTTGCTAACCCAACTGATTACGAAAAAATTCGCGACACTGACAGAGTTGATTTGATCGATCTAAATGCGCTAGCTCCAGGCAAGCCGGTAACTATGATCGTGAAGCACGCTGATGGTACTCGTGAAACGATTTCGTTGAAACACACTTACAATGCGGAACAGTTAAAATGGTTCGTAGCGGGTAGTGCGCTTAATTTGATCCGTAAGTCTTTGGCTCATTAAAGATAGCGAATAATTTAAATCTAAAAAGCCTCTGAGCAAAACTCAGGGGCTTTTTTTATTTTCTAGGTATAATAGACTGTTTGTGCTGAAATATTCAGAAAAGCGAGGTGAGTATGTTTAAGGTATTTTTCCTAATAAATTTTTTAGTTGTTAACTGCGTATTCGCAAATGCTCCGGTGGGGTGTGATATTTCTATTGCTTATTCGATGCAAAATGAAGGCAGCAAAGATGCTTACCATACGACATCGATTTCGGGAAAAATAGTTTCTGTTGGTGGCAAAGAACATAAGTACGCTGATAACATAGATTTTTTAGCAGCCCAACGAAGTCTTTTGTACTGTTCGGCTGCCATGATTCAATGTTTTATCGATAAAAAAATTTCAGATCCTGTTAATATGTCCATTTCATTTCAATTGCAAAAATCAGAAACGAAGCCCACTGGGGATTTCTCGAAAGCCTCTCAAGTAGATATAAAATGGATGACTAATAAAAAACTAACTGCAGCAGAGGGATGCTTGAAGAAGTTAGTTTCGGACATTTCATTTGGACT
The DNA here is from genome assembly GCA_963932905.1 of uncultured Bdellovibrio sp. Lineage (GTDB taxonomy): Bacteria > Bdellovibrionota > Bdellovibrionia > Bdellovibrionales > Bdellovibrionaceae > UBA2316. Next base: position 93,774 of record CAWVRN010000008.1, read on the forward strand.
GGTTGTAAAGGCGCCGGCGGCTATGACCGTACCTGTAAAAATAGAAAATTAGTTTTTATAGATCGAATACTTTTCCAGGATTAATGATGTTATTTGGATCAAATATTTTTTTGATTGATTTGAATATCTGAATTTCTTCTGCTGATCGAGAATAGTTTAAAAACGGTTTTTTGGTTAACCCTACGCCATGTTCAGCCGAGATACTGCCTTCAAACTTTTTGATACATTCAAATATTTTTTTGTCTACCTTTTGGCATTCAGCGACGAAAATTTCCTTAGTCATGCCCTCTGGGCGTAAGATATTAAGATGTAAGTTACCGTCGCCAATATGACCGAACCAAACAACTACCCAGTCAGGGTACGAAGCCAAAACTATTTGATCTAATTCTTTTACGAATGGAGACACCTTAGAAACGCGTACGGCAATGTCGTTCTTGTAAGGTGAGTGAATAGCTAAAGATTCGCTAATATCTTCGCGATAGCGCCAGAATGTTTTGGCTTGGGTATCGGATTGAGCAATAACACCGTCTACTACGTATTCGTTCTCGAATGCTTTTTCGAGTACTTCACCTAAAAGAGCTTCGTCGGTATCGGATCCGTTGAGTTCAATTTCACACGTAATGTAAAACGGATATTCATTTTCAAATGGAGCGGGCAGATTCTTTTGTTCCAGAACTTCTTTAAGAGCAATATTTGAAAACATTTCGAAGGCTGTTAATGCTAGTTTTGAATTAAAGTGTGCAAATACAGCCATGACTTTATCTAATGATTCACAGGCCAATAAAACAACCTGCAGTTTTTTAGCTTTACGAGTTAGCTGGATAGTCGATTCAGTTATAAAACCAAGAGTTCCTTCGCTACCAATAAATAAATGACGAAGATCATATCCGGTTGCATTTTTAACTAAGCTTTTGTTTAAAATTAAAGTTTGGCCAGCGCCGGTGACAACTTTTAACGATGTAACCCAATCACGAGTTAATCCATAGCGAAGAACTTTAATGCCACCAGCATTAGTAGCGATATTGCCACCGATATGCGATGAACCGCGTGCTGCGAAATCTACAGGATAAAATAGGTCATGCTTTTCAGCCCACTGCTGAATTTCTTCAGTGATGACTCCAGGATCGCAAACAATAGTATTTTCTAAAGGATCAAACGTTTTAATTTTATTGAATTTTTCAAAGCTAACGACAACTTCATTTTTAGCGGCCACAGCGCCGCCAGATAGACCTGTGCGACCGCCCGAGGGAACAAGTGCTGTTTTTGTTTCATTCGCCCAGCGAACGATTTCGACTACATCTTCGTGAGATTTGGGAAATACAACGGCTTGGCAGTGAATATCAAAATACGTCGTCCAATCTTTACCGTAAACGGCAAGTTCTTTAGGGTCAGTAACGATTTGGGACGGATCTAATTTTAGTTGTTTTAAGCTCATGAAAAAATCGTATCAAATTAGAAGCGTTTAACAACCGATTTGCTGTTAAGGGTCCTGATGTTAAAAAATAAATACACTGGGCAAAGGCCCCAAGCCGCAGTGATAATAAAGTAAATACCTAAATACATCCAGCTTGGACCACCAGCTACCGCGTAGGTAACTAGCAGTACGCCCACCACAAATCGCAGACATCGGTCCCAGACAGCTGTATTACACTTCATCTGAAGAACTAAGCTTTCATCAGGTCTTGAAGTTCACCGGACTGATACATTTCCATCATGATGTCAGATCCACCTACTAATTTTTTGTTGATGTAAAGTTGAGGAATTGTCGGCCAGTTGCCATAAACTTTGATACCATTTCTGATTTCTTCGTCTTCTAGTACGTTAACATCTTTGAATTTAACGCCAAGATCTTGAAGGATCGAACACGCGCGCGCAGAGAAGCCGCACATAGGAAAATTTTGATTTCCTTTCATGAATAGAACCACTGGATTTTCATTTAAAAGCGAATCGATTCTTTCGTTTACTGTAGACATAGTTTACCTCTTATATACTTTTAGTTTTTAGTGATAGGGCGTGAACTTCGCCAGTTTTTAACTCAGCATCAAATACTTTCATAACGTGCTGGTGCTGTTCAATACGACTAAGGCCGTTGAAGGCTTTAGATTCTACAACAACGTCAAAATGTACGTTGTCATCTGAAATTACGTTAACAATGGAACCCGGATAACTATTTTTAAGTCTTTCTAACATTTCATTTGCAGTCATGCCTTGGAATTAGCACAATACAGAGCTTATAATCAAGCTATCTCATTGGAATCTATGGAAATACACAGTTTTAAAGCCTTTAAAACATTTAATACGAATAAGCTAAATGCCTGGATGGGTCTTTACTTGAAAACCTTTGTAATAAGTATAGCCGTCTATTGCGTTCTGCGGGTTAGTTTTCTGGTTTGGAACTGGGGTTTATTTAAATCTATAGGGATTTCCGATATCACGAAGGCGATTTTTATGGGACCTCGGTTTGATGCCTGCGCCATGGCGATTTTGTTTCTGCCCTTATTTTTATTCACCTGTGTATTGCCCATTTTTGTTCCGCAACGATTTATTAAGGCTATTTGGCTTGTGATGTTGGGTTTGCTGCAAATTCCATTTTTGGTCTTGAATATCATCGACATAGAATTTTTCAATTTTGCGGGGCGCCGATTTACTCTGTCTAGTCTATTTATTTTTCAAGAAGCTCAAGGTAAACTGACTGGATTTTTTACGACGTATATCCCTGGTTGTGTTGCGGGATTCGCGTTGATTGTGCTTTACATGTGGTGGGTTCGTCGCGTTGTTAAAAGTTCTGATTTGGAAGTCGGTTCAAAAACAAAACATCTGCTGGGGCATTTTGCTTGGCTCATTGTGATGGTGGTTCTTGGGCGCGGTGGTTTTCAACAAAAACCAATCGATTTCGTGGACGCCAGCTTGTTTAATGCGCCGGTGTTGAACAATTTAGTATTAAATTCTACCTTCAGCCTAATTAAAAGTTCCGACAAAGATAAATTACCGCAAGTGCAGTTTTTTTCTAAGGCCGACGAGTATATCCCTTCGCTAAATGGGTTTGGGAACAAACCGTCTGCGATGGATGGAGTTCGTTTTAAAACTAAACAGAACGTTGTGATTATTTTACTTGAAAGCTTTGCGCTTGAGTACATGGGAAAACCAAATCATCAAGAAGGCTATACTCCATTTCTGGATAACTTAGCTGATAAATCTTTGTTCTTTCGCAACGCCTACGCCAATGGACGTCGATCCATTGAAGGCGTTTCTTCCATCGTTGCGGGTATACCAGCATTGATGAATGAAGCCTTCATTACGTCTGAATTTGCTTCGAATTATTTTGTCGGCTTAGGAAGTATTTTGTCAGAACAAAATTATCATTTATCTTTCTTTCATGGTGGCAACAACGGTACAATGTACTTTGATCGATTTACCAAAAGTGCGGGGATATCGAATTATTTTGGCGCAAATGAATATACGGGTGGCAAAGAAGATAATGATCAAGTTTGGGGAATATTTGATGGGCCATTTTTTAAATTTTATGCCGGCAAACTGAGTGAATTTCATCAACCCTTTTTCTCGATGATTTTTTCTTTGAGTTCCCATCATCCGTATACGATTCCTGAAGCGTTCAAAGGTAAGTATAAAAAAGGGTCATTAGAGATTTTGGAATCTATCCAGTACGCAGACGAAGCTCTTAAGGGATTTTTTGATTTTGCGCAAAAACAACCCTGGTATGAAAACACGCTTTTTATCGTAACTGCGGACCATACACAAAAAAATATCTTACCCGAATACGATAACGAGCTGGGGCATTTTCGCGTTCCTTTAATGTTTTTTCATCCTAAACTGACTTGGCCAAAGATGGATGTCCAAGTACCTGTCCAGCACATTGATATCTTGCCTTCTATTTTGGATTTCCTGGGCTTTGAGAATAAATTCAAAATCCTTTTAGGCGAGAGTGTATTTAAATCGACACCCGATAAAACCGTACTTTTGTTTAACGATAATTTATATTATCAAGTTGGACGTCAGTACGTTTCGGTTTGGGATAAGCATGGCGAAATTAGACACTACGCGGTTGACGACTTACGGTTGGCAACCCCGCTGAATTTAGCACCTGAAATCAAGCTTTCCCTAGAGAAAAAGCTACGCGCCTCTATCCAGTACTTTAATCAAGGTATGTGGGATAATCGACTATATTTCCCGAATAAATAAGTCATAATAGTTCCATGGTCCTTTTATATGCGTTTGAAAATAAGAAAGAAAACATCAGAGTTTCGGCTGACTATCAATTGCAAGGAAATCAGCTCAGTGTTTCGTTCCTTGTTGATGATAAAGATCAGGAACTGGAAGATTTTTATCCGTTTGAATTTGGAAAATCTGTGGCTGGTTCGGTATTTCCATTAGAAAATCTATGGACGACCACGTGTTTTGAGATTTTTTTAAAGAACGAAAATAGTTCTGATTATTACGAATTTAATTTTAACTCTAAGGCTGAATGGAATGTTTTCTATTTTTCAGAGTATCGTAAACGGGTTGAAGGATATAAAAGCTCTTTAGAAATTAAAATGCAAACTCAAATGATGGCTGGTCGTCCGTTATTAACGTATTCGTTCGATATTTTGAAATTAGTAAATCTGAAACTGCCAGCGCAAATTAACTTGTCGACGGTGACAAAAGGGAAAGTCGGAATTTCTTATTGGTCGCAAAAGCACAATGGCCACAAAGCAGATTTTCATGATCCAAAAAACTTCACATTAACTTTGAACTCTAGATAGAAGGTAGAAACTTATGGGTAACCAATTCAAATTAGGACTTGAAGCGCTAGTCGGACAAAAACAATATACCGATTTATTAAAAACCAAGAGGGTCGCGCTAGTGGCTCACCCAGCTTCCGTCACGGCGGATCTTGAACACAGTATCGATTATCTAAAACGTCATCAAGTAAACGTGACATGTTGTTTTGGTCCTCAGCACGGTATGCGCGGCGAAAAGCAAGATAACATGGTTGAGAGTGAAGATTACCTAGATCCGATTCATAAAATTCCCGTATATAGTTTATACGGCGAGCATCGTCGTCCGATTAAAAAATGGATGGATCAATTTGATGTCTGTTTGTTTGATCTGCAAGATGTGGGTACTCGTATTTATACTTTTTTGACTACGCTTTTGTACATGATGGAAGCCTGTGCTCAAGAAAAGAAATTATTAATTGTTCTAGATCGACCCAATCCTGCGGGTCGTCCGGTTGAAGGTATGACATTAGTTAAAGGCTGGGAAAGCTTTGTCGGTGCTTCTGTTATTCCTATGCGCCATGGAATGACGTTGGGTGAAATGGCATTGTGGTTTAAAGAGAATCACAAAATTAATTTGGAAATGGTGATTGCGAAGATGGAGAATTATTCTAGTGTAGCACCTTGGCCAATAGGGATGCCATGGGTGAACCCAAGTCCGAATGCTGCGAATGTTTATATGGCTCGTGCGTTTCCTGGGACGGTGATGGTCGAAGGAACACATTTTTCTGAAGGCCGTGGAACGACTCGTCCTTTAGAAGTGGTAGGGGCGCCTGATATTGATGTACAAAAAGTTTTGACTCACATGGAATCTTTGAATGCTGATTGGATGAAGGGTTGCAAAATTCGAACATGCTTTTTTGAGCCGACATTTCACAAGCATCAAAAAAAGTTATGTCAGGGCTTTCAAATCCACACCGATGGTCCATTCTACGACGAGGCGCAGTTTAAGCCTTATAGATTGATGACTCTATTTTTTAAAGCCGTAAGGAATCTGTATCCCAGCTATGAAATCTGGAGAGATTTTCCGTATGAATACGAAATGGATCGATTAGCGATCGATTTGATCAATGGAAGTGATGCACTTAGAAATTGGGTGGATTCAAAATCGTCAAAAGTCGAGGATTTTGAAAACGAATGTCGACGATCTGAGAGTGCGTGGTTGATGGAAAGAAAACCGTTTTTGCTCTATCCTTAGGGCCAGTCCGTATAAGAATTATTTAGTTCGGAAACAAGCGAAATAGGTCGATAATAATAACATGAAATACATATCGATCGCCATTTTAACTGCTGCATTTATTTTTGGTTTCGGTTTGAACTTTGCCAAGGCGCAAGAGCAAGTTATAGAACAATCCTCAGAATCTGCACCCGTATCGGCGGCAGTAAGTTCGACAAAAACTCTGGTGCCGAAAGCGGAAAAATCAGATAAGAAAAATGAAGTACCAACACCGGTTCCTTCTCCTCCTGCGAAAAGTCCAACAATGATTACGCCGCCTGTGAAGCCCGCAACTTCGTCTGGTACCCCAGCAACTCCGGTTACGGTCGCAACAGATACTCCTGCTGTAAGTTTGGGTTCGTGCAATTGCAAATTAGGGAACTCAACAGAAAACCGAGTTGAATTGGAAGACGCGAATAAATGTTCCAAAGACAGATTGTATTTTCAAACAAGTTTGAAAAAGATTGATCCTCTATTTTTAAAAGCGCGCACGGAAAAAGAAGATGGGCAGTTTCCAATGGCTTGTGTTGGCTATATCATGAGAAAATTTTTAGATGCCAGCACCAGGCCGTCTCGCTTCTATTCCTACTGTTCACGACCGGTTGGGCAACCAGTTCGACCAAAGAAAACCCATTGCGTAACGGAAGAATATGTGACGTCCGTATATAACTCCTATGTTGATGTGTTAGATTGTTTGGATGTGCCTCAGCGCGATTTAATTCCTAAGCTTTACAACGAGAGTGGATTTCATATTAATACGTTAGGTTCGGGAATGGACGCGGGAGTGGGACAACTGACGGGTCCGGCCATTTCTTCAGTTCAGCAATTGGCAGTTTTTGATGGAAGAAATATGACCTGGCTTGAAAACTTCAAAGAGGAAGTGGGTAAAAGTTCTAAACCATCGTGCCAGCGTATTGCCAAGATTCCGGGGCTGTTTAGCAAAATATCGGTGGATTCATCACAACGCTGCGGTTTGATTGCCGCGCCAGAAAATCCTTTGAAAAACGTTCTGTATATGGGAATTTTCTATCACTACATGTTGCGATCACAAACAGGGGCTCGTTTTTACAAAGGCTACACTTATTTACCCAAAGGTGACAAAGGTGAAGAACTAGTTGCGATGGATTACAAAAGCAAAGATGTAGAACTCTCTGGGTATTTTGCAGAATATAGAGTGAAATCACGAATTCAGGCGTTGGGTATCGAAAAACCCAATATGCAAGCGTTAAGACAAATGATGATTACCCTGGGCTATAATTCTGGAATGGGGTCTGCGTTTATCTTTTTGGACAGATATTTAAAAGCTCGAGAGCAAAGAAAATTGAAATTACAAGAATCTGACTTCGATTTTCAGAAATACTTTTATTCGAATTATGCCAAAAAACTAAAGGATCCGAAAGAGGAAGCGCAGCGGTTAAAATATATGAAAATAATCAGGTCAGCACCTTATAAAACGCCGTTTCCGATTTTCTTACGTGTCATGCAAAGAACGGGAACTCCAGGGTACTTGTCAGCGGTGTCGAATAAATTGTTACAACTTGATCAAGAAATGGGTGAAGGAATATGTACAACTCCAGGATTTTTAAGGTTTTAATTTTATCCACGGTTTCTTTAACGTTCCTTGTGGGCTTTAAGGAGAAATTTTCTGAACAGAATCAAACCGGGTCGCCTCGAATTAAGAAAGACGTGAAAACAGACGTAGTTCCATCTAAAGAGCTGCCAATAGACGATGAAGAACCTATCGTGCTTGAAAACGGACCGGCGTCTGATGATCGCCGAAAGTTCGATGGTTGGTATGCACAGCTTGAAGACAAAATACGTAACAAAAAAACGATTCAAGAAAAAGTTGAACTATTGCATCAAGGTTTGGCACAAATTGAAAAAGACCGCGAACAGCTTCAGAACTTAAAATTTAATGAAGAAATAGAGATCGATTTTCTTATTAAACCGCTTAAGTTGATGCCGAAAGTTAGTCAGTTTAAAACTGAAAAATGTAATGACTATAAAATGGAAATTCTTTCTCATTTTGATCCCACGTCGGAAGATGAAGTTAAAGATCCCGCTTTAAAAAAAGCCCTATCTGTGTTTAAATTAATATGCACTAACTAGGGACGTGCATGAGCAAATTTTTTTATAGAACGACGGACGAAGCCAACTTCACAAATGTATTTTTTGATGGGCCGATCAACGAAACGTTCAATTCGTTCGATCTGAAGGTCAATCGTGATAAAAGTGTTCGCTTTGATTTCAACAACGTATCTACTATAAATTCTATTGGCATTCGCTATTGGATAGCCTGGATTCATAAAAATCCAGGCGTCGTGTTTCACTTTAGACACGTACCTGTTTGCATCGTTGATCAAATCAATAACGTAAGTGATTTCATGCCGTCAGGTACAACAGTTGAATCATTCTATGTTCCCTATTACAGCGAACATACCGGCGAAGAAAAACACGAGCTCTACATAGATAAAAAAGATTTCCAACGTGGTAAAGTTCCCGCCACTAAACACATCGAGGATTCTCAAGGTAGTCCGATGGAAATCGATGTGTATCCACAGAAATATTTTAAATTTCTTTTGAAATAGAGACCTATAATCGCTGTAGCTGTTTGTCCCTGCGTCAGTTACATTTGTCGTTGGCGTTTCTCGACGGCTAGCGCTGCTTCGCGAACGGCTTCACTCAAAGTCGGGTGGGCGTGGAAACTGCGTGCTAGATCTTCACTGCTGCCACCGAATTCCATGCAGACTACGATTTCATGAATCAATTCTGATACGTTTGGTCCTACAAGTGCGGCACCTAACAGACGATCTGTTTTCTTGTCGGCGATGATTTTTACAAATCCTTCAGTGTCCGCTTTCGCACGGGCACGCCCATTGGCCATGAACGGGAACTTTCCAACGTTAACTTCTATGCCGTCTTTTTTTGCTTGTTCTTCAGATAAACCAACCGTCGCGACTTCCGGGTGAGTGTAGATAACACCTGGTACTGTGTTGTAATTAACGTGTCCGGCTTGGCCAACTAACATTTCCGCTAAAGCCACGCCTTCTTCTTCGGCTTTGTGAGCTAGCATGGGGCCCACAATAACGTCACCGATTGCATAGATGCCTGGGACATTTGTTTTGAAATGACCGTCAGTTACGATGCGACCCTGAGGATCTTTTTGGATGCCGACGTCTTCACAACCTAGGCCATTTGTAAATGGACGACGTCCCGTTGATACAAGTACGACATCCGCAGTGATTTTACCTTTTTTACCGTCAGTCAGTGATTCGAATTCGATATCCACGTTTTTCGCGTTCTTTTGTGCCGCGAATACTTTTGTTGATAACATGAATTCAATACCCTGTTTTTGCATTTTTGATTTTACAACATTCATGCAGTCTTGATCAGTCGCACCGCCTAAACGGTCCGAATATTCAATGACAGTTACTTTCGTTCCTAATCGCTGCCAAACAGAACCTAATTCTAAACCGATAACACCACCGCCAACGACAACAAGACTCGCGGGCACTGATTTCAATGCTAGGGCACCTGTATTGGATACGATACGTTCTTCATCAAACTTTAAGAAAGGTAATTCAGCCGGGGCACTGCCGGTGGCGATGACAATGTTTTTAGCCGTGATCACTTTTTTAGTGCCATCGTTCGCGGTCACTTCAACGTGATTTGCTTTTAAGATTTTGCCGAAACCTTGAATGCCCGTGATTTTGTTTTTCTTGAATAGAAAACTGATACCTTCCGTATTTTGCTTAACGACTTTATCTTTTCTTGCCATCATCACATCAAGATTCAAAGTCACCGTTGGAATTTCCACGCCGTGAGCTTTTAAATCCTTTTGAGCCGCTACGTAATGTTCCGAAGATTCTAATAACGCTTTTGAAGGGATGCAGCCTACATTTAAGCATGTCCCGCCATAGGTTGGATCCTTTTCGATAACCGCAGTTTTTAAACCAAGTTGCGCGCAACGAATTGCACCGACATAACCACCAGGGCCGCTACCAATTACTACTACATCAAATTCAAAATCAGCCATAAAATCCTCGCAAGACTTTCTATAAAATATTATACACCAATTAACAGACGTTCTGGATCTTCAACGCCTTCTTTAATTTTAACCAAGAAACCAACGCTTTCCTTACCATCAATAATTCTGTGGTCGTACGAAAGAGCCAAGTACATCATCGGACGAGCCACGATTTGACCATTGATAACTACGGCGCGATCTTCCACCTTATGCATTCCTAAGATAGCACTTTGTGGTGCGTTTAAAATGGGAGTACTCATCAATGAACCAAAGACGCCACCGTTAGTGATAGAGAACGTTCCGCCATTTAAGTCATCAACGCCGATTTTTCCGTCACGCGCTTTCAAAGCGTAATTGCGAATCGCGTTTTCGATTTCAAATAGGCTCATTTGATCGGCGTCTTTGATAACTGGAACCATCAATCCACGCTCAGTGCTGACTGCGATACCGATGTTGTAATAATTGTGATATTCGATATCTGTTCCGTTAATATAGGCATTGACGTTAGGGTAGGCTTTCAAGGCTTCGATAACGGCTTTCGTGAAGAAACCCATCATTCCCAAGTTGATGCCATATTTTTCTTTGAATTTGTCTTTGTATTTTGCGCGAATATCATTCAGTTTGGTCATGTCGACTTCGTTGAATGTCGTTAGCAATGCTGTTGTATTTTTTGCTTCCACTAAACGTTCCGCAATTTTCTTGCGGATGGTTGTCATGGGAACTAACTTTTTCTCGCCCTGTCTTGAAGCTGTGTTGCCCGCAGGGAACAAAGGAGCTTGTGTTGGAGTCGCTGGTTTGCTTGACGTTGTTTCTGTCGTTTTTTGAACTGCTGGCGCGGCACTATTAGAACCTAAGCTCATCAGTACATCACCTTTAGTCAAACGGCCGTCTTTGCCAGTCCCAGACATTCCCGCAGTATTTAAATTGTTTTCAGTTACAAGTTTTTGAACGGCTGGAGACAATGGTTTACCTTCAGATGACGCCGCTGACATAGGCTGAGCTTGCTGTTGAGGCGCTTCTGCTTTTTTTGCTTCTGCTGCTGGCGCGGCTGTCGCCGTGGCTTTACCATCGGAATCAATTGTTGCTACCGTCGCGCCAATTTTAACAACTTCGCCAGCTTGAGCCGTGATATTTAAAACGCCGTCGTTTTCGGCGATGACTTCTACGCTGGCTTTGTCTGTTTCTAAAAGAAGAAGAACGTCGTTACGTTTAACAGCTTCACCATTTTTTTTGTTCCAGCTTCCAATAGTTGCTTCTGTTACGGATTCGCCTACAGCAGGAACTTTTACGTCGATTTTCATTTTAACTCCTTCTTCCTTAGTACTTCATTACAGTTTGAATAAATTCGTTTTGTTCTACTTTATGGCGATACACAGAACCTGTGGCCGGGCTTGAACGCTCTGGACGGCCAACATACTCTAGATCCCACTTTAGTTTTTCGCGTTTGAACAAGTCTTGGAACTTAAAGTAAACATGTTGATAAGCACCCATGTTTTTAGGTTCTTCTTGAGCCCAAACTACATTTTTCAAATTCGGGAACGATTTTAATGCCTCCAAAATTTGTTTTTCTGCAAATGGGTAGATTTGTTCCATACGGATAAGAACGATATTGTCTTTCTTTTGTTTCTCTTTTTCTTCTAATAATTCGTAATACAATTTACCAGAAACAAAAACCGCAGTGTTGACCTTCTTAGCATCAGCCTTGTCGACGATGACTTCTTGGAATGTACCTTGCCCAAGTTCTTCTAACGAAGAAACGGCTTTTGGATGACGGAGCAAAGATTTCGGTGACATAACGATTAATGGTTTTCTGAATTCACGTTTAATTTGTCTGCGCATAGCATGGAAAATTTGCGCTGGTGTTGTTAAGTTCACAACTTGCATATTTCCTTGAGCACATAGTTGTAACCAGCGTTCTAATCGCGCGCTTGAATGTTCAGGTCCTTGTCCTTCATAGCCGTGAGGCAATAATAGAACTAACCCTGTCATTTGCATCCATTTAGATTCACCAGATGATAGGAATTGATCGATAATAATTTGAGCACCGTTCGAGAAGTCTCCAAATTGCGCTTCCCAAATAGTTAAGAATGTAGGATCGCACGCCGCATTTCCATATTCGAAACCAAGAACTGCGTATTCAGACAAGATAGAATCGTAAACGCAGAATTCAACTTTGTCGCCGTTCACTTGATCAAGTGCTGCGTAAGGCTCACCATTTTTGAAATCGTAAAGACCTGCATGACGGTGAGTGAATGTTCCGCGAACGCAATCTTGACCTGATAAACGAACCGAAGTTCCTTCTGACAATAAAGATCCGTAAGCCAGTAATTCAGCCATACCCCAATCCAGCGGTTGCTTGCCTTCGGCCATGGCACGGCGAGTTTCAAGCAAACCTTTTACTAATTTAGGGTGCGGCGTAAAGCCAGCTGGTACTTCCGATAATTTCTTACCAAGGTCTTTTAAAACCGAAACATCAACTTGAGTGTTAACTGGTTTATCTAAATCGGCACGAGATCCTTTGCGGAATCCTTTCCAGAAGCCATCGAATTTGAATGGTTTTGCTTTCGGAGGATTCTTTTTCGTGTCGTCGTAGATTTTCTGCAAGTTATCCATCTTTTCTTGATAGAAATTTTCCATATATTTTGGATCTAAGGTATTTTCACGAGCTAACTGTTTACCGTAGATATCTTTTAATGTGGGATGACCTTTGATGATTTCATACATTAGAGGTTGAGTGTAAGCAGGTTCATCGCCCTCGTTGTGTCCAAATCGGCGGTAGCAGATCATATTGATCACGATATCGCGGCCCCATTCTTGGCGGAATTTAATAGCGATCTCAAGTGCGCGAACACAAGATTCAGCATCATCACCATTTACGTGGATCACTGGAGTTGCTAAAACTTTCGCAACATCAGATGAATAGTGGGATGATCTGTGATTTTCAGGGTTTGTTGTGAAACCAACTTGGTTATCGATCACGATGTGAAGTGTTCCGCCGACGGTGTAACCTTTAACCTGGGACATTTGGAATGTTTCAAGAACAACACCTTGGCCCGCGAACGCCGCATCCCCGTGGATTAATACCGGGATAACTTTTTTACGATCTTTAGTGTCTTTTCTGCGACGTTGAGCCGCACGCACCATACCTAAAACTACTGGATTTACTGCTTCTAGGTGAGATGGGTTGTAAGCCAAAGTCACCTGGCATGTTGGGCCATTAGCCGTTTCTTTATGAGCTACGTAACCTAAGTGATATTTGACGTCGCCATCGAAATCATCGATAGGTTCTGCTAATTCAGTAGGGCCATTGAAATCACCAAATATGTACTCAAGACCCTTACCCATAAAGTTCGCTAGAACATTCACGCGACCACGATGGGCCATACCGATAACGATCTCTTCAAATTTATACTGAGGACTTTTTTGAACCAAAGTTTCCAGCATCGGCATCAAAGCATCACCACCTTCTACCGAGAAACGTTTTGTTCCTACATAGCGAGTATGGATGAATTTTTCTAAAGCTTCCGTGCGAGCCAATGAATGAAATACTTCTTTCTTTTCGTTCGCTGTTAATTTGAATTTTGGATTTTCTAATTCAAATTCGCGAATGAACCAGTTACGAACTTCAGGCAGCGCTTCGGCGCACTGGACGGATAATTTACCGCAGTAAATTTGTCTCAAAGCCGCAATGATTTCTTTTAACGATGAATTGGGCTTACCAATCATGGAACCGATTTGAAACGTCGTATTTAAATCTTTTTCTGATAAATTAAATTTCTTAAGGGCCAACTGTTCACTAGAAGGCGCTGTGTTTGACAACGGATCTAGTGAGGCTTCAAAATGACCGTAATTTCGGTACGCTTGAATTAAGTGGTACACGTCTAATTCTTTTTCAGATAGACCAGATGTACCTGTTTGTCCAAACTCTAAGCCTTCAAAGAAGCGTCTCCATTCAATGTTAACAGCATCAGGGTTTTGTTTGTATTCTACGAAAAGTGAATCGATGTATTCTACATTCGATTGATTCACAGGACTTGAAAAACCATTGCGTTGGTTTGTGCTCATGGCGGTGGTTCCTTTCAATAAAAAGCGACGGGGCATCGTTTCGCGGGACTACATTCTCGCAAAATCCCGAAGAGTTCAATGTTGACCGCTATTTAATGCGATATTTAACAAATGACATCATAACTTTGTTTTTAGACCATTTGTACTAGTCAGGTGTCTAATTGTAGAAAAAAAGTTTCTCTTTTTAGAAAAATTGGATAATTGTACTTTAGGTCTAAGCACTGTGTGTTTTCAGAGACAAAAATCTAGGAGTAATCAATGTACCAACTTGTAGTAGTAAGGCATGGCGAAAGCATTTGGAATCAAGAGAACAGATTTACTGGTTGGTATGACGTGGGCTTAGCAGAGAAGGGTATTCAGGAGGCAAAAAATGCCGGTATAACCCTTAAAAAAGAAAAACTGACATTTGATGTGGCTTATACTTCCATGCTTAAACGCGCCATCAAGACTCTTGACTACATTTTAGATGAAATGGATTTAGTGTGGATTCCTGTCCACAAAGACTGGCGCTTAAACGAGCGGCACTATGGCAACCTCCAAGGGTTAAACAAAACCGAGATGGTTGAAAAGCATGGTGAGGAACAAGTAAAGATCTGGCGTCGAAGCTATGATACACCTCCACCGGATATGAGTCCCGATGACGCAAGACACCCTAAAAATGACGTTCGTTACAAGCACGTACCTTTGCGTGATTTGCCTAATGCAGAGTCATTAAAAGATACACTTCATAGATTCACTCCGCTTTGGAAAGACAAAATCATGACCGACCTAAAGCTAGAGAGAAAAATCTTGATCGTGGCGCACGGAAATTCATTGCGTGCTTTGATGATGATTTTGGAAGGTATTTCGCCCGAAGAAATTATGCAGGTGAATGTGCCGACAGGTATTCCACTTATGTATCAACTGGATCAAAACTTTAAAGTGACTGGCAAAAAGTACCTGGGTGATGCAGCGGAAATTGAAAAAGCGATCAATTCGGTAGCAAACCAAGCAAAGAAAAAATAACCAGCGGACCGTTTGACTTTTAAAGGAATCAAAATTCATAATTAAGCATACGCCATTGTGAAAAAGGGGCTACTTTGTCAGCAAAAAGCAGAAAAACGTTTGGTTTTATTTCTCATCCCAGAATTCAATTTAAATATGCCATCCTGAACTCGTTGTTTGTTTCAGGAGTGATTTTGCTTTCAAATTTGCTGGTTGTGTATCGCCTGCGTAACTATGCCGATAGCCAAAGCGATATTGAAATGGACACTGCGCTTTTATACAACATAACTGACTTTACAATGCAGATGGGTTTTTTAACATTTCTGATTTCGTTCTTTATCACTTTTGTTTCTACGATCGTGATTACACACAGATTCGTAGGGCCATTTATTTCCATCAATCGTTATGTGGACAGCATCATTAATGGTAAGTTTGACGAAGGTTTAAACTTGCGTACATCGGATGAAATGCACGAGATCGCCGGCAAGCTTAAAACTCTGGGCGATCGTTTAAAAGCTAAAACTTAATATTATATCTATTACGTCGTTCGCTTTATTTCGGTGCTTCTTTTTTTGGAAGCGTAGGATTTACTGGCGCTCCCGGAGCTTTTTTCGGTGTCGCGCATCTGTCAGTGTACGAATCATTTTTTGGTTTCAAGTCCGCAGTTTTAATAATATTTCCAACTTGTTGATTAAATCCCTTATAGAAAGATAAGCCGGTACCTTCCTGAATTTTAATACTAGGCGCTTTCATAAATGCATCACCAGCATTTTCTACCTTTGCTTTCTGAAACGATTTATCTGACATGTGTCTGAGCTCTTGAGTAACCGTTAACAAATCGTCTTTAGGACGCTTTTTACAATTGTCCAGCGCTGTTTCCGCGTAGCTAACAACTTTTACTCTGTAGTCTTTACTTGTTGTAGTCAGAGAGTGAAAGCAAGCTGGCAGCTTGCTGCTAGTTTTGGAAATGTTTCCGATCACAGTGTCGCCATCAGGAAATTTAATTTGAAAGTTTTCACCCTCGGTACCGTCAGGAAGAGTTTCTTTAACCAGTGAGATTTCTAAATTATCACGGATCATTACCGTAGTGCAGCTTTTGGGATTTAGAAAAAGTGTTCCCTTGTCGGACTCACTTAGTTTTATAAAAGTAGGATCGACTTTATGTCCTGACTGAGTCGGCGGTAATTTGTTGGCAAACGATAGTAACGAGATCAACGTCAATAGTGTCATGATTTGGTATTTCATAAAATCTCCCATCTATTCTTTCGGATTGCTTGATCTTGGATTGAGTCTAGGATTAGGATAAGTCTGTGATTTTAATCAAAGATGCGAAACAAATTCTGACTTTAGCGGGCGCTGCCAAGAAAGGTGCTCGACATACACTAGACCAAGATCTTACGGCTTTATCCGGCCATGCGATATTAATCGAAAAAAACAGAATCAAATGGATTGGGCCACAGAAGGAAATTCCTAAAACTTCGTATAAAAAAATCAAAAAAGAAATCTCCGCAAAAAATAAAGTCGTGATGCCAGCATTCACTGAATGTCATACGCACACGGTTTTCGCGGGTGAACGCTATACCGAGTTTGAAATGAGAAACACCGGGGTAAGCTATCAAGAAATTGCGGCCCGTGGTGGTGGAATTTTGTCGTCACGTAAGGCGGTCGCGGCTACATCGAAAACCGAATTATTGAAACTAACTCAAAAACGTGTTGATAAATTTATTCAGCAAGGTGTGGCTACGATCGAAATAAAAAGCGGCTACGGGTTAGATTTAGAAAATGAAATTAAATCGCTTGAAGTCGTGAAAAAACTTAAGGGCGCCAATTTTGTTAAAACATTTTTAGGTGCCCATGCGATTCCCAAAGAATTTGGTTCAGCGAAAGAATACCTGGCCTTTCTTGGCGAGTTCATCTATCCGGAAATCAAACGAAAAAAGTTAGCCGATCGCGTGGACATCTTTATCGAAAAAGGTTTCTTTTCGACCGAAGTGAGCCGATCGTATTTGGAATTAGGAAAAAAATTAGGACTTGATGTTGTTATTCATGCGGATCAGTTGTCACTGAGCGGTGGAACTGAACTTGCCATTGAGCTTGGTGCATTGTCTGCCGACCACATTATTCAAATTCAAGACAATGAAATTAAAAAATTAGCGAAATCAGAAGTGACGGGTGTGTTGCTACCTCTTGCAGATTTATATATGAAGTGCGCCTATCCGCCGGCTAGAAAATTGATTGATGCCGGAGCTCGAGTCGCCGTATCGACCGACTTCAATCCTGGTTCATGTCCTTCACAAGATGTGCAGATGACGGGACTACTGGCTCGGTTAGAAATGAAAATGTCGTTACCTGAAGTGATCGTGGCCTACACTCTTGGAGCTTCATATGCTTTGAAACGTCAAGCGACAGAGGGATCTCTCGAGGTCGGTAAGAGCGCACAATTAATATTTCTTGAGGATTCCTATGCGGGATTGTTTTATTCCTCGACGGAAACCTGCGTGACTCATCGGTTTTTCGATGAAACGCTGGAGAAACTCACTAAATAACGCGTGCCACTATATCTTAAATATTCTTAAAAATTTTGTGGACCCCGTTTTAATCCCTTTCTAAGCTCAAGGTACGGGCACTCTGTGCCAACAGGATAAGGTTAGCCAATTTAATAAGCCAAGGAGCGGCGAAATGAAAAACGGTTATAGTCAGCTGATACAATCTAAATATTTTGTGACTGATTTTAATTCGGCGATTTTTGATGGGCCTATCCGTATCTACTTTACCCAAACGCAAGAATCTTTGGCTCTTAAAGTTTACTTTCATATTCAAAACCGCTTCGCTGCCGAAGTTAAAAAAATAAAAGGCGTTTCTAGCGATGGCAGTTCAAGTTTGTTTATTCTCATTTATCCCACGACCGAAACGTTCCAACAATGTTTTGAATCTTGTGAAAAAATGCTAACGGCTGAATGGGAAAACGATATTGTCATCGGTATTAATGAAAGTCTAGACGGTATCGATTTTAAATTGTTCGAATCTCAATTCCAACAAGCGTATTCACAATGGGTAAGTCAGAATAAGAAAATCAAACATCATGAAGAGCTTAGTTTATAAAAATAATCGAGGTCAGTTAATTGTCGAGTATGTTTTGCTGCTTGCGATTGCCGCTGTTGTATCAGGCATCGTTGTTAGCCGGTTAGCTAGTCGTGATCCTGATTCTCCAGGAGCCATTGTTTCTGGATGGAGCAAAGTGGTTCAATCTATCGGGACAGACCCAGTCGACGATTGCCTAAAGCCTTCGTGCCCTAATTAAACTTTTAAAAGTAGATAGATCCCCGTTTTCTAATTTCAATGTTCATACGTTCTTGCATAAGTTCTTGAATGTCTGATGCTATTTCATGAATGAATGTATTGTCCTCTAAAATCGTTACATCATAAGGCAGATAGATCGGCTCAAGAAAAACAATTTTCCATTTTGCTGGGAGCGGAACCAGATTCAATGGCAAAGGCAGTTTTAAGCCTTTGAAGATGGTTTTCATCGTTAGTTGCTTGATAGTAAAATTTGTCTCTTCGGCGCCGATAATGAGAACGGGTACGATCGGGGATTGAGTTTCAATCGCCATCCGAATAAAACCCCGTTTGAATTCTTGAAGCGTGTACATCTTGCGAGATGATTTAAAGTTACCAGCTTCACCCTCTGGGAAAATCACCACGGCATTTTTTCGTTTCAGAAATTGTAGACCGTTTTCATAGGTGGCTTCGAAAAATCCCATTTTTTTTGCCGCTTTTTCGGTAAAGTCGGTTGTGAACCACAATTTGTGGGTTAATACCCTGGGAACGCGTTTAACCTCGTTCACCAGAACGTGGTTCAGCATAACAGCGTCTAAGCCTGAAAAACCAGAATGATTAGGAGCAATGATAGCTGAACCCGTCTTGGGCACAAGGTGAACGTTCTCGACTTCTAAGCGGAAATAGAGCTTTAAAAGTTTGAGAAGCTGGTTTGGGAGAGTCTTAAAATAAAAGCTCTCATTCTTGATTTTTTTTAGCTTATCATCAAACATATACTATATGTCTAAATATATAATCTCGATCGATCAAGGAACAACTTCATCAAGGGTCTGTCTTTTCAATAAAAATGGACAATTGGTGGATCAAGTGCAGAAAGAGTTTCGTCAAATTTTTCCTAAACCAGATTGGGTCGAGCATGATGCCGAAGAGATTTGGCAAACAGTCGTTTATTGCCTTAAAGAAATTTTAACCAAATACTCGGCAGCTGATATTGATTCTGTGGGTATAACAAATCAGCGCGAAACAGTTGTCCTGTGGGACAAGCAAACGGGCAAACCGGTTCACAATGCTATCGTCTGGCAAGACAAACGAACAGACAAGATTTGCTCGAAGCTGCGCAAGGCGAATGGTAAATATGTAAAAGCAGTCACTGGACTAGTGATTGATCCCTATTTCTCAGGAACAAAAATACGTTGGATGTTAGATAATGTTTTAGAAACAAAATCTTTATTGAAAGAAAAACGATTGCTAGCGGGAACAATCGATACATATCTGATTTGGAAACTAACGAAAGGGGCGGTGCACGCGACGGATGTATCGAACGCCTCAAGAACTTTATTGATGAGTTTAAAAACACGTGAATGGGATGCCAAGTGTTTAAAAATATTTGGTGTGCCAGCGTCTGTATTGCCCGAGATCAGAAAATCAAATTCCTTTTTCGGTGCTATTGAATGTAATGAAATTAGAAATCTGCTATCAAAAGCGTTGAATATTCATGGTGTGGCAGGGGATCAGCAGGCCGCCCTATTTGGACAGGTGTGTTTTGAAAAAGGCATGTCTAAATGTACGTTCGGTACCGGCAGTTTTATTTTGTACAATATTGGCAATCAAATTAAATACTCCAATTCGGGATTACTAACAACAATAGCGTGGGAACTAGAAGGCGAGAAACCATTCTATGCATTTGAAGGGGGTGCATTTGTTTGTGGCGCTGCCGTCGGATGGCTACGTGATAATCTTGGCATATTGAAGGAATCTAAAGAAATCGAAGCGATGGCCTTGCAAGTGGAAACTACCGAGGGAGTCATTTTTGTTTCCGCACTTTCGGGTTTGGGCGCGCCCTATTGGAAAGACAATGCGAAAGGCCGCATTGTTGGACTAACACGAAAATCCAACAAATACCATTTGGCTCGCGCTACGCTGGAATCCATGTCGCTTCAGAATCTAGATATCATCAAAGTGATGGAGAAAGAATCGGGTAAAAAACTTTTGGAATTAAAAACAGACGGTGGTGCAGCTAAGAACAATTTGCTGATGCAATTTCAATCCGATTTTCTTCAAAAGAAAGTTTTGCGAGCTCATGTTGTTGAAACGACGGCATTAGGTGCTGCGTTCTTGTCAGGCCTGGGCAGTGGTTTTTGGAAATCAAAATCGGAATTAAAATCCACCTGGAAATGGGACAAAGAATTCTTCCCTAAAAAGAAATCAAAGGGTATTGCGGAAACGATTCGAAATTGGGATCGTGCCGTACGCCATTTGATAGAGGAACTATAGTTGGAAAATGTTTTTAAAAAACTTTCAGACGAAGAGCGGGAAGCGATTTTACTAAAAGGCTTAAAAGAAAAAGCCTTTTTCGTTTTTAAACTGCCGGCTCGAATAATCAAGACAAAACTGTTAAGTCTTAATCGTGCTAGTTATATTATGTGTAGTCGTCCATCCAGTATTCATACGTTAAGAACTCGGCAGGAAGTGATTGTGATTATGGTTCTTAACGACGAACGATATTTTTTTAAATCGATGGCCTTTGTAGCGGAAGGAGCTTTAGTTTTTAAACGTAAAGTGGATTTTTACCACCTTATTCGCCGTCGTAATAAGCGTTTGAAGATACCGCAGGCGTATCCCGCAAATTTAATGATTAAACGTATGAATAATAGTTTAGCTTTTTTAAGAACATTGATGTTCGATTTTTCTGAATCGGGCTGTCGAGTGGGATTGAATACCGAACTGCCAAAAATTGAAATTGGGGACGAACTGGTGGGTAATTTGCGAATGGGCGACCGTAGATCGGTTGAAGTCACTGGTGTCGTTAAACATGCGACACGAACTAAATCGGGCGCGATTCGGCAAACTTTGGGTTTGGAATTTAAATTTCCAGAAGATCAATCAACAACACAGGTAAAGAATTTATTTTTGGATTTACAGCGAGAACTCTTTGTTGAATTTTATGGCAAGCGATGAAAGACGTTTTTAAAAAAGTACACCTTTCTGATAAAAAGAAAATTTTCAAACGCATTATTGAAGATCGATTGGTTTGGTTGGTTAAGACGGAATCCATTGATGTTAAACAAATTGTACCTAATCGGGCGATGGACGACAAAATTGTGGAATGCGAATTCGTTGGCTACGATGAGTTCGATTTAAAAAACGCCGAAATGGGTGTGATCAGTATTAATAAGGGTGAAGATCGCTATTTCTTTTACGGGCTTGTTACAGTAAATAACGGTCGTGTCTATGTCGAAACCCAGGGTGATTTGTTTTATCTTCAGCGCAGAAAATCGGCACGGCTTGAATTTCCGGAAAACTATTCTGCTACGTGTAGAATTGTCGATTATAAAGGAAAAGCCTTACCCTTTGAATGTAACATAGTCGACATTTCAAGTGGCGGGTGTAAACTGCATATGATGTCGCTAGAACCTCTGATTTGGCCGGGAGCTATTCTAAAAATGAAACTAACACTCGGACATCGATCGGCTTTTGATATTACGGGTGAAGTTCGGCATGTTAAGCCCGTTCGTGATCTTTCAGAATTGCCGCAGGTAATGGGAATACAGTTCATCAGCACAGACGCGATGTTTGCTGGGCGAATGCTGAATTTGTACATGGACGTGCAACGTGAAATTTTCCTAAAACAAGTCAGAAAATAGAACTTAAGACTATTGCCAGACCTTTATCCAGGTGTGGTTTTTGTTGGTGGTCTCACTTTGGTCGCTGGGCCCCGCAAATTTGACTAATAACGGTAGTTTTGGACTTCGATTTTGCCATTATTTTCCGGTACCATTATACTAGCTACATCATAATCTTTAATACCCTTACGGACGAGGCGATACGATGCAATTACGAGCTATATTTTTGCTAGCGTTATTTTTATTTTCAACGCTGGAATTAAATTCGCAGTCCGATCTTTTTTCTAAGACACGAATTTTCCTGCAAGACGGTAAATGGGATAAACTCGTTGAAGCTATTGATAACGATTTGGCTAAATCGCAAGCGTCAGAAAAAGACCTAATGTTATTCCAAAAGGCCTACGCTCTATTTCAAATGGAAAAAATGGGTGATTCCGAAGCGGTATTTGCTGAATTAAAAGGTAAAAACAAATTACTTTCTGAATATGTTTTGTTTTATTTGGGACAGATTTATCTAAATAAAAAAGACAATGCAAAAGCCAAAGAAAATTTTTCGGCGATTCTGGACGGTAAGCCGAATATTCGTTTAAAAAATGAAACAATGTTGTTCCTAAGTCGTATTCAAACGGAAGAAAAGAACTACAAAGTATCGCACGAGCTGCTTCAAAAACTAGAGAAAGCAACACGTGGAACCGAACAGCATCCATTTATTCTGCTAGATCTGGCAACGATTGAAGATCAGCTAAATATGAATGATAAAAAGTGCACGCGTTTGGTTAAACTTTACACTCAATACCCACAATTCGAAAAAATTGCAAACTGGGGTTATAATTTAACTTTGAATCAAGTGAACGCTAAAGATTCTAAATGCGCGTGGGAAATTGATGATTTTAAAAAGCGCGTACGCAATAGTTTGTGGGCAGGACAAGAAAAGAAAGCCCTAGAAGAAATTCTGAGTTTCAAAAAAGACTTCCAAGGTAAGTATGATTTCGACGCGGACAAAATTTTAGCGATGTACCATGCACAGGAAGGCGATCTTGAAAAAGCCTATGGAATTTTGAAAAAATATTTGGCTGAAAAAGAAAACGATTTTGAATTCTTAAATCAGCTGGCGCCGATTGCGGCTCGATCAGGTGATTTGAATACCGCTGTTTCGTTATATTACAAAAGTTTCCAAATGCAGAAGAAGACATCAAAAGGTCAGCAGGCCTTGTTTCAGGCCGCATTCATGTCATATCAACTGCGTGACTACGATTGGGCGACTCGCAAATTTAAAGATTTCTTAAAACTTTCTAAAAACGAAAAATTAAACAAAGAATCCCAGTGGTATCTGGCCTGGATGAAGTATCTTCGCGGTGAGTATCATCATGCTTTTAATGATTTCAAAAAATTAGCAACAGTAAAAAACAAAAAGAGATATCGTTCATTAAGTGCTGAACGTCTGAACTATTGGATGGGTATGGCGCTTTATCGTGAAGGCAAATTCGAAAAATCTAAAATTTATTTCGAACGTCTAACCGCAGATCGTAGCAAAGGCTACTATTCGGTAGCAGCCACTAAACGATTAGAAAAAATGGAAGCAGAACAGAAGGGACAAGAAAAAATTGCTAGTGTGATTGTGAAGGAAGAAAACACTAGCTCGAATCTTGTCACTCACTTCCGTAAGGGTTTTGATTCCCGCATGATGGCTTCGATCAAAGAAGCACCTGTTGAAGAGTATGTATCTACAGCGGATGCGCAAGAACCTGAAGAAGAAGCTGATCCGATGGAAATAGACAAACCAGATGAGAAAGTGGCCGAAAATGAAGAGAGTCCGTTTAAAACTCCGGACTTTGTTGAAAAATTTGAAAAATCGCGAGCTTTGGCGACATTGGGTTTAGATTTTTGGTCGAAATGGGAACTATATGAAATTGAAAAGCGCACTAAAAATAAAGAATATTTAAAAGTACTTCTTAACGAATACGCCCAAGTCGGCCAGTATCATCGTATGAGTCACATCAGCCAAATTTATTTCGGTGGACAAAAGACTCGCTTAGGAATCGAGCAAGGGCGTGGTTTGTGGGAGTATTCGTTTCCTAAAGCTTATCCCAGCTTAGTCGATCGTTATTCTAAAGAATTTCAAGTCCCACGCGAACTTGTGTGGAGTATTATGAGGGCGGAAAGCCAGTATAAAAAAGAAGCGATATCACCGGTAGGGGCGCTTGGTTTGATGCAGGTGATGCCATATACGGGAAATCGAGTGGCTGAAATTTTAGGCGATAAGACATTTACTCCAAAGCAGCTTCTAGAGCCAGACGCCGCGATAAAGATTGGTACAAAATATTTGCAACGCCTGAACCGAAAATTTAATCAAGCACTGCCACTGGTAGCGGCCAGCTACAATGCCGGGCCACATCGTGTGAAAAATTGGTTACAGCAGTTCGGTAATTTAGAAACGGATGAATTTATCGAACATATTCCGTTTTTAGAGACTCGTAATTACGTTAAGAAAGTAATCGCGAATAGTTATATCTATTCTGAATTGTACGGCGAAAGAAAAGAGAAGAAGGTTCCCGATTTAGTTCCGTACTTGGCAGAAAAAGTTCCATTTAACTATAGAGATCGCGCACCAACACGTGAGACGTGGGAAGAAATTTAAAAATAATGTTTTCCCTAGCGGGTTCATTTGTAAAACCACTATTGGATTTAGTATTTAAATTTGTTTTAAATTTTCATCTGCTATTGGTGATTATCTTTTCCATATTTTACTTTGTTCCTGGGGCTTACATCGACGATGAACACATCGTCGAGCAGGCAGCTCATAATCTACCAGAAAAGAAATATTTTTTTTTTAGTCTAAAAGAGTCGTTGATTGATTTCTATACATTAGATTTTGGAGTGACATACCATAACCACAATCTGAAGGTGACGGACCTAATTTGGAATAAGGCACTATTTAGCTTTCATTATCTTGGCATTGCCATAGCGGTACTTTTTTCATTGTCTATCTTTGTTTCTTTCCTGATTGTTAAATCAAGGCGTCGTCGCTATTTTCTTTCGATCTTGCGATTTTTGAACCAGATTCCGCAGTTGGTGATGATACCTTTGGTAATTTATATATTTTCCTATTTATTCAGTATTGTGCCTTTGAAGTTTGATCCCTATAGTGCCTCCTGCATCGTTTTTGTTGTTGCAACGTTATTGATTAAACCCCTAGGTCAGTTGATTCAGTTGACGGTCGAAAAATGGCAAAAAGAAACTTCAGAAGTTTATGTGCAATTTGCTCGATCAAAAGGGCTCAGTCGCAATCGAGTTTTTATTGTGCACATGTTTAAAAACATTGCGAATTCATTTCTGGGCTATTTTTTGACTATCGTACTGCAGTTGTTGACCGGAAATTTTATTTTGGAAAGCTTGTATTCGATCCCTGGGTTTGGCTTAGGATTCATGGACGCGGTTTCACAGCGTGATTTACCGATGGTGATTGGATATCTGTTTTTATTTTCAAGCCTCTATCTAATGTTACATTTTTTGGTTCAGATGCTGTTTCTATATTTGAATCCGCGTTTAAAGGATAACCTATGAAGCGGTATTTTCCCCTAGGATTAGTTTTGGCTCTTTGTATCTACCCATTTTTTGCGCGTGATTTTTTTATGGATATCGATTCCACTAAAATATTTCTGATGCCCGGTAGTGGTCACTGGGGTGGCATGGATTCTTTGGGTCGCGATCTTCTGCAACGTTCGTTAGTAGGTGCGGGTATTTCATTGTTGATATGTTTCTTTTCTTTGTTTCTAACGTATTCGATAGGTTTGGTGATTGGCAGTATTTTGTCGGTTTTGAACCGCAGCAATCATTTAGTTATTTTTGTTTTGGATGTTTTCGATTCTATTCCCAATTTTTTATTGGTGGCGCTGTTTTCCATTTTGATAAATCGTGGTTTATCAAGTGGTGTTTCTCCATCGGCTTCGTTTTTTGTGCTGGTTATCTCTATCGGATTGGCTGCTTGGCCGCCGATTGCTCGTAATGTAAGACTAGAAATTTTACAATTGCGTGGTCGTGAATATCTAAGCGCTGCCGTTCTGGCTGGGGGGAGTTTTGCCTACATCGTACGTGTTCACTATATAAGAGCTTTGTGGCCATGGTTGCGGACATCGATTACCCACAGTATTCCCCAATTTTTGCTTATAGAGAGCATATTGTCTTTTACTGGTTTTGGTATGGGCCCACAGCACGCAACTTTAGGGTATTTAATATATGAGGGCTGGAAAAATGCGTTGCTCTATCCACATTTGTTTTTGGTCCCCGCATCTGTCTTGTGTGTGGTTGTTTTTATACTAACCACAGGCATTCAAGAAAGTAAAACTTAAGTCCTTTAGAATCTTCACAAATATTTGTTTTAGTTGCTTTATTTCCAGATTGAACTTATTTATTTGGAACGATGAGTTTAGTTTTAGATGTTCATAACCTGACTGTGTTTCGCAATAATAAAAAAGTTTTCGATAACTTTAATTTTCAGGTTAAATCGGGAACATTAGTTACGCTGACGGGTAGCAACGGAAGTGGCAAGTCGACTTTGATAAAAAGCGTGCTTGGGTTGATTCCTTTTTCCGGTCATGTTCATCGTTATACAAATGAAATTGGCTATCTTCCCCAGTCTCACCTTATCGATCGCAGTTTTCCAGTTACAGTAAGTGAATTCATTGGATTTGGTTTTCGTACTAAGAAGAAGGATGACACTATAATTTCGAGCATCATGGACGAAATTTCTATTTCTCATTTAAAAGATCAGCTGCTGGCGGATTTATCTCAGGGCGAATTTCAAAAAGTATTGCTGTCTAGAAGTTTGGTTGAAAATCCTAAGCTATTAGTTTTGGATGAACCATTTTCTAATATCGATGAAAAGTCGGCGGAAGTTTTAAAAGAAAATCTTCTGAAGCGTAAGAGTTCTGGTACGTCCATTTTATTGTCCATCCACGATTCTAATTTTGTAAAATCATACAGTGATCAAATCATTCCATTAGGCGGGCAGAAAACCAATTTCGTAGATCATTGTTTGCATGATCACGGAGACGTCAAGTGAATCTGTTTCAATCGATTCTTCAAGATTATGATTTGTACGTCAACGCACTGGTGGCCAGTTTGTTGATCAGTTATGCGGCGGCACCCATCGGTGTATTCTTGAACCTAAAGCGTATGACTTTGATGGGCGAAGCCATCAGTCATTCGTTACTGCCAGGGTTTGCATTAGCTTTCATGCTGTATGGAATGTCGTATGCCGGATTGATTTTGGGCGGTTTATTCGCAGGTATGTTGGTTTTAGGTCTGATGATGGGTTTGAATAAATTTGTCACAATCAAAGAAGACGGTGTGCTAACGGTTGTGTATTTAACTTTCAGTGCGCTGGGTTTGTTAATTGTGCTAAAATCGGGAATAAAAATTGATCTTTCACATATACTTGTCGGAAATATTCTTCTAATAGACAATGTTTGGCTGTTGATTTTATTTGTATCTAGCTTGCTGATTCGTTTTATTTTCAGCCGCATCAGAAAAAATCTTTTGATAGTTTTAATGGATCCCGAATATGCCCAATTTCTTGGGATTCCTATTCAACAAGTAAAAAGCATTTTTTATTTCCTAGTATTGTGGATACTAGTTCTTTGTTTCTATTCTGTGGGAACTCTATTAGCACTCGGGTTGCTGTTAGTACCTGCTTTAGTTGGTAAAGTCCTTGTTAAGCCTATTCAAAAACAAATTCACTATACGCTGGCTATCGGGGTGATAATGAGTATTTTAGGTTTGATCCTGTCTGTAGGATTGGATTGGCCGACAGGACCCACCATTATTTTAGGTGGTGGAATTTTATTTATCCTTGCTGTGGCGATCCGCCCCAGTGCTATGAAAATTTTGGTATTGGGACTGCTTGCCTTAGGATTTCATCCGCGTGCAGAAGCAGGAATAGTAACGAATCTACAGCCTAAGAATCAGATCCTACTATCTAGCCCTTATTTAAAATTATTCATCAATCATCTAGTCAAAGCCGAAGATAAATTAGCCGTCGAAACATTGATCCCCGACGATCAATCGATTCACAATTATCAGCTTAAACCATCAGATCTTAAGAAAATTAAACACGCTAAAGTTTTCTTATACGTTGGAAATGGTTTAGAAGAAGGTCTTAAAGACCAAGTGGCCAAAGTAAATATCGAGGTCAAATTTGTAAATTTAACTGCGGTAGGGAAAACCACCAGTACTCAAGACGTTCATTTTTGGTTGAATCCAGAATGGACGATGACAATATTGGAATCTTTTAAAACGGCATTAATTGCAGAACGACCTGATCTTAAACCTGTAATAGAAACTCGTTTTGAACACGCGCGCAAAGAATTGTCGGATTACACCAAACAGACGCAGGATAAGTTTCAATCTTTGAAGGGGCGATCTATTTTGATCAGCCATAATTCACTTTATTTTTTGCGCAACCTTTTAGGTATCAACGTTTATTTCTACACTCAGAGCACAAGCCCGAGTGACGTGGTAAATTTGAAGAAATATTTGAAAGACAACAAAGTGCCATTGGTGAAAGAATACGGCACTGTCGATTTCCTGCTGGAAAGTCTGGTCAAAGAGTATCAACGATCGTATTCTGGTGAAGTTTTTGGTGAAATCATTCCACCTGAGTTTTACGAGTCAAAATCCTATTTAGATTTGTTAAAACAGAATCTGGACGTAATCTACGCTATTCTTAAAAAAGATGCTTAAGTGAAAAACTCTGGAGGCTGCCAACCCCCAAACGCAGATTCCAATTCATTAGCTACTTTGATTGTCAGTACGTCGTTGCCCCAGGCTCCAACAACCTGAACACCAATTGGCATATTGCTAGAATCCAGTCCCATTGGAACTTGAGTGACCGGAACTTCAAGTGCATTGAATATTCCAGCATAAATAAAATCGAATGGCGACAAGAATAGCTGATTGTGATACGGCGCTGATCGCGGCTGTGTTGGAAACAAAAGAACCGCATGTTCACCCAGCAATTGATTTATCTCTGATTTAAACAAGCGTAGTTTCTCTTGATTGCGCTCGACAGATTCCGAATCATGCACCCGACCATCAAGCTGACTTAAAATAAAAGCGGGTAACGTGTGATTTGATTTTCCCAAGATCAATTTAGATAGTTCTTCTACTGGATTTATGGTCTTGTTAGGCGAAATCAATTCGCCGAACGAGGCACGATTAGATCCACTTAGACGGCTTGACCATAACATCAAGGCGTCTCTAAAAAATCCCGATTTGATTTCAATAACAGGGTGACCCAACTGTTCAAAGTATTTAGCGGCGTTTTCAACGGCTTTTCCCACGTCATTGTTTGTGCGAGTTGTTCCGTGAATTTGTGGATCAGCAAGGACATAAACTTTTTTAAGCACTGGTTTTTTATTTAGTAATTCTGTGTGATTATTCACAGCTTGTTTGTCGATAGAATCCGCGCCGGAAATAATTTTCAGTATCGGTAGCAAATCTTCGGCTTTTCGAACCATCGGTCCAATTGTTGTCAAAGGGTATTCTGATTCATTCAAATCCGCCAATTTTGATTTTGAATTGGGGAAATGGCCAGTCAGTGGAACTAATTTGTAGGATGGCTTGTGGCCAAAGATCCCACAGAAAAATGCTGGAATACGAATGCTGCCACCGATATCGCTACCTAAGCCGATAGGGCTGGCGCCTAGTCCGATGATCGAGCCTTCGCCGCCACTGCTGCCGCCCGAAGTTTTTTTCTCGTTATACGGGTTTTTCGTACGCCCATAGATTGTGTTTTTAGTTTCAAACCAAAAGCCAAATTCAGGAACATTGGTAGTTCCAAGCATTACCATGTCTTCAGCATCAACGCGTTCGACACATGTACCTGTTTCGTCAGCGACGTCGTCTTTATGATAATGGTTGCCACCAGTACGATGAAAGCCAGTCACTGATATCATTTCTTTGCATGTATAAGGAACACCATAGTATGGTTTTGATTTTAAATCGTGTTTCTTAAGTTCGTTGTCTAATTTTTTGGCTTTGGCTAGGCCTCTGTCACGGTTGTTTTCAACAACCGCATTCAAGACAGGATTAAATCGAGAAATGAGCTGAGAGTGTATTTGGAAAACTTCCTCGACGGAAATTTTCTTACTTTTGATCAGCTCACCGATTTGTAGACCGCTTTTTTTTAATACCTCTTCCATGATACACCTGCTGCTTTTTCAAACCATGACAAAGCTAAAGTATAGTTAGTTGAATACTTATTTCTTCAACTAAACGTTAAATCTGAAAAATAAAATATCGCCGTCTTTTACAAGATATTCTTTGCCTTCAATACGGTATTTGCCTGCATCTTTGACGGCTTGTTCTGATTTATAATTAAACAAATCCTCGCAGTGGTATGTTTCTGCGCGGATGAATCCTTTTTCAAAGTCAGTATGAATTACGCCAGCTGCTTGAGGCGCCTTCATGCCTTTCTTGATCGTCCATGCACGCACTTCTTTTTCACCCGCAGTGAAATAAGTGTACAATCCTAACAAGAAATAAGCTTCGCGAATTAAGCGCGCTAAGCCGGGCTCCGTTGCCCCCATTGATTGCAGAAATTCTTTGCGATCTTCGGGTGGGAGTTGGGCAATTTCAGCTTCCATCGCAGAGCAAAGCATAACTGTTTTGTTGTTTTCTTCCGCGGCACGCTTTTCAACTGAACGAACCCAGTCGTTGCCACCCTTAGAGAAATCCACATCGGAAACGTTGCACGCATAAAGAACAGGTTTAGATGTTAACAAATGTAATTCTTTGTAAATAGTGGCTTCAGAATCGTCTGGAGTTACCGAGCGGGCAGGAAGACCTTTAGCCAATGCTTCGTGAACTTTTTTAACGATGGAATGTTCAGCTAAAACTTTTTTATCTGTAGAATTTTTTGCCAATTTTTCTACTCGTTGAAGACGTTTTTCCATAGAATCCAAATCGGCGAGCATCAATTCGGTATTAATAACTTCCATATCGCGAAGGGGATCAACGCTGCCATTTACATGGATGATATTTGGGTCGTCAAAACAACGTACCACGTGAACGATCGCATCGGTTTGACGAATATGACTTAGGAATTGATTTCCTAAACCTTCACCTTTAGAGGCACCTTTAACGATGCCGGCGATATCGACGAATTCGATTGTCGTTGGAACTACGCTTTGAGGTTTGATGAATTGAGTGATTTTCTCTAGACGGATATCAGGAACTGTAACAACCCCAACGTTTGGATCGATAGTACAGAATGGATAGTTAGCTGCTTCGGCTTTGGCTGATGTCAGCGCATTGAATAGGGTACTTTTTCCTACGTTTGGTAAACCTACGATGCCTACTTGTAATGCCATATGATCCTCTTTAAGCTAGTTAGCTTAATCTAATTAAATTTGTTGGCGGCTTTAGCATAACCGTCAATGATGATACTCTCAAGTGCTTGTGTTGATTGTGCCAAAAGTTCAGCTAGGGCGTCTTGTTGATCTTTGCCAAAGTTTTGTAACACAAAATCAGCTACATTCATTTCTGGTACGGGCGGACGTCCAACTCCCAGGCGCAGGCGAATATAATCGTTCGTGCCTAATTTAGCTGTGATATCCCTGATACCATTATGGCCGCCATGACCGCGGGCTTTCTGAACTTTGATCTTACCCATCGGTTGATCAATTTCGTCATGAACTACAATCAGTCGATCCAATGGAACTTTGAAAAAGCTAACGACTTCTTGTACAGAATCTCCGGACAGATTCATGTACGTCATTGGCTTAAGGACCAAAATATCTTCGTCTTTTGATTTTAATTTAAGAAATTCGGCCTTGAATTCTGATTTGAACGACTTCGCTTTGTCAGGCCCTACAAACGAATCAACCGCCAAAAACCCTACGTTATGGCGGTTGAATTTATATTGCGAACCTGGATTACCCAGTCCGACGATTAACCACATGAATATTATTTCTTAGCTGGAGCTTTAGCATCTTTAGCAGGAGCTGCTGCTGCTGGTGCTTTACCTGCCGCTGCTGCTGGTGCTGCTGCACCGGCTGCTGGAGCTGCCGCTGCTTCAGTTGGAGCTGCTGCCGTTTCTTCTTCGATTGTAGTTACAACCGCAAGAGTTAAATCTGCTGCAGAAATCATTTTCACGCCCGCTGGTAATTTTAAATCAGATACGTGAACTGATTCGCCAACACCAAGGTGAGAAACGTCTACAGTTAAGTTTTCAGGGATGTCAGTTGGAAGGACTTCGATTTCAACCTGACGATTCACGATACTTAATAAACCACCTTCAGAAATACCGGCTGGTTTACCTTCAGTTTTGATCTCGATAGATACGCGTACTGTTTTAGTTAAATCTAAAGCGTAAAGATCAGCGTGAACTGGGCGACGAGTTAATGGGTGAATGTCTACAGATTTGATTAGAACAACTTTACCATTAGCATCTTTGATTGAGCTTTTTAATGTGAAAAGAGCATTGTCGAATTTTCTAGAATTGAATTTGATTACGTCGTTTTCAGCCATGCTAACATTTACGTTAGTGATAGCGCCGTAGATAACTCCCGGAACTTTCATTGCTTTTCTTAATGCGCGGTTGTTGTGTTTACCGTTGCCACGTGGCTCTACAGTTAGTTCGTGTCTTTGTTTCATATCATCCTCTTTCAAGTACTTTCTATAAACAAGTTAGTTTGTTATTTTAAAAGTGTATTGTTGAATGACGAGAATTAGTCCACGACGGCCAAAAGGGCAAGAAAATTCATCGTTTTTTTGAAAAGTTCACACCTAAAAAAACTAGTCGAACAAGCTAGATACGGAATCGTTGCCGTAAATACGTTTAATCGCTTCTGCCAGAACTGGAGCCATGGAAATGACTTCGATTTTGCCGCTCTTTTTGGCTGCTTCTGTCAGTGGGATCGTATCGGCTACGATTAATTTCTCGATGGGGCTTTCTATTAGGCGCTGAATAGCTGGGCCCGATAGAACCGGATGAGTTCCCATAGCCAAAACGCGTTTTGCGCCATGCTTAAGAATAACATCAACCCCTTGAGTTAGAGTTCCTGCCGTATCGACCATGTCATCAACGATAATCGCTGTTTTATCTTTCACTTCGCCGATAAGGTTAAGGGCTTTAGCTTCATTCGGGCTTGTGCGGCGCTTGTCGATAATGGCCATTGTTGAATCAATTCGTTTAGCAAAGGCACGAGCGCGTTCCACGCCACCGGCATCGGGGCTGACCACTACAAAATCAGAACCGGAGCCGTATTTTTCGCGAAAATTGCGAGCTAACGTTGGGATCGCAAACAAGTGATCGACCGGAACATTAAAGAAACCTTGGATCTGAGCTGCATGTAAGTCTAAGCAAACAACACGGTCCGCACCCGCTGATGTTAAAAGATCAGCCATACATTTAGCCGAGATCGGAGCGCGAGGTGCAACCTTTCTGTCTTGGCGAGCGTAACCGAAATAAGGAATGACCGCCGTGATATGCGCTGCCGATGCACGTTTGATCGCATCTAACATGATGAAGAGTTCCATATAGTTTTGATTTACAGGAGGGCAGGTGCTTTGGATTAAGAACACGTGACATCCACGGACACTTTCTTGAATTTCGACTTGGATTTCGCCATCAGCGAAGGCTGATATTTTGGATTGTCCTAAAGCGACTCCGGCTTCTTGGGCAACTTTACGTGCGAGTTCGATGTTCGAGTTACCAGAGAAGATTTTCAAGTTTTCCATAGACGCCTCACGGATTTGAAAATTTATAACACTGGTAAGATTTTTTGACAAAAGCTAATCTTTAGACAGAGAAATTTTACTCAGAGCGCGAGGTAGGAAATCGCTAGGTTTTTAGGCGATCAAGAAACTTGCGTAGAGCTAGTGTTCTATGGGAGTGGGTTAATTTATAACCGGGGCCCAACTCCGCTAAGCTTTTCGTTTCACCATCAGGAATAAACACAGAATCATAGCCAAAACCATGAGTGCCTTGTGGCAGTTTTCCGATAGTGCCCCAAAGTTCACCTTCAAAGACCCATTCTTGATTGTCTGGTGTCATGATCACTAGGCAGCAGAAAAATCGGGCTTTTCTGTCGCTAACATGTCGAATGGTCATCATTTTAAGCAGTTTCGCCGTATTTTCGCTATCGCTAGCGTGAGCTCCTGCATAACGAGCCGAATGAATTCCGGGTAGGTTACCAAGTCCAACGACCTCTAAACCGGTGTCATCGCCTAAAACCCAGTCTTTGTCGCGTACTGCTTTTAAGGTTCTGGCTTTGATACGAGCATTGTCTAAATATGTTTTGCCGTCTTCAGGGCGGGGAGTGAACGCTTTCAATTCATTTTGATGATGAAGGGAAATATCTAGAATTTGAGTGCCCAGAACCTGTTTGATTTCTTTCAGTTTGCCTTCGTTTCCGGTCGCAATCCACATTTCCATACTGTTTCACCCTTATAAGCTGATGATGCCGCTGAGAACACGTTTTTGTTCAGCGATTAGTTCCTGACAACCATGGCGAGCCACCGTCATCATTTCAAGTAATTGCACTTCACTAAATGGTTCGCTTTCTGCTGTACCTTGTATTTCGATAAATTCATTTTTAGCATTGATCACAAAATTCATATCCGTGTGAATTTTTGAATCTTCGTCGTAGTTTAAATCTAATAGTGGAATACCATTATCTAATCCAACACTGACCGCTGACACGTAACTTTTTAAAGGCAATGTCGAAATCGCTTTGTTGTTTTTCATTTTGTTTAAAGCAATAGCCAATGCTACGAAACCACCAGTAATAGCGGCGGTGCGGGTACCACCGTCAGCATTAATTACATCGCAATCGATGATGATTTGTTTTTCATAGATTGCTTTTAAATCAACAGCGGCGCGAAGCGAGCGCCCAATGAGGCGCGAAATTTCTTGCGTGCGTCCGCCCGTCATTGATTTTTCACGTTTGATGCGTTGGTGGGTTGAACGTGGTAGCATGCCATATTCCGCTGTCACCCAACCAGATCCCGAACCGATGAGCCAAGGTGCCGATTTGTTTTCAACAGAAGCCGCACATAGGACGCGTGTTTTGCCAAATTCCACCATGGCAGAGCCTTCCGCGTATTCGACTACGTCAGTAGTGATTTTTACTGTGCGCATTTGGTTGTATTTGCGGCCATCTTTACGAGCCATTTTTTCAAAATCTGATTTGGTTAAGTTCATGGAGTCTCCGAGAAGACACTATCTCGGAGTCGGTGTATTTTCGTCAAGTAAATTTGCGGCAGGGTAATTCGCTCGGGTGTAGCGTTTTATTGAATCTGCTATTTTTAAAGCCAGATCATTTCTGTATTCTTCATTCATCAGCTTTTTATTATCTTTGGGGTGACTTAGAAAGCCCACTTCAATCAAAACACTTGGCATTTGCGTTTGAGTCAGAACATAGAATGGTGCTTGTTTGATATTTCCCGGCAAATCATTTTGTAGAGCGCGTGTTAACTTCAGACTTTTTTTTGATTGAATATTTTCCTTAATATCTTTCAGAATTTTTGAAATATCTTTAGTTTTTGATAACTCGATAGCGTCGTCTCCGGAAGATTCGACAGCATCCGCATCTTTGGCAATATGTTTAACCGACGCAAAACTGCGTTTGTTTGGCGTTAGGAAAAATTCAAGGCCGTAGGCACGTTGATCACTAGACGCGTTTGCATGCAAGCTCACAAACAAATCACCATCAAATTTTTTAGAAAGTTGTACGCGTTTTTTTAAACTGACGAATTCGTCTTTGGATCGAGTCAGCATGACGTTGAGCTTGTCTTGTTCTAAATACTCTTTTACTTTTTGTCCAACCATCAAAACAATTTTAGATTCCTCCGCTGAACCGTAAGAAGCCCCTTTATCAAAACCACCGTGTCCTGGATCTAAAACGACCGTCAGACACAACGCTGTTTTCGTGATGAAAAGTAACGGTAAAAAAAAATCTAAACGCATCTTTTTATTTTCGTTTATTTTATTTTTTTTGAGAAGTCCATAAAGGGGAGAAAAGGTTGACGACCAGGTTTGGGGGGGGGGGACCTGGCCGCCATGGGGGGGTTGCTTTATACATATTGCAACGGTAGGGCCAAAGTCGTGAGCTAGCTATTTATGCCTATAACGTGTTTATTTTAGATAAGGACTCGAAAGTGATGTCTAACAATTTGATAGGGACGACAATTGTCGGTTCCTTTCTGGGTAACCGCGGTCTCGTTTTGAGATTGGTCTAGTTGAATTGAACTGGCCCCTTAGCCTGCGGCTAAGGCCAAGTAAAATATCGTCAAATCAAG
>CAWVRN010000009.1:0-126774 GCA_963932905.1 uncultured Bdellovibrio sp.
AATTTAAAGGTCGAGCAAGCGCCATCGTGGGTCAGGGTGAGTTGAAGAAGGTTGGTTTTGACCCGTTGTTTGCGATTAACCATACGTGCGCGACTTTAAGAGCTAGAACTTGTAGATTGATCCGAAGAACTTGGTGTACTACGAAGAAGCCGGAAATGCTTAATTTACATTTGGCGATAGTGTGTCTTCATCATAATTTGAATTTAAAGAAATTAAATCTCCCCTTAGCTGCAGGCTAAGGGGCCAGTTCTAAGTAGGTATCAATCGCAGTGGCCATTTTTCTTCCATCGGCTATCGCCCAAACAATAAGTGAAGCGCCGCGAACTAAATCGCCCGCAGCGAAAACTCCGGATACAGAAGTGTGGTAAGGTGCCGGTGTCACTAATTTTTCGTCACTGGTTGTCAGCGTTTTAAGCTGAGTCGTAAGAGGTTGCGTTCGCGCCCCTAGAAATCCCAGCGCCAAAATGACAAGATCGGCTTTAATTGTGTAGGGAGCTGATGACCCATCGGTTGGTACGACGGAAATTTGTTCAAGATGGCCATTGCGCCCTTCGAAACCGATAGTTTTTAATCCCCACAACCGTTGACCACCTTCTTCATGGGCATGTGAGTATTTTGGATTGGCTGGTTTAGATTGAAGTTCAATTTGTGTGACCGATTTAGCACCTTGACGAAGTGCTGTACCTAAACAATCCGACCCCGTATCACCACCACCCAAGATCACTACGTCTTTTCCGTAAGCCGAAATATTTAAAGACGATATTTCTTTGGATATAAGTTTATTTTGATCTGTTAAATAATCCATCGCAAAGTGAACACCGGACAGATCGCGACCGGGAATAGTAAGGTCTCTAGGTTTTTCTGCACCTGTCGCTAATCCTATGGCATCGAACTGGCTTTTAATTTCGTCAAAGGAAATATCGCTTCCAATAGAAACACCAGTTTTGAACTCAACACCTTCTTGTTTCATTTGTTGTAAACGACGATCAATTCGCCATTTTTCAAATTTGAAATCAGGGATACCATAGCGAAGCAATCCGCCCGCGTGTGCGTTTTTTTCAAATACAGTAACCTGGTGACCTTTACGCGCCAATTGTTGAGCCGCTGCAAGACCTGCGGGGCCGGAACCAACGATGGCGATCTTTTTTCCAGTTTTTGTTTTTGGAATTTGGGCCGTCACCCAGCCCTCAGAAAATGCACGGTCGATAATACTGCGTTCTATCGACTTTATAGACACCGCAGTATCATTGATCCCGGCAACACATGCCGATTCACAGGGTGCGGGACAAAGACCACCAGTGAATTCGGGAAAATTATTTGTCAGTTGTAATCGCTGGTAAGCTTCGCGCCAACGATTTTGCGCTATCAGTTTATTCCATTCTGGAATCAGATTATCAACGGGACAACCGGACCCACTTTGACAAAACGGAACTCCGCAATCCAAGCATTGCTGCGCCCGTTCCCGTTTTTCGAACACATTAAGTTTGTTAGTGTAAATCTCGTTCCAGTCTTGAACGCGATCCTGGATTGGACGGTAATCAGTCGAATCAAGCACGTTCAACCTCGAATGTGAATGGACGTTTTTCTTTAATGGGCTGAGTTTGACTCAGTATTTTTTTGTATTCGGTTGGAAACACCTTTACGAAATTTTTTCTATAGATATTCCAATTCTTAAGGATCGTGTCGGCAAGGGAGCTTTGAGTTGACTTGAAATGGGTTTGAATCCGATCTTTCAATTGATCTAATTCTTGATCTTCAAGTGCCCAGATCAATTCGGCAGAAGTAAGGTTGCACTGTTCGTGCAGTTTTTGATTTACATCCAAAACATAGGCAATACCGCCCGACATGCCGGCCGCAAAGTTTTTTCCAACGGAACCTAGAACGATGACTTCGCCGCCAGTCATATACTCACAACCATGATCGCCAGCGCCTTCAACAATCGCACGAGCCCCGCTGTTGCGAACCGCGAATCGCTCGCCAGCAGCGCCAGCAATATAAACATCACCAGACGTCGCACCGTAAAGGCATGTGTTTCCAGCAAGTGATATTGGAGTCGTAGTCAGCAAATCTTTTGGCGGTTGAATCGAAATTTTCCCTCCAGATAGACCTTTGCCGACATAGTCGTTGGCTGTACCAATTAGGTTCAAAGAAATTCCTTTAGCTAAGAACGCACCGAACGACTGTCCTGCCGTTCCCTGGAAGTTTAGATTTAAACTGTTGTCGATTAAACCGTTGGCACCGCCGTGTTTAACGACATGATAGGAAAGGCGAGTTCCAATGGACCGATCCCTATTTCCAATTTTGGCCTGAAGCGATAGTGGCAAAGAGTTTTTAAATATCGGCTGACTCCATTTTTCAATTTGCTGTTCTAGCGAAGACAGATTTTCTTTTTCTGGTTTTATAGCTCCGGGTACAAGGCAGGTGGCTGGCGACAATAGTGCCGATAAATCAAGTCCCGTTAGTTTTGGATTGCGAAGTCGGTCACGATCCGTTGTTTTAAATTCTAGAATATCTGTGCGACCAATCATTTCACTGAAAGATCTAAAACCAAGCCGGCTCATAATCTGGCGAACTTCGCTGGCGATAAAATGGAAATAGTTGATAACATGTTCTGGCTGTCCTGCAAATTTTTTTCGCAAAACAGGATCTTGAGTCGCTATGCCGACCGGGCATGTATTCAGGTGGCACTTGCGCATCATGATGCATCCTTGAGCGATCAGTGGCGCCGTTGAAAATCCAAATTCATCGGCCCCTAAAAGGGCAGCGATGACAACATCATGACCTGTTTTAAGCTGGCCATCTGTTTCGATAACAACACGATCTCGTAAACCATTGCGCACCAATGTCTGATGCGATTCACTGAGTCCCATTTCCCAAGGAATACCCGCATATTTGATAGAAGAATAGGGAGAGGCCCCAGTGCCCCCAGAGTCGCCGCTAATCACAATTTTATCAGCCATGGCTTTGGCAACACCGGCGGCTACGGTGCCGATACCGGCTTCAGCCACCAGTTTAACCGAAATGCGCGCGCCGGGATTACTTTTTTTAAGATCAAAAATTAATTGCGCCAGGTCTTCGATAGAATAAATATCGTGATGGGGTGGTGGAGATATCAATGTCACACCTGGGGTCGCATGGCGAAGTCCCGCAATAAGCGAATCAACTTTGTGACCTGGTAACTGTCCACCTTCACCGGGCTTTGCCCCTTGAGCCATTTTTATTTGTAGTTCTATCGCGTTAGCTAAATAATGAGCCGTGACTCCAAATCGCGCCGACGCAATTTGTTTGATCGCAGAATTTCTTTTGTCACCGTTGGGATCAGGATTGAATCGAGCCGCATCTTCGCCGCCCTCACCGGAATTGCTTTTAGCACCGATGCGATTCATAGCGATGGCCAGGCTCTCGTGCGCTTCGGTTCCTAATGCACCCAGCGACATTGCGCCGGTAGTAAAACGTCGAAGAATCATTTGAATGGGTTCTACGTCCTCAAGCGAAATAGATTTACGATCCGACTTGAAATTTAAAAATCCGCGCAGAGTGGATTTTAATGTACTGGCAACATTGGCGGAAAAGGATTGATAGGCGAGCGCGTTGTTACTACGTACCGCATTTTGAAGGTAACTAATACTGGATGGATTCCACAGATGTATTTCTTCGCCTTCGCGGTAGTGAATTTCACCACCGGTGGCCAGCAGTGACAGCGAAGGTGGTTCATTTTCAGCTAGCGGGTAAGTAAATTCTTGAGTTTGAAAACGCACTGATTCTTGCTTTAATAAATTTAAATCAACACCTTCAATGCGCGATACAGATCCAGGGAAATATTTTTGAACTAAAGTTGAATTCAATCCAACAATTTCAAAAACTTGGGCGCCGCAATACGATTGCAAAGTAGAAATGCCCATTTTTGAAATAATCTTTAGCAAACCTTTGTTGATAGCCTTTGTATAGTTGTTGATCGCAGTGGCTCTATTGGTCTGACTAATTTGGTTGTCGTCGCTTAAATAATTTGCCAGTTCATAAGCTAGAGCGGGATAGATCGCTTCTGCCCCATAGCCAAGGAGGCAGGCAAAATGATGCACGTCACGCACCTCATTGGATGCGACGACAAGGGAAACGCAAGTTCGTAGGTTGCGATTAATCAAATGATGATGAACAGCGGAAAGGCTTAATAACGAAGGTATAGCTAGGAATTCAGAGTTTGCATTCAAATCAGACAACACGATAACCTCATGCGAAGAGGCTAACGCGACAGCTTGTTCGCAAATAACGTCCAGCTGTGCCTCCAGATCTTGATTGGGATCATATGTCGTGGCGATGACGCCAACACTTAAATCTGTTTTGGCTTCAACAAGCTGTTGATACTGCGAATGACTTAGAACGGGTTGCTTTAATTTTACCAACGCGTTTTTGTTTGGCTTTTGTTCTAGTAAGTTTGGCTTATGTCCAAGGTAGGTCGCTAATGACATCACCAAGTTTTCTCGTATCGAATCCATCGGTGGGTTTGTTACCTGCGCGAACATTTGGCGAAAATAGTTAAACAGAATTTGCGGTTTTTCAGATAAGATGGCGAGTGGGGTATCTTTACCCATCGAAGAACTGGCTTCTTCCGCATTTTGAAACATGGGCAGCAAGGTGGATTCAATTTCTTCGCGCGAATAATTAAATTGACGAAGTTTTTGAAACGTCGCCATCGGGTTCACATTGGGTTGCGCTGATGGTGAAGAGTCCGATAGTTCCTTGATCGTATTGGCATCCATCCAAGCCTTGAATGGTAAAGACTGCGCCATTTTGGATTTGATATCAAAATCTAAATAAATTTGGTTGTTTTGAATGTCGATGGCCAGCATTTGTCCAGGCCCTAGGCGACCTTGCGTTTTTACTTCACTGTTAGAAATATTTAGTGTGCCCATTTCTGAACCAAGAACTAAACTACCATCGTTTAGAATTTGATACCGACACGGTCTAAGACCATTTCGGTCTAATTTGGCGCCGATCCAATCTCCATCACAAAAGCAAACAGCAGCGGGGCCATCCCAAGGTTCCAGTCGAGTCGCAAAGTAATCATAGAAAGATTTAATATGAGGATCGCTAGCTGATGGATCTGGCATCAAAGCCATCAATGTTTTAGGCAGTAGATATCCCGAGTGGCGAAGAGCGCTAACAGTATCATCTAAATACTGAGAATCACTTTGGCCTTTCAATATCAGTGGCGCTAGTAATCCCGGATTTTGGGGACTCAATTGCTGACGAATATGTTGCTCGCGGGCCCTGAGCCACGTCAAGTTACCTCGAAGAGTGTTGATTTCACCGTTGTGGCAAATGGTGGAAAAGGGTTGCGCTAATCGCCACGCAGGTAATGTGTTGGTACTGAACCGCGAATGCACCATCGCATACTGGCAATGCATCTGTTCTGATTTTAGATCGAGATAATAATCCCCCAACTCCGATGGCAAAGACAAACCTTTGTAAACGATGGTTTTGTTCGATAGCGAAATGACATCGAAAAGGGAATTTCGTTGAAGATCATTCTTTAAAAGATATAAACGTCGCTCGAGATCGGAAGGGGAGTTGGCAGAATCGGAAACAAAAATTTGGTAAATGATGGGCTCGATGGCTCTCGCTTGAGCGCCAAGAACCGTCGAGTTTACCGGAACATCACGCCAGGCGTCCACACTGAGTCCTAGTGCGGCTGC
This sequence comes from uncultured Bdellovibrio sp., assembly GCA_963932905.1. Lineage (GTDB taxonomy): Bacteria > Bdellovibrionota > Bdellovibrionia > Bdellovibrionales > Bdellovibrionaceae > UBA2316. Next base: position 5,694 of record CAWVRN010000009.1, read on the forward strand.
TAACGTACCGACTTTTCGTTTTTGCTCGTTAATGTAGCTTAGGTTCTGTTTGTAGAAGAATAGCATCCCTACGGCAAATGTCGTTTCATTGAGGTGCTGTGAAATTTCTGGTAGTCGACGGAAAAAATCATGATCTAACTGCATTAGAATACCAGCTCCATCGCTGGTTTTTCCATCTGCACCTAAGGCGCTGCGATGAGAAAGATTAGCTAAAATGGTCAACGCGCGCGAAACGGTTTGGTGTGATGTAGTCTTGGATCCCGCATAGATTAAGCCGATACCGCATGCGTCTTTTTCAAAATCTTCTGAATACATCCCTGATTTTTTGTGAAGATAATTTTCCATCAGCGGAAAAACTAGATTGATAAATATCTTTCTGCAACAAAAGAATATATAATTTATCTAGAGTTTTTACCCTTAATGAAGGGATGAAAATATTTTTTAACAAATTATTTTTAAAAATAAAATTTTGAAATGCTTGTCATAATGAAAATCGATGAAGTTTCTACTCGATTTAAAAATCTTCCCAATTTTTTTTTTGTCTTCTAAACTTTTTCCATTAACGAAACTTCTATGTGCCTCGCTGTACATACAGGTTTCACACAAAAAGGAAAAAACATGTTAACAAAAGAGCCTACAGCGTTTGTGAAAGATGCTAAGAGATTCGGTGAGCCTTCGGTTCACTTAAAAAATAATTTTTCAAATATATTGTTGCTAGCGACACTGATCAGTGGCGTGGCGCGGGCTGATGAAGCTGCTTCGGCTATATCGGCGGGAGACACGGCATGGGTGTTAATTTCATCAGCCTTAGTTTTATTGATGACGCCGGGACTAGCTTTATTTTATGCGGGAATGGTTCGCAGTAAAAATGTAGTGTCTACTTTATTTAAAAACTTCGGCGCTGTTGGTGTTGTTGGTGTGTTGTGGATTATCCTTGGCTATTCATTGGCATTTGCTCCGGGAAATTCATTTTTAGGTGGATTGCAACATGTGATGTTAGCGGGAGTTGGGCAAACGGCGAATGCAGATTACTCAGCAACCATTCCTCATATCGCATTCGTTATTTTTCAATGTATGTTCGCTGTGATCACACCCGCCCTGATGACCGGCGCGATTGTGGAACGCATTCGATTTAAATCTTGGATTTTGATCATGGCATTGTGGTCATTGCTAGTGTACGCGCCAGTGGCTCATTGGGTTTGGGGCATCGGCGGCTGGGTACGCAACATGGGGGCTTTGGATTTCGCCGGAGGCATGGTGGTACACATGACAGCTGGCTATTCGGCCCTCATCATGGCCAAACTTTTAGGACCTCGTCGTGAAAGCGAAGCCCACGTGCCTCATGATATTGGTATGGTGATGTTAGGAACAGCCCTTTTATTTTTTGGATGGTTTGGTTTCAACGCGGGCTCGGCGCTGGCAGCCAATGGTTTAGCGGCGCAAGCCTTTGCAACCACTTTTTTTGCGGGCTCGGGTGCCATGGTGACTTGGATGTTTGCGGAATGGTTTTATAAAGGTAAACCGTCAGCTCTTGGTGCCTGTGTTGGTGCGGTCGCCGGTCTTGTCGCGATTACGCCGGCTGCGGGGTTTGTTACTGCCGGTGCTGCTTTAACGATAGGATTGTTGACGGGTATTATTTGCTACACGGCGGTTTGTGTAATCAAAGCTAAATTTAAGCTGGATGATTCACTAGACGTGTTCGGTTGCCACGGCGTAGGTGGAACTTTAGGCGCTATCTTTACTGCGATCTATGCAGACAAGTCGGTGAACCCGGCCGGAGCTGATGGTTTGTTGATCACAGGGGATTTTTCGCTGTTGAAAACTCATCTTGTCAGTGGTGCTGCGATTGTTGCGTATAGCATCGTTGTATCGGCAGCTATCGTAGTTCTAGTTCGACGTTTTGGAACGATCCGTGTAGATGTTACATCTGAAGATATAGGATTAGATTTATCTCAGCACGGGGAAGCTGTCGTTAGAGTTTAAGTAGACAGAATAATCGAATCCAGGCATTGTCATGGTCGAGCAGGACTATGACACTATCTTCATCTTCAAACGTAAATATATATCTAAAAAAGGCAGCGCACTTATTCGCGCTGCCTGTTTCAAAAAAAATTGAAAAATGGACCTTATTTGAATTTCCATTTGATTCAAGATTGCTGACGTTAAGTCCGCTGTATTTAAAGAGCCGAAAATATTACTTGGAATTAGGTGGCCGATTTTATCCACGCCTATGTTCAACGATGCGTTCATTAAGTGCTCAAGATTTATTTGCTGATAGTATTGATTATTCACCTTCAGAATCGGAATTAATTTGGTTTGTACAAAACAGAGACGACGTGACCGATCCAGAAAAGGAAATTGAATCTATCACGCGCTTCACCGAAATTTCTGTGTTCCACGAACAGAATCATCGCGTGATTTGGCGTTTACTGCCGCCAGCCCCATCAGAGCAGCATGATCTTCGTCGTTATTTAAATTTTGCAGAAAGCCTTGTTGTGATTTTAGATTTGGCTTTAGGTGATGAACTGGGCGTAAAATACTCACGTGAATTTGAAGAGATGCGGGTTATCTATCGGGCCGGCGGTCGCGGACCATGGATTCAGAAAAACCACAAGCAAAACAGAAACTACTATTTGGCGCTTTTTTTAGCGACTTATTATTTATTAGAAATGATGAACCCTGAGGACATTCTACCGGCATTGAACTATGTATTTCCGGGCCAGGCGGCAATAAACAAAGCTGTCACAAAACGCAGTCTTGAGCTGAGCGAACTTTTCACACGTATTACGAATCCACAATGGCAAGAACGTTACTGGAAGCAAGCTTCAAAAAAGCTATCTAGAATTCACAAAGGTTCAGCTGAAGACGAGCTGTACTTGCCAGAAGACCCTTTAGATTTTGGTGATGACTTATATATAGTAAATCAAGTGCTAGATCATTACAGTGTGTAGATTTACCTTACGCCAATAAAAATAACATTCAAATTGCCCGATTTTTAAGAGAAATTCATCGTGACATATTTTTGGGAGCACTTTAGCCTTTTTCTATGCCTCATTTGTTACCTAGTTTTTTGACTTTACTAGTAGTTATCGCCGTAGCTCGATTTTTTGGTTTTGTTTTTCGCTGTTTAAATCAGCCTTCTGTGATGGGCGAAGTTTTAGGCGGAATTATTTTGGGACCGTCGGTATTGGGTTATTTTTTTCCTGACTATATGGGGGCCATTTTTCATGCTGATGCCATGGTGTTCTTGCGCCATATTGCTGAAATTGGAATCGCACTTTATCTTTTTGTAATGGGTTTGGAGATAGATCTTCACCGCTTGAAAAAATCGGCGCGTTCAGCCGTGGCGATTTCTCAGGCCAGCATCATTCTGCCGTTTATTTTAGGTATCGGTTTAGCGATGCAACTTTATTCTAGTTACGCTCCGGCGGGGATTGGCCAGCTAGAATTTTCGTTGTTTATTGGAGTTTCTTTGTCGATAACCGCGTTTCCTGTGTTAGCGCGTATTTTAGCCGATTCAAATATGCACAAAACGCCACTCGGTGATTTGGCTCTGACATGTGCTGCCATAGATGATATCAGTGCCTGGTGTTTGGTAGCCGTCGTAACCGGAATTATGAAGTCTTCGTTATCGGGTGCGGGATGGACAATTGCGCTGACCATATTTTACGTTTTATTTATGATTACGGTAGTTCGTCCTTATGTCGAACGTTTGATTCCTCGTTTAGAACAATCGGTGGAACGACTGCCGCAGGCTTTACTAGCCTTAGCCGTCTTGGGTGCTTTAGCATCGGCGGCGATCACAGATCTAATTGGTATACATGCCTTCTTCGGTGCCTTCCTTTTTGGAGCGATTATTCCGCATGATAGTTTGGTTGCACGTGAAATCACTGAAAAACTTCAAGACTTCGTAGCAATTTTATTTCTGCCGGCCTTTTTTGCATTAACGGGCGTGAAAACTCAGTTAGGTTTGATGGGAAATTCTCGGGATGCGTTGATTTGCTTGGCAATTATTGGTTTAGCGATTTTAGGAAAATTTGGTGGTGCGTTCATCGGTGCCAAAATTTCTGGCAGCCCAACACGAGAAGCCGCGACTTTGGGAATTTTAATGAACACGCGCGGTCTAGTAGAACTGATCGTTTTGAATATTGGTTTGTCGGTGGGTGTGTTGAGTCCAACGTTGTTCACAATGCTCGTCATCATGGCACTTGTGACGACATTTATGACGGGCCCGTTGCTGAGGGTGATTAGGCAAACAGAAACTGTGACGTCCTAAAATGAGATTTTCAGATAGATCTTTAGTGAAATCCAAAACTTGCCGTATAGTAACTGTTGATGTTGCATTCAATTCCAGCCTTGGTGCTATTTTTTTTTATTAGTGTTTCTAGTAGTCGGTCGGCTAGCGGCAGTTCGTTGAAAAGTCTAGGTCCTTGTATTAACAAGGCCAATCAAAACAACGTAGCCTTACAGAAATCATTTAATCAGAGTTGGGAACCGTTGGGTATGAGTTATGTAGCATTCAATTCAGCCACGGGTAGAGAACAGAAACCTTTATTGCCTTCGAAAACTAGTTTTGTTTGTCAAAGCATGGCAGCCACCAATCAAAAAATTGATTTAAACCAGGTGTCTAGTTCATTGAACGAAGAATCAATTTTCGCTTTATCTCAGAATACTCGTTTTCCGCTGAATGGTGAACTAGGCTTTGTTCCTGCCGAGGAAACACCGACGCAATATAAATCTGAGATGATTAAGAAAGACTGTATTGTAGCTTCGATGAAAAGAAATCCCGGTAACACTGGTTATGTTTGTGACTACCCAGGTGATCGACACCCTACGGGTTTCAGTCCTTCTAAACAAAGTGTGCTTAAACCCTATGGTGAAGCATCAGGTTCAACGGCACAGTGTGTGGACGACCAAATGGCCGACTATATTCACTTTTCTGTGAATTCGGCGATTCAATGTCTGTCCGGCGTCGGCAAAATAGATAGTAAAACTATTTTTAGAAAAATAAATAATGAGTCTGCATTTAATATCTCGGTCGCTTCAAGAGGTGGTCTTGGGATTGCGCAAATAACAACGAGCGCAGTAAAAGAAATGACGGATCCGCAGTTGGGTAAAGGACGATATGTTTTGGATCATGTAGCCAGCAGTAATGATCCCTCCTGCAACGGATTTAAAGACGTGGCGATTCACGATCTAAGAAATGCGCCATCGACTGAGGTGTCCAATCGCTGCGCTTGGCTCAGTCCCGGCGATGGCCTAGCTAGAAATTTGATATATTCCATTGGTTACTATCTGACAATGCGAGATAAATACATTGTACCGGCATTGAATAGAAGGTCTCCTGAGCTTGCTAAAAATGAAACTATTTTAAATGATCTAACGTCTATCTCTTATGGCGCAGAAGGTATCAAACATGTCAAAAATATGCTTCGTAAGTTTCGTGTTAACAAAAGAACGAATGTATCTGAATTAAGAAAAAAAATTCGTGGCGGTAGTGTTTATCTGGATGCTATCCAGGCGAAAATGAAAGAAGTCACTTGCTTCCGCAATGGAATTGATCCAAGTAACAAAGAATGTCGAAATATGAAATTTAATCCAAGTGAGCTTGAGGGGGATTCATGTGTATCACCCATTTAATGGCTTATGTGCTATTAGTGACCGTCACGGTGTCAGCGAAAACCATGACGTTCAAAGACGTTATGAAGGAATCGAACCGGGTTAAAAAAAATATTACGTCGGCTAAATCGCTGGAACAGAAGAAAGATATTTTGAAAAAATGGGAAGCCAAACTTCAGGAAACCCTAAAGTCTTACGAAGAAGAGAACCCAAAAGAAGGAACGTCGGAAGAGGATTTAGTCAGTAAGTATCAGATATCTATGGAGCCTGTTTTTGACATAGTTAAGGACCAAATTTCAAAAGTGGCTTGCGTTAAAGCAGTTCATCAAATTGAATTAGAAGATCGTGATAATACAAAAAAAGATCCGTCTTTGTTATCAAGTGAGGCTAAAGAAGCGTTGGCCATTCTAAAGTTATTCTGCAAATAGAATTGGTATAGGAATTCTAAGAAACTTTCTTCGCATTTAGAGCATTTATAATTTCCCGTGAAATCAGATCCAGGCGAGCGACTTTATCAACCGCGCCCGATTCATAGGCAGCTTTGGGCATGCCGTAAACAACACTACTAGATTCGTCCTGCGCGATTGTTTTAGATCCTCGACGATGCATTTCTAATAAACCTTTCGCTCCATCAGCACCCATACCGGTTAGAATGACACCGACGCTGTTTTTACCAATGACTGAAGCCACAGAATTAAAAAGGTAGTCTACAGACGGCTTATGAAGATTAATGGGTGAATCATCGTTCACTCGAACCTCGTAGCCTCTAGATGTCTTTTCTACTTTCATTTGTTTTCCACCAGGTGCGATTAGAACTTGCGATGGGCGTAACTCATCGCCATCTTCAGCTTCTTTGACGACGAACGGGCAAAGCCCGTTCAGACGTTCAGCAAAAGCTTTTGAAAATACAGGTGGGATGTGCTGAACAATTAAGGTTGGCGGAATCTTTTCAGGTAACATCATAAGGACTCGAGTTACGGCCTCGGTTCCGCCAGTGGAGGCGCCGATAACTAAAATTTTTCTCGTATCAATTTCGATATCAGGAACGGTTCTGGAAGGAACAGGTCTTCGTTGCTGTATCGATACGTTTGGTTTGTTGTATTCGCGTGACTTTACGTTAGAAACTTGCAGGCGATTACTTGCTGTGTAGTACAAGATTTTTCTGCCGATGATATCGCCGATATCTTCGCCGGTGATCGCAATACCATTTTCGGAAAGGATTTTTCTGGCTATCATGATATTTTCGTGTCCGATGTCGTAATTTTGGTTGCCGATGACGATATCGGAAGCTCCACCGGCTATTTTGGCCGTAAATGTGGACGGGGGATCGCCGGTAATGTTCATAAATTCTTGGATTAGTGCCGGGATAGCGACTTCGCCATAACGAAAATCCTTGGCTTGGCCAAAATCAGAAAACGCTTTTGGGTGTCCGTAGTGAATCATTCCACCCATTTTTTGTTTTTCAGAATACAAACAGACGGAGACACATGTTCCGAGTACAGTCGAAATCACCGAAGATTCAGGACATAAAATAATCTCACCAATACTTAAATGATATAGAGGCTCGTTGCCAATCATCTCAAGTCCCTTTTTTAAAAACAGACGGGCCGACAGGAGACCAACTGTGACTGATTCCCTGGAAAGACTCAGAATGTCCAATAAATAAATGACCGTCTTTTTTTACGGTGGACTGAAGCTTCTTTTGAACGAATTCGATAGTGTCTGGTGAAAAATAAATTAAAACGTTGCGACAGACAACTAAATCAAAAACGCCATTCCCTGGCGACGTACGATCAATAAGGTTGTGTTGTTTAAATACAATCTTATTACGTAGGTGTGGTTTGATCCTAAACCAACCACGAGCATCCCCCTTACCGATATCTAGGCAAGGAGTGTGGTAGTCCACCGGAATTTCCGTTTTTTTGGAAATTGGATACACCGAATTTTGAGCCGTGCTCAAAACCTCCGTATCGATGTCCGTTGCCAATATTTTGAAGTCACGTCCCTCAGGTAAATGGCGTGATAATACCATAGCCAGTGTAAACGGTTCTTCTCCAGTACTGGAGGCGGCCGACCAAACTTTGAAAACTTTTTCTCGAGTTTTTAACCATTCAGGAAGAATGGTTTGAACAAGATATTCAAAATGTTTTGGCTCGCGGAAAAAATCAGTTTTGTTGGTGGTCAACAAATTGGTGAAATATTCCCACTCCGGATCGTCTTTATCGATCTTTGCAAGGTAACTGCGGTAGTCTCCGTAGCTATCGAGGCCATTAGCTGTAACACGTGAACGAAGTCGCGTACGAACTAAATCGCGCTTAGAAGTTTTCAATGAAATCCCGGCGCGGTCCTCGATTACCTTGCAAAAATAAAGTAAATCGTCTTCTTCTAAATCCGGGGTGGTTGTTGCACCCCATGGACTGTTGTTAGATGCCACAGACATTAGACATCCCTAAACCCGTCACTTTCGTAATCTGGAGTTTGATTGGCCGCTTTTTTAACTGGTAATTCTCCGTGAGGAACTGAAGTCTTTGCTTTTGGTGATCTTAAGCGGATCACATTTTGTTTAGTCGGTTCGCGGTAAGCTGGTTGAATAGATGCCGATGCCGTTTTTATTGGTTCTGCTGTTTGTGCACCACCATTGATTGTTAATACTAATTGAGTCACTGCATTTTTCAAAGACTCTGATTGAGCAGATAGTTCCACCGCCGATTGTGCGCATTCCTCGGATGTTGAAGCATTTTGCTGCGTCATTTGATCCAATTGATTCATAGCTTTTGTGATTTCAGAACAACCTCGAGCTTGTTCTTGGGAGGCCGAAGAAATTTCTGTCGCCATTCCTGAAACAGCGCCAACATTGGTGACGACTTGTTCAAACACTTCGCCACACTCCCGCGTTATTTGTGAGCCTGTTTCAACGTTTTGTTTAGTATCGGCTACCATTTGGTTTACTTTGTTAATACTATTTTCAAGCAACGAACCAATTTCCTCTGCCGCAATGCCACTCATTCGTGCCAAGTTTCCCACTTCTTCTGCCACGACGGCGAAACCTTTACCGTGTTCACCAGCGCGAGCGGCTTCCACGGATGCATTGAACGAAAGTAATTCTGTTTTGTGTACGATATCGTTGATAACTTTTGTTTTCTTGTCAATTTGTTCGATAACGCGAACAACTTCGATCATACCTTCGCTGCTTTGATTGATCTTTTGCATAGATAGAATCATTTTCTCAATAATACGTTTGCCTTGGTTAACCGTATCTTGTGATTTAGACGACGTTTCAGCCGCTGACGCTGCATTTTCAGAGTTTTTAGCAACCATGGAATTCATTTCTTCCACCGAAGCTGCGGTTTCTTCTAACGAAGCCGCTTGTTCAGCCGCCGCTTGCGAAAGTTGTTCTGATGCAGATGCAATTTGTTGCGAAGCTGTGCTGACTTGAATAGAGCCTTCGGATAACATTTTAATTACGCTTTGAATAGAACGACCCATAGCGCGCAGGATTGCAAACGCCAATAGGCATGCAATCAACATAGACGCTAAGCTTACTGTGATTACTAAATTACGTGAATTCTCATACAAGATTTCCGCATTGGCGTTTTCTTCTTTCATAGTCTTATCGTTGCGATCGATTAGACTTTGCAAATCACTCTCGGCCTCTTTGCGGATTTCTGCCATCTGCTTCATAAATACCATGGCGCCTTTGTCATCACCAGCGTATGCCAGTTTTTGACCTTCTTTTGCTTTTTCCCACCAGCGATCATAGCTATGACCAATTTTAGTCCAATAGGAGCGAGCTTCTTCGGATGAATCTTTGGTTGATTGTTCGATTTCTTCACGGAATTCGGTGTCTTTTTTATGCATTTCTTCCATCATGGCGCGGATGTGTTCTTTGTCGTCTTCTAAAATAATATTTGCTTGGCCAAGAGCTAATAAACGGAAGCTAGCGCGAACACGGTTGGCATGACGAATTCTGGGAACTGACTTGGTGATCGTATATTTTAGTGAGCCGTCTAGTTTTTCCATGCTATTGATGCCGACTACTGATATGCAGACACCGCCCAAGATAGCAATCATAAGGACGAACACTATTTTGATATTTAAACTTACTTTTTTCATTTTTCATGTCTCCTATTAGCCAACGTCTTTTAAATTTGTTTGTGTTAAAGCTTGGATATCTTGAATATTAAGTGCTGAACGAATATCTAAAATCAGCGTCATTTTATTATCTTCACGGCGAGCCACGCCTGTTAGATATTGTTGTTTGTTATCTGAAAGATTTGAAGGCGCTACACTGATGTCTTCGTGTGGAAATGCCAGAACACTATTGATACGATCTACGATCACACCTAAAAATAGTTGAGGTTCGATGTCTAATATAATGATAGCAGTCTTGGGGCCCGGATCTGTTTTCGGTAGTCGCAATTTTGCTTTTAGATCTAGAACCGAGATAACTTGTCCGCGCAAGTTAATGATGCCTTTGAAGTAGGCGGGTGTCTGAGGGATCGGCATCGGTTCGCTCATCTCGATCACTTCTTTTACTTGAAGTAACGGGATTGCGTATTGTTCTTTGCCCAATAAGAACGCCAAATAGCGTTCACTTGTAGCGGCTTGTCGGGCGCGCGCGGGACTTTTGCTTTCTTCGTAATGACTCATTTGCCTCTCCCAATTTGTTTGGTTGTTAGGATCTATCGGCAGGTATTTTTTTGAGGTAAGTAAATATTTATTTACAGCTAGTGATATACCAAACAACTGAAGTTATTTACTTCATTTTAACTAGAGAAAAGCAGCGGGCACTGGGTCCAGTGTGTTCTCAAGATTTCTTGAGAACATGTATTGAAACGAATTGAGAAAGTTAGTTTGATATAAAAATTTGATAACGTCTCAATATAGATAAAGGGCCTTGGTTGTTCACACCAAGGCCCTTTATCTTCTCTGGAGAAAACGTTCAGGAGAGAATTATTAACTATTTTAGTTTGATAGATTCAGTGTCTTTAGACAATGGTTTAGCATTGTGGTAAATACTATTTGATTTGTAAACTTCAACGTCTACTTGCATTTTAAGCCCTTTTTTTCCAACTAGAGGTGAACTCACTGGAATTGTTGTAGTTGGGCCAGTAGCGAGTTTAGTGAAAGTTTCTTTTTTGTCCCAAGTGATACATGGGAAAAAACCGATTTTGCATGATTTTACTTCGTATTTAATAACCAGTTGTTCGCCTTGGGCAACGGGAAGGATCGCCGGTGATACAGAAACTTGTAAATCAGCCGTCGTTGCGCCAGTGGCAGTTAAACTTACTGACTGAAGGGAACCTTTAGGCAATGGAACTTGCTTACGAGCGGCACCGTCAATTGAAACCACGATGTGGTTTGGACCAGTTTGTTGAGCCTGGATAGCATATTTATTGTAGTAAGCTTCTTTCATAGAAATTTCACCGGCTTCTGGAGACACTGATAACTCTATATTTTCAGTTTCTGAAGGTAGCAAGATTGAATTTTCAACGTTAAATTCAAAAGATACTTGGCGTGATTCGATTGGTTGCTCAACCGGAGCATCACACGTTCGTTGTACGTAGTAGCCTTCTTGAATTACATGAACTTCGTCACAAGTGTATGGAGTCGAAGTACAGCCACCAGCATAACCGAGATTAGCCATGTTTTCGTTCCTGTAATTGCTTAGTACAAGTGTTTTAACTTGTTGAGTGATCGCGCCATTAGCGGCAGCTGAATTGATCACAGATTTGAACGCGTTCCAAGATTTAGGTTTTGAGTTGAAATAACCACCAGCAACTAGTGGATCAGCAGAAGCCTGACCAACACCTTTGATAGCGGCCGCTAAACGACTAGGCTTCTCTTCTTTGCGAGCAGAATAGAAAGCATCCCAAAGTGGGCTTTTTCCGGCTCCGCCGCTGCAAGTTGTGTCATAGCAAGTTCCTTGAACTACTTGAACTGTTGGTTCTACTGGGAAACCACACTCATAATAGTTGTGTTGTAGAACGACACGTTGAAATGACTGAGCGTAAGTACCTTTTGATGCTGAACCGGCGACGGGCAGGCTTACAGTTTGTTTTTTCCAATAAACTTCTTGAGCTGTAGCAAACGATGAAATTAACAACATCGCTACAGGAATTAGATTTTTAAACATGGATATTCCTTTGGTTTGGTTAAAATGACCATTGGAATCTATAGATTTTACAAAATGATTTCAACTGTAGAGAAATAGACAGAGCGACGGTTTTAGTCACTACCATCGGAAAGCGCCGTATTTATAGGGTTTTAGACTAGTACTCGATCTTAGGTTGAATAATTGATTCTTCCAAAATTCGCGCACGTTCTTTCGTTAAGCGTGATAAACAACCAGTCACAACAACGGCTTCACCATGTCCACCGATCATTACTGTACCTTCAAAATTACATTGAGCATCGCGATAGGAAGCCCATGCTTTTTCCGCAGCTACAAGGCGATTCAGTGTTTCTAGTGCGGCGTCTGATTGGTTGATAGCGTCGGGATTGATATTCCCTTTAATCTGTTCAATCAATTTCGTATAGACTTGGCTTAATTTGTTATCGGCAATAGCATAGTCTTCATTCGCACATGCTTTCAGGGCGTCGTTCGACTGAGCCGCATCGTAACACTTGCTCACATCGAACTCCATTTCCGAATCTGCAAAGATTAGAAAAGGCATAATGAGTAATGCTAGTAGTAATACGATAGACGTTTTCATAACCACCCCAAATTTTAAAAACGCTCCCCAGCGCGACTTTCTATATATAGCTCAGAATTACATTTTTTGTTTAGGAAAGTGGGGCTTTGATTTTATTTCAGGGAGTGTCAAAAATTTTGACGAAATTTGTAAGGGATCGTTTGGGGGCGCCGAACACCGACGCCCCCCAAACGAATAACCACGAATTTATTTCGTAGTCATGGCGACAATTTTCTCAATCTCCTCAATGGGACGAGCCCCGTGCAAAGCAACGCCGTTCACAAGGAGGACGGGAGTTCCGGTAAATCCAAATTTCTGAAATTTATCCATATGGTTTTGAATTTTCGCGGCAACGTCAGCAGAAGTCAGTCTCTGCGACCTCTGTTGTTTTCCAAAAGTCGGCGATATCTTGCAGGATCTGAGTCGACACCGCTTCGCGGGGATCGGCTTCGTACCAATCTAAGGGCATTGACTTCGCAAAACTGGGTTGAATGAATCGGTTATCCATCAACACGATAATACCTTGATCTTTTTCCGATCGGATCACGCGTCCTGCTGATTGGATGGCCTTAGCCATAGCGGGATAAACATAAGCAAAATCAAAACCGGCCTGGTATTGTTCTTCGTAATAACCGCGCATCGATTCGCGTTCTAAATCAAAATTGGGTAAAGGTGGTCCCACAACAAATGCACCGATGACCATGTCGCCCGCATAATCGACGCCTTCAGAAAATACACCACCTTGAACGGCAAATAACACATATGCCGATCCCGGTTCCTTCAGCATTTCTAACGCTTCGTCGATTTCATCGCGTTTCATGTGCCGTTCTTGTTTTAGTACGCGAAAGTCAGAGGGCGGCGTAAATAAATTGGCGACTCTTTCCATAAAATCAAAACTGGGGAAGAAAGCGATATAGTTGCCCGTTTTTAGTTTCACAATTTTGTGAATGGCATCAGCGATCTTTGGGTAATTGCGGGAGCGTTCGGAATATTTCGATGATATTTGGGGAATGATCAACAATTTGCGATTAGATTTTGGAAACGGGGAAACAAACTCAGCTGTTTTTAAATTTTGAACATTTAATCCCGACATCTGACTGTAATAAGAAAATGGTTTTAGAGTTGCTGAAAAGCCAACGACCTGAGCGTATTCTTTATAGCAATCTTTCAGCATTTCCGAAGCATCACAGCACGTGATACGAATAGAGGCGGGATTAGGATGATACGTCGTAAAAAATTCGGGATGATCGCCTGAAACGTATTGCAAGGCCGCCGTAAATTCTGACCAATAAAAACAAAGTCGCATCACGGGATCGCCTGGCTGAATATCTACATCAGAATTTAAATAACCTGACAAAAAGGTGCGTAGTTCCGCATCCTGAGCCAAGAAATCATCACCAGGAGCCGGGATTTTCATCGGCGCCGTAATATTTTTCGGAGCACTGGATTTCACAACACTGATGCATTCATCAAACAGGTCATCCACTTGGCGCCGATAATTTAAAGGAATCAAATGCAAATCGGCGCGCATTTTTTCTAACGTCAAAACTGACAATGATGGCGAGTAATAGTCCATGGCTCGCGATGGTAGATTGTGAGCTTCATCAATCACTAGATTTGGCTTACCTTCAGACACTAATCCTGAGCTAGCCAGACGACCAAATGCCGATCGGGGAGCGAATACATAATTGTAATCACAAATCACCGTGTCCATATCCTGAGCGGCATCTAATTGTAATTCAAAGGGGCAGCATTGATGTTCTTCAGCGATCTCTTTAAAAGTTTTGCTGCTAAGACGTTTTTTTTTAGATAATTTTTCTAATAATTTATTTTCGGCCACCTTGGTGTAGTGGTCTTTGGCAAACTCGCAGTATTCAGGGTTACATAATGGTTCGTTCTTAAAACACATTTTGCTTTTCGCCGTTAGTGTCATGCCTTTGATGTTGGCTCCGTTATCTTGCAGCTTTTCAATCGCTTCTTCGGCAACGGCATGCTGACTGTTTTTCGGAGTCAGGTAAATCACTTTTTGTCCACGTGCTAAGGCTTCTTGCAACGTCGGATATAAAACGCCAACTGTTTTTCCTAAGCCCGTGGGCGCTTGCAATAACATGGGCTGATTTTCTTTCATTCCCTCTTGAATCGTTTGAATTAATTCAACCTGACCCGAACGAGGTTTCGTAAACGGAAATTGAAAATTTTCAGAGGCTTGCATTCGGCGTTTAACGCGTTTTTCGGCCAATTTCACTTCGTCGACTAATTCTAACAGGCGACGATTCATCCATGCTTCGTATTTTACAATGTCCAACTCGATATCCATATCCATCGATTCAAAATTACGTGACGAAATTAAATGCAGAGTCAGAACGGGTTTCTTTTGAGTCTGCAGCCAGTGAATGTATCCGTAAGTTAACAGCTGCAGGCAGTAAGGATGATCAATACCGGCTTCGCGAATGCGTTTAGAGAGTTCAAAAATATTAAAACTAGATTTGATTTCTTCAATCTTAGTTTCCGATTGGTCTTCAGTGATATCAAAAATGCCGTCGATGCGGCCGCCGATATCGAAAATATAATTATCGATTTTAAATTCATGTGAAGTCATGACCTCCGCACGGTAATTCGGATGAGATTTTGCACGGGCCGATTGCACACGTTGATGAAGTTCGATCCCCATTTGTTGGCTGCGACCAAATCCTGAATAAGCATCAATACTGCCACGACGAGGTGCTGGCACTGCGAATTCAGTCAGTGGGATAGAGATCTTTTTTTGCTTAGCCATTAAAATAAACTCAGTTGATCGGGATTTTCAGGGAATAAATCACTATCGGGAAATGCAGCGATGCCCAGTGTGTTTAGATGTTTAACTAAAGCACCTTTGCCACGATGTTGAACGAAAACTTTTTTGGCTTTGGATTCCACAATCGTTTGTACCAAATCATTCCAGTCAGCGTGGTCCGACATCACAAAACCATGATCGAAATTTCCGCCACGTTGTGCTGTCCAGCCCGAAGCAAATGCAGTTAGATATTTTTTTCCTAGTATATCCACCTGTTCAGAATTCATAAACGATTGCGGTACTATAAATAATTCCCCAGTTAACACACGGTCCTGTTCAACGCGACTTAAACAACGGGTTGGTGCCATCGGCACGCCATGGGCGCGATAGCATTCATTGATTTCTGTGGCCGAAGAATGACAGTAGATCGGTTTCGACGTCAGTGGGAATAATTCACCTAAAATTCGCTGTGTTTTTCCCAGCGAGTAAGCAAAGATCACACTGTTGAATCCTCGGCTAGCATTTTGATTCCACCAGTTTAGAATTTCTTGGCCCAGATCGACACTTTTATTCCAAGTAAAACTAGGCGTTCCAAACGTGGCTTCTGTGACAAACACGTCACACGTTACAGTTTCAAAAGGCTCGCACGTAGGATCTTTTTCGCGTTTGTAATCACCCGAGGCCACCCAAACTTCGCCATTAAGTTCCATACGAACTTGTGACGAACCTAAAATATGGCCTGCGGGATGGAAGGAAATGGGAACGCCATTGATTTCAAAAACTTCACCGTAAGCAAATTCAGCGACTGAAATATTTTTTCCAATGCGGGATTTTAAAAGTGAGACTCCTGAATCCACACAGTAATACTGCTTACTGCCTTTGCGAGCATGATCGGAATGCGCGTGCGTAATCACCGCGTGATCAACGGCACGAGAAGGATCAATGTAAAATTGGCCGGCAGGACAATAGAGGCCTTTTGTGGTCATAATAAGCATGAAGGGCTTCAGTTTAGGAAAAAATTGAAGGGGAGTCAGCACAGATCTTGAAAATTGTGCTATTTGACCAAAGTGGCTAGTGGACACTGAACAAAGTTGGTCCTTTTCTAATTCGAAGCCACACCGAATTTTAATTTTCTGCACTGTGTTTTTAGAGTTCTAAGTTGACCCCGATACCCCTTTCGATTTTTATGGCCACCTCGGAGGGTCCTTTAATGAAATTTTCAACAAAACTACTTTTATCATTAGTAGCCACATTGATCACAGCGCACGCGTTCGCACAAAGCACTCAGCGTTTTGAAATGATGGTTTACTTAAAAGCACAACCTAATTTTGCTCGTCTTAACATGGTTGTTGATCGCGCGTACCGTGCTAAATCCATTTACGCCGATCTTGTGACGAACACTCGTCAATCTCAGTCTGCGATTTGGCAAGCTCTACAACAACGTGGCTACCAATACCAAAGTTTCTACATCAACAATTCTATCCTAGTTAGAAATGCAGATGCTCAATTAGCAGCTGAATTTCAAAAACACCCGGCAGTTAGAAAAGTCACTTACAATACACCATTCAGAATGAAACCAATCGGTAACTTACGCGAACCAACTCCGCCAGCAATCAATGGCGTTGAGCAAAGCCTAATCGCAATCCAAGCCGATAAAGTTTGGGCGATGGGTGCTCAAGGGCAAGGTATCGTCGTTGCGGGCCAAGACACTGGCGTTCAGTGGGATCACCCAGCGTTAGTTCGTCAGTACCGTGGTAACACAGGTCGTGGCGTGAGCCATGATTACAACTGGCACGATGCTATTCACAAACAAACATCTCGTAACGTACGCAATAAATGCGGTTACAATTCAAAAGTTCCTTGCGATGACCAAGGTCACGGAACGCACACTATTGCCACTGTTGCTGGTAGCGATGGCGCCAACAATAAAGTCGGCGTAGCTCCGGCAGCACGCTGGATTGCATGCCGTAACATGGACGCTGGTGTTGGCACAGTGGCGACTTACACTGAATGTTTCCAATTCTTCTTTGCACCCTATCCATTCGGTGGTGACCCACAAAAAGATGGTAAACCAGAGTATGCTCCTCACGTAATGAACAACTCTTGGGGTTGCACGCGTTCTGAAGGTTGTACGGGCGATGAATTCACTGAAGTTCTAAAAGTCATGTACCAAGCGGGCATCATGGTTGTTGCGAGTGCTGGTAACGAAGGCCCAGGGTGTTCAACAATTGCAGATCCACCAGCGAATCATTCTGATCTGACGTTCTCAGTAGGTGCTACAAACAATTCAATGAAAATTGCATCGTTCTCTAGCCGTGGTCCATCAGCTTTAGATGGTAAAGTAGGTCCTGATATTTCTGCTCCGGGTGTTAACGTCCGTTCCGCAGTTCCAGGAAATGGCTACCAATCTATGAGCGGAACATCAATGGCGGGACCTCACATGGTGGGTGTCGTTGCATTGTTGTGGTCAGCGAATAAAAACTACGTAGGTCGTATTGCTGAAACGGCTACTGTATTGACTAAGACGGCTAAGCCGATAACTGCGGGCGAAAACTGCGGTGATTTAGCAGGAAATTCAATTCCTAATAATACATATGGATACGGATTCGTTGATGCTTTGGCAGCGGTTAAAGCGGCGGCTGGGCTTCGATAGTCTTTTTATATTTTGACGTTTTGAGGGAGCAGGAGTGATGAACTCCTGCTTTTTTTTGCCTTTTAGGCTGGTTTTTCAAACAGAGATCGTTCCGTCAGCCGCAGCCGTGTTTCAAGTTCTGAAACACTGTTTCAAAATTCTACTAGCCAATCCGAAACACCTACGCTATCTTCCCGGTATGAGCTTAACTTCCGACTTCCTAAAAACCGAATTTGAAAAAAGGCGATCAAAGAATCCTAATTTCTCTGTACGCTCATTCGCAAGATGGCTCGAACTAAGCCCCGCACAAGTCTCGCAAGTGATGTCGGGTAAACGTCCGCTTACTTTAAAAGCGTTAGAGAAAATAAACAGAAAGCTCGATATTTCTCCATTTGAAAAACAAACCTTGGTCGATTCCCTCGTCAGTGCTTCGGCGAAGAAATCAACCGAGATCGTCAGTGAAGAAAAAGTTTCGTTCCGCACGTTATCAGAAGATCAGTTCAAGTTAATGGCGGACTGGTATCACGTGGCCATTTTAAGTCTGACTCGACTGCCCGGAGCCAAAGGGGATCCGCGCTGGATTGCTCGTAAATTAAATATTTCAGTGGAAGATGCGAATCAAGCGCTGCAACGTTTGCAGCGCTTGAACATTGTTTCTGTAGCGCCAAAATTTCAACAGATCGGCGATCCGTTAAAAGTCATCTCTGAAATCCCGTCAGCGGCGATTCGTCGTTATCACAAGCAAAACCTGGCTTTAGCATCTGAAAAAGTCGATACGATCGATAATTCCATGAAGAATTTTGAATCGATGTCGATTGCAATTAATACTAAAGATATTCCGCAGCTTAAAAATCATATCGATCGTTTCTTAAACCAAATTCAGAAATTTTCTGACAAATCTAAACCAAATCATATTTATCATTTTAATTTACAATTATTTCCAGTGACTACGTTCGAGGAGCTACCATGAAGAATTTAATTTTATCCATTTTGTTTGTGGCCCTATTGACCAGCTGTGCGTCCAAACACCCTGGCAATTATGGTAAACCGATTGGTGATAAAAAAGCGATCGCTATTATCGTCAGCGGCAAAACCGTCGATTCAAAGCCAGATAGTCCGTTTCAACAAATTGAACTAACAATTGAAAATGCATCGGCCGATTGGGTTCGCATTTCACGAGCTGAGGTTGTCAACGATGATCCCGGTAAATCCAAAATCAGCGTTGTCGTTGGCAATGATTTGCAATCTTGGACGGAAGCAAAAAGTTACGAGCAAACATTGAAAGATCAAAATGAAGCTATGGCGGCTGCTGGTATCGCCGCAGCAGGAGCTGCTGTAGCGATAGGTGGGGCTTCTGGTAAAAATTCGGGTGCAACCAGTGCCGGGCTTGCTACCATGGTCGGTGCGGCGGCGTATTCTGATGCAAAAGCGATCGGGAAATTTAAAACCGATACAGAGCGTGCATTGAAAGTTCCCGGACATCATTTGTACACTCCTTTTTCCATTCCGGGAAAGATGTTTCTTAGGAAATGGTTATTGATGAATAAACCTGTGGGTGCAATGATCGACAACTTAGTAGTGGAGTTTGAAACCGTGGAAGGCGTAAAGGAATCCTATGTTATCAAAATCTAGTTTTATAATCGTCAGTCTATTGGTAATCAGCGTCGCCTGGGCGAATCGTATCGGCAATGGTGGTAACGTTGTTGTTTGTAATGACATGATTCAGGTTTTAGATTTTTATGAAGCAGAGACAGCTTCCAAATTTCCAACTGATAGCGAAAAAATGGACTACAAAGCCATTGCGGACGAAGTCTTTAAACGCTTGAAGCCGATTTCTAAAAAACTCGGTAAACAATATAAAGATCGACTTGGTTCCATCATTCAAGAAATTGATTTCAAAGAGGGCGTGGCTTTAACCGACGTGAAAGATTCTCTATTCACATTTAAGCCCGAAGATAAAAACTGTGAAGTACAGCAGATTGCGATTCGCAAAGACATATCTTTACCAAATGAAAAGCGATTTGTGATTGATAAAAAACTTTGGGATCGACTCGATTCAAAAAACAAGTCGGCATTGATCGTCCATGAAATTATATACGAGCATTTAAATAAGCTCGGTGAGACCACATCTGTGAAGGCACGCAAGATTGTGGCCTACCTTTATAGTGATCAAATCACGAGCAAAGAGTTTTGGAATATCATTAAGTCTTTAAAACTGCCGATATATCCTGATTAACTGCGTCGGTTCCAGGCAAAACCTGGGACTTTCGTTGCCCAATCCAAATAGAAACTATAGATTAAGGGCGCTTTCACAAAGGAGCGCCCATGATTCAAGAACAAGCTTTAGTTCCTCAAATATTAAATCAACGTGGTAACAAAGTTCTGGAAAACAGCTTATCGATTGTATGCGGTGTTGTTTTACTAAGTTTACTAGCTCAAATTGCGATTCCATTGCCTTGGACTCCGGTTCCAGTCACAGGCCAAACATTTGGAGTGGCACTGACAGCATTGTTATGGGGGCGTAAACGCGGGCTTGCAGTTGTGTTGTCTTACCTAGCTGTCGGGGCTTTAGGTTTACCCGTATTTGCGATGGCTAAAGCCGGTTTGTCGGTGGGCCCAACGTTTGGATATTTGATCGGTATGGCAGTCGCGTCTTATTGGATGGGATTTTTGTCAGACGCAGGTTGGACGAAATCACTATTTAGAACTTGGTTAGCTGCGGTTTCTGGAAGCGTGATCACGTTCGCATTTGGAGTGTTAGTTCTATCTATCTTTGTTCCAACTAAGGCATTATTAGTTTCTGGCGTTCTTCCATTTTTACCAGGGGATGCGATCAAAACGTTACTCGTTACATTCGTCGTATTTCAAACTCAACGTTCGGCTCAAAATAAACTAAAATAAAAATCCAGTGAACGTCACACTCAAGTTATCGCCATTGACCACTTTATCAAATGCGGTCAGGCGATAATTCATCGAGGTGTGACGAAGTCCTATAGACATCATTTCATTCGTTTCCGTGACCCATAATTTTTCTGCAGCTAAAACAAATCCCCAAGCGTTCTCGACACTAGTTGAAGCCGAAGCATTCGTTCCTTTGGCGTTGATACTGCTATTTATGTGACATGTGGAACCCCAGCCTAGTCGAAAATTTTCGATCGTGTTTTTATAAAAATAGATGGCTTCAATGGGAACACGCGACCATGACACCGAACTGTCTTGTTCCCGCGCATCGTTTTGAAATAGGTATCCGATACCCAATTGAGCTTCAAAATGGTGAGGTACGGTTGGCGAAACGGTAATAATTTTTCCCAACATGAAAAACAGTCCAGAGCCTGCGTGCGTTCTGTAATTTTGTCCACCCGATGCGGACGATAGTGAATCGCCGCCGTCACCATAACCAAACGTTAAAAAACCACTGGATGCTAAGGCGGCGTTAGTAAGTAGCAGTAGTGCGAGCTTGTACATCACAGCTTAGTACCTTTAATCATTTTAGTTAGTTCACCTTTAAGCTGGATAAGAGACGATGTCTTAGCATCATTAATTAATTCTTTGTCTGGCTTGCCAAATGCGGCAACATAGGTTTTGTTTGTGGTGGCTTCGGCTTCGGCCGTCAAATATAAAAATTCGTTACGTACGTCCCACAGAGCCGCGCTAGTAACAAACAGCGTGTCGACTTCAGAACCAGGAATAAATAACGCTGGCAGTGTCAGCGCATACGTCCATCCTAGCTTATTGATATAGCGATCCGTTTGACCGGCACCACTGATAACGAGCAGTGCATCGGCCTGGTGTTTTGCAGCGGCCAGTCGCAATGATTTTAAATCTTCATCAACTACTAATGAATTCATAAGGGGAAATACATCCGACACAACGCCATCTTTTTTTAAATCGGCAGCAATCGTTTCAAGCATCGCTTTGTCTTGTTCTGTCCAGCGCCAATCGACGCTGGACAGTTTACTTTGACTACCGAGGGATGACGGGGAGGGGGATTTAAAATAGACGGCTAACTTAAATGATTTCGGTAAATTTGGTTTTTTGTTAAACGCGTCTTTAATTTCGGAATTGTTGAATTCTGGTTTTGTAACGGAAATTTGTTCCTTCAAATCACCGCGGTTAAAACCTTTGCTAGCACAAGACAATTGTATAAGTAGAAGAAATCCAACAGTAAATCGTTTGTAAGTTATAGACGTAAGCAGCATAGACATAAACACCTCGTAGTTATTGGTTCATGCTATCGCGCGTGAAAAATTCTGTCCAAAGAACGGTCTGGGGTATTTTGTCTTTTGAAACACTTTATGATGACTAAAATGCCCCATTTAAAAGAAAAAACGGCGTGTATCAAGGATTAAGCGCAGGCACCCTTATTGCTTTGTTAGCCCTCATGAAGATACAGAAGTAATGTCGCTGCGAAAGCGGCGACTGAAACTTTGTGCACAAAAACAATAAAGGAGTCAGCAATGAATCAAGATGTAATCCAAGGTAAATGGAACGAAATCAAAGGCGAAATTAGAAAAGCTTGGGGTAATGTAACTGGCGACGAGCTAGAGCAAACTAAAGGCAACCTAGATTCAATCTCTGGCATTATTCAGCAAAAATATGGACAACGCAAAGAAGATGTATCTGAAAAATTAAAAACAATCGTTGGTCGTTTTCAACAAAAAGCGGAATCAAAATATGAAGAATTAAAAGACGCGGCAGTTAAAAAAACGGACGAATTCAAACAAGATCTTCGCGATAAAAAAAGTCATTAATTGGACGATCCTTTAGGGCATCTAACTCTGTGGATCTTCGTCTAATCAATTAGACAGAAAGGATTTATGAAAATACGTATACTCATAATCATAAGTTTTATGTTTTTACTTTCTGGGTTGGCTGCGGTGAATGCGGACAATACAGAAGTGAACAAACGTGATCGACAGAATCAAGAAATAACGGCCGATAAACATGGGACGTCTGAGAAAGATATTAAAATATCTGCTGAACTTAGACAGCAACTTGTAAATGATAAGTCCTTATCTGTTTACGCTCAGAACATAAAAATTATTACCGTTAATGGTGAGGTCACGCTGAAAGGACCAGTGAAATCAGTTCAAGAACAACGATCTGTAGTTTCAAAAGCTAAAAAAGTTTCAGGTGTTTCTAACGTTTTAAATAAAACAGAAGTAGTGACTCAATAATATTAAAAGGGAGATTTTTTATGCAAAAAGGTGATAAAGCAGTATTTGCGATTTTTGACAACAAAAGCAATTTAGAAAGCGGTGTCGATAGATTGAAACTAAATGGTTTTCGTCTAAGTGACATCTCGATCTTGATGCCTCAAGAATCTGGATTCCAAGAACTGAAACATGTTCGAGGGTCCAAAGCTCCTGAAGGTGCCGCTGCTGGTGCTGGAACGGGAGCTGTTCTTGGTGGTGTTTTAGGTTTGCTGGCGGGTGTGGGTTTGCTAGCCATTCCAGGCGTTGGACCGTTCATCGGTGCGGGTCCCATCATGGCTGCATTAGCAGGTATTGGTGTGGGCAGTGCGGTGGGCGTTGTCAGCGGTGCCCTGGTAGGATTGGGTATTCCAGAATATGAAGCAAAACGCTATGAAGGCTTTGTCAAAGAAGGCGGTATTTTAATGTCAGTCCATGTGGACGACGCGCAGTGGGCTGATAAAGCTAAAAAGATTTTAGAAGCATCCGGTGCTAAAGATCTTTCCGTCACGACAGAGCTTAAAGGTGAATTTGAAACTTTAGAAGAAAGTCGGACGTATAAAGATATGGGCATTAATCCAACGCCAATAATTTAACAAACAAACGTGTGGGGCAGCTACACTTTCAACAACCGTAAAGGAAAATTGAAGGAGTAGTTGCCTCACTTTATATAAATACGAGGAACAAATGAAAACACTACTAGTTATACTAGCGACAATGGCTCTGGGGTTGTCTCAGGCAGCACTGGCTCAAACAGGATATCCAAATGACATCACCTCTCCATCATCGGCCCCTGGTCAAAATCCGCCGCCGACAAACCCACCGGTGGCAGAACAATCAAGCCGTACTCAGGATAACACTCGTTATCGCTCACCAGGGGGTCTATTTCTTGAACCTATGCTAATCACCACACAAGAAGACACAACCATCAAATCGTCACAATTGCCAATCATTCAAGATGATACATCTGGTAAACAAAACGGTTATGGTGTCGGACTTCGTTTTGGTGGTCACCTATCTGAAGTTTTCATGTTAGGTCTTGATGCTCGTTATTCTAAAAGCCAGCTTAAAGATTCTTTCTATGAAACAGCCGACACAAATGTTTACGACGTGGCACCATTCGTAGGTGTGCAAACTCCTTACTTTGGAATTCGATTGTTAGCCGGTTACGTAGTAGCGGGCGAAAATGATCCTGCTGCCGGGATTCAAGGTTTAGATTTGAAATTTAAGGAAGCCAACGGCTGGCGAGTCGGTGCGGGTCTATACGTTGCCGCCGTTAGCGTAAACGTGGAATACCAAGACTTAACTTACAATTCTACCGAGATTCAAAACTATGGATTGATCAACAGATCGGGTGGCACAACTTCAGTTGATGCAAATAACCGTGGTTATTCCGTCAGTCTAAGTTTCCCCGTGGAACTTTAGTGTTGAAAGTGTATTGCTGATCTGCTTGTCACAGTTGAAAAAGGTAAAAAAGACTATTTTAAACAATAACGGATTATGAAGGTGATTTATGAAAAAAACGCTAATGACAATAGCTTCAACTGCAGTTCTAACATTTACCGGTTATGCGATGGCACAATCGGCACAAACGTCCACGCTGCCTGCGCCAAAGCCAGTGACTCAACTATCAGAATTTAAACCTCATGTTGGTGTCTTGCTTGGAGCTGCACAGCCAGAAGGCAGCGGTATCACCGCTTCGGAAATAGCAATAGATATTGGCTATCAACCTTACATTCCGTTTGGTATCGCCGCTGAGTTTAATCATGCTCGCATTGATGATGGCATTGAGGCTCAAGATAGAAATACTTTGTGGTTAAAAGGTTCCTATAATTTCGGAGGGACTACACCGGTAATCAAAAATAGTTACTTGGGTCTGGGAGTTGGTTCGGTATTTAAACCAGACGGTACTTCATTGGCCATAGCCCCAATTTTAGGTTTCGACATTCCTGTGGCTCGCACGACGGAAGGTGTATTTTCGTTGGGTGCCAGTGCTCGTTATGCGATTGTTGGCGACGACGAAGTGGATACGTTCACTTTAGGCGGCGTGGTAAAATATTGGTACTAAATTATAGTTTAAAAACGGTGGCTAGAATTGAATCTGGTCGCCTATTAAATTGAAACTTTTTTAAGGAGGTTCAAATGTTACGTGCAGCAATTATATTTTTCGTTCTTGCGCTGTTGGGAATTCTATTCGGCGCAACTGGTTTCGCGGGTATTTCTATGGACATTGGTAAAGCGTTGCTTGGTGTATTCTTAGTACTAGCCGTTATCAGTTTTGTGGTTTCTCTTCTTTCTGGGAAACGTTCCTCTGGGACCCTGCCGTAGTCAGATAGGGCCGAATTACTTTTTAAAAAAAATAATAACTAACAAGGAGTTTATTATGAAAATGTTTACACCAATTTTAGTAGCTATTGCGTTTGCAGCATCTGCACATGCCTGGACAACGACACAAGATGCCGCTGACCGGTTAGGCGCTGCCCAAGTTAAAGAGGTCAGCTTTGATAAAAATTCTGACAAACTGAGTGATGCCCAAAAAGCAGAAATCAGAGCCGCTATTCAAGAAGCGGCTCAGAAAGGTAAAATCGACGAAGTTAAAATTCTAGCTTGGTCAGATAAAGAATATCCATCTGAAAATGGTAAACAATCTAAAGAAGAAGTAGGTTTAGCTAAAAACCGCATTAAATACCTTAAGTCTTTCCTCAAAGAAGAACTGAAAGTCAAAAGTGTAGACACTCACAATATGGCTGAGCGTCCAAATTCACTTGAAAAATTGTTTAACACGTCGGATGCCAAAGTAAAAAACACAGCCGAAGCTTCGGGAGCCGCTCCAACTGCTGGCAACACAGGAATCTTTGACCTTAAAGCGCAGGCTTCTAAGGGTGTTGTGATGGTATTCTTGAAAAAATAACTATCGTTTCAGATTAGATCAATCCATTCAAAAGGCTGGCTCACAAGAGCCAGCCTTTTGTCGTTTCGGCCCCAGTTCGGATCGTTCATCAGTCCTGAAGCTCGCCAAATCATGAAGTATTTTTGATAAAGTTACGCTAAGAAAACTCCGATCGTTAACCGCTAACAAAAAGGGGTTTTTCATGAAGCGACGTTTGCAATACGGTGCCGGTGTATTCATAGTAGCAGCCATGTTCATGGTTGGAATCGGACTTAATTATAAAAGTCCAAAAACAGGTGCGGGTAATTTTTCATCTGAGTTAACGACATCAAAGCAGATCAACATTGCTGATAAAGTAGAAAGTATCAAAAGTGTATTTTCAGATAGATCACTACTTTCCTATGAAAAATGTTCGACGGAGCTAAATAAAGTCTACGACGATTTAAATTCTATTCAAATTGAACAATTCAATTTGGCCGAGTTAAAACGTACCGCTCCGTCGGTGATCAAGCAGCTTTTTGATTTGCGAATTTATATCCGCGAAAATTTTCAAGCCGCTTATTTCGAAAATCCAAAAATTTCAGCTGAATGTGCATTTTCCCACCGTCGTGTATTTCGTGCCATTCGTGTGCTGGAGGATTACATTGGTATGCTAGCCGAAAACGTAATCAGCGCGAAAGGCCTGACTGTACGTACGGATGAAAAATTCTATCGTGTGTTTGAAGGTAACGAGATGAATTTTATGTGGAATGATAAATACAAACCGGCGGATCCATTAAAATATGAACCGCAATCGGGTGACGTGGTTCTTTCACGTGGTTCAGCGTCGGTGTCGGCGGCTATTGCGCGTATTACCGATGAAGACTCTAATTTCTCGCATGCAGGTATTATTTATGTAGATCCAGTGAGCAAGAAAATCGAAACGGTAGAGGCCCACATTGAGTTCGGTACTTTGGTGGCTGATATCGCAGACTATAAAGATATGAAAGTTCGTTCGGTTGTATTCCGTTTGAAGCGCCCAGGCGCAACGGATAAACAAAATGCAGAAGCAGCTCATGAAGCGGCTACGAAAGTACGTGCCGAAGTTTTGAAATACAAAGCGGCTTATGGAAAATCAAAGTATCCAAACCCATGTTATGATTTTGGAATGAGAATCGACAATCCTACGAACATCGTACCTTCTAACGATTTAAAAACTCGTAAGTGTATTTTTTGCTCGGAAGTGGTGTCATTAGCGTATTCGTTGTTAACTAAAGACAGATACAATTTGCCGACTTACAAATCGCCAATCAATCCAAAAAACAGAAAGTTCTTAAATGATATCGGCGTGGAAGTGAAAGAAACGTTTGCACCAGCTGATATGGAGATCGAACCGTATTTCGATATGGTTTTAGAATGGAGAGATTATATCCGCGTTCACAAAAGTCATGTTATGGATTCTATTTTGACAAGTATGTATGCTTGGATGGATGACTATGATTATCAATTTTACGTACCGTTAGTTGATAAACTTAAATCCAACATTGCCTTTACTGGTCGTCGTATTCCTTTCTTTGACCGCATGACGGGTCTAGATGAAAAGTTTCCTTTAAATATGAGTAAGAACGCATTGTACGCGATGTTGATGCTGGATGAAGTCTCGAATCAATTAGCGGCCTTTATTTCTGATGGCGAGAAAGCAAACAATGTTACTTACACACCAGCTCAAATGAACGACGCCTTAAATGCTTGGCGCAAACATGATGCTGATGATTATAAAAAGGGCACTAACTACAATACTGGAAATGATCCAGCGAAAGCTCATCGGTTCCATCATTTGTTACGTCCTAAAAAATAATAAGATCAGTATTTATTGATTTAAAACTAAAAAGCCCAAATGTTTATCATTTGGGCTTTTTAGTTTCTAATTCATCTGTTTTAAGTTCAGGCTAACTAGCGCCTACGGTGCGTTTGCATCTAAAGTACGTACGTATTGACGTAAAGGAGATGGAGCGTAGCTACCGTCAGTAGTTAACAACTGACGAGGAACTGATTTGCGGTTGTACATGATTGCATTTGCATCATGATCGATCGCTAGAGCAGCGCCTTCGATTGTTAAACCGGCAAATAAACCGCGTGAACGAGAGTAGCTGTAGACTTCGCTTTTTAATTGATAGTCAGTGTTAGCTTTGGCTTCGCGGCCTATTGGACCAACCGATACTGAAGCGTCGCCGCCCAATGTGAAGTTGTTTACGCTTAAACGATCAACTGCATTTGGGTTAACAAATACAAGGATCATATCTACAGCCGAGATACCAACTTGTAGACCCCAGTTACCACCAGCGATTCTTACGAATGATGGTTGGCTCCAACCTTTTTCAACGCGGCAAGATACAAGACCTTGACCAATACGTGCACCAAATACAAATCCACCACGGATGACATCTGGTAATACAGCGATACAAACGGCTCTATCTAGTAGATCAATTGGGATGGCTCTATCTTGAATTTTCATCACTTCGTCCAAAACTTGTGATGCACGAACTGTCTTTTGCATTAGACCATTTTCTGTTGTTGCCGCGAAACCAGCAGTTGGAATCACCGCAGCGATTACTAATGCTAATAAACTTTTTCTCATGACTATCTCCTTTTTGTTTTTATGTTTTCTTCAAACATGTTGAGTCAAAACGGTATCAAAGCAAAATGATGGCCAGGAAAAAAATTCGATGTAAGTTCGCTAGAGGTGCTTATCCTATCTATTAAAATTTTGTGAGTTGAAAAATATCCTGAGTCATCCGTTTTAGCCCCGCGACCGTTAGGGAAAATTTGTACAATAGCATTCATCATAAAATTGAAATCTATTTCACTGTGACACCAGCGACGCAGATGTGGGCGTAGTTATTGCAATCACAGTTTGAAGAGATGGCAATCGCCAAATTTTTTTAAGAGTCGGCTAGCGCCAAACAAACAACACAAGGAGACAGAAGATGGCTAACGTAACAACTGAGACATTTAATAAAGTAGACAAAGTAGCTCATAACATGAAAGATAAAGTGGCAAATGGTGAAGACCAATTGACACAAATGACGTATGATGCGGGCAAAAAAGTAGGAGCTATTGCTTCTGAGTTTGCTCATTCAACTTTAGACTATGCTAAAAATGGTCGTGAATTCGTAAAAGAAAATCCAGGTAAAGGTATTGCAATCGCTGCCGGCGTTGGCTTACTGGCTGGCAGCTTATTAACGATGGCCATGCGTCGTCGTCACTAGATATTAATTCTAAGAGGTCAGGGGTGATAAATCCCTGGCCTCTTTTTTTTGGAGGAGGGAATCCAAATGATTAAGTCATTTCTAGAAGAAGAAGCACAAGGTATCGTGATTAAATTTTGTTTGGCGATGGTGTGCTTGTCGGTTTTAATTTTTTCTTTATTTCAATTAGGTTATGCTTTTCAA
Organism: uncultured Bdellovibrio sp.; assembly: GCA_963932905.1. Lineage (GTDB taxonomy): Bacteria > Bdellovibrionota > Bdellovibrionia > Bdellovibrionales > Bdellovibrionaceae > UBA2316. The sequence goes on from CAWVRN010000009.1 coordinate 34,926, forward strand.
ACGTGGGTGGCTCAATATAAAGATGCGTTCCAAATGTCATGCGTGATGTTCTCGTCAACCTTGTTGTTAAGCTTGCTTGGTATGTACTTCCTTTTCAGCAAGCGTACACCCGAAGTTGACGAAAACGGCATTGTCGATGTTCATCACCCATTAATGGGTATGAGCCTTCAAGAGAAAGGTTTCACATTTGTTCGCGGGCTCATTGATGGGCTCGTAAACGGTCGCAGTACTCAGTAAATCTGGTCACAAATTTGCCTGGTTTATCGCTATGCTGAATTGTAGAGCGTGGATTGTGCTTCAGATATTGCTGTTTTCGTTTTGGGCGGGTGCCGACTCGCTGTCTTGCGGTAGTTTTTACAGACTTGTAAAGCCGGTTTTGTCCTATGGATTAGAGATCGAATTTACGGCCAGCCGCCATCCTGAATTATTAAACGATTATCGACCTTACCACACGTCAGAAAAAAAGTGGCTTTCGTTTCCTATGGAAAAACGGATGCAGATCGTGGAAAGCCAGGTGACTAAAGACCGTGTGAATACATTAGTTCGCATGTCGATGGCCCCTGCCTGGGCACCTGAATTTATGGATAGAGAAGGCCACGGGACGTTTGAAGCTAATTCGATGATTTTTTCGGACTTGTTCGCTCTTAAACAAGGACTGAGTCGAATGGGACGACGTTACGGCAAAGGTTCAGCTCAAGTGCACGTGGTTTTTGATCGCAATGAAGTAAAGGCTTCGCACACGGGTTTTATTACTTTCTCTGCCGATCGCGCGCAACTGCGAAACTTAGTTTTGGGATATGGTAAATACCAACAAGATAAATCTAAAATTCCGGCCGCCAATATCATGCATTATGTGTTAGGTCCCATGACGGCCTCTGGTGAAGAAGCCACTGCGACGTTAGATAGGAAAATAGCAAAAGGAGAATATTTGTCCGACGATACAGGGGGTAAGTATTATTTGTCTACCGTATTGCGTGCAGGCGTCTATGGCAAGGACAGTGATTTGGTGGGCTATGAATTAAGGCAGTTCAACTTTGATCACGAAGGACTAGTTCAAGAAGTCGAGCATGTGAGCCATGTGATTCAGAATAAAAAAATTGATCGTTTCAATCGTTTTGCTGGTTCTATAGAAACTAAGGAAGTTATTTGGGCGCGCATCGCTGATGAATATGGATCGGCCGCCCTTCGCTGGAAAGAAAAACTAAATGTGATCACGCCGAAAGATTCAAACTTGATGCTGGCCATATTGTTTTTCATGCGAGATTGGAAGAAGCATCCTATTATTGAAACGCTTCCAGGCGATCAGAAAATAAAAATGCGAACACGGTTGATCGAATTGCAAGGAAATCTTCTACTAGATCTAAATGCGATAATGGATAGACCTGATCTTAGATCTAAAGAGAAACTATATTTTGTACGTATTGCCGTCGCTAAATGGGCCAGCGATACCGGGTTGTTATACGCCTTTGATGACTTTGAACAGTCCGTATCACCTGAGTTTTTTGACCTCCAGCCTCATTTATTGCGAGTTGGTAATTCTCTCCCTGAAAAATAGTAAATTCAGGTGACCGTTTTTGGTAAAAGATTTCATGGCGACCAAAAAAAATCCTTATGAATAAAATAATCTGGTAAAACCTTGGTATTCAAAAAAAACAATAAAGGGTGTGGTTATATGAAATTTGTCGTTTTATGTGTATTAGCTTTGGCTATGCTTCAAGGTTGTAACAAGGGTGATGACAATCAAGACTCCAGCGGCGCGTGTAAGCAAGAATATATTGATGCCTGGAATGCGGTAGGATTAGCTAAAATTTATTCTACTTCGACTGAAAAATCGAATGCTTGTGCGACTTTGAAAAACAAAGGCGGCGTTAGTTGTAAGGCCAGCGTAACCACAACTGGTGTTGGTAGCAAAACAGAAGAGCGTAATATTTCCTATGCTGATCACAAAGAGTTTTGTGAAGGTTCTAGCAGCACGACTCCAAGCACGCCGTCGACCGATAATTACAACGGATACAATGGTGGATATGAATCGACGCCAAGATCTAAATACTCTTCGTCTTATGGAGGTGCTTGTAGTCAAGGTTTCATAGATTTGTATAATGATTTAGTAGTGAAAAGAGGAAAAATACTAGGTGCTTATTCGAACGAAACTAAGTTAGCCGCCTATGTAGATTTGCTTCCTAAATGTGCCGATAAAAAAATTGCTGAAGCGGAAACATCATCTTGTTTAGCTTCTATGTACGACTCTTATTCATATTCAAACACTACTAAGAGGATTTATCTTTCAGAGTTCACGACAGCATGTAAGCTAGCAGAAGAGTCGGTTGCTGAAGCTAAGCAAATTGAATTGGCCCGCTCTGTTCGCGTTCTTTCAAAAGTTGAAACTGTCGAAGGCAATATTGAAAACATGGTTGAGTTAAAAAAATTCAACTCAGTTGGCGGTGCTACGTACCTAGTTGATGGTAAATGGTTAAAACAAGAACAAATGAAAGCTAGATTAGCGACGTTAGCTGAAGATCAAACAGTGTGTAATGTGACGACGACGGCTGTTAATGTGCCTGCTACAACATTGTTCAGAGCCTTAGATGTTAAGGTGTCTAAAGACACTATTAAAATCGCAGCCAAAGAACAAACTCCCGAACTTTCTGCTGACTTGAATAGAGTTGAAATGACTTTGGTAACAGCAAAAACGGCGGAAGTTACCGTTAAAGTTCGTTGTTTCAAGAAAACTGAAATCACTATAGATGATATTCAGACCGCTTTGAAAAACACGTTGAAATTAGACGCTGTTAAGACACGAGAGTAGTTTTTTTGTAATATGCTTGTTCGCGTTAGCCCCAGAAATATTGATCTGGTTCTAACGCGAGCGGTGTTTCATGCAAGGTTTCTGTCTGCCACAATGGGGCCACATGATTCACGATAATACTGACCGTATTTCCATCTCGCTCCATTTTTCCACCAACAATTAAAAAGCAGTGATTTAAAAAGACGTCGTTATATTTCTCGAAGGTGTCGGGGAATAAAACTAGATCGATAAATCCATATTCATCTTCTAGCGTTGAAAAGCAGGTGCCCTTAGCCGTAGGTGGTTTTTGTCTGATTAAAACTAGGCCGCACGTTTTTATCTGCGAACCACTTTTCATTTCTCGGATTTTCTTGGACGTCATTTTTGGAATTGTCGTTATGGTTTTTCGTAATTCCTGCATCGGGTGGCCTTGCAGGGATAGCGAAAATGCGCCGTAGTCGTTTTGAACTTTTTCGAAGCCATTCAAATCAGAAAAATTCAGTGATGGTGAACGGTTGGTTTCCTGTTGATTCAAATAGGATGTGTGTGTAAAAAAACTGAGTTGTTCTGAGCTTGTTTTAGTCAGTACGTTTTCATATTCCATAATAGCCCAAAGGGAATTGCGGGCATTCCAGTTAAAATCTTCAAAACGACTCGCCAAGGCAAGTCGCTGGATCACATCGGCTCGCAATGACGATCGCTTCAAAAAATCAGCCAGGCTGGTGAATTCTTTTTGTTCGCGTTCCAGCACCATAGCTTCGACATGTGATTGGCTTAAACCACTGACGACGCGAAATCCTAAACGAATCGTATTTTCGCCTTCGATCGCACAATCCCATTGGGATTTGTTGATTGAAACGGGAAGCACGCGCACCCCATGCCTGATGGCATCGTAAATGATCGTGTCATTTCTATAGAAGCCCATCGGTTGACTGTTGACCAGTGAACAGGCGAATTCCGCTGGGTGATGGCATTTTAAATAGCACGATACATAGGCCAGCAGAGCAAACGAAGCCGCATGGCTTTCGGGAAAACCATAATTACTGAAGCCTTGGATCTGTTCAAAAATTTGATTTGAAAATTCAGGGCTCATCCCACCCTTAATTAATCCGCGTCGCAAACGATCACCCATTTCTCCGAGGGGGCGACTGGTTTTCCAGGCGTTGATCGATTTTCTCAGCAGATCGGATTCACCTGGGGTAAATCCAGCTAAATCGATAGCGAGCTTCATGACTTGTTCTTGGAATAAAGGAACACCTTTTGTTTTACCCAAAATATTTTCGACAGCTTTGTTGGGGTATTTAATTTCTTCTAAACCGCGTCGGCGTTTCAAATAAGGATGAACCATGTTGCCCACGATGGGGCCAGGGCGCACGATGGCGACTTGAACGACTAGGTCATAAAAGTTCTCTGGCTTCAGACGGCCCAGCATTGACATCTGCGCGCGCGATTCCACTTGGAAGGTGCCGACGGTGTCACAGTTCTGAATCATCGTGTAAGTGGCTTTGTCGTCGGCCGGTATTTCATACAGTTTATGATGAGTTAATTTCAAAGTTTTGCTGAGGCACGACAGCATTCCTAACGATAGCACATCGACTTTGATCAGCCCGAGTGTGTCTAAATCATATTTATCCCACTGAATAATGGTACGACCTTCTTTGCGTGCGGGTTCGACAGGAACAATATCGATGATGGGATCGGCACTCAATGTGAAACCACCGCTGTGAATAGAGAGATGACGAGGAAAACCTTGCATTTCGCCAGCGATGTAGGAAATTTTATCTTGAAGGCTTTCTTTTTGTGGGTGATCTTTGATCAATTCATCAAACTGCCGTTCCAGTTTCTTCGCGGATAAGGTTCCGACAGCAACGCCAAAGGCTTTACAGACCTCACGAAAAGCACTGCGGTACTGATACGTCACAACAGCGCTGACCATGGCGGCGCGATCGCGACCATAACGACTGTACATATACTGAATGATTTCTTCACGGCGTTCGTGTTCAAAATCAATATCGATATCTGGTGGTTCGCCACGTTCAGCACTGATGAATCTTTCAAATAGCAGATTCATTTCAGATGGGTTGATCGCCGTGATTCCTAAAACATAACAGACAGCTGAATTCGCTGCCGATCCACGTCCCTGACATAAGATATCTAGTTCATTGGCTTTGCGGACAATGTCATAAATGGTTAAAAAATAATCGGCATAGCCAAGCTCACCAATCAGTTTTAATTCGTGATCTAATAATTTTTGCATTTTTTCATCGATAGTTCGATGGACAGCATTTTCTTTGACTAAAAATTCCAAATACGTTTGAGCCGTGTAGTTTTCAGGAATCCATTCGGAAGGGTAGCGGTATTTCAATTCGCTTGGGGAAAACGTACATTCATCGGCAATCTCGACGGTTTTTTGTAGAGCCTCAGGAAAATCTTTATATAGCATCACCATGTGCTGTGGGCTTTTGATGTAACGTTCGCCGTTACCTCGAATTTTAAATCCAATCTCTGATAAAGGTTTTGTCTCACGAATAGAAATCAAAACGTCTTGGACCAGTTTACGTTTTTTAACGTGATATTCCACATCGTTACTGGCGACAAGTTCCAGGTCCCACGTGTTTTTAATTTCTAGCAGTCGACGCACGCGTTTTTCATCGTGACCATCTTGATAAAAAGTCAGCGGGAGATACAGATTGCGTTTAAATAGTTTTTTCAATTCAGGCCACAGAATGCCTAATTCAGATTCCGTGCGCGGAATAACGACTAAGTTTGCGGCGATGGTATCGGATAAACTGTTCAAAAAGTGATTGATGAATAAATTGCCTTCACCTTTTTCGCTCTCTTTTTTAGACAGGGTGACCAGCTGACAAATGCGTGCATAAGCGGCGCGGTTTTTTGCTATCAGCGTAAGGGGAGCGTGATCAAAGAAAGTCAGTTCCGCACCGCAGAGGTATTTAAAATTAGGATGATCCTTGGCCACGCGATAACCACGAGGCATACCATACACACCATTGATATCTGTTAAGGCCATGCCAGAGAGATTCATTTTCACAGCTTGCTCAATGAGCTCGTTAGGATGGGAAGCTCCGGTCAGGAAACTAAAATTGGTTTTCGTGCGCAGTTCGACGTAGTTCATTCAAATATTCCGTGTAGGTAATAACCGTCTTTATTTTTAAACACCCAGAAACTATCACCGCTGACTGTGTTTAATCGGTAGTACACGCGTTCGCCACCTGAAATTTCCCACCAGTTGGATAACAAGACTTCGGGATTTTTCCATTCGGTGATGTCATGGGGAAGCCGGTTGTAAACCAAGCGATTGTTGTGAATGGGAATCGCCAAGGGTTCTTTGAATAGGCGTAAAGGTCGTTCGGGAATAAATGATTCTTGAACGGTGTCATTTGATTTTTCAGGGGTGCGAAACCAATTGCGCTCAGGAAGATAGTTTTCTTTGATCTGGGCGAAGAAAGCCCCGTCAGTGCCAAGTTTAGTCGCCAGCCTTGAAACTAAATGGAAAAAGGACTCCGACGTTTCTTCTTTCTTTTGATCAAACAAATCTTTCTGACTGGTTAAATAAGGCGCTTCTTCGGTGACGACCAAAGATACACTGATAATCGCGTGTTCCAGTGGCATTCGATGAACCATAGAGTCTAATTTTTCCCTAGCAATTTGAAAAATCGTTTTCACAGAAACAAAAGGCAACTGGATAATAACAGGTACTTCATAACTTTGCTTTGACTTGCGTGTTTCATATTCCTGTTGCAAAACAATTTTAAATTGACGAACACGCTGACCACGACCACGCAGACGAAGATAAATTTTTTCCAACATCGGACGTAAGATAAAATAAACAGGTTCTAAATCGCGCGGCGGGTAGGCTAAATCAAATTCATGCGTTTCTTCTACCACTTGACGAGGTTTGAATTCTGTCCAAGGGATTTCATGAAGTCCTAAAATACGTTGATACGCCATCAAAATGACAGGACCAAATCGCGGTGATATTTCATAAGAAGGAATTTTTAAAAAATCTTTAACGGTGTGAATACGAAGTGATTTTAATAAATTCATGGCTTTGACCACGATTCCTTGCTGTTCCGGATATTGCCCCAGTGGGTCGCTATAATAAATCAAAGATTCAATGGGCAGTGAGTCTTTGTCGACAACAGGATAAATGGCCATGGCCAGTGCCGTGCTTATATCATCGGCGATGGACAGGTCGGCGTGGATACCAATGCGCTCTAGGGTTACGTAGGTGCGTTTTAGAAACGTCGATTCTGAATACAGGGCGTGGCATTTAGAAATTTCTAGAAAAATCGCCGTGTGATCAAACGGACCCTTTCCATGGCCCGCCTGGCGAAGTCGAATTTGTGGAGTCGCACGGTAGAAAATTTCGGCGATGGTTTGTGCGTTAGTGTCCTTGGGTAATTTAATACAAACGATCCTCACAAAGCACCTCGTTTACGAAGAGCTTGCACGGACCATTGATTGTCTATCTTGCGTGTTTTTAATTGCAAATGGGGAACCCAGCTGGGGGTTGGATTCGCAGACAATAGAAAAAAATGATTTTGCGCTTTTTCAGATAATAATTGAAAACGACGCAAATCTTTTTCCTGAAAACGACTATTTTCAGTGACGACGATTTGAAAACAACCAGAGCCTAAAACTTGATTCAAACACCAGGCTAAATCTTTTTTGCCTTCGATAAATAAAATATGATCCAGGCAAACGCCTTTTTGTTTCAAAGCATAGGGATTGATAGTGATAGATTCTTCGACCCAAGCCACTTTCAATTCTGGATTTTCACTTAGAAACTGAGCCGTGAATTCCGTGCGCTGAGATCCCGTAAGCTCAACAAAAGAACCGACGGCAAATCCATCGGGATACAAAGAACACGCATGACGAGGGCGATCGTCAGGCTTGGTGGCGCCAATCAGTTCTCGAAGTTCCGCAATAGTAGGTTTGACAATCTGTAGCCCCATAAACCATCCCAAGACATTATTGAGTTCTCAGTAATCCGCAGAATACGCCCGCAATACGCAGTTGCGCGCTGTCGTTGACGATGATGGGTTTGTATTTCTCATTAGCAGAATGTAATTCAATGTGCGTGCGTTTTTTATGAAAGCGCTTAATAGTGGCGCTGTCTTCAATTTCGGCCACAACAATGTCGCCCTGATGGGCGGTCTTTTGTTGACGAATGATCACGTAATCGCCGTCTTGAATGCACTCGCCGATCATCGAATCACCCGAAACTTGCAAAACAAAATAGGGGCCGGGACCTTTGATCATAAACGAAGGAACTTCAACATGTTCATCGGCTTTTTTGAAATCGATGGGTTGTCCGGCCGCGACTTTCCCAAGGACGGGCAGTAGGTTGCCATCTTTATGCAAAGTGAGTCCATGCGAGAGATGGTTTTCTTTCGTCATGTAACCCTTGGCAATCAAAGCCTCAATATAATGATGAACGGTGGACTTGGCTTTATAACCCAGGCTCTTAGCAATCACTTCGTAGGTGGGCGGAGTGCCATTTTTATCTACGTAGGACTTAATGAAATCTAAAACTTTTTTTTGATTTAAAGTTAAATTTTGCATCTGTAGCTCCTGTTCTTGGGCTTATTATTTAGTTTAGAGGCGTTCTCGTAGAGTAAACCTTATGCTCTTTTCTTTGTTCTTTGCTTTGCTCTTTACCTTGCCCTTTGAACAGGGCGCTCCCACTTGATTCGAACAAAACTCGAACTTTCAATATATCGAACAAAACTCGAACTTCAAGAAAAATGTAAAAGGGCCCGGATATTTATCCAGACGCGGGACCGCAAAATATGTCAGAATGAATTAAATTAGCTCTTGGCCTAAATCTTTAAGATAAGCCCGCATGACCTGAGCGCGGCGTTGGCCTTCTGCCAGGGCCGATTTTGTTTTCAGAGTGTCAGCGACTTTAAAAAGTTTAATATAAAAATGATCGATCGAATACTGACCATCATCAGCCGGGCGGCCGTGTTCGCACAAAGGATCGACTTCGCTGTAGAGGGGACGTTTCATACGTCCGGCCGTAATCATCATACGCGCAATTCCAATAGCACCCAGGGCATCTAACCGATCCGCATCTTGAACGATTTTGGCTTCCAGCGTTTCTGTCGGAATGTTGGCGCTAAAACTGTGCGCTTCAATACAATGAGCAATTGCGGAATGAAATTCTTTGGGATAACCAACACGTTCTAAAAACTCAACTGCACGAGTCGCTGAAATACGCGACGCTTGTTTGCGCAGCGGACTGTCTTTAGGAATCACGACGAAATCATGCAGCCAAGCGCCGGGAATCACGACGCAAGGATTTGCATTTTCTTTTTCGCATAAATGCTTGGCCATAGTGACAACACGCTTTAAGTGAAGCGAATCGTGTGACGGGTCAAAATCGACAGCCAGGCTTTCGATTTCAGTTTGAAATATTTTTTCCCACTCAGCGAGTGTTTTATTGGCCACTAGCATCTTCACCTTTATACGCGGACAGAAAGACCATCTTTAAGCGCTAACCGAGTCGCTTGCAGCGCAGGAATTAATCCCACTAGAATGCCAATCAGTAATGTAGCTCCCATATAGATAAAATCAGTCGACGTTAAAACAGCACCCACCGAATAGAAACCAAATTTTTCTTCCAGCCATGATTCTAAAATAAAAAAGCCACTCAATTCTATCGCTAGCCCTAGCAGTATTCCGAGCAGAGTGATTAAGCCGGATTCAAACACTAAAAGGAAAGTGATTTTAGACGGGGGCGCGCCAACGGCACGTAAGATGGCCATTTCACGACGACGTTCATTAAGGCTAGCTAACAGCGAACTCACCATCGACGCTAAACCGACAGCCATCACCATCAAAGAAATTACTTTAAGCACGCGTTCTATCTGGCTTAATCCTCGCCATAAATCAGATAACGTCGCCCCGGGAATGATCGCCATCAAAGGTTCATCTTTGTAGTTGTTAATATCACGTTGCAGTTGCAAGGTTTCAATCCGCGTCTTAGTCCGCAAGAAAAATGCGGTGATAGCATGAATAGGCAATTTTTCTTTCGTGATTTGATCTTGAGGAACGGCTTTGTCTTTGGTCGGCGCAGCGCCCGTTTGCCAGTCGATATGAATCGCTTCCATTCCATACAGAGAAATATAAAGGCTTTGATCAATCGCCGTTCCCGTTGGTTTTAGAATACCGGAAACGCGAAACGGTTTATCATCATGCATTTGAATACCTTCACCGCGAGTCACGCCATGGGCGACAACTACGGGATCACCCAGCTTGTATTTCAATTTCGCTTCTACATCAGAGCCAATGACGACATCCCAAATTCCCAGCGCGGGTTGACCTTCACGTAGTTCTACTTTTTTATCACCACGAAAACGGTAATGCTCGTAGAAGTTTTCATCCGTAGCTACGACTCGAAATCCACGATGGCCATCGCCCAGTGAGTACGGAATTGTCCAAGCCACCGTTGGGTGTTTTTTTAATTCTTGATAGGATTCCCATGAAATATTATTTGAAGCATTGCCCATATTGAAAACGGTATACAAAATTAAATTTAAAGGACCCGTGCGAGCACCCACAAGTAAATCCACTTGGCTGATCGACTGAGTGAAACCCTCTTGAGCTGATCGTTGTGTACGTTCCACAGATAACAACAAAGCTAAACTCAACGCCACGGAAGCAATTGTTAAAAATGCGGTGAGTTTACGATTCCACAGTGATTTTAGAGCGAGTCGGACGAAAATCATGACAGACCTCCGTTATTTTTCACGGCGGCTTTGTTAATGTCCGCCAGAGCCACCACGCGATCAAACAAACCTTGCAGTGATCGATCGTGACTTACGAAAATTAAACTGATGGATTGTTCTTTGCAAATTTCAAATATTAAACTCAAAAATTTCTCACGATGATCAAAATCTAAAGCGGATGTGGGTTCGTCGGCTAAAATTAATTTAGGATGACCAATCAGAGAACGGGCGGCAGCGACACGCTGTTGTTGTCCAACGGATAATTCGCCTGTTTTGTGACTTAGAAGTTCTAGTATTCCTAAACGCTTGGCCATTTCTTGAATTTTTTGAAGTTCTTGATCCTTAGGAACTAATTTTCGTCTTTCGGGGCTTAGATTTAAAGGCAATGCGATGTTTTCGATGACGCTTAAATAGGGAATCAAATTAAAACTTTGAAAAATATAACCAATATTATCTGCACGAAAGGCATCCCGCTGGGTGCTTGATAATTGCGTGAGTTCCGTGCCGCCCAACTTGATGGAACCCGAGGCAGGAGTCAGGACTCCAGCTAGAATTTCCAGGAACGTCGTTTTACCACTGCCGCTGGGGCCAAAAAGAAATATTTTTTCACCGACGTTGACTTGAAAGTGTTCGATATCAAGTCGACCGCGTTCGGAATTGGGATAGCTAAATTTAAGTTGGTTCAGGCTCAGTAGTTCCATGGCCCGGTATTCTAATGTAAAAAGATCAAGGGTGCCAGCCTACTTTTCCGGACACGCCGTGTCCGGAAAAGTAGGCTGGCACCTAAAGTTCGAGCTCTTCATCGATAGTTAGTTGAGATTCTGCCAATTTGCCCTTGTTTTTAAGCCCTTGGCAGGCCACGTTCAAGCGCTTGGTAAGTAGGGCCTCTTCTTTTAAACCACGATTCGTTGTGTAGCTAACAAACGGCGAGCTACCGTAAAAAAAACCGGTCGAACCATTGGTATAATTCCAAGTTTGGGCATCATAGTAGTTGCTATCAACGACCTCAAATTTATATCCATTCGTTGTCGGCTGCATACCGATCACGAGCCAGCCATGTGCCGTAATTCCTGGCAGTTGCAGAACTTGATAAATTGGTTTTTGGTATGTTTGTAGACGATTGTACATTTCATCCATCAATATTTTTAAATCGTCCGCAGGAATCGAGTTAGAACCCATCAGACCATCTAAAAACCCAAGACCGAAGCCCCCATTAGAGATTTGCCAAGCCTCTAGATTTTCCTGAATCACCTCTTGGTGGTCGATCGAAAAATCTTGAAGGTTATGATAGCCATTGATCGTAACTGGGCGTCCCTCACGCAGACGCTGAACTAATTTATAGGCCTCATCGGAAGTTACCTTCGGTTCTGATGGATCAAATACGGCCAAATACTGAGCCGCCCGAGTCAGTCGACTATGCCACCAGCAGACCCCCCCGTTAAACAATCCGCCACGATTTGTGAAACTCAATCGATTCTGCGATAAACTCAAATTCTTAATAAATAGCGAGGGGTCCATAGCCACTTTCGCGCAATGCTGCTTCCAACGCTCAGTGTCCGCCGCGGGAGCAAAATGAAATGCCAACACCAGAGCACACAATAAAAACAAAAACTTATTCATACAAAAATTGTATTTCGAATCCAGATCCAAAAGAACAAAAAACAAGCACCTCCATCTATTCGTCCAGGGTGCCAGGTCCTCTTTGCGGAAGCGGTGTGTCCGGAAAAGTAGGCTGGCACCTTTTGAAAAAAGGTTAGGGCACTTTGTCTAATTTGTTTTCATAGTTTTTGCTTAAAGCTTTTGTGGTTATTTTTGGGTTGGTATTGAGTTGGCAATACTGAGTTGGATCTACTATTTCTGGGAGTTTTGGAATGAAGAATTTTTTGATAATGTCGGTCTTTTTTGTAGCAGGTTTAGCGCAGGCAGACGTTGAGTTTAACAAAGCGGCGTGTTTAAAAGTGATGCCGGCTGCCTACACAGCCTTATGTGGATTGCATGAAGATCAGTTTAAGCAACTTTCGTTTCGTAAAGATGTCGTTTATGGCTATTCGTACACAAGCTGTGATAGATTCACTGGCCAAGTTTCTGCGCCTACAACACGGACAGTTCCCTGTTTAGTTTACTTTGCGGAAAATGAATCTAAAAAAGAAATCGCTATTCAGTCTATCTTTGGAAACACGCCACGATACCCACTTAGCTACAAAGGTTTGTTTGTTGGAGTTATCGTTCGCGCGAGACAAGTTCAAATGGGGCATAATTCAGGAATTCCTCAGCGTCAGTATGGCGAATCACAAACAGTTCGCCAATATGGTGATAGTCAAAACGGACTAGCCCAGCAGCAAATGCAGTAGTCGCAAATAAAAATAGAAAAACCCGAAGCTATTTCTAACTTCGGGTTCGATTTTTCTGCGTACTGTGAAAAATTATTTCTGTTTAATCGCTTCTAGAAAATTAGATTCCTTGTCTGAACCATTAGAACGAACCTGATTCAAACGTTCGGTGCGCTTGTTCAAGTCAACAATTCCGTATACGTTAGCTTGAATGCCGCGAGGTAAAAGAGCATCGCTGCTTTCGATTAATATTCTAAGAGGACCCTGGTCAATACGAATTCTATTTTTTTCCGCCACTCCGATTTTTTTTGCACCTTCAAAGGGCAAATAACTCATGTAGACAGATCCCTGATGAGTAGTGACGCCGTAGTAAACATTGTTTCCCGTCGAATTATCCAAACGTGAGGCCCAAACATTTCCCTTGTTGTCAAAGATCGTCATGCGATTAGAATTGATACCTAACTTGCCAATATCAACCGTGTTGTCGTCAGTCCAAACTTGAATGTGAAACTGAGCCACAATCCGACGAGTGTCATCTTGGTATAGAACGATCGATGGGCCCGCCATGTTTTCAACTGTGTAGTCTTTCTCTTGAAGTAACTTTCCTGTTTTCACACTGCCGTCGCGATTTTTAGCCATAGAATCGTACTGACGAAATTTAACTTGAAGTTCACCTTGAGCATTGAACTGCCATTCATGATACAAAGCCGTTGTCGGTAAACCCTTAGTCGCTACATTCCAGTAACTAGTGATGGGTTTATCATTACCGAATCTCCACTTGCGTTCTTCGTCGGCTTTAAATAACAAGCGAGTGCCTGTTTTGTTAAATACTAACAGATTTCCTTGGATTTCAATTTTCCAGCGCAATGATTCCACGTCTAATTCTTTGCGGGGTGTATCGAATTCCGAAAAATTGATATCTTCGGCGTGAGTAGCGAAAGCCATAACTAAAGTTAAAAACAAAAAACAAAATTTCATAAATCTACCTTTCAAAAAATATTCAAACAAGCACTTGCGAATGGTTATGTTGTCAACACTAGTTATTGGTGTAAACGTACTCGAAAGTTTCATCTTCAACCTGATTTTTTGCGACCATCGAGAAAAAATCGGGACTAGATTGTAATAGAAATTTACCAATCAAGATACCTGCAATCAAAGCCGCCGCTAAAGACCACCAATTATTCTTCTTCATTGAAAATGTGGAAACCTTAAATGGTGTACGCGCCCATTCCATCATCATTTGCGGAGTCGGAGGCTGATCTAATTTTTTACCTAATTGCTTAAGTGATTTAAAATCATCATTCATAAACTGATTCCCTTTGTTTCTAATAAATTTTTCAATTTTTCTTTGGCTCGAAACAGGTGACTCTTCACAGTGCCCACTGGCAATTTCATCAACAGCGCAATATCTTCCAGTTTTAATTCGTCATCCATATATAGAGTGAGCACTTCCTGCTGGACCGGATTCAAATTTTTAATTTCTTTTAAAAATAATTCGATAGTTTGATGGCGCTGGTAACTGCTTTCAAGATTTGACTCAGGCGAGTCTACAATGTCATCCCAATTAAAATCGTCGTCCATTAAATAGATCTGGCTATTTTGGTGATTTTCTAAAGCCACAAATCGAGCAATCCCAAACGCAAAGGCATCGAGAGAACCTTTGGCTTTGTCAAAAGCTCCATCGGTAATTTTTTGATACAAGCGTGAGAAAACGTCCTGAGTTAGGTCGTCGGTATCTTTTAGGAACCCGCGTCGTATAAAATAATTATAAAGACGAGGCCCTAGGCGCTCGACGATTTCATTCCAGTCCAACATGTTCCCTCTGGATATTAATTGTCGCTTTTGCCCTAAAAGTTGCAAGATTTTTTAAAATCCCGGTTTTTTGATTTTTGAGGGCTACCTTCTTTTAAAAACTTAGGTCCTTGTTAGTGCGTGGGGACTTCCTTTTGATGGAATTTTTTTTAAGGTATATGAAAAAGCCTCGGCAGTCCTCGCCGGCGCTGAACGCCTGTCTGCGGAACTCATTTTTTCATATACCTTAAAAAAAATTCCATCAAAAGGAAGTCCGAGCTTGAATTGGCGTTTTTAAAAGAAGGTAGCCCTCAAAAATCAAAAAAAACATCCACACCGGGGGCGCCTAACCGTTGCAATGTGGTTTTCTTTTGAGACTTCGTAAACGGAAAGCAGAACGGTAACGTCGAGCGGAGGCGATCAGCCTCACAAGTCATCGATTTAGAGCTTAAACAGACTCTGTCTGAATCGTGACGTGACTCGTGATTAATTTATGAATAGGACACTTATCCGCAATTTCCATCAATCGTGTTTTGTCTTCAGCACTCAAAGTACCGACTAAATGAACTTTGCGAGACAAAATAGAATCCTTACCTTCGGAAACCGTGTGCACTTCAACTTGCACATCTTCCAATGCCATGTTCTTGCGTTTAGCATACATCTTTAATGTGATCGCTGTGCAGGCAGCCAGTGCTGTTTCTAAAACTTCATGTGGATTCATGGCTTCGTCATTGCCTCCGTTGGCAATGCTCGTGTCAGCCAGAATGGAGTGGGTACGAACAGTGGATTTAACGACTAAATTGTGGACGCCTTTAAGTTGAATCATTTCTATACCTTGATTTATCTTCTAAAAAAAATCAATATGAATAGGTGAGAGCAGAGATAATTTTAGTCGCCTCGGCATTTTTTCATTCATCTTGGAATTTTATTTTCAAACGCCTGAATCCCAAGCATTCGGTATTATTACTTGTCGTAACTACGGCGACGTTGACCTCTATTTGTGTCGCGCCCTTCACGGGTGGATTAAAAATTGGATCTACTTTGGGGCTTGCATTCACAGTCACCGCGGGATTATTTGAGGCTGGTTATTTCCATTCCTTGAGTCGCACCTATGAAACAGCCCCGTTTGGAATTTCCTATTCCATCATGAGGGGTGGGGCGATGTTGCTTGTTGCTGTAATTTCAGTTTTATTTCTGAAAGAGCCACTTTCGGGACTAAAGCTGGTCGGGATGTTGCTTCTGGTGCTGGGTATTTTTCTAACGCCGTCAAAAGATAAAGATACATTAAGTCGAGCGGGATTATTTTGGGCATTGAGCTGTTCGTTCTTTATTGCTGGCTATCATATTTTCTACGGCTTAGCGTTGGCGGAAGGGGTCAGCCAAGTCGGGTTATTTGTTCTTTCCATGCTGACGTCGGTTCCATTTCTGGCGCTGAAATCTCGAGCCGCGGCTTTAAAAGATATGAAGAAAATTGATCCTAAAAATTATCGCTGGATTATCTTTGCTGGGGTCTTGTCCGGTAGTTCGTTCATACTATTTCTATATGGTTTGAAAAATAGTTATGCGGGCGTGGCGATATCGCTGCGTAATACCTCGATATTATTTTCCCAGGGATTTGCGTGGTGGCTGGGTGAGCGTTTGACCAAAGCGCAATGGCTGGGTGTTAGCGCTATCTTTATCGGTGCGTTGCTGATCGGTCAGTAAAAAAGTATCGACGCTGCTAAAAATCGATGACTTTTTCGCAGATTCATTGCCAATAAGAGGCCATGAAAATCGCGCCATTGTTGGTGAGTCCGGTTTCAATATGATTTTTAATCTTCTTCAATTTCAGTTGAAGGCATTTTTAAAGGACTATCATCTCAATGAAAAAAATTAACGTCGTAGACCAGACGATCGTGCGGCGACTTTCGATGTGGCGATTCCAATTTGCTCGCTACCAATTCGACCCGAACACGCACCTGTTGGAAATCCTTTAATCATTTCAGGTGTGTCATAACGACTGCACTCAAATACCAAACCATTCGTTGCATGAGTTAATTTAAATTGTGACACGATATAATCGCGTTCCGGTGATGGCGGCAGGACCCAGTACATGCTAACGACAGCGTTCCAGCCATTTTGAGTCAACGTCATCGATTTCACCGTCGATGTACCCGGCTGCGTCGGGTGCGGCAGTTCAATTTCAACAGCCCATGGCGATCCAAATGCTTGTGGCAAAGGGCAGTTTTTAGGTTCTAAACACACCGGACGTTTCCATAAATTAATTTGACCCACAAATTTCTCAGCCGAAAACGAAGATAGGGGAAAGGCAGCAATAAAAGTAAAAAATAACGATAATATCCAGCGGCGGTTGATATTCTTGTGTTGCATGAGAATCCTAACGAGTTATGCTTTTTTTATGCGTATATCTATCTTTTTAATTTCGATTTTTCTACTAAAAACAACAGCCTTCGCCGTCCATATCGGTTGTGTAACGATTTACGAGCGATCTTTATGCGAAACGGAACAAACATTTCAGTATAAATCAGAAGCGCTAAGCTGGGAAATGCCTAAAGAAGAATTTAAAAATAAATTGGTGGCTATGTTAGATAAAGCGCAGCCTGGACACGGGGCACGTGTGGGTAACGTGTTCTTGTGGGTCAACGATTTTAATTCACAAAGTGCGATGCGCGTTCAATTTTGGTCGAATGAGCGAAGTTTTATTGTCGATGTACCGCTGGACATTAATAATTTAGATAAGGAAGAAAGTTTCACGGTTCGTGCGGCGGGACTTGTGCCGTATCCCGTGGATTTTGGTTATACGGTGGGTGAAGTGATCATTTCATGTGTGGATGATTGCGGACAGCAACACAAAGACTGGTTAGCCAATGCTGGATTTGCCGAGGTTCAATTGTTGCTTCCAAAAATGTATTTGGTGACTGTACCGAAATTCACCGAAGCTAAAACGGTTGAAAATTTAAAAACTAAATCTGATTTTAACCGCTTGTTTACATCGTTAGAATTATCCCCTGTATTAGAAGGTAATGGATCTAGAGAAATGGCGTTTTCGATCTTCTTTTGATCTATTGACCTTTCTATAGCTGTCAATTATTTTTCTGATCATGAAAAACGATCAATCATCCGAATCAAATAAATTATGGTACCGCGCTCTACGTCACGTAGAAGCGGCAGGAAATGCACTTCCGCATCCCGCTCTTCTTTTTTTATATTTAACGGGATTTGTGCTGCTGTTGTCGGGATTTGTAACGGCGATCGATATGCAAGCAGTTCATCCCGTCAGTAAAGAAACTTTGCTTCCAGTGAATTTACTTTCTGGTCATGGTCTACGGTATATCTTAACGGACATGGTGAAAAATTTTACGTCGTTTGCACCGCTCGGAACTGTTTTGGTCGCGATGCTTGGCTTTAGTTTAGCCGAAAAAAGTGGAATGCTGTCCGCACTTCTTCGCCTGCTGGTGCTAAATTCGCCTCGAAAAATGTTAGTCCCCATTATTCTAATGGCCGGGGTTTTATCACACACCGGCGGAGACATTGGTTACATTCTGTTAATTCCACTCGCTGCGATGACATTTCATAGTGCGGGATTAAATCCACTCGCGGGTCTGGCGATTTGTTTTGCCGGTGTATCAGGGGGATTTGCCGCGAATTTACTATTAAGCACTGCAGATCCACTGTTATCCGGGATCTCGCAAGAAGCCGCACGCATTTTAGATAAATCGTATATCGTAACACCGTTATCCAATTGGTTTTTTATGTCATCGTCATCATTTTTAATCGTCGGTGTAGGAACATTTATCGCGTATAAAATTACAATTCCCTTTTTAGGTGACTACCATGGTCCGGTAGAAAAAGCGCCATTAGAAAAATTGTCGACGGCAGAAAAACGCGGATTAAAAGCTGCGGGTATAGTGGCTTTGGTATTCTTTGCTTTTTTACTGGCGGGACTAGTTCCAGAAAATGGATACTTGCGCGAACCAAAGACTCCGGATCTATTTCATTCGTCAGCTTTGAAAGGTGTTGTGACATTGATCTTTATTTTAGGTTCAACGACGGGTTTAGCATTTGGTTTTAAAAGTGGAACGTTTACCAAGGTGGAAGACATCGTAAAATCTATGCAGGAAGCTATGGTTTCGATGGCGCCGTATCTGGTTTTGGTATTCTTTGCTTCGCAATTTATTTCTTTATTTAATTATTCGAATATTGGAATTATTTTAGCCGTTAAAGGGTCGGAAGTTTTAAAATCGTGGGAACTAGGGACTATACCTTTAATGCTAGGATTTGTTTTATTAACTGTATTCCTAGATCTCGTGATTGGTTCGGCATCGGCGAAATGGGCGTTGATGGCGCCGGTGTTTGTGCCAATGTTTATGCTGCTGGGAGTTTCGCCAGAATTGTCGCAGACGTCCTACAGAGTTGCTGATTCGGTTGTGAATATCATTTCGCCGTTGATGACTTATTTTCCAATGATCCTCGCATTTGCTCATAAATATGATTCAAATGCCAAGGTAGGGACAATCATTGCGTTGATGTTGCCATATTCGATTGGCTTTTTGATCTTCTGGTCGTTAATGTTATTTGTTTGGATTACGTTTGGAATTCCAGTGGGACCTGGTGCAGCGCTGGAATATATGCTTCCTGAATCGCAAGCCAAGTAGTGTTGTAGGATTTACCGACCAGAATAACGACATCCAGAAAGGCCAGGTCTTTCGGTATACTGCGGGACCCTAAAAGAACCCGGAGGCCCCATGTCTGCTTTTAAAAACATCCTTGTGATGTCGGCATTAATTTTTTCTGTGAACGCATTTTCACAAATCAAAAATTTTCATGCATTATCAGGTCAAATTTTCCGTAGCGCGGCTCCTACAAAAGATTCAACGTTCTTGAAACAAACAGGATTTACTCACGTTTTAATTTTTAAAAACGAAGTAAAAGACGAGGTATCAAAAGAAATCGCCGATTTACAAAAGGCAGGAATTCCGGCAGCCAATATTTACCATGTTCCATTTAAATGGAAAGACATGGGACCAGTTGAAGAATCCTGCGTTCAAGTGGTTCAAGCATTGGACTACTTAGTAAAAATCGAAAAATCGCGTTCACATAAAATTTTATTTCACTGTACAGCGGGCGAAGACAGAACGGGCGCTTTAGCTGGTTTATATCGTATGCTATACAGCCGCTGGAATATCGATCGCGCTTTCGTAGATGAAATGTGTGCACATGGTTATGAAGCGGGCGATAAAAGAAAACCACAACCGGTTGTGAACGAAGTTCGTGAAGAAGTAACACCGGTGTTTTTGGCTGTAGCCGGGTTAATAATCGATGGAAAGATTTCGTTTAATAACTTAAACACGGGTGCGTGCCGTGCTGGTGGGCATAAATCAGCTACGTATACGAATCTTCTGGCTGCGCAGAAGACTCGTTATACGTGCCGATAATCAGTTATAAGAACTAGAACACTAAATCATTAGCAAACGAACGCATTTCTTGTGTTGTTGAATTGACATTGAAAATACGTCTTGGTGCGCTGACTTCTTTTTGATCGGCAACCCCTTGGATAGACGCTGCAATGGCAGCTGGTACCGTCATTGATTTAGATTTTTCTGAAGCCATGTAAGCGCGGTCTGCATTGACAACGCCCGAACTGATGACTTTAGTTTTTAACCAATCTTTTTTATCCACTGTGCCCATCAAAATTTCTTTCATTTGAGCCGGTGTCAAAGCTGGATTGATATCTTTCATTTTTGCCGCCACACCCGCTACATACGGAGCCGCCATCGAAGTTCCAGACATTGGTAACACCATTTTGTTATCTAAGCTGGGAACAGAACTCTTAATCGCAACACCTGGCGCCGCCACGTGGACCGTTTTTAAACCATAGTTAGAAAAACTTGCTAAAGACATAACGCCGTTCGAAGCCGCTACTGTGATACCGTTATCGATAGCAATATTCGCTGGGAACGTAGGGCGTTTATCATTGTCAGAACCATCGTTGCCGGCCGCGATAACAAATAAGGTTTTAGCTGCAGAACCTAACCATTTTCTTCCAAGAGGTTCGTACTGGGCATTCATACGAGTGACTTCCGCATCCAATTTCAAATTGTAGGGAGCCATCATTTGAACATTCACTGCGGCTACACATTTTTTGTAAGCGGCTTCGTCACTACCTTTAGGACATTGTTTAGCGGCTTCCGCTGCGATCGCATCCGCAGTCGGTGGAACTACTTTTTGCAATTGTAATGACATACCCGCTATAGCTGCTAGTTGTACACCCAAACTATAATTAGCCACATCGATTTGTTGTTCATTGATATAAGCGGCTGCTTTTTCAAATGTACCATTTGTAAGGACTGCTAGTAATTTGTAGGCTAAATCAAGGATACCTTTCTTTTGACCCGGAGCTGCTGCTAGTGGATTTACGAAATTGAGTGGCGTATCTGGGAACACGCGGTTCGACATAATTCTAGCATCCGGAGAAACTGATGCGACAATGCCCGATACATGCGTGCTGTGTGCATACTGTCCAAAAAAATTCAATTCGGTGCTTAGTTTTTGCTTTTCAGCGGTTGAAAGACTTGTGATATTTTCTTTCCAAAATTTTTCATCATCTGCAGTTTGAGCTCCGCTTTGAATGCGTGATAAAACGTCCATGATTTTAAATACTTTTTCTGGCACGTCTGCTACGTGCTGTTTGAAGAAAACTTTGCCGTAATTATCCGCAAAGTTCCAACCATAGATATCATCCACTTTTCCATTGCGATCATCGTCGACACGATTACCGGCGATTTCTTTAGTGTTGATAAGCGCGCGGCCAGTTAACCATTCGTGGGTAAAATCAGTACCTGAATCCGTTACGGCTACGCGAGCTGAAAATGCGTTAAGTCCAACAAGTAGTAATGAGAGTGTTAGTTTATTGCTTATTTTCATATGATCTCCTAGTTGATTCCTAATAATGATTTATTAGCAGCGATCAACGCGTTTTCAAAATTTAGTGTTTTAGGCATAAATGGATTTAAGTTTTGAATGTACATCCAGTTAAGCATGCTTTGAGCTTCCACAGTCGCTGTGCCAGCCATTTTGTTTTTGTAAAGCGTATTTTGTAAGTACGCTTCGTCCACAACACCAGCGCGCATGAATTTTTTCAATGAGCTGTTAAGCTGGTAAGTGACCGATCTGTTAAGAGGTAAACCAACTACACGCAAAGCCACTGATAATAACCAAGTGCCACCACGAACTACAGATACTTCGTAAGGACGTTTGTATCTATGGATTAGGGGAGCTCCCATATTTTTAAACGCCAAATTCTGCTCACTGATCAATGAATACAAGCCGTCTTTCACGCCATTTCTATAACAAACAGCAAAGTAGTCATTAACGATTTCTGTTTTGCAGCCTTTTTCTAGAACTAAACGCGAATGAGTTTTATCCATTAAAACGTCACGTTGTTTATCTAAAGAGTAGCGAACTGATTTGCCGGCTTTCTCGAAGGCTTGCCAGTCAAACTGGGTGCCTTGAGCGACCGACATAATGTATGAACTCATCATGTCGCTTTTTTGTCCGTACAAAATATTTAAAGCGCGAGTTTCAAGAAAAGGCAAATCAACAGCACCGACCTGGTATGATTTGATATTTTTCAATGTTTGTTCCAAACGATTTGTTTGGTATTCGTACATTACGTCGATTTGTTCAAAGATGTCCTCAACAGCCACTTCAACGATAGCGCCGATAGTGCGGTTTGGAATCAGACGGGGTAGTTGAACCAATACGCTGCTTAAAATGCTGCGGAATAATTTTTCAACCATGCCTTTATATTGGGTTTGGAAATTTACAATTTCAACAGGACCCATCAAAGGTAAGAAATCGCCATCAATAGCAACATCATAAACTTTGTTCAGATCATTCCAGTTAAATTTCACGGATTGCAAAACTTTTTGCGGCTGATTCAACACTTGCAAAAAGTACTGTTGAATTTGACTTGATTTTTCTGCTGACAAAGAAGTATCGGCCTCTAAGCTTTGAATGACATCATTCAATTGGGCTTTAGTTGCCGCCGGTAATTCAAGCGTCGTGTTTGTCTCTAAGTCGGCCAAAGAAAATGAAACAGGTAACCCAACATCTGTCGATGTCGTCTGTGATCCTGGGACTGCTTTTGGTTTATTTTTAAATTTCAATGTTGAAATGAAACTTGTTCTAGCGGCCATGCGAGCATCAAAACGCGCGCTGTAGTCGCTGTTTCGAGCTTGAATTGCATTCCAGTCACCATCCAGCGCATTGATGAAATCTTTAGATGCCATTTGTCTGACAGGCATTTGAAACATCGAAACAGCTTTTACAACTGCTTTTAAATTTGGAAATGACAAATCGTAGATACGGCAGGGAGCGCCTTGAGCATCGTAGGTCAGTATATATTTATCAGCGAATGGAACTTTTTTAGCATCCACACATTTTGGCTGACGTGTTTGGCCTTTCTTTAAAAAACTTTGCAGATGTGCCAGTGTTGGCTTAGGCGCTATGTTGATTTGCGCTTGTGTTTTTGTTTTCACAGTGCTCATCACACGTTGTTCTAGCTCAAGATCATCTGCCGACAATTGTGTCTGGGCCAACGTTTGGCTTGTGCTCATCACGCCAGCGATGAATAGTAAAATCCATTTTATTCGAACCATAACTTCCCCCCTTGGAAGATAAAAATAACATGTGAAAAGTGTCATCCAGGACTGCCAAAATCCCAAGCATTTTAATGGTTTGGCACGAGGTATCGCACTATAACGAGCGCTGATATGAACTATAAGTAAATATTGGAAAATGGTCGAAAAAGGCACTCAGGACGTATGTATTGCTTCTACTGTGAAATGATTTCGTAAGGAGAATGCTCATCTTAAAAAATCTGTACAGGAAAGCCGTCCTCGGCGAGAGCTCGTGACAGAAAGTTACATTAAAAAGGAAGTCTATGCAGAGGGTCCCAATTATTGGCGCAGCGAAAGCAAAACCAGCCAATGCAGCAAGTGAAGTTTGCACACGGAAGGCGTTGTGATAGCGACAAATATAGTGCGGGCATTGCTGCTTAGTTTGTTGTTAGGAGTGGGATGTCTACTGAATGCCTCGCCGTTAACGATACGCGATTCAAACTTAAAGGTAAGTTCGCCCGGACATTTGGAGACTGAGATGAAATATTCTAAAATTACAGGAACATTTTTGGATTTCCAAAACGGGCAGAGACTCGATACTGGAATTTCCTTCTCGAGCCAGAAAATAGATTTCAAACAAAAAGTATTAATCATAAAAACCTACGAGAGTAAAAAAGTTATAGAAACTCATCTAATTTTAAAAGGACCAAGGTTCCTCGAGTTCACAAGTCGATTGGATGATCCCGGAATTCCTGTAGTCACAGGTGAGTTCTTTAGCTCTGACTATGAAGATTGTATTTTGAAGTCAGGTCCGCCTGATAAAAACATCGACATCAACGGGGTCGTAACCAAGATAGATAGGAAGCACGCTACCAGTACATTCTTCCAGTGATGAACTGATCCATGTGATACATTGTAAATTTTTGAGGCTTCTCGGTAACTCATTCCTTGTTCAACCACGTTTTTAGCCATCATCATGTAGTAATCAAGGTTGTACTTCGGAGCTCTTCCTATCTTCTTGGGTTCTTTAGCTTTTCTTGGATGCAATATTTCCATTTTGGACTCTCTTTCGATAGAACCAAGCGCTGTTCAATAAATATGGGCTGTAGTGTCTGACCACAGGGGCGCAGTTTATAACCCTAGCTTTTTGTCGGAAGCTGGTTTTGCTATTAGAACTTTCGTGGCCAGATTTTAACGGAAATAAGCGCCATAAATTTCGGGCAATCTCCTATTAAATATTGGCCATTATTTCATAAAGTCAGTTTTCTTCAATGCCCGTGTTATTTCCGGAAAAGTCAGGTCAGCAAAGCTCAGGAATTCTTGATAGCATGGCGAAAATTAGACAGTGGTTTAAAGTCAAAACAAACGAACACCCTCATCAAGAGCCTGTATAATAATTTTTATATCCGGCTGTTCTCCTGGGGCTATTTGATACCTAGAGCTAAATTCCTTATTAAATTGTAATGGAAACTCTAAAATATTTCCCACAGGGGGGAATCCTAAGCTGACGCAGGTTTCTTTATGCAGTCTGATAGTTTTTGCCTTTATCGTCTCTTTAATAACCAGAAAGCCAGCGTGAGATAAACTAACCCATAAAATTTGATCAGCAATCAGAGAGCGTCCAACACCAAGTTGAGAATCCCATCCTATGGCCATATTTTTAACTCGAATTTCGCCCGTTATTATTAGTACAGTATACGCGTCGGCTGTATAAAATCCAAACGTGCCATCAACTTCCAGCGAGCCATCCAAAATAAAAACCCCAAAACCTTGGGCGTACATTGAAAAAGATTTATCTAATTTTAGATCTCCCTTATGCAAATATATTTTAGGCAATTCACCAAATAGATCTACACCCTGAGGGTCCAAATCTGCTTGTTCGAAATAAAATGCAACATCGTATTTCTCTGATTGCTTAGAATCGATTTCTATCCATTGGCATAAAGAGAAAATATCATTCTGCATGTCACCTACTTCCTCAGCAAATTAAAAACTGAGATTTAAATCCGGTCAACTTGGAAACCCTTAAAACGAATTAAAGGTCATCTGAGCTGAACTTTCCTAACCACCCCCAATAAGAAATAACCGCTAGACTTTCGAGCCAGCCATTCTATTAAAGAAGTGCCTTATTATTTCAATGACTGTCAGACTAAATGTAAACTACTTGAAGGACGTGTCAGATCGAATTTAAGTTTGTACATCTAAGCGCTAAAGCTATTATCAATAGCAAATTAAAATTAGTTACAATTCTGTAAGCCGCGCAGACCAAATGTTAGTGATTTAGTAGTATCGGCATACGACCAAACTCCACCCGAATATTCGCGAAATCCTTTTCTAAAGACATCGTCGCTTCCGATAGTGTCCACACTGTATTTCATACTGGCATTTGAAATCTCGATGCTTACAAAATAGCTGCTGCCAAATTCAGACTTGAACTCATAGGTTTCAGGCAATTCAAGCCAGATTATTTGTTTTGATGTATTGGCGACCACAGGGCCAATATTAAATTTTTTGTCTGGGACACTCGCTTCGCTGAGTGTATCATTGAGACTAGCTTTATAAATAGAAACCGTAAAAAAAGCCGGTGAGCTGCCGGGAATTTCTGCTTTTATGGCGAACGCGTTCGCTTTTATATCTTTTGTGGTTTGAAAATGTTGGCCGATTTTTCCAGTTCCTAATAGAGTAGAGTCGGTACTAGTCTGAGTACTTTCTGCTTGTAGGCTCAGATTAGAAACACATTGGTCTGGGGTGCCCGTTGGTTTTGCGCAGCTTGCACAAAAAAGTACCCATCCAAATGTTGCTATAAGAAATTTTATCATTAGTACATCCTGACCGTGGAATTCGAAGGGCGCAAGAAAATCTCGTTGCTTCAGTATACGCTTTAACCGACAATTTAGCCTTGAATCAAAAAATATATGATTGTTTAGCTAAGCGTAATATGGTCGCAATGTTTGTCTGCGTTTTCGCGACCACTGTCAGCGTTGGTCAAGTGGCTACGTCAGCCTATTTTATGGACCAAAGACTAATTAATCCAGCCGTTACAACGTCAAGAAGTGTATTTGGATTGTCTCTGCAATTAAAAAAACAAACCGAAACCGATCATGTATTGGATTTAGTGGATTCCTCGATTGATGTCAGTACGACCGTTGAAACTGTGGATATTAATAATTCGTTTCAGGCCGGGCCTTTTAATTGTGAGGTTAATCTGGCTCCTCAATCGGGTCTTAAGGTTACCGACACGGTATCGGTGGCGCAGTCAGCACTGGGTTCTAAATCGTTCAGCTCAAAAGTGTCGTTTGTTCCTATTCAGTTGGCGATGGGCTATAGAAGTAGTTCTGATATTAAGTATGGAATCAAGCTATTGTACACGTCGTTTAACTTAAGCGACCTCAGTATGTATTCGTATGGAACGTCGTCGGCCACGATAACAGTTGATTATGATGGTTTATTCAGCGGCAACTTTCTTGTTTTTGCTCCCGGAATTCTATATGAAATAAAAAACACTGGCATTTCGTTTGGCTATGTCGCCGACATTTACCAGTTTGATCAAAAACAGAGTTCGAACAGCATGCAAACTCAGAAAACGTCGTCTATGTCGATGACAACAAATGAGAATACTAACAGCCAAGATAAAGTGACTGTAAAAAAAGATATTCTAGGAGTTGGTTATTTTCAAAAAATTGGTCAAAACAAATCAATTAGACTGGATTTGTCATTTGAAAAAATGCCGCCAATTTCAAGGAGCGACTATTTCACAAATGGGGAACTGAGTCGCGTCGTCGCCGAGCTAAATCTGTCTATTTTTCGCCTCGGGATTGAAAGCACGTTAAAAAAAGGGTTCTATGTCGATCCCTATAATTTGGTCCCATTTCTTTATAACCAAGGAAAGTCATTTAACGAGAGTGTATCTGAAATTAGTTTTTTTGGCGGTTTCAAAACGCAAAAGGGTCACGGCCTTGGAGCTTTTTATTCCGCATCCAGTGCAACGGTTCAGGAACGATCAGAAAGTTTTGAATCGTTTCAGAAAATTGAACGAAAGAGCTCTAAAATCAATTTAAGCTATTCTTATGTATATTGAATGAAATATTAAACTAACTCTTGCTCTTTTTATAGAATATGTAAATAATATGTAAATGTCTAAGGAATTCCGCAAGGATATTCGAGGTCGTGGGGCTTCGAGCAACATCGCCAATCGATTTCTTTCCACGCACTTTGAGGCGACAGAGGAAGATCATGATAATTATCTTCTCGAGGAAGAACGCTCGATGTTGCAGACAGAATTAATCAAAGACACGTCTCGCACTATTATCACCAAAAACAACAGCCCCGATGTTGGCTTTGATTTCTCAATTAATTGCTATCGTGGTTGTGAACATGGCTGCGCGTATTGTTATGCTCGACCAACACATGAATATCTGGGCTATTCCGCGGGTCTTGATTTCGAAACTAAAATTCATGTTAAATACGAGGCGCCGCAATTATTGCGTGAAGCTTTGATGAAAAAATCTTGGGAAGGGCAGCCGTTGTTCATGAGCGGAGTGACGGATTGTTATCAACCTATTGAGCGAAAATTAAAACTGACTCGGGGATGTTTAGAAGTATTGAATCAGTTTAAAAACCCTGTAGCGATGATTACCAAGAACTCACTAGTCACTCGGGATATCGATATTCTTCAAGAGATGGCCGAATGGAACGGTTGTGTGGTGTTTCTTTCGATCACCACACTCGATACAGACCTTGCGCGCAGTTTAGAACCACGCACGTCGACTCCAGCGGCAAAGCTGGCAGCCATTGCCAAGCTCAGTGCGGCGGGGATTCCTACCGGCGTGAATGTGGCGCCTGTGATTCCGGGTTTGACGGACCAGGAAGTGCCCTTGATTTTGAAAGCAGCGAACGAAGCGGGCGCGCAGATGGCGGGCTTTGGAATGCTGAGAATGCCGGGCGCTGTGTTGCCCGTTTTTCAAGAGTGGGTGCAAATTCATCGTCCACTGCGCTATGAGAAAATTATGAATGCCGTTCGTGATATTCGTGATGGTGAATTGAACAGTTCAGAGTTTGGTGATCGCATGCGTGGTTCTGGGCCTCGGGCTGAACACATTCGCAATTTATTTAAGCTGACGACACGTAAATTAGGTTTAAATAAAATGGATATTGAACTTTGTTCAGCGCATTTCAAACGTCCGCCTCAAATCGGCGATCAGCTGGCTTTTGATGTTTAATTTTTTAGTTAGTGAGCTCAACATGCGCCAATGAAACTGCTTTAGCCATCTTGCCACTATTGTCAATACCAAGCAGGGATCTGACCTCTGTGAGAGGCATTTCCATATAGCTTTCCAGGCGGATTCCAAACAAGGGCGGAATCGATTTACCAAGATGATAAAGCCTAAATAGGTCTTCAAAGTGTTGTGGAATGTCTAGCGGGTTATTTTGCGCCTCATGCAATAAGCCGCCGGATAGGATTATGGCTGGAATCCCTGATTGTGTCTGGGCTAACGTGAACGCTTGAACTGCTAGTTCGGCTCTGTACGAGATATCCTCGTTAAGAAGGACATGATACATATCGTGCGTCTTATAGAGGCGCAGAATAAAATAGTCGATAGCTGATTGAATTTCAATTTCAGGATAAAAATTTAAGTCCAAGTTATGTTTTTGTAAAAATTCAAAATACGTTCTACCAAAACTTCCACTTGGCATCTTGGAAAGTTCATCTGTTGAAAGTTGCGGAAAATATTTTTCTTCCCACATTTTCTTAAACGCATCGTTATTTAGATAGACCGATTGATAGTGATCAAAAAGTTCTTTTTTTTCAGGCATAGCGCGAATGGCATCTATGAATTTAAAGATTAACTCAGTACGTTTAGGGTTTTTTGCAAATTTTAAATAGTTAATTAGGAACCTTAGTTTGTTTATCATGTGACCATTTTATCACGGGATCGGGAATTTCCTACTCGCGTTTGAACTTGATATTTCCCTTCCTAAATGTGAGTGGTTGTTATATAACTGCTCACATTTAGGAAGGGACTATCAATGCCAATAAAAAACAAGAATTCAAGACGTTCACCGCTTCAAAATCGTTCGGTTCGACTCACTATGGATCTTATTGAAGGTGGATTTAAAGTTCTTGATCAATTCGGGTTGGAAAAATTCAGTACTAATAAAGTAGCTGAGGTTACAGGCGTTAGTATTGGATCAATTTATCAGTATTTTAGTAATAAAGAGGAGCTACTGTTAAGAATGATCGAGGTCACGACAACGGACATTCTGGTCGAAGTGACACAGAAAATGAATTCGCTAGAATTTGAGAACCCTCAAGATTTTGTAAATGTTTTTGTCTTCGACGTCTATTCATTATTTATGAAAAGAAAAAGTATCGGTCATATGCTTTTTCTATCAGGACGCAATGAAATCGGATTATTACTTATAAAAAAAAGTCGAGAAGAATTTATTTCTAAACTGATCGTTTACTACAATGAACGTTTCCCAATTGAAAATGAAAGTGAAAAACAAAGTCGGAAGCAAACTTTAGAGGTTCTAGTGATTAGTTTTATGGGACTTGTCCAGGCGATTATATTAGAGAAAAAAACAAAAAAAGAAGCTGACAGTTTGATGTTGAAATTCTCCCATTTAGCTCGGGCTGCAGTTTCATAATTTAGGAAACTAATAATCTAGTTAAGTTATAAATAAGAAAATAGGTCTACAAGTGTTGGCATATTTTGATCGCAGAATTGAGCGATCAACTCTGAATAATTTATGACACCGAAGTCTATCCATGCAGCATGAGCGGTACCAAAGAACTCTGTGTCCGGTAGACTTCGCTCAAGTGTTTTTTTACGAGTCGCGTATTCACCTTTGTGATTCTCTATCTAATTACCCGATTGATGGGGTCTAAACGACCGCTTTTAAAGTTGCCTAAGCTGACCGGCTTCGCACTGATTCGAAGGCTGGCCCCTTCAATACGCTGCAGTTTTAAATATGGACTCAACACAATTTCGTTCGTGTCCGGATTGAAAGAGTAATCGCGAGGGCGTTCTAAAATTTGCTCGTCGGCTGTTGATTCAGTGGATTGGCACGTTCTAGCTTTCGAAAAACACACTTTCAAAGTTGTAATGTCAGGAGTGTAGTCTAATTGTCGCTTCTGAGCCGCCACACGCTGAACTAAGTTGTGACCAAATTCGGCTAAGTGGGAACCGAAATCCCGTGAACATAAATCCGCAAAGATACCTCCGGAAACTGACAGTAGTGAAGGGAAGGCCTGCACGGGACCTCGGCCATCTTTTGAGCAACTAGTGCTATTGTTGTCACGGTTAGGCAATGCAGCAGCGATCAATACTTTAGAGCGATCGCCACCTTTAAGATCTACCAATTGTTGATAAAAATCTTCAGCAGATAAACCCGGAGTCACATCGTCCGCATCTGTTAAGAAAATAACAGCAAGGTACGCGTCAGTTTGGTAGAAGCCCTTGTTTTTCTCTAAGTTCGTTTCTAGATCGGTCACCGCCAAAACGGGAGAGAATGATTCTTCGGCTTCTGGACCCCATTGAGTTCCGATCATCACCGTATTTTTCAAAACCTCTTTAGGATTTGGTGTATCACGAGTGATAAATAACTGATCTGGGATTTCTTTACCGTCGGCACTTTTTAATTTTACTAATTCACCAAGTGGGTTCATTTTTCTTACGCCCGACGGAATGTACTCCGTTTTATCATTTAGGTATTTTGAGTCATAAACTGGAACCACACCGATTCTGTAGTCAACGCGTGAGTTTTCAAAAAATGTTTCAGCAAATAATTGAATATTGGCTGCCATTTTTGCTTGATAACCCTTCATTGAGCCCGAGTTATCGACAACGAAAAGAATATTTACCTTTGGATCTGGTAAAACGGCTTCTTGTGTTACTTCTGCTGTGACTTCGCTGAATTTTTCTGGAGGCGCTTGGCGCTGAGGTGATTTGACGCCACACGCAGCCATCAATACAGTCGTTGCTAAAGCGAGAGTTAAATTTTTAGTCATCATAGAGAGGCCCCTTTGTACGGACAGTTGTCAGTTTTCACTTCAAAATGTCCAACTTCATCCACCCAAACTTCGTCATCATTTACCGGGAACGTCATGCTTTTATTTGTGTCAATGCCAGAAAATTTTAATTTCTTGTTCTTACCGGCGTGATCTTTGTCCATCGTTAAAACGTTCTGGATTAATTCCACATCGATAATTTTCATTTTTTTCAAGTTCGTTTCAATTTCAGCTAGGTCTTGTTTCGCTAAAACTTTCAATCGAGCGTGCGCTTTTTCTCGCGCCCCTTTTTTAACTAGCGATTCTAGTTGAAGATCGCGATAGAAATAACGAGGGTATTTTTCTGCTTGTTGGCCAAGACTGCTCATAGTAATTATCGATTTCTTCATTTTTGATAATGTCGTCCAGGTCTCTTCGGACATAGACGGTTGATCGATCATGGATTGCAAAGCCTCTACACGTGGAAGCATGCGTTTTTTGAAGATTTCGATTTTTTTAGTGACATCTTTGTACGCGCAGATTTTTAGCGATACGAACGTAGACAACATATACGTTTCGGGACCCACTTGTGGTGCCCAAACCGGTGATGTGATCGATTGCAAATCAGCTAATGATTCTTCAAATTTACCTTGGCGAGTGTGCGCCCATGCGCGTTCTTCCAAAGCCTCTAACCAAAAGTCTGAACTAGGTTGGATTTTTGAATAAATCTCTACAGCTGCGTCTAGCTTGCCTTTTTCATAAAGCGCGCGCGCTTTATTCATTTTATCTTTATCACTACCCGCAGCAAAAGCTGTAGATAGGGATAAAGTTAGTAATAAGTTGGCGACTGTTTTTACCATACAAGAATTCCGAGGCTGGCAACCACTTGTAGGTTGTTTTGTTTACGGTGATCCGTCAGTAATAAATCTTCGTACTGTTGGTAGCGAGCTTCTAAACGAGTCGTTAATCGTTGAGTTAACCAAACCCCTGAACCTACACCAACTGAAGTTACATCTGTTGATCCTGTAAATAAATTAATTTTTCCGTAACCTAACTGAATGTACATATCAAACTGAGCGATTCCTGTGTCGAAAAGATTCATCTTTCCATAAATAGGGTAGTAGCTGATCGTCGCTAGTTGCGTATCTAACGTGTAATCAATCGCTGGGTATTTTTTAGTGCTACCTGGATTAATTTTTTGATCAGCTAGTGCTGCGTCCAATTGGTTTTCACCTTCAGGTGATAACGTATTGTATGATTTTTGGTATTGAACACCTAACGACCAACGTGGGTTGATATGATATTCAAGGCGAGCGCCTACGTTTTGTGTTTTTACGTAGCTGTCACCACCACCATTGTAGGCGTAGTTACCCGCAAGTTCGATGCGATTGTTACGATCTACCAGACGATTTTGTACGACTCTTACTTTTTGGTTTGTATCCATGTTCTTAACACGTTCCACCACATCACGGTTGTCACCGAGTGTACTGAATTCACTTTTTAGGTCTTTCTTTGTGCCACCTTGAGCCATTGCAAACGTTGGTACCAGCATCGAGATAACTAGAGTCGAAGTTAGAATTAAGTTTCTCATTATTGCGCTCCTGTTTCAGTGGCTTGTTGAGCCGTTACTGGTGTTGGTTTCGCAGGGATCTTAGATTTCGGAGTTTCCACCTTTGCCGCGGGCACTTCTGCTTTCACCGCCGGTTTAGCTGGTGTTTTAGCTACTGGAGCTGGGCAGTTCTCTTCAGAAGGAATGACCGTGAATTCTTTAACGAAAGTTTCAGATTTTGATTTCTTACCTGTCACAGAATCGATTTTTAAGCTTAATTTCTTAGTCAACGGCGCTTTCACACACGTCGGAGCCCAAGTTAATTCACAATTTTGAAGTGACAAATTAGTCGCGCTTTCTGGCGAGCAGATCAAATCTTTTTTACCTGTTAAACCAGAAATTTGTTGTGCCATATTTTTGATGCTGACTTGGCCTAAACCATTTCCAGCAACGGCTTTAAATTTAATAACAGTCGGTGCGCCCGCTTTGATTTCTTTAAGCGCGTCGTTTTCCCATTGGATTAATGGTAACTGAGCCGCGTAACGACCTTTGAAGCACACTTGTTCTTTGATCGATTTAGTTCCTATCACGCTATCGACCATAATATGGAAACATACGTCCACAGCAGGTGACAGTGGATTTTCGATACCACGACGATCGCGATCTAATGGAAGCTCATCGACTTTCAGGATGTAGAAAAATCTCCAAGCTGTTTTTGAAGTTCCGATACGTGCTGGATTAGCCGTTTTGCTGTAATCAAGTGTCACATAACGAGCGCCATCAACGCGGAAGGCTTCCGTGTTTGAATAAATATAAGAAGAGATGCGGATCTCTGGAATGTTGGGACTATTAGCAGATGCTTTATCTTCGATATCTACAGTGAATGGAATTGATTGACCTTCATCGATACCATTTTCCAATTTTGTTTTGCCAATGATTGTTGGAATACTGTTGTCTTTAACAACCGTGACAGTGATTACGTCTTCTCGAGTCATGCCTTTTAAATTGAGATCAGTTGCCGCAGTCGACGTTGTTCTTAATTTCAATTTAAATGATTCCGACGTCTTTCCGTTTGGAATTACTCCCAATGGCGGTGTCCACTTTAGTCCATGAACATTTAGTAGTGTTGTCGGAATGATTGTTGGGCGTGAGCTAATTGGAAAATCAGCTATTTCCATTTTAAACTCAGTTATTTTTTGAGATTTGGCAGTCATTTTAAAATAAAGAACGCCTTCTTTGCCTTCAAGAAAGTTAGCGTTATTCACTTCATTGGTTCCTTGAAGTTTTAGATCTGCAAATTCGTTTCCTACCGGAACTGTTGCCGAAGTAAAAACTTCGGGAACAAATTTTTGTGATTCTGACTGTTCTGTCGTCGGCATACCTGTTTTTAACTCAGAGTATTTTTCCATCGGATCAGAAGATTGACCCATGCACGACGTCAGTAGGGTACCCGCTGATATAATCAATAATGATTTGATAAGTTTAGTTTTCATACGTAGCACCCCTTATTAAGAATCCGTTACACGTCGTAATGCGAAAGGATAGTTAACCTTTACGTTCACGCCGCCATGTGGTTGAGGAAATTTCCAAGTTTTCAAGCGATCACGAATACAGTTTTCAACTGGCGCGTGACCAAGACTTGAATTATTGATTTTTGCTGTCGAAACACTGCCTGATGGACCAATGATGAAATTCATAGATACACGACCAGACAAATTAGGTTTCTTTTGTAGACCTTGCTCGTAGCAAAATCTAACTTCACTTAAATGACGGTTGATAACAGCTGCGATCGCATTGCGATCAAGGCCACCTTCAGTCCAAGCTTCACTTTCAATCGGTTCAAAGAATGAATTTCCAGAACCACCAGCACCAACTAAAGTTACTTTGCCGTAACCTGCGCGACCGCCGCCTTTGCCTTTAGTTCCGTAGCCACCGCCACCGCTAGCACGGTTGCCAGAACCTAGGGGAGCTGCGAACATTCCTTTAGAGTAAATCGAAGTTTGAACGCCGCCGCTACCAGCAGAACCACCACGACCAATACCAGCCGTTGTTTGCGCTTGGTTTACTTGCAAGCCACCTTTTTGGTTAGACTTCTGCATGCTGCCTAAAATCCCTAGTGCGCCCATTTGAGCCACGTTAGGAGCTTTTTTAGCTACAGCTACGTTTGTGTTTTTACGACGTGTGATTTGTGCCGTAGGTTTTTTCTCTTGTTTCTTAGGTTTAATAATCTTTGCGATTTTTTGTTTAGGCATTTGTTTTTCAACGGGAGCGACAACTACTGGTGGTTTTTCGATTTGTTTACGATCTAAAACCTGGACGATTTCTAACTCTTCTTTCGGTGGAGTTGTGCTCGACGCAAAATAGCTGATACCTAACAAAAACAAAGCTACGAAAACAGCGGCAGCGGCTGTCTTTTTCAAGATAACTACGAATTCTTTTGTGTCGTCTTCAGTTAGTTCAACGTTTTGCTGAACTTCTTCCGTTTCAGCCACTAGACTTAGTTCGCCAGTGATCGAACGAATAGGGTAGCGTTTTTTTAAATTAAAAAACTTTTTATCTACTGATTCTAGAACCGTGAATTCGACACCTGCTTTTTTCAAAGCTTGTAAATCACTGCACACTTCCATGCGGCGAGTGTCGTGACGTAGGATAAAGTTTAATTCATTTGTTTGCCATTCAACGGCACGAACGGTTTGACCCTGTTCGTTTTCAAGAAAGTAGATCTCTTTTTGTGAGTCTCTTTGTGTTGAAGAAGCCATAGTTACCTCATCCCTTTAGTACGCGCTACGCGATCTTGAAAGTTTTTGCGTACACCAATTAAATCATCGATTGATTTTTCATTTTCTACGACTGACAAAGCTTCCATTGGTAATTGATATTTACCGCCGACAGCTTGATCACCAAAGCGAACATCGGTTGATAATCCTGACTTGCTTGGTTGTTGCTGAGGCTGAGCTGGCGTTGCCGCCGTTTTATCCGTCGAGTTCACCTTTGCAGCGTCTGTTTTTGACATATTCTTTTTGGACAAAAAACTTGTCGTTGGCTTAACTGCCGCTTTCTTATTCTTTGTTGATGTAGATGCCGAAACAGTTCCCACTGCTAGTAATGAAACTAGAACGATAAGTGTTTTCAATTTCTACCTCCCCGCGAGTTTAGTCGTGATTCTAAGTAAGCAACCATTGGGCCGCGTCCTAGAGCCTTTTGAAGTGATTTCAATTTCTCTATGTCATTGAAATTAAAAGGATCTTCCACAATGCTCTTTTGCAGTTGATTGGCCTCGTTCGCCACTTTGTGTCGCTCACGAGTAAAGTTTATAAATGGATTCTCTTTCTGACCGCTTTGTTCAGCGGCTTTCTTTAATTTTTCAATTTCAGCCGATGCTAAACGCGAACCTGGCTTAGATGATTCTTCTGCTAAATCGAATAGATCTTTGAATACGGCTTGTTTAGTCGCCACATCCCACATCTCAGCCACTTTTTCTTTAACAGTGATGGCTTGGGTGATGTACGGCTTAACTTGAAGCTGAACTTGTTCTTGATAGAATTTCTTTTGAGCCGCATCTAACTGCTTAGGTGCTGGCAACGCTAGGATGTCTTGAACTAGCTTAGAATTCTCGTGGTACACTTGAGCTAACATAATTAACTGCAATGAAGTATCTTTAGCTTTGATGGCCGCCTGTGAACGTTTCTCTAACTGTTTGATTAGCTTGATACGTTCAACCAAGTTCTTTTGAATTACACGGTCAGATCGTCCTGAAAGGGGAGTTGAAGCCAGTTTCTTTTGCAATTGTTCAAAAGATTTAATTTCCATTGAACGAGCTAGAATTTGAGATTCAAATGTATCTTTCGACGATTTGTTCGCAAGGACAGTGCGGGCGATACCCATGTCCGCTGATTTTTCGTATGTGATCACACCAGCCGCCGCAAACAATTGCGGATTGCCTTTTAAAACACGACTGTATTTAGAGAACAATTTTTTAGGCTCGCTGCTGAAATGAATCAACTGGTAAGCCGCGTACTGATTTTTTTCTTGGTCTTTTGAAACCGTCATAAATTTCAAATACTCTGGCGTTGGATCTTGGTGAGCCAATTCCATTAACAATGCAATTTTGAAATGGTGTTCGCCGATTTGAGATTTCTTAGGAGTAACTTGTTTTAACAACCGTAATGCACCTTGGAAATCCATACGCATTTCAGCGACCCAAGCGGCTTGATCCAGCGCCCAGTTTTTCTCATCCAGAGATAAACCGTCTAATCCTAAGTATTGTTCAGATGATTTAGCTACCATGTCTAAGTTTTTCAAACGTAGTGCGATCGCTAATTTGTTTTTAATCAATGTGCGTTTTTCACCAGCCGGCCAGCTAGAGTACGCCACTTTATCTAACTTAGTTAGTTGTGATGTTAACTGTTCTTTAGTTGAAACTGTGCTGTTGATGATCTTAGCGGCTTGGTTAAGGATCGATTTTCTCCATAGACCTAAGAAGTAAGCCGCACGTGGTTTAAACGTTTGAGAGAAAAGTAGAGAATCTTCTTCGATCTGTGCTTCGTTTTTCAAGATCACAGATGAATCTAAGCAAAGCTCTGATGATTTCTCGCGAATGCTTGCCGGGGCTTTAGCATCTACCGCTAGTTCACGGAAAAGATCAGCCGCTTGTACGTAATCTTCATTTTCATAAAAGATATGACCAATTTGGTATTTGATTTCATCGCGTTTTGGACCTTTAGGATTTAACTCCAGGTACAAACGGAATGATGATAACTGCATCGACGCATCTTCAGATAACTCAGCGGCTTCAATGGCGCCTAATAAAGATCCCTCGAACATACGAGCAAAGCGAGCTTCCGAGCGATCCATTTTTGCAAATAGATGTCCCGCTTTGCTGAATGCAGTGAACGCTTCTTGGTACATTTTGCGTTTTAATGAGGAATGTCCTGTCCAGTAGCTCATTTCAGCGTCATCAAATGCAGCTGTGTATTTGCCGAACCCAATAATTAACTCGGTGGTGGGTGCCCGCTCTTCGGCTTTACCCCAGTCAGTTAGAATTTTCTTAAGTCCTTGCTGACCTAAGGTACACTCATCGCCCGCTTTTTTACAGGCAGGACCTTTCAGTAACGCAATCGAGCGATCGATTTCAGTCAAAAGCTTAGCTTTGTGACCAAGATCGTACTGAATACGAGTGATTTGAATTTGACCCTCTAGCTGACTAGCAAAATCTACTTCTTGTTTACCGATGATGGCCCATACTAACAGAGCGCTTTCTTTTTTAGCTGTGCGATCTAATTCAGTCGCTAAGTAAACTAAGTTTTTCTGACGAGCTGAATCTGGGCTTAGTGTCACAAGAGTCTGTACATCTGATTCAACGATATTGTTTCTAGCCATGAATGTCGCTAGATCGCGAGATACTTCTTCTTGGAAGCTGGTGTCGACAACCATGGTTTTATCTGTTTTTGATTTCTTCAAAAACAGAGATTTGTTTTTTAATAAAGTAATAAGCTGTACTTGAGCTTCTTTAGTTTTGCCTAAGTTGTATTGGCACCAAGCATCGCGATATAGCGCGTAGCCTTTAGATGGATTCTCTTTAATTTTTAAAGAGTCGCGAAATAGTTTTGAGGACTTATCAAATTCGCCTTTGTAAAACAGTATGTCGGCCCATTGGATTTGAGCCACAGCCACTGTTTCTTTTTTATTTTGAGCGGCATTTTTAACGATGCCCGCGTAAATTTTTACGGCGTCATCTTGGTTTTGCATTAATAAATGCAAATGCGCCGTTTGTAAAAGAACACGGCCTTTTTCTTGAGATTTTAATGATGGCAGAACTTGTGTGTAGATTTTTACGGCTTTTGTTCTGTCCGTTGCTATTTGATCTTTATAAAGCTGATCGCCTTTGCCTTCTTTTTCTAAAGACCATAAGCGAGCACGCTCAGAATACAAGTCCGCTAAACGTAATGCTAGCTGAGACTGCTTGTACATAGTGTCGTTATCGCGAATTGATAAAATCGACTCTAGTTTTTGGATTAATGAATCATGTGTCGAAAGATCCAGCTTCTCTGCTGCATTTACTAAAGGAGCGATAACTAAATGAGAGGCTAGTAGCGATGTGATCGCTACGAATCTCATTGTGTTGATAAATTTAGTATAAGAAGCTTGTATCATAATTCTTCCTACTTGTTTCCTGCGTTGATGGCGTAGTTACCTGGAAGTACGGCAAATGCATACTTCTCGAAACCAGCAACACCACCGGCTCTTAAGATCAAACTAATTTTGTCGTAATCGGCATCTTTGTCCGCTTGGATGATCAGAGAATTTTTTTCTTCCGTTTTGCTGTCAATTAAAACTTTAACGATAGTTTCAGATGTTGTTGGCTTGTCTTCGACAAAAATGTCGTTACCTTCCATGCGAACAACAACACCGGCGTTCATAATTTCAGTCAGAGTCGCCGTCGGCAGAGTTGTGTTTTTACCAACCGTTAAGTTTTGTAATTGGCCATTCATGTTTGAAAGTAAGAAAATAACCAAGATACAAAAAGCATCGATCAACGTCGTTAAGTTCATCGCAAACAATAGGCTCTTGCCTTTGGATTTAACTCCGGCGGCACGCACGCGCTTTTGAATCAGCAGCGGGCTATTTTTAATTTGAGTAGCTAAAATACCTTGTTTCATCGAATACGTCCTAGTTAGAGTCTGTAGCTAATTTTCTAAAGTGCTTAAATCGGTGAAAGACCAACGTCTTTGATGCCGTTCTGTTTTAGTAAATCCATTAAACGAATAACTTGATCATACTTAGTCGTCTTAGTTGGCAGAACATGGGCGTTCTCGATTTTTTGAGAGGTAGTAGCAAGAAGATAACTTTTTGCTTTCATCCAATCGATTTGCCCATCTTTTGCCGCTAGCGTATTTGATTTATCCGCCGCTTTTGGTTTTTTGATTGTCACCGTGATATTGTTTTTCTCGTCGATAGAGACCCAAAGGCTAGCGCGTGGGTCTGTTTCATCCAGGCTTTGTCCACCGATCGCTTGTTTGGTTTCTAGTGATCGGACTTCAACCCAAACCACTGTCATCAACAAGAAACAAATACAGACAGAAAGAATATCGAAAACGGGAAGCAAATTAAGCTCAACGTTTAAATCTTTTTTTCCACCTGATCCAGAAGCTAATCCCATAACAACCTCACGTTCCTAAATATGATCTGTTTTAACTCGTACTACTCTTGGCTTGCTTTTGATTTCTTTTGAACCGGCTCGTAACTGTAAGTTAACCAGTTGTAGACCATCAATGCTGTTTGATTTACGTCTTCAGAAACTGAGTTAGCGCGATTTTGAAGAACTGCGAACATCGCAAGGGCCGGGATCGCAACTAATAAACCGTACGCTGTTGCGTACATTGCCATCGAGATACCTTGTGATAACAACGCTGCTTTTTCCGCTGGGTTAACGTTAGCTACCGCAGCGAAAGAGTCGATAAGACCGATGATTGTACCTAATAGACCAGCTAATGTGCCGATGTTACCGATAGCGGCTAAGAAACCAGTGCGTTTTTCAACGGCTGAGGCTTCAGCTAATAATACTTCATCCATTTTAGATTGGATTTCTTCACTACCACCGCGAGCTTGCGCGGCTTGTGTTCCAGCTACGATAACTTTACCGATGGCTGAATCTTTTTGTGAAAGCTTTTGCGCTTTCGCTAGTACTGTTTCAAGACGACCTTTTTTAATGTCTTCTTCAAACGTCTTTGCCACCTTTTTGTTGTCTAAAGAGCGCGACACATAAAGTGCGTAAACTCTTTCGATGATGATCGCTAGAGAGAAAATCTGTCCAACGAAAATGATCCACATAACAAAGCCACCATGGCCGAATGCGTGAATGATATTTGTAAAAAATGCCATAACTACCTCTTTTTTCATGTTTTTACAGGTTAGCACCTGGTTCGGGAGAGGTAGTGAGCAACGACTAGGCCGAAACCTCTACTGCAATCTAAACAGGGTAGAGGTCAAATTTTCTTAAATGAAAAGATTTTGGACACTCGATAATGACAATTGCGGTCCGCACCGAAACAAAAACGGGCCCTGTTATTTTCTGAACAGGGAGAAATTACATATCGTATCGACCAACGCTTAGATGCGATTCAACCTGTTTACGGATCGCATTTACATCTAACGTCGATAGCTTATCATTAGCTTTTGACGGCAGAACTAAAGAATCCTTATTCAATTTGAACTTGATCACTGAGTTTGGGTCCGTACATTTCATATCTGTCGCCGTTAATTCGCAGGTACGCAGCGTTTGTGACGTTTGGTTTTCAATTGAGTATTTGAACGGGAAGATAGGGACTAAATGCTTAGGGATGCCCACTGTATGACGTAGCTTGCTTTCAAGGACGCGGCTCCATGATTCATTGGAAAATGCGATGGTTACATTCTGTTTTGCAATTAGTTGAAGTGAATCACCGTTGACGAATGTAAACTCAAGAGGAAAACTCTCTTGGCCTTCGATAATTGTAAGAGTACCGACATTGTTGGCCTTCAGATTCAAATCAAATACGAAGTTTACATTTTCAATTGGCTCTTCGCTTAGAGGCATACGGCTAGTGAACGGCTCTTTCCCATCGACGCCAACCGTAGATTGGATTTCACCCGCGATTTGTTTCAGTGAATACGTAACGATACCGCCAGAGGTTTGCGACCTGTTGATTGCGCCTGTTAATTTAGTATTTAAGAATTTAAATTCAGACGCTAATCCATAATAACGGATAAGAATTTCTTTTAATTCGTCTTGGTATGTCGAAGCAGTTACTACGTTATAGAAATCAAGAACGGCGCCTGATTTAGGGTAGTTGGCTTTCACTTTTTCATTGAGCGTTTTATGAAGAGTCGCATTAGTTTCTGCCGTCGCCGAAATTTTACATTGAGTCAGCAAAATATTTTTAAGCACGGTTAATTGATATGGGCTGCTGATGTCTGAGGTTTTTTCCTTAGAAAGTTTGATTAATGTGTCGCTAGTTTCATTGATACATTTTTCAAACGATGGAAGATCTTTCAGTTCAATAGGCGCAGTTGTTGGCTGAACAGTCGCAGACGCTGTTTTATCTTTAGGAATCGGAGCTGCTGACGCTGCCTGCGCTACAGGTTTAACCGCAGCTTTATTCGAATCTTTTGGTTTGCCATAGGCGCTGTAAGCTTGACGGCGAGTTTTCAGGTTTTCATTTTTAGCTTCCGTTTCAGCGAAGAATTTGATTTCCGCTGCAGAATCGGGGAACGATTTAGTCGCGACGTCCACCACGGTTTGAGTCATGAATAATTCAACCGTATTCTCTTTAATACTCGAACGACCACACATCGCGGCTGCGGCTAATTTTAGTTCCAGTAATTCATGCGGTGTAGCCGCTTTCGCTTTTGCGGATTTCATACCGCCAAGACCCTTGTTGACAAGTTCTGTGAAGCATCCTTTGAATGTGGTGTAGACTTCAGATTCTTTTTTGTCTTTCTTTTTATCGTCATTGGCCCCAGTAACAGCTGGTTTCGCAGCCGGCGCCACGGTGTTAACAACGGGCGCAGAGGCGACGGGAGTTCCTGTAGCTACTTTGTTTGTTGTAACAGTAGGAGCAGCTGCTGCCTTGTCTGTGGCTTTCGGAGCTGCAGAGGAAGCTGCTTTATCTGCCGGTTTAACAGCCACGGCAGCTGGAGTCGTAGCAACCACCGCCGGTGTTGGCTGAAGTTGAGGTGTTGCGATCGGTTGAACGGACGGTGCCGCGCTTGTTTGGTTTGGCGCTGCCGCCAATGCCGCTGCTTCCGCAGCGACTTGATCATAAAGTTTAGCACGCTCGGACTCAGAAGCTTTTTCACCTTCAATACCCATGAAGGTATCAACGATTTCATCGACATCTGAAAATTTACTTAATGTGTACTCTGCGATTTTCTTGTTAATCGAAGCTTCAGCTTCATCTGCTTTTGCAGCCGGCTTTGGACAGTCCTTTAATATAGCTAATTTAGTTTCAAATAGTTTCTTAGCCGCAATAGTTTTCGTGTCTTTATCGCGTTCTTTAGAAATAGCGGAAGAAATTTTCGGACTGATGCACTCTTCAAATAGTTCCAGTTCGGTTTTTTTGGTGTTTGATTGAGTGATACTAACACCTGGCTGAGTCACCGTAGCCGTTGAGCCACCTCTAGATGAAGTACCTGCCGCCGAACTGTCGGACGAAGCCGCTGGATTTCCTTTCGCTTCATCAGCGGGCGTCGGAGTCGAAACTGGTGCCGCACCCGAAGTCTCACCGCCAGTAGCCCCTGGTTTAGGATCTTCTTTAATAGGCCCAGTGACTGGAGGCGTATCTTTCTTGGCATCTTTTGCTTCCACTTTTTCAGCTGGTTTAGCTTTCGCATCCTTGTTTGTGTTCTTCTTCGTACAACCCGATGCCAAAGTCAGACAACTAATAGATAAAATTAGTAGTTTATATCCTGGTTTCATAGCCATCTCCTTAGGAAGGGTCTTTTCATCCAAGAGAGGTTAGTTCAATTTCCATGGCACAAATTGAGACTTCATCGCGGATATAGAGGGTTTGGGAACGGTTTCGGGGGACGTACCTAATGGGTGATTACGGTCGTCTAATTTTAAGACAGTGGGCGGCCGGGTGCGGATGAAATTTTTTTTGAGTTTGGCCCTCGCATTGGTAGCTTTGGATCGGGGTGGTGCGAGGGTCTTCCTTTTGCGGAATTTCGTTTTAAAGGTATATGGAAAAGCCTCGGCAATCCTCGCCGTGCGCTTTACGCCGGCTGCGGAACTCATTTTTCCATATACCTTTAAAACGAAATTCCGCAAAAGGAAGACCGAGCTTGAATTGAAAGCTGCCAATGCGAGGGATAAACTCAAAAAAAAAGCCCGAGGTTTTATCCTTGGGCCTTGTCGTTTTTGTAAATTTAGATCTTACTTTCTAGTTTATTCTAGGAAGAATTGTTTTACTCCGAATAATCCTGAACTCACTTCTATACTTCTTTGTTCTGGAGAGAAGTGGATGCTGTCTGACGATGAACTGTAGCCTTCGAGTACTGATACTACGGGCATTGCCTTTTGTTTTTTATTTTGCCAATCTACCGGTGCTAAAGGGACTACCGATGGGCGTGTGTTGCCGGCTTGGAATTTTACGACTTGGATTTGTCTCCAGCTTTTTACTACGCCGTAGAATAATCCTGGTTCTTTTTGGTCGGCAAATACTTTAGCTAGGCTAGCGTATTCGATGGTGTCTGGCATTGTGAATACATCTTGAGTTAAATATGCATCTTTATCGGCAGTCACTACTTGTAAGGAAGCGCGGCTGTTGTAGTTGTCGCGGACTTTGCTTGTGTATTTCATTAAACTTAGATTTTTAGAATAAGATTTAGGTAACGCTAGGTAATTTAAATCATCTGCTGCTGATTCCAACATATCTACCAATACTGCTTTAGTGCCTTTTTCTGACTTCACTAATTTTAATGATGTTAAACTTGTCGTCGTATTCAATACTTCTTGTTCTTTGGTAGCGTAGATATCATTTACCCAGCTGTCGGAAACAACCACTACCGAACCGTCATAGGCTATAACATCGCCCGGAATATTAAACCCATC
Organism: uncultured Bdellovibrio sp.; assembly: GCA_963932905.1. GTDB lineage: Bacteria > Bdellovibrionota > Bdellovibrionia > Bdellovibrionales > Bdellovibrionaceae > UBA2316. Next base: position 79,336 of record CAWVRN010000009.1, read on the forward strand.
GCCGCACGATAGAGTTTGATTCTGCCACGAAAGTGGAAATAATTCATTTCTAGTCGCTGTGCTGTACGTTTTTGCAAAATCTTTAGTTAAATCGACAGATGTTTTTCTAACTAAGAACAATTCGTTGTTGAATTGCTTAACGTCGGCGCGAGTTGATTTTGAAAGACCACATTTATCGATAGATACTGTTTTTGGTTCAGCCGCTTTATCCGCAGATACTAAACGTAATTCATTTCCTACACTCACTAATGTTTCACCCGAAGCTAATTTCAAGAATGAAGCCTGGCGGTAACCATAACCTGGAGGCATGATACCCATCGCAGCGCTGCTGTTAGCACTTACGTCGATTGAAAACTCAGAACCAGATCCCGCTTCCCATGATTTAGTCGAAGTCGCTTTCAGAGCTTTGTTAGCGCCCAAAGAGATTTCATGTAATTGATATGTTTGCAAATAACGATTGTTTTCATAGCCAGACTTGCTTGTTAATACTAACATGGTCTTTTTATCAGCGTTGATTAAATGTGCCGTGTGGGAACCTTGTAGAACCACTTCACTTAGTACTGCCGGTTTTTCAGCATCTACATCCATTTTAGAAACCGTTCTTAAGATTGTTTTTTCTGTTGAATTCGCAGGCCAAGAATTACCTTCTGTGATCACCTGAACACCTAAATCGCCCACTGTTACAAACGCTTTAATGTTACGAGCTAATTCCAGCACGTTAACCGCTTGTACAGTAGTCGAAGGCGCATTTGAATTGGCACCAAATGTAACTAACGAAGAATCTGAAAAACTGTTGATACGGTTGATTTCAGAGTTTGTGAAAATACGGCGAATCCAAGATGAATCACCAGCTAAGAATGAACCTTCTTTAAAGATCGCATCTGTATCTGTCGTACCTAGGTCGAACGAAATGATCTGACCACCGCTTTGGTAAGATGATACGCCATTTGAATTTTTGTAATAACGAGAACCTTCAAAAAGGATTTCGCCTTTACCATTTTCATCAGGACGAAATTCAATCTTTTTATCTTCGCCGCTAAAATTAGCCCAGAATTGTGAACCAGATAATATTAAAGATGACACTTCAGTGGCTTTAGCCGATTTGCCATTGGATGTGATTTCAAAAAGTTTAACTTGGGCAAAACGTTTGTTGTCTTCGTTATTAACGGCGGGAACAATCCAACCTAAACCAACGATATAGTTTTTGCCTTTATAGCTGATTGGCTCCGCACGTGAAATCCAACCATCAAACGTTAAACGTTGTACGTGACGAACACCTTTTTCCGGAGCCGAAATATCAAATAGATCTAACGGGTCGACTTGGTTCGCTGGAACCCAGAAAACGTATAACCAATCACCATAAATACGTACGTCTTGTAAGTTAGCGCTTAAACCCGTCGTATCGCCCGTCGTTACCACGCTATCAGGCATGATTTTACGAACTTGATCTTTAGTTAAAACGAAACGACCGTAAACACCCCAAGTGGCGTCTTGAGTCCATTTTGATTTTGCCACTTCAGAATCTGTGCCTTTATCTGTTTCGGATTTCACTTGCTTTTCAATATATAAACGTCTTAATTCCGCTTCGTTTTCTGATAAGATTTCAGAATTTTTAGTAGGGAATTTAAATGTTTCAACAGCGACGCGACCAATTCTTGGCGATGAATTGTTTGCTGTTGGTTGTCCTGTGATGGTGTAGTTGCTAACCACGATTAGAGTGTTGTTTTTGATTTGCATTTGGTGTGGGCGCTGAATTGTGCCCTTAACCGAAACGGTCATGACGGATTGAATTTTACCTTTGTCATCAGAAATATCTACGACTTGAACCATACTTTGACGGTCCCACCAACCCCAACCATGTTCTGATAAATGGGCGATTAGATAGTACTTATAAGAATCGCCTTCAGGAACAGTGACAACTCTTAGGTTGTTTCCGTAAACGGCAGGAAGAGATAAGTTAGCTTCTTGAATTTTGCTCACTTGTTTTCCGCTTAAGTCAAACGAAGTCACGATTCCTTGAGACAGACTTTGTGTTTCTGAATAACGGTAGGAATTAGTATCTGGGCGAAGAGTTGTCACCGTGTAAAGAACGCTGCCCACCATGCGTGAGTCTGCGATTTCACCTTTAAGATCGATTTTTTCAGCTAGAATTGGATTTTCAGGTTTAGATACATCGTAAACTAAAATACGACTCTGATTTTCATTATAGTTGTAGGACTGAGTCGCCGAATCAAACCAAACTCTCTCAAGAACAAACAAACGATCTTGAACTGCATCTAAGTACATATCTGATGGATAGTTACCTGTTGGCTCTGCGCGACCTAATAATTTAGGTTTTTCAGTTCCATCAACATAGCTAACGACTTGAAGCCCGCGATAGTTATTTAAAAGATAAAGTAATTTTGAGCCCGGTTTTCCCACTTTAAATACGTCGGCTTCTTGTTCGGCACGGGGGCCTGCGCCGGCCGTGGGTGACGGAGCCGCAGCACGAGCCGCTTCCAGTCTGAAGCCCCCGCCGCGAGTTGCCGTAAGGAACGATGTCTGACCACGATAGCGAGTTAAATCCCCACGTAGAGCGGATGTACCTTCTTTAGGTGCGGCCATCAACGACGAAGCGTTGTTCGCGGATAACGAACCTTCGTCCTTTTTAGTCGAGCAACCAATAGAAAGAAGAGCTACTGTAGTTAAAGATAATGTTAACGTTGATAAAGTGTATGGTTTCATCATGGGCGACGAATCTCCTGTAAAGCAGCCGAGATAGCTGTTTAGTTTTTAAAATCGTCGCACTCTAGCACCAAGAATCAAGAAATTCGAAAACAAAAAAAAATGACGGGTAAACCTTGCTAAATAAGTAGAGTTTCCGAAAAAAATTCAAACTGTGAAATGGCTTCAATGATAGGCAGTCAAACCAATTCCACAAGTGTTGTTAAGGCTATTTAGAAATATAGAAGCTTAAACAGCTGTTAGGAACCATGTAACCAAGGTCTTTGTATTTAAACCATGGGTAAACCAGTTGGCCCCAAACGCGGTACGGGCCTTCTTTTTTGATTCGAGCTCTAACGATTCGAACGACTGAGTCGCGTTGTTCTGCGCTGATTAAGCCATCATTATGCATTAAGATGGCTAGGTCACCCGCATTGTGAAAGGCCTTTTGGTCTTGGCGAAGGCTTTGAGTATTAGGGGTTTTGGGTTTATAAACGATATGAATATAGGTTAAGACCTTGATTTCCTTGCCGACCTGTTCTGATAATTTTTTAATCGCATTTGATATTTTTCTATAAATAGCCGGATCTTGTTCACCATTATCACCGATAAGAACTACCTCATCCGGCAGATCATTTTTAATAGCCGCCATGATAGTTTCAAATTTGTGTTCACGATGTCTTAATTTATCAAGTAAATTAGTAGGAAAATGATTTTTAGGATTGGGAAATCGAAAGTTTTTTAAAAGGGCACGATGGGCATCATTTACGGTGAAGTCAATACCATTGGTCACGTAAGAAAACGAAATTTTGTTTCCTAATTTTTGCTGATTTTTTCTAGCTTCAGTGTAGACGGTATTCATTCCAAAAAATAATTGTTCTGGGTAGGACGAGAACGCAGCATTTTCTGCAAAATCATGGACGTAGGAAATTTTAATGGTGTCATCAACGTCAGAAAATACACGGATCTTTTTTGGGCCGTCAGCTGCGGAGAGATTAGCAGCCGGTAACAAATAAAAGGCTATTGTAAACACAATTGACAAAACTTTTCCCATAAACGTCCTATATTCGAGTGTGATAATCGCAAGGAATTCAATGCAGTATTTAGACCATTTTTGCCCCAGATGCCTTCGGGGCAAAAAGTCTCTAAAGTACTTATTTCTTCTCATTATTTGAAATATGTTTTTTACTCGGCTTATGAAATTAGCCGTCGAATTAAGAAGCCTAGTCCATGAATCTGTCGCTTTATTAGGAACTGTTATCAAACATCGGGTCGGGGATAGCGGTTACCGTCGAATAGAAAAAATTCGGCAGCAGATGACATCCTTTCGTCATCAATCAGAAAGAAAATCTGAAAAAATGTTAGAAGAGTTGGCGACTCATCTAGTAAAACTAAAACAAGACGAACGATACGAAATTGCGCACTCGTTCACTTTAATGCTTGAGTTAATGAACACGTCGGAAAATGCCTATCGCAGTTTTCGCCTCAGTCAAAAAAGTGCAGCGCCGATGGAAAAAAACAAACCGGCCTCAATTACCTATGTGTTAACGGCCCATCCCACGGAAGCACGGGCACCAAAGAACATCAATATTTTTAATGAAATTCAAACTCTACTTATTTCCATTTTAGAAAATTCGACTGCGGGGCAAAAGGTCAACCTGACCGAGCAAAATAAAAATGATTTTCAGCATTTGCTTGAAATCGCCTGGCGTACTTCGATCGTGCGTCAGCGATCGCCGAAAGTAAAAGATGAGGCCGAATATATATACTCGCAAGTTTTCCGTGAAAATGTTTTGTTTTCACTGATGGATGCTAATCGCAGCGAAGTCGCATTTCGCCTTGGTAGCTGGGTGGGCGGGGACAAAGATGGCCATCCTGGGGTCGATGAAAAAACGATGATTCAAAGCCTAACTTTATCTAGCGGCCATATTTTATTGGTACTGAATGAATTACTAAAAGAAGTCAGTGCCACTGTCGATTCCGTAGGACATTCTAATTTGATTCAGCACGTTTCGAAATTACAGTCGCGGCTGCGAACGTGCCGCGTGCTAAAGCCCGGTGACCTTAAAAAGATTCAGCTGTGTCATTCTTTATTTTTAAGACTGCAAAAGGAATACAAAAATCTTTTCTACAGCGAACACCCTCAGCTACGTCGCATAGATCAGATTTTTATATTGTTTCCAGGATTAGTGATCCCCCTAGAACTGAGAGAGTCGTCGGATGTTCTGATGTCAAAGCCGCCCAAGAGTAAACGATTAGTCATCGATCGGATGTTAGAAAAAGTCGGCGGTCTATGCGGATCGGGTGATCCGCGCTTTTACATTCGCGGGTTTATTATTGCGATGACCCAGTCTGCTGAACACTTGAAAATGGCGGCCAGCAAGCAAAGAAAAGTTTTTGGTGCAGCTAAATTACCAATCATCCCGCTTTTTGAAGAAGCGCAGTCGCTGGCCAATTCCGATAAAATCATGCGCGATGTTTTAAAAGATCGAGAACTAAAATCCGTCATCAAAAATTATTGGCGTTCTACCGTTGAGATGATGGTGGGCTATTCTGATTCTAGTAAAGAGGGCGGAGTTTTACCCAGTCGGTTGGCAATTTCATTAGCACTGCCGAAACTGGAACGGTTGTGTCGGCATGCAGGCGTAACACCGGTGTTTTTCCATGGCTCAGGAGGCAGTGTCGATCGCGACGGGGGAAATATCGAAGACCAAATGGTTTGGTGGCCTCGGTCGGCGGCTAGGCGCTACAAAGTGACTATTCAAGGTGAAATGGTGGAACGATCGATGGCGACGCCGGCGATTGCCCGTCGTCAGCTTGAAAAGATTGCACATAGTTCAAGTATTGTATTAAGCCGTCGCTTTCATGTTCAGAAAAGTTTGGCCTTAAACACGTTTACAGAAAAAATTACGCACGCGTATCGTCGCAAGGTCACAGACCCAGATTTTCTTCAAATCGTTGGTGCGGCGACTCCGTATTCGTATATTAATTATTTAAAAATAGGATCTCGGCCAGCTAAGCGTCAGCAAGAGTTAACCGTCAAAGGTCTACGCGCAATTCCGTGGATTTTATGTTGGACACAAACTCGGCTGTTATTTCCCACGTGGTGGGGCGTGGGAAGCGCTTGGCGTTCCACCAGCAAGACCGACCGAGTTAAATTGAAATCAGCATTTGAAAACGACGCGGTTTTTACGTCGTACGTGAAAGCTTTAGATTTTACTTTGGCAAAGGTGGAACTAGAAGTTTTTAAAATCTACTTAAAACAAAGCCGTTTACCCCAGACACTCATTCAAGATTTTAGTAACGAGGTGAACCAAGAATTCCGATGGGCCTGCCAATTTGTAAGTGCTATGACCGGCTCGTCAAAGCGCTTAGCCCACAAAGAGTGGTTAAAAGAAAGCATCGATTTGCGGTCAACGATGATTCATCCGTTAAATGTGCTGCAAATTATTGCACAAAAAAATAAAGAAATTGCCTTGTTGAGACTAACAGTCACCGGGATTTCTGCCGGCATGATGGCGACCGGATAAATAAAAGTAAAAAATCTAGTTTAGTCCTTGATTTGACCCCAATTGTTGAACATAGTGCGGCCTTTGCCGCCAAACGCAATATAGCGGCCTAAATTCAATGAGTTGGGGAGCATTATGTCCATTAAAGAATTAAGCGACGATCAAGTAAAAAGCATGACCTTGTTAGAAAAAGATAAATGGTGGTTTGAAAATGTTTACCAAGGCAATGCACCTCAGTTAACAATTCGTTCGGCGATCACAGGTATGTTACTTGGCGGAATTCTAAGTCTGACAAATTTATACGTTGGTATTAAAACCGGATGGACTTTGGAAGTTGGGGTAACTTCAGTTATCTTATCATTTGCTATCTTTAAATTATTCGCACGTTTTAAAATCGGAAATGAAATGGGCGTTCTAGAAAATAACGCCATGCAATCGATTGCGACCAGTGCGGGTTACATGACGGCGCCGATGATGGCATCGTTACCAGCGTACATGATGGTAACTAATAAAGTGATCCCTATGTGGCAAACCTACTGGTGGATTGTCATCCTATCTTTGTTAGGTGTTTTGTTTGCGTTTCCATTGAAACGTCGTTTTATCAATGACGAACAGTTGCCGTTTCCAGAAGGCTATGCTTCGGGTGTTGTACTTGATAGCTTACATTCAGATACAGGCAAAGAAGGTATCTTCAAAGCCAAAGTCCTAATGGGCGGTGCGGGTGTAGCGGCGATAACTGAATTTTTACGAAATGAGCCGATCATGACAAAACTAAAAGCTCCGTTTTTAGTTTTACCAGAATACTGGGATGATTTAATTTATAAATTTGCAACTCCGGCCATTTTCGGTACGCCAATGAAAGACTTAACTATCCGTTTAGATTCTTCGATCGTGTTGATGGGTACAGGCGGACTAATGAGCATGAAGACAGCAATGTCGATGTTACTAGGTGCTATTCTGAATTATTTTATTCTAGCTCCGTATTTAATTAAAATCGGTATTATTTCGCACGCGACATTCAAGGGGATCACTATGTGGTCGCTGTGGTTTGGTGTGGCGATGATGACGACAGCTTCTTTATATTCTTTCTTTGCGCGTCCAGAAATTATTCTGTCGGCATTTAAACGTAAAACGAAAGAAGTGAAAACTAAAGATGCTGATCCATTAAAAGATATCGAATTGCCGGTTTGGATTTCCTTGGTTGGTATCCCTATAGTGGGCGCGATCGCTGTTTGGATGGGTCATGCATGGTTTGGCGTTGAATGGTGGTTAGGTGTGATTGCGATTCCATTGGTATTTGTATTCACTTTGATCGCGGTGAATTCGACGGGCTTGACAGCAATCACTCCCGGAAGTGCGTTAGGTAAATTGACTCAAGTGACATACAGTATGTTGGCCCCAGGACAGATCGCGACGAATTTAATGACGGCGGGAATTACCAGTGAAGTGTCACTGAATTCTAGTAATCTATTAATGGATATCAAGCCCGGTTACATGCTGGGTGGTAAACCTCGCCATCAGGCAGTTGGTCACATTCTAGGGATCTTTGCCGGTGGTTTGGTTGCTGTTCCTGTATTCTACATGTTATTCCATAATGATATTTCGTTATTCACATCTGAAAAATTACCTCTGCCTTCGGCTACCGTATGGAAAGCTGTGGCGGAAGTTCTGACAGTGGGTCTTGCGGCTCTTCATCCGACGGCTCAATTAGCGGCACTAGTCGGGGGAATTTTAGGTATCATCATGGCGTACCTTGATCAGAAAACAAAAGGTAAATTCCCAATTTCTGCCGTGGGTGTTGGATTAGCATTCGTTCTACGTTTCACAGATTCTTTAATGATGGCTTTAGGCGCATTATTCTTCTGGGTTATTGGAAAAATGGCTAAGGATAAATCATCGGTTACTTACCGTGCGTTTATCGACAATCAAGAAACAATGTCTGCTGGCGTAATTGCCGGTGGATCGATCATTGGATTGATCTTGTTGATTCTAGAGACAAGCATTTAATCGCTAAAAATAAATTTTATTAAATCTAAAAGGCGTTACATTTTGAATCGTAACGCCTTTTTTTATGGTCCTAGGTTTGCTTTATCTCAAAGTAGTGGATGTTTTCGTTCTGATTTGGGGAAAATTTCCATATACAAACATCTATTGGGGGCTTATGAAAACAAGTGTATTAAAAAAAATGATGCGGTTAGTGATGGTTGTTTTGATGATGATACCACTGCCACAAATGGCGCTCGCATCCAATGGGCAAAAAGAAATGGTTACGGCGTCCGCCGTACTAGATGAAATGAATAGGGTGGCGCTACCAACATCTAGACAGCAACAAGAAAAAGAAATTCAAGCCTTCTTGCAAAATGATCAAGTGAAAGCACAGCTTCACGCCAAAGGAGTTTCAGCAGAGGAAATGACCTCGCGTTTAGCGAGTTTGTCGGATCAAGAATTAAAATCCATGTCGACTCAAATTCAACAATCACGCGCGGGTGGTGATTTGCTTGTGACGGTATTGTTAATTGTCCTAATTATCTATTTTATTAAACGGATTTAGGTGTGTTAATAAATGAAATTGAAATACTTTTTCTCACTCACACTATGGACAGTAATTAATTTTGGGTGCGCGACCACTGTGGTATTGGAAGCGCCATCCATGATGTCATTATCTTTACCAAAAGAGCAAGTAATACCCAACGTTGAGTTTATAGACCAAGAAAAAGATTTCTGTGGGCCAGCGACCGTGACGATGGCGCTTCGTTGGAATGGGATCGACGCCGACATCAATCACGTGGCCCAGAATGTATTCACCCCCGAATTGTCCGGCTCGTTGCCAGTTGATATTCTGAGCGCAAATCGCCGTTACGGAATGCTTGCCATGTCCGTGAATACTATGGATTCTTTGATGACAGAAATTGCAGCGAACAATCCTGTCATAGTCTTTCAAAATCTGACAGTCAGTTGGGCTCCGCAATGGCACTATGCTTTGGTAGTCGGTTACGATCTGACTCGGAAAAAAATAGTATTACATACCGGACATCAGCCCTATATGGAGATGGATCTGTCAGATTTCGAGTACACTTGGAACCTGGCTGATAATTGGGGGCTAGTTGTTTTGTCTCCCGATAAACTATCAAGTTCCGCATCGGAAATGGATCACGTAAAAGCGGCTGTTATCCTAGAGCAACTAAAGAAATCGGAGGATGCGAGTGTCAGCTATCAACGTATTTTAGAAAAGTGGCCTAACAACTTGGTCGCACTGATTGGTGCTGCAAATAATGCTTATCAAAATGGCAATCGTAAGCTGGCTATTCGGATTTTAAAACATGCTGTGAAGGTTCATCCAGAATCTGTCGCGGCCAAAAATAATCTGACAATCGCGATCGCCGAAAAAATAAAAAAATAAATCTCACCCCAAGTCACAGCTTTTTTAGTTGTAACCGTAAAAATGCTGTCCTACCTTTTTTGTCTATAACTAAATCAAAAGGGGTTGTTATGAAAACAATGATGTTGGTACTATTATTTTTCGTGGGTGCCGCTCAGGCTCAATCACGCTATGGTTTCGCCTATTACGGGTCTCCGCAAATGCGCTGGACATTGCCAGCAAATAATTTACATAGGGAAGATACTGGCCGCGTGGCGAATATCACTGAACAACGGTTTGGACAGATCATTGACGAAGTGATGGCTGTTTGGACACCGGTAGCAAAAGCTAAAGGTGTTACATTAACAGCGGAAAAACGTTGGTCAGATCCAACGGTTAACGCGTCTGCGTCTCAAAGCGGAAAAAACTGGGTTGTAAATATGTACGGCGGTTTAGCTCGTCGTCCAGAAGTCACTGAAGATGGTTTTGCACTCGTAGTATGTCATGAATTAGGTCATCATTTCGGTGGTTACTCTTTCTACGGTCGCACAGACTGGGCATCAGCTGAAGGTGAATCTGATTTCTTCGCTACAAACGTTTGTGCGAAATACATCTGGGGCAAACAACAAAATAGAAACGTACTTTACCGTCGCCTTCGTGAAACACCACCCGTTGTTCAAAAAGCGTGTGAAACTGTTTGGAACGGAAATGCAAATGCACAAGCTTGGTGTGTACGTACGGCTCTAGGTGGTCATTCCCTAGCGACTTTACTTCATGCAATCGGAGGCAGAAATGCAGCTCCAGCTCCAAGTTTTGATACTCCTGATAAAACGGTAGTAACTAAAACGTCGGTATCACATCCTAAAGCACAGTGCCGTTTGGATACTTATTTTTCTGGCGCTCTTTGCACAGCTAAATGGGATCTAAATGTTATTCCAGCGAAAAATTTCTCTGGTGGACAAGACACTCCACAAGCTGAACAAGAAGCGATGAAATACTCTTGCTTTACAGCAGGTGGCGCAAAAGTAGGCGTGCGTCCTCTTTGCTGGTTCAAGCCTTTAAATTCGGGTTTCCGCACTTTCTAATTTTATTTTGATTGAAATGTTAAAATAAACAAATGGCGCGCTCTTTACTGAAAATGTATAGACGTGCCATTTTTTTTAGGTTGGGATTACAAGCATAAAGGAGATCATGTATGAAATATCTTTTAGTTCTATTGATGGTTCTAGTTGGTGCAAAAGTAATGGCGGAACCAGGTCCTGGTGGTGTTATTGAAAATCGTGCTATATCAGTGAAAGTTTTAGGTGGATTCACAGGCTTCGATGCTGATGGGTACAAAGTCGTTCGTGCGGCAATGGCGTCATTAATCACTGAAGGTGTTGTTGATCATTTCGTGACCACAGCTTGGGGTTTTGAAGGCGGGCACACGTTCTGTGTTCAGTTAAATCCCGATCCTAATTTCACACTCGATCGTATCACAAAAATGTTAGCGGCCATTAAGCCGGGAAATAACACCATTTATGAATATCACGAAGTTCTTTCGTGCATTGGCGATACATCAGAATCTAAATAATCTGTTTAGCTCTTTGCAACCTTGGGACAAATTGGGGCCTTTTTCGGGGAAAAAATCTCTCAGAACAAGGGTTCTTCAGATATGCCTAAGCTATGAACCCTGCAAAAACTTCCTAGCGTAGCGTTAATTTCCTGTAAGTGATTGAGAGATTTCGCTTCGCCATATAGATTCACGCTATGAAAATTAATCATCCGATTCTTATTCAAGGTGGTATGGGTATCGCAGTTTCCGATTGGAAACTAGCGCGGACCGTTTCTTTAACTGGACAGCTGGGCGTTGTCTCTGGAACGGCCATAAATTCAGTCCTGGTCCGCCGTCTTCAGGATGGAGATAAAGACGGTAATATTCGTCGCGCTTTAAAAGCATTTCCCTCACAAACGATCGCTCAAAAAATTATCGACTCTTTTTATATTGAAGGTGGTCGTCCGGCAGGTCAGCCTTATAAACGGGCACTAATGTACAACGTGGTGTCTCCGGTCGCTTTGCTCCAACAAACGGTAGCGGCTTGTTTTGTTGAAGTTTGGCTAGCTAAAGAGGGTCATTGCGGCGTTGTGGGTGTTAACTTGCTTGAAAAAATTCATTTACCAAATTTGGCCTGCCTATATGGCGCCATGTTGGCTGACGTGGATTACGTAATTATGGGAGCCGGGATTCCACGTGAAATTCCAGGTGTGTTGGATTTGTTTGCTGAAAATAAAAAAGCCAGTTTGAAAATTCCAGTGGCGGGCGGGGACGACACGTTAACTCACTTTGATCCTCATGCTGTCATGGACGGTATGGAGTTGAAACCTCTGAAGCGTCCTTTCTTTTTCCCGATTGTTTCAAGTGCTACTTTAGCTTTAAGTTTAAAGAAAAAATCGACAGGACGAGTAGACGGTTTCATCGTAGAAGGTCCTTTAGCGGGTGGCCACAATGCGCCTCCGCGTGGACAGATGCAGTTGAACGAGCGTGGTGAACCCATTTACGGTGTTCGTGACCAAGTCGATCTAGCAGATATGGCGGCACTTGAATTACCGTTTTGGATGGCGGGCGATTACGCGACTCCAGATAAAATGAAAGCCGTTCGTGATCAAGGTGCACATGGGATTCAAGTGGGAACTCTATTTGCATTTTCAGAAGAATCTGGCGTTGATCGCAAGCTAAGATTAGATGCGATCAAAACAATCTTAACGACAACGCCACCAGATGGGGGGTGGATTTTCACGGATCCCAGATCTTCGCCAACAGGATTTCCCTTCAAAGCGGCTCGATTGCCGGGCAGTATTTCAGAAAAAGCCAATTATCTAAATCGCAAACGTATTTGTGATTTGGGATATCTTAGACACACATACAAAAAACCAGATGGAACTTTAGGTCAGCGTTGCCCAGCAGAACCGGTTGCGGACTATATCAAAAAAGGTGGCCTGGAGGAAGATACAGTTGGTCGTAAGTGCCTGTGTAATGCCTTAATGGCCGATATTGGCATGGCACAAATTCAAGCCGATGGAACACCTGAAATTCATTTATTAACCGCAGGTGATGATCTAAATAACATCGGCCGTTTGGTCAAAGCTGGTCAAGGAACCTACGCCGCTACCGACGTCATTGCGTACCTTCTAGGACCAGAGGTTGCAAAAACGAAATTACCAAAAACACGCGAAGAACTGAGTTCGCTTTAAAGCTCTGAAAAAATAAGCTTTGCTGGCTGAATATCTGATACGAGCAGAATAAACGGTTCTTTACTAGAGCTAATGATCAGTTTTTTTGTATCATTTTGATATCCTGTTGTTAGTATACATATGAAATCATTAGCTATTTAACGAGGTTTGCATTGTTTTCATTACATTCTATTGCTAAACTGCTATCGATTTCCTTAAATTATACCGATAAGAATCATGGTATGAAAAAATCTTGTTTAAGAGATATAATTTACCTTGTCCAAAACATAGTTTTTCCAGATGTTCGTCTCATTTTGAATTATGCAAACTCACAAAACAATGGACAGATTTTAAGAATTATTCTTTTACAAAGTTATATTTTGCTTTTGGGCTGCACTTTAAATTCAAGAATTTACGATCTAAATCCAAAACCCGTACCCATCACTTTGGCAAGCGTAAGCCCAAATCAGAGTTTCTTTTTGGGGGGAGAAAAAATCACAATTTCCGGAACCGGATTTAGAGAAGGAATTTCTGTTTTTATTGAAGATAAAGAATGTTCGAATTTAGTTGTCCTAAGTCAGGAAAGCCTAAATTGTATCGCTCCAAAATTCGATATGGCAAACTTAGATTCGTCAAGTGGCGCTACGGAAAAGCAATTGAAAGCGATTAGTAGTAAAAAGCTGAGTGTAAGTATTAAGTCGCCTGATGGAACCAAAGTAAATTTAGCAGAAGCCTTTCAGTATAAAAGCGATGCGTTTACAAAAGTTGAACTTTTTTCAGGCCGCCTTTCTAATGCCGGGCGATCCAATGGAATTGGAACACAAATAAAATTTTATCGCCCCTCAAAGGCGATTATTCATGATGGATACATGTACGTTTCCGACACTGGAAATCAACTCATTCGCCGAATTAATATGAGTACCCTTCAATCTGAGGATCTTGCAGGAAAGTGTTTTCAACGAGGGTCGACCGATGGAATTGGAACCAATGCCACTTTTAACGATCCAATGGGCTTGGTAGCAGTTGGAAATAATCTTTTCGTAGTTGAAAACCAATCCTGCATCGTAAGAAAAATTGATCTGACCACCAAGCAAGTTTCACTTTTCGCGGGTCAGCCAGATAACTGTTCTGCTGCTAGTGATAACGTAGTGGGGACAAATGCTGCCTTTTCAAATCTCTCAGGGATAACGGCTGATAATAACTTCCTCTATGTATCAGACGACAGCTCAAACCTTCGCAAAATTTCTCTGAGCGGGACGAATAGTGTAACGACGGTGAACGTTGATCCAAACGTTTATATGACCCTAATGGATATCACCCTTATGAATCAAGCGCTTTATATGACTGAAACTGATAATATAAATTCTTATTATATTACCAAATTAGATCTTACAACCGGAGCTACGTCTACCGTATTAGGCCCGATATCTGTGCAAGCATCAGGAATAACAAATGACGGAGCTTATTTATATGTTTCCTCCTCGTCTTCAGATAGAATAGCAAAAGTGGATCTCAATTCACCTTCTCTAGTCACCTTAGTTGGCACTACATATGGAAATACCGACGGTGTAGGAACTGCTGCTAGGCTCGCTGCCCCAGCGGGTTTATTTTACTATAACAATGAAATCTATTTTTCGTCTTATAGTTCTCATAATATTAGAAAGTTTCACACGGGGACATTAGAAGTAAAAACCATCGTTGGTGATTCAAAATGAAATATTTAAAGAATAAAAAACAAGTTTTAGTTTCTATTTGTTCGTTGTTCCTAACTCTAGGACTAAGCGGCTGTTTATTCGAAAGTTTTATGGATACTGGATTGGATTTACATGAGGAATATCCGACCATCTTAATTGCCGATGAAAATTACTTATATAAAGCCGCCTTTTCGAATCCTGGATCTGGAAACAAAACACGAATAGAAAGAACGGATATCAAAAACGGACAAAGTGAAATTTTGATTGGTTCAGAGGAAATTGGATTTGTAAATGGAACTGGTACTTCAGTTCGCTTCGAAAATATTTCTGCGATGGTCAAAGTTCCAAATTCAAATTTGATCTATATTGGTGATAAATGCACAATTAGAAAATTGGATATTGCTTTGTTATCAGTGAATGTGGTTGCAGGATCAAGTACTAACTGTGTCGCACAGAATGGAATAGGTACATCAGCGTATTTTTCGACAATAAAAGGTCTTGTCGTGAAAGATAACTTTTTATTCATAGCAGACAATACGGCATTAAGAAAAATGAATCTAACCTCACTTGAGGTGACTACAATTGCCGGTTCGCTCAGTGCGTCTGGAGATACGAACGACACCGGTACAAATGCAAGATTTGGGTTAATTGGAGATTTAGCTCTTATACAAGATGATATATATTTATTGGATCTGACCTATTCGAAAATAAAAAAAGTTTCGTTGGCAACCAGTCTCGTAACCACTTTTATCGGAAGTGGAACATGGGCATCAAAAGATGGAGTCGGTTTAGATGCCCAAGTTTATTTTAACACATCTCGAATGTCTTCCGATGGAGTTAACTTTTTATTTTTTACTGAGGACGTCGCCATTCGAAAAGTTGATATTTCTAAGCAGGAAGTAACAACTATCGTGAAGTTTGACGACGCAAGGGAAGATATCGATGGTTCTATTAGTACGGCAAAAAGTTTTTTCCCTTCAGGAATTGTTTATACAAATGAAGGTCTTTTCTTTTCCAATTATTCTGGCATCCGAAGATTAAGATAACAGGAATAAAAAATAAAACCATTTACCTCTGTAATTTTCAAATTCGAGTGAGTCAACGGGTAGATATTGCGACATATGGTGTTTCGAAATGAGTCTAAGTTTTTCTTAAAAATTTTATTTTCCGTCGATAACTTTGGCACTTTTTGCATTTTCAACCAAGTTGATACTTAATTAAATTTGTTTACCGTCTTGTAGAAGAGGGAGCTTATAATAAGGCTATGAGGAATAATCCAATGCTAAATAAAACAAAGTCTTTTCTTTTAGTTTTCGCCCTAATTTCAACGTCTTTAACATTGAGTTCTTGTCGTTCTTCTTCGTCCAGCGATCCAGCAGAAAATGCCAATGGAACTTTAGAGAGTGGAAACGAGGACCATATAGTGGGATCTGACGCTGCATCTTATTATGAGAAGGAGGATGCTAATAATTCTTCGTCAAGTAAATCTGAAAATGTGGGATATACACTGGATAAAGTAGGTTTAGTAATTCACGGCACATTTGCTGACTCCGCGGGATCTGTTTCTAATGATTTTTATAAATTTAATACGGGAACGTTTAGCAAAATCAATGTGCAAGTGTACGTTGACGGAAAAAAGGAAACAGAAGCAAATCACCTAACAACAATTTCCCTAAATGCGGCTGTTGATGACGGTTACTCGACATTGATGGGAAATGGTTATTTTATTCGTGGTTGGATTCAGCCATCAAAAGAATGGTTGCTCAATATTCTTCCTCCCACCGGCACGCCAGCCTCACAGAACTATACCATCGAACTAATTGGCGTTGATTAGAAAACTCATCTCCCGGGAACTGGCTCCTTAGCTTGCGGCTAAGAAGCTAAAATCTATTGGAAAGACAGTTGTTTAGTTGAAATTTAAAAGCGCTGTCTTGAAACAGTTTTTCAAAAAAAAAATATTATCCGAATTAACTCGTAATACATTCGAGTTTCGATCCCTCAAAAAAAGCGAGCGTGTTGAATCTTTCTGGATTTTAGATAGCACGTTTTAAATTCACTTGATTTGGCGATATTTTACTTGGCCTTAGCCGCAGGCTAAGGGGCCAGTTCAGAGTGACCTTGCTATGGGCTTGCAAAGTGCCGTTTTTGGGCCTAAGTGGCTAAATATAAACAGGTGAAATTATTTAATCACTATTTTATATTCCGACAATGCGAATGTTTGTTGATTTATTAATAGGGCTTTCCTTTCTGTTGATGTCTTCAACGGCTACTGCGGATCAGGCATGCTTAGGGTTTTATGGGCAACGTCCTGGTCCTAATTTAGGATTCAATGCAATCCAAGACTCAGCCAAGCTAGAACGCATTTTATCTAACCACAGTGCCAAAGCCCATGCGGAAGCTGAAATCGAAGCTCAGCGACTTATTAACGATTTTAACGGCGCTAATGAGCGCGTAAAGTTTATGAGAAGATCGGGTAGGCATGCCCTTGTTGGGGTGGCTTGGACGGGGTATTTATTGGCCTCCCTTTATGTTGGTGGTATAACTGTGCCTGCGCTGCGCGATGCTGGCCATGTGAATTTCTTGACCCTACATTATTCTAATTTCTTTGAAGGGTTTGGCTTTATGGGGGCATTCCATCATACGGTTTGCGCGGGTGCGACCGCGTGTATGGCACTTGTCAGTCGGATTCAGCCGACATTGCGGAGTAAAATAGAAGGCTATGTTCGTTCCGTGCATCGATCGATCTCTGCCAAGAAAGGGTCTTTAAAGTTAGCTATTCCAAAGTACGAAATAGTACCGTCCGTTTTAACTATGAGCCTCTTTACCGCAGCTAACAGCTATTTTGAGATTTTTGACCACAAAGGTGATTGGACTGATTTCTACGTGGGACAAACGGGTTTAATTTTATACTATGTGACCAAAGCGATGGTCGCTAGTCATCACAAATTCGGATAATAATTTTTTTTGAAAAACTGTTTCAAGACAGCTCTTTTAAATTTCAACTAAACAACTGTCTTTCCAATAGAATTTAGCTTCTTAGCCGCAAGCTAAGGAGCCAGTTCTTGAACAATACATAATTCTATCAAAAAATCTCAAAATGTGTCGTTCCAATCGATCTATTCTGATTTTTTCCGATCATATGATAGAGTTGTCATTGGGGTACATAAAATGAAATTCAAGCCCGTTTATCTGCTTTTGATGAGTTCGATGACGACCTCTTTATTTTTTTTTCAAAACTGTCGAATTAATCAGGGGTTTGAAAGCGCGAATATGGTTGGTTCGGTGGACCACGATTCTAAATCAGATGAGACTTCTGATGAAGGAACTGGTGGCGATTCAATTATGTCATCTGATCCAGGAACAGGTACGACAGGTCAAACCGGCCAATCGACTGATTTAATAGCCAAATCAGCACCCGGTTTTCCAAAGGTCGATGTTTGGCCGCCGCCCATTGACTATGGTGAGTTTAATTCAACAGGTTGTGCCGGACCGCTTATTGGTTCTAGTCGGACACTTAATGTTGGGCCAGGACAAACATATGCTGAATTAACAGATGTTCCTTGGCTAAGCTTGGGTGCCGGTGATGTGGTAAATATTTATTACCGCGACATAGCCTATAAGACTAAATTTGGAATTATTAGCGTCGCTAACGCACAAAAACCATTCATTATAAATGGTGTTACTAATAGTTCATGTTTAAAACCGGTACTTGATGGACAAGGTGCTGTAACCGCGACTGACGCTAGAGCAATGAATTTTGGGTCCGACATACAAGAATCGGGACTTATTACAATTCATCGTCCACCGAATACAACTGGAACCCATAAAGCGAAGTATATAATCATACAAAATTTAAAAATAGTAAATGTAAGATCAGGTTCGACATTTAAGAACAACATGAATTCAATTCAGAGCTATGGCATATTTTCGGCTGCTATTTATTCCCCACGAGTTGACTACTTATATATAAAAAATTGCGAATTTTTGAACAATGCTCAAGCTCTATTTACGAACTCAAAGGGCGGAAGTGAGATCGATTTTAGTTCATACTTGATACTAAGAGGAAACTATGTTGATGGCAGTGGTTACAATGATGATGATCATGAACATGGCGCTTACACCCAAGGCTATCGGACATTGATCGAAGGAAACTACTTTGGACGTGCGCAAGGTGGTTCTTCAGTAAAAGATCGCAGCAGTGCCACCGTGTTTAGATACAACAAAGTCGATGTGAGCGCGCGAGGACTGGATCTGGTAGAAACAGAAGAGGAGTATTTTAATAATGTTAAATCTGATCCTCTGTATCACCATGCATGGGTTTACGGGAACTTGTTTACAAATGACAATAGTTCGCCGAACGGTTTTTCAATTAGAATGATTCATTGGGGGTTTGATAACTCTTCGGCCCATGCTCGCACAGGAACTCTTTATTTCTATAATAATACGATCCTTAACAAAGGAACAGATCCGACCGGAAGCTATTGGTATGCAAGTGTGTTTCAAATGGGTTCTGGTGGTTACAATGCTGACAATCCTTCCAATTACCAAATAAATGCTTGGGAAAATGTATTTACTAACGAGGCTATCAGTACGGGCTATGGTAAAGTTGAATTTAGACTGTTGTGGGATCTGGGTAAGGTGAATTTCTTTGGTACTAATTATTTAACTTCCAACTGGAAGAGGCCAACAGATGGTGTCTTGATAGAGAATAGCAGCAGTATTATTGAAAGTTCGGCAGGAGTTATTGACCATGGATCGCTCTCTCCACTTTTAGGAAGTCCTATTTTAAATAAAGGGATAACGTATAATCCAACTTTTAGTGCACATACAGGTATATCTGGATTTTCAGCTACCAATCTTTTACATAATTCTGAATTTGCAATGGGTAGTAATAGAATTCCATATATTAAGGCAAAATTTTTGAGCGGATTAAGGGATCTTGGCGCACTTGAAAAATAAAACTCTTTATTCAGACGCTCTCCATCACCTACACGCCATGGAGTAGCACTGATTACCCTGATTTTGAACGAATGACCGCCTGATTTTAGCTCTTTTTTTCGAGCAGCTCGCGGGCGGTATTTCCAAAATGAGAACGGATGTCCAAATTTGCTCCTGCCCTTAAAAGGTGTTTGACCATTGTTTCGTTATTTTGACTGATGGCTATATGAAGAGGTGTTTCACCCATTTCTCCGATTGCATTTATATCGGCTTCGGCTTCAATCAGGATAATTGCTCCTTCGGTATCGTTTTTCCACAAGAGCTTATGAAGGGGAGTGTCTCCGCTAGCATCCCGGGAGGAAACAGTTATTGCAACATTTCCATTGTTATCGGGAAACATAATGTCCGATACCGATTCAAGTACGGATGCTAAAGAACGTTTCATTTTTTGTGCTTATGCGTTTGCGTGAGAGAGAGGACTAATCCAGGAGAGAAGCCGTGTCCACAAGACTCACAGCAAAGGTCCGTAAGAATCATGTCACCTTGGAGTTCGTGTTGTTTCATCTTAGTTCCGTCATTGAGACAATATAGGGGGCTCTTCAACCACGCTTGCTGAATCGATCGTTGAGTTGTCCCCTTGAAAAAAGAGTGGGTGATCATTTCAAGGGCTAATTGGCTTAACTTCATTTGCCCTGCCTCGCAGATGGCTTGTACCAAATTGTCAGCTTCGAATTTGACTTTCATTGCGAGTCCACACAATGGACAGTGGCACTTGCTTGGTTCACCCTTCATACTATGATTTTAGGAAGTTCGATATGAGGATGCAACAACTAATTTAATTTAAAATACTTCCCCGTGTGAATATCACTGAATACTAAAGTGTGATAAACGGCCATTGAAGTAAAGTAGTTTGGACCAGTTTGAATTGTGAATACTCAAGGCATAAGTATAAACTCCGGTTGAAATTGAAGCTGGCAATCTATGATTATGCCAAGAGATTTCTACAGGGGTATGGCGAACCAGATTCATTTTCTGAGTCGATGAGTTGATAAGAGAACCTTTTGAGTCATAATAAAAAACAGTGATATTCGCGTCGTTAATATCATAGTTCGTTACTAAATTGAATGAAATCGACGTTTTTGATGTCACGATGACATGATTGACGTCATAATCCTTAACGACTTTGAATTTTTGGATATTGCCTCGATAAAATAATTGTTTCGAATAGTCAGAATTGTGTATTGTCATAGAGACGCTATAGGAACCGACTGGTAGTGTTGAAGGTAATTTATATCCCAGGGTATCCAATTGGACGATTTGATTTTTTTTAAACGAACCTTTGATGGCGTAACTTCCTGCCAACCGGCCGTTTATATCCGTGTAATAAAAAGTGGTTATGGTGTTGTCAAGACTATTGTTCGACTTTACTTGCGCGGATAGGGTCAGTGGGAAGCCCGCTGATGGTTGGTTGTCGCTTAGGCTTGAATTTTCTAGACTCAGCGAATATCCAAAAAGTTTTTTAAATGTCGCGGACGAATTGGGAAAAAGTGAGGGATTCTTAGAATCACCGTACAATCGATGGTCACCATCAGATGCTAACTCAAAATAGCTATGATAAGCGATGTTGTTTATCGGATCATGTATATAATTATACATCTGCTCTATGAAGTAAGGATTATCCCCTCCCGCTCCGTAGGTATACTTTTCATCCCATACACCCCATTCTGGAATGGCCATCGGTTTTTTACGTAGTTGTGAAAAGTTTCTAATTCGATCTAGGTTAGATTTAATGGCGATCCAATTTCGCTTTTGCCTATCTAGTCTGCATGTCGTATTGCAGCCGGTAGGGAAAGGGTAAGTATTTGAAGTGTACCAAACGTCATAGACGTCTGTTGAGATATAATCAACATAGCTATCGCCCGGGTATGTCGCGTTTAACATGGTTGAAGAGGTGCCGGGAATAGGATTCCAATCAAACTTCCACTGTGCCGCTGGTTGGGTTTTTCGTAGGACATTTACAATGCGTCTATAACACTGGACAAACAACGATTCTTTGCCTTTTGCGGTCCAGGGATACCAATTGCCGCTAAATTCATGACCGACCCGGATTATGGCTTTATTAAAACCATAGCTCATCAAGCTATTAGCTAGTGGTATCCACCTTGAGTCCAATTTGCCTGCAGCGCACTGCTCTAGGGTTTCTCCGGGACTCAGCATATGGGCTGTATAATGGAGGTTTCTAGACTTTGAAAGGCTAGCCCATGTTTGCCAAGGTTTTAATTGCCATCCGATATTGTATGGCGCATTCCAGTTTATCGGCGAAGCCGAAGCCATCGCCAAATCAAAATTTCTATTTAACCAGGTTACTCGTTGTGTTTGCTGTAGCAAAGCACTTGAGGGCTCACCAACCGTCATTGAAAACAACGGTGCTGCTGTCGCGAATTGAGCTATGGAATAAATTGATACAGTAAAAACCAAATAAACTTTAGATAGCGAATCTTGACTCCCCATCGTTCCCCCAACGGTACGAGCCTTTGCAAGGCATAGACCCAATAAACACCGCAAAAATCAAAAGTATTCGATTTAAAAATTAAACTAGTGAAAATATGTTTAACATTTATTTAAAGATGAAAAAGTTCGACATCAAATGATGTCTGTATACTAATGTCTAAAAGCGTGTCAAATGCCTTTGAAAAGCGAAATTAATATCTCAGCGCTAAGTCTCTCAAGATTTTTCTCATCTGCTTCCTGTGTTCGTCCATACGAATCAATGTAATCAACACTAAATTGGCCGTGCTCGTTTGCTTTGGCAGTTAAATGATGTCTCTTTTTTTCGGTAGTTACGAGGGAGCCAAATCGGGTTTCAATATAGATACGTATGGATTTGATTGATCCCGCGGACTGAAGACTTTTCAGATTGATATCAATCGATGTTGCGACGGCGCCGGGCTCGTCAACAGTGCTATTTTCTGAACCTGCTAATATGTCGTTGATATTCGAAGTGGTTAAATTTATTCCTTTGTAGTCTTTGCTGAATATATTAGCGTTGTTTTGAAAATGGCATGCTTCAACGCCCCCTCTTCTGGCATCGATTAACATCATACACTGTAGCAATTGAAATTCGTTATCTTGTTTATTGTAGCCCTGTTTGAAATAAATTAAATATGGCACTTTTTCAGGTTGCGCCATCGCCATAGAGACGCGAAGTGGAATTTTTCTACTTTCGATGTACCCGAAACTTGTTAGCATTTTCTTGTCATTGCGGCATAACTGACGAACTATTTTATTCTGTTCATTTGCAGCACATTCAATCTTATCATAGTAACTGAGGGTCTGAGTCAGCATATCCTTATTTTTCGGACCCAAATTTAATTTATAGATCGAATCGTCAGTGGCCGCGAATAACGACGATACGCAGGCAGTAATTAGAAAAGCTAAAGAATAATTGAAAATTGATTTTGTCATAGTTTTTCCTTTGCTATCCGAAACTTCAAACCAAATTTAAATCTCTTTAAAATGACCTGATAATTTCTCACACTGTTAACACACTAACTCTACCACCCCGTGTGATTGCAATCGTCAGGTCTTGATGAACTCTTATTTAATTGGATTCGATGGTAAAATGCTGTCTAAAGTAGACTCAATGTGACGTTTCTGGCGTGGTCTCTCTTCAAAAGAGTCTGGTCCATTTTTTGGATAGTAGTCCTAGCGTGAACCCATGGTACCTTTCCTCTTGTTTGAATTTGAAATTTGTCGCTGTCTTGGACAGATGTCTACCGTTATTGAGATGTCTCGTTTTGATGCTGTCATTGGTCTTTTTGCCGAACTATAGTTCTGCTTCAAATGAGAAAACCGATGTCTCCAAAGAGCAGATTTTTAAAGCACTTAGAGAGGAGTACGGTCCTGACCTTGAAGAGTCTCGCTTGCCCACAATTAAAAAGGTAATTGGTGATGGATTTAGACGAATTTCAATTGCCCATGCCGGTCGCTTTCGTGATGTTGCTATTCACACGGAGCTACACATAGTCGACTCTGACGAGATTAACGCAATTGTCGGATCTACGCGGGAACACTCAAAGTCTCGAATAAAAAATATAGCTGTATTGACCACTGGTATTTTGCGGTTCTTTTTTAAAGACATTGAAGGCCAAGAGGATTTTCAAGTGAGAGTAAATGAGTTGATTGGAATTTTAGCCCATGAGCTGGGCCACACCGTAGATCAGTTGGATAGAAATGGAATTGAAAATCACTACACTTCAAAAGCAAACCAAGCGGTAGAGATCAGAGCTGACGCTGAGGCTACTGAAATTCTCCAAGCGGCTAAATTAGACCCAAACTATTTAGTTTCAGCGTTAAGGCGACTACTTTCTCTTCCTCTAACTGGGTTCGATCCACTTTTTGCGGGGACTAGCACCCATCCGGAAACCTTTGTTCGCATCAGTAGTTTGGAACTGAAATTGAGTTTGGATAAAATTACGAAAGGTTCAAGACCGATCGAACAAATTGTTTTTACCCCCGAGACAGTTGCAACGGCAATGCAAGAGGTAAATCGAGAACTGACTCTCCGTTCAGGTATAGAGTTGCCTAATAATTTGGAATCACTGAGGCGGTTATTGAGTGAGAAAAAAGAGTTATCGGCTGTTGAGTTAAATGCCTGGTTGATTTGGTTTGACCGTTATATTGAAAAATATCCTGATATTGATACTAAAGGTACATATGATTTGGTAGAAATAGTTAAACTATTTTCGGTTCAAACGAAATTTGTTTGCGATAGTTCGCAATGTTTAAAAAAACTTTTTGAAAACATAAATGTTCTTCGTGGATTTGAAACTGTACCCCATAAAGAATATGTTCAAAAGTTACCATTCTTTAAAACCGATCTTTATTCTGTGAATGAGTACGGGCGATCATTGGCTACATTTGGGAAATTTATTCATCCGGAACTAGTGAAAAGCTATTTAGAAAAAGATAACTCAGTGGCAATTGAATTTTGGAAAAGTTTTTCTAAATCTCCCTCTGACATGCTATCGCAACAATCCCTAACAGAGTATTTCGGATGGGTGCAGCTGTTTTTTGATAGCTATTTTGAAAATTTGCGTAAACCAATAGCTATTGGAAATACGTCAAGGTTTGATTTCTTTGGTCTTCTGCCTAGCGACAGTAACAAAAGCATCTGGTCACTGGCTTTGTTGTTGAAAAATAAAAATCCAGAATTGGGCCGAATCGCACGGTCGGCTATGCAAGAAATTTGGAATAATCGTGGATTCTGGGCCTTTATAGAATTAAATTCGGAAGTGAATAACAGATTTGATTGGATGTTTATTGCCAAAGAACTTGGTATTGACAAGAGCGTGGTTGGTAGTTCCGTTCAAAAGTCATTGATCGAGTTTTTAGATCAGCATTTTGAAAGCTTGCCCGATTTCGAACAATCTCAGTTTTTTGGGCAGAGATATTCAGTTAAATCCCTTTTTTCAGTTAACAAGAGAAAGCCATTTTGGATTACTGAGTCACTTAGTCAAAAGTTTGAACGCGTTTTAGAAAAAATAAGAGATCAAAAAGTAAAAGCGAAATATTCAGAATTACTTTTCTCTTCTTTGTCAGTCTACTATCCAAATATTTCCAATAAGCGTTATGAAACTAAGTTGACTAAAGAACTTAATCGCAGTGACTTAGCCGAGCTGTCTACAATTCAAAAAATTAAAACGCGTGCCGTTGAGATTTGGAATTTGTCGACAGGAATTATAGATAAAGAACTCCGGGTTTACAATCCTATTTGGATTGCACATACCGCAAGGGTGATAGCCAACTCAAAAATAGACTCCGTATTGAAAGCCGATTTTATTAGATATTTAGCCTTTGGAGTGGATGACTTGCCAAAGGAATTACCCACAGTTCCATTTGCAAAGCTTCCGGACCAGTTTCTGCCTGAGTTTTATCAACTGCTTCGGGAGTACGGGATTATCACTGACATTTTTGATCTTATGGCTAAGATTGCTCAGTTGGAAAAGAAGAGCTTTATTAAATTTAAAAATTTTGAATCTGAAAGCTCGTTTGATCCAGTTGAAGAAGACCGAAAGAATTTGTTAGTCAAGTTAGGTCCGATTTTTTATGAGGAATTGAAGGAACGGGTTTCAAAAGAAACTAGTTTACGCGATTTTAAAAAAATTGTTTTTGAAGTCAGTCGTTGGTTTTCTTATTTTGGGAAAAAAAATGAATTCGGAATTTCGCCAAAAATTAGTGGTCTTTTAGTCGAAAAGTTAAAGGAATTTACACTGTCTCCTTCTGAATCGCTGGCTCTGTTTTATCGAATCACAAGAATTGGCACCAACGAAACGACAGATAGATATTTTAAAGACAACATACTTCCTCAATTGGAAAATAGTGGGAGGGTTAAAATTATTCAAAGTGTCTTGGCTAAGGATTTAATAAATTCTGAATCATTAAAAACGGATCTGGCGGCGGTAGTCGTGAAAAATAATTTGTCTTTGGGAATGGATTTGTTTGACGTTTCTAGCTTGATCAATAAGTTGCTTCCTAAAGATTCTTTATATCGAGACGCGTATTTAGAATCAATTGGTTGGGACCATGACTTAACCGGTCCCTTTTTAAAAGGACATGTTGAGGATGAAAAGTCATCCAATTGGAGACGTATGACTCCTTACTCGGTAAATGTTGCATCGACCGTAAGTTCATACGTTCAAACTTTAAATTCTACATTAAGGCTAGAGTTTTTGGATTTTGTAGTTAGAGCTGAAAAGGGAAGTTTGCTTCCTAACTCTATTTATGATTATTTAAAAAGAGATCTTATAGAGAAGCTATCTCCAGACGAGAAAGTAAACGAATTCTATATTAAAAAAATCGATAGGACACTATATGGGTTTAAAGTCCAGATAGAGAAATTTTTAGGCGAAACCAACCCCGCCCAGCGAGTTCCTATTATTCTGGCCGTTGCCACCCATGGATCTAACTCTCTGTATGGGTCGACTTCATTGATGGAGTATTTAATTCAAAAGTACCTTGGAGTCGCCCCAAATTCGGAAAAGTTTTTTTATATTAAAACATATTTAGAATTATTAGATCCTAGTGAAAAAAATGTAGTTTTCTCTTATTTATTGGCAAATTCTGGTGGGTCTGTGGAAACGGTGGGAAAAAATAGTTCTATCGCAAGTCTTCTTAAACTGTTTGGACCTATCGGAATTAAATTTGGGCAATTGGCTGCTGTATGGAATATTTTTGGTGCTGAACACCAGGATGCTCTAGAGGAGCTTTATCATAAAGCCCCAGCGATGAGTAAGTATGATGTTGAAAACGAATTAAACAAATCGATAACGAAAAGTTTTTTTGAACAAAACATTAAACTTAAGAAAGTGCTTGGTAGTGCCAGTATTAAAACCGTCGTTTTAAGCCAATATAAAGATGGGCCAGATATAGCAATTATGTTGAAACGTCCCTATGCGTCCGGTCAGATTGATGCAAGTCTTGATCTGGCGAAAAAATTTCTAGCTCGTCTCAAGGCCCAGGGGGTAGAGTTTCAGAGCCCATTGTTTGGGCCAATGGTTGCCGCCATTGAGGCCGAAATAGCTCAGGAAACAAATTTTAAAATAGAGGTCGAAAACTATAAAATCGCCGACCGAGTTGTTAACGCGATCCAAATGAATAAAAAAACTGAAAGGCAGACAGGTTGGAAGTTCTCAGTTCCTAAAGTTATAGAAGATTTTCCAGTTAATGAGTCGCTTTTTGCGGTGGAAGCGGTAGCCGGCGTTTCGTTAAAAGACTATTTGAAAGATGCTACAGTATCCGAATTTGATAAAAAACAAGTGGTTGAGCTTGTTACTGAAATGTCTTTGGATATGTTATTTGAATACGGTTATTTTGATCCAGATCGACATCCGGGAAATTGGATAATTGATAAAGATAGTAAAAAAATCTATTTTATTGATGCGGGTAAGTTAACCAACTTTTCAGCAAAGAAATCAAAGTGGAAATGGGACCCTAGATTAACGTTAGCCTCCTTTTTAAAAGCACTTCATTCTAGAAGTATTAATGAGTTGGTTCACTACGCATCGTTAATGACTGAATCGGGAACAGTTTCTCCTGAATCAAAAGAAAAGGCGAAGAATCTCATTAAAAAATTATCTGATGAAACCTTGGAGATAAACCCAGATTTTTTAAAAACCGTCGTTGAAATATTTTATAAATCCGGATTCGATATCGACCATCTTTACACTTTTGGAGCTCTGAAGGGCCTTATGGTGTTAAATGGTAAAGTTGACGGCAAACCGGTAGTGGAACCCAAGACATTCGCTAGACTGATCGAAAAATCGGTACGTCGCTTGCTAATCGGTAAACTACCAGCCATCGGAATAGAAAAAGCCTCGACTGGGCTTAGGCAGCTCATTGGCAATCAAAATTCGAAACGAAGAAACAGTTCAAATACTTGCCTGGGTTTTTATTCTAAATAGATTTAAAAATCAATTTCTAGATTTGTCTTCTTTGCTCTATAGAACTCGCAGAATCCAAATCGAAATTAACTTTATTGAATTTTATTTTTAAGAAGCAGTAAACTGGTTTTATGGGTTGTGATGGAAAACTGCTACACATCAAAGTCGAATAAGCTGCTCAAAATCTTCTTTTGATAGTGATCGAGGACCACTGGCTAATTCAGCAGTTTCTTTTTCTTTGCCGTCGGTGGTTTCGAGATCGGTGAACAAAGATTGGAATTTCTGGTCTTTGCGATCTTTTAAAATTTCAATCTTTTCTTCGAGCGATTCATGCATGATGTATTTAAATACTTGGACGGCCTTGGTTTGGCCCATGCGGTGCGCTCGATCCGTCGCTTGGTTTTCTACAGCCGGATTCCACCAAGGTTCGATATGAAATACATAACTCGCCTTAGTTAAATTCAATCCAACGCCACCAGTTTTTAATGTCATCAACAGAACCATGCCTTTTGAGCTTTGTGAAAATTCCGAAATTATTTTTTGCCGTTTTGATGTGCTGATGCCACCGTGGATGGTCATCACCGGGATTCCAGCATCCGATAACAATTTTTCTGTGTGCTCCAATGTTTGTAGAAACTGAGTGAAAACTAAAACACTTTCGCCGGATTCGACAATTTCTTTCACCGAATCCATCAAGGTTTCCAGTTTCGGCGGCACTTTTTCATATTTCACATCGGGTAGGGCGGCGGGGTCCGAACAGACTTGGCGTAGGCGAAGTAAAGCCGTGAACATTTCTAACTGAACTTCTGCCACACCTTGAACGGCCATGACTTCGTGAATACGTCGATTAAATGACAAGGCGACATTTCGATAAATATCTTTTTGTTCCTCTTCAAAGGCAATTTTAACAACCGTTTCTTGCTTGGGTGGCAGTTGATCCAAAATTTCTTTTTTGGCGCGTCTTAGAACTAGCGGTTTTATTTTTAACTTTAGATTTTGAATTAATTCATAATCGATAACTGGACTGTTAACGTAGCCACGTCGGAAATCTTCCAAAGGTCCTAGACTGCCGGGTACTAATAAATCTATTAGTGAGTAAAATTCACCAAAGTGATTTTCCATTGGAGTGCCTGTTAACGCTATTTTAAATCTAGCATTGAGCGAGCGAGCGGCATTTGTTCGTTTGGAATTAATATTTTTGATATTTTGAGCTTCGTCAAAAATTACAATATTCCAAGTATGACGACTGATGACCTCACTATGCTCAAGCATCATTCCGTAGGTAATTAGTACAAGCTTTTCTTTTTTCTTGGCAACTAAGGCCGCAATGTTTTCGCGGGTGTCATTGCTAAAAATAGCAACGGGAATTTCCGGGGTGAATTTTTCTATTTCGCTTCGCCAGTTGAAAACTAAAGACGAAGGAAGGACCACCAGCACCGTACCCATTTCACCCTTTGACCGTAGATTTTCTAAGAACGTAAGAGTCTGCAATGTTTTACCAAGACCCATATCGTCAGCCAGCAGCGCTCCTAATTTCAACTTGTAAAGGTCTTGAAGCCACTGAACCCCAGTTTTTTGGTAGGGTTTTAAATCGGCCTTAATTGTAGAAGGTAATTCTAATATTCGCGTCGTTTCGCCCAAACGATCGTAGAAATCACACAGTGCCTGCCATTCTGAATCACCTTGAAACGGAACTCCGGCTTTGCGTAGGGCCAGCAGAAACAAAGTTTGGCTGCGAGGTAGTTGATAATAAGTATCACGCCCTCGTCGAGTCGATTCCATTTTGCTTTTCTGGAGTGTCTTCCAAAAATCTTCAAGCAGACGTAGCGATGGAATTTGTTTTTGTGGAACGAGATAGAGTTTATTTTCATATTCAATAACGCCACCGGATCCTAGCCGCAGAATATTGCTTGGGTCGATTTCCTGGCCCATAAGGAAAAATTTGGGACTAAGTTCGAACCAATTGATCTGCGACTGATCCATACGGTCAGCAATTTTAAAATTTATATCTAAATCAGAATCAGCGAGTTCATGAATAGGTTGATCATTTAAAAATATCTTAAAACCAAACGGAACTATATATTGAATGATTTCAAGGGCGCCACCTAACGACGTTTCGGGAAAATAAAATTTGGCTTGGCTGACAGTAGATTCCGTTTCAAAACTGCCAGACGATATTCTACTTAAAAGTGGGACCCGTACTTTTTTAAAACAACCACCTTGTGAGGTCAGTGCTAGACGTTTAAGTAATTCATAAATTAATCGGAACTCGCGCTGTAGAACTCCGTCCATGATGACTTCACCTGATTCAGAATAGAATGATTCGCCTTGATTAATATCCACTTGAATTTGATCGACGAAACGATCGAAACACGCGAGCACGGACCTTGATACTAGATCTGCTAGCGTCGTGGATTCCGTCAATTCGCCATCCTGACTACTGGTAAGCAATAATTTTATTTTTTCCTGTATAGCCGGAAACACGGCATCGTTCGCTAGAGGCGTTCCATCCAACAAGGTTTTTTCAAAATGAACGGAAAGGGTTTCAAGAAAAATATATTGAAGAATCCCCAAATGTTTTAAGAGAGCCAAATCCCATTCCCGTTGAAACGAATCCGTACTGGCCATATCGCGGGCTTGAGTTTCTAAGGCATAGGGTAAACCTTGCGATAGACACATCAGGTAATGGGCGGATCGCTGTGACCAACCCGATCTGGAGATACTTTTCTGGCCCGGAACTCGTGCCTCATGCTGAACAATGAAATGTCCGTTGTCAGAAAAACGAACTTCCGTTTGGCTTCGCTGTGCCTCTACCGTGTGCGAATCACCGCTGATTTTAACGGGCAGGGCCCGGCTGCGAAGATATTTAATTATCTCTTTAGTTTTTAACTCACTAGATAGTTCAAATGTCGGCATACCGATGCTGGCGTCCAAAATTAATGAATCGGAAATCGCAGCTAGACGTTCTTGCAGTTGACTGAATTCCATTCTCCATGGATGAACAACGACCACGCCGTTTTCTGGTTCGAATGCATAAGAATCGTAGAAGTAAAATCGACGATGTCGCAACGAAACGATTTTGAATTCGGTTTTAAAACGCTTGCGATCTTCAAAATCAACTCGCCAATCCAGTTCATTCTCAGTTTCTAATTCGATGACCTGCAAAGGGAGGATTTTAGATGATTGACTATGGGTTTGCAAAAGTACTTTTAGACGTTTTTGCCTGTGGCCTGTGATGATTCGATTCAGCAGTGATTGAATGATTTCCTCGGTGGGTCTGACCTCAGGTCCCGATTCGGTTTGTGTCAGTGGCCATGGCCGCATCGAAATTTGATCATGGTGCCAATGCGATGATTTCAACTGCGGCAAAAATTCTTCAGGGATCAACTTATGCAGCGACATCCGCAGGATTTCTTTGGCTGAAACTTGCGCTCCATTGCTGAAATTGTAACGAATCATTTCCACCATGCGGTAGAGTTGATTGACGATGACGAATTCATATTTTGAATAGGCAGAAAGTCGTCGTACAAAAACTTCCGGCATAAAGGGTAAATAGGGTGCCTCGATTTCAGCGTTTTTAGAAGGACCAATTAATTTGAAGGAGGTAGTTGACGTGGGAATTAGGCTAGCGATACTGGGGCCCTTTATTGGTGAGGGCTCGTCAAGTAATAGACTAATTGATTGAAATTCAACGTTTGCGCTAGTCATGAACAGCGATTTTAATCACTGCGTAGATAGCCGGTCAACAGTAGTAAACACTTTTTTAAAACGCCATGGAATGCGCCATTGCCAGCGTGAACCAGCTTCAAATAAGCGCATTGTTCCTGGAGTCATTTCAAAACACTCTTTAGTTTCGATATTTTCAACCTCGGCACGTCCTTCTAAAACATAGACGGTTTCAGTCCATTCAAATTCTAGATCCAGCAATCCGGGCCCACATTCCCAAATGCCTATTTGAATATCATTACTAGCTGTTTGAGCTCCAATACCTAGTAGTTGAGGAGGTTCGTTGCGACCGCCAAAGTTAAACGGTTTCATAGTTAGGTCTGTCGTCATGGTTTTTCTCCACTGACGACGTACCAAAAGTGACTAAAACTTGCCTCGGGCATTTGCGATAGCTGGCGGAGATCGGCAATAGCTTGCGCGCCTTGAGGTCGATCGGATGGATCTAAATAGATATTTAGGCTTGGCATTAACGTTTCAACCAGAAATTCAATATCAGGTCCTCCGCCAATAATGGGCTGCACTTCTGTTTGAATATTTTTAAATCGAAGCTGTTTTAAATACGGTGTTAATTTGCGGCCCACGTTGGGATCGCCTCCTAATTTTCGCTGGCCCTCTTGAACTTTGGCCCAAAAGTCCTTGAACGAGGGTGGGGCGGGTTCAAAAAACATGCAGTCGCGATCGGCGTCTTCGATTAAAACTCGTCCACCTGGTTTTAGTACACGCAAAATATTTTGCAGCGCTCTTATCGGATCGCTCAGGTGCATGAACACCAATCGAGCGTAAACAAAATCAAATTGATTGTCCTGAAACGGAAGATCGTAAACATCGGCTTGTCTGAAGGTTAAATTCCTTTGCAGGCTAGACACATCCAGCAAGTCATGACTGCGATCTATGGCAACCACTTGGGAATTTGGATAGAGTTCAGACATAATACGCGCGCGAATCCCCTGAGCCGTGCCGACCTCAAGTGTATGACCTTCCATCGGGTAGCCATGCCGTCGTAGTAGATCGGGAAATCCATCAAGGCGCATTTGAGCCCGTTGTGCTAACATCTTGGCTTCGTGGTGACGGCCTTCTAATTTTTCAAACTGGTAAGAACCAAATGGTTTCATAAATTCCTCACATAACGTAACTCAGGAAACGATCCTTCAAATTTGTAAGTAAGGTTACGTCCTAGTTTTCGTTCGCAATAGTCTAGAGCCTGTTGTCCATGTGTTGTCATATCTAATACGGCAACGATCACTGGTCGGTGCGATCGATAGCTAGATTGTTGCCATCCCAATGGGTTTTCAAAAAAATGATAGCCCATTTGCTTCAGTGTGTTTTGTCGTGGCGATCCACTAACAAATGTTCCAACAACCAAAGGGATACAGTGGTGCAGGGCCATTTTTAAAAACCAATAACGCAAAATAAGATTCAGTCCTTGGGACTGGTGTGACTGGATCGTGGCCGCGCGACTCAGCAGAATCGCGGGCCATTGTAGAGTCTTTGGGAAATCCCAAGGACATTCTAACTTTTTTTCTAGTAATGATTGATCCGCAATCAATTCACCGCGCATCGTAGAGACCATTTTCTGATTGTCTCGGGCCACCATCACGTAACTTTGACTGTCAGAAATACTCCATCGCAAAGTGCTGAGGTCCAACGTGTAACCATTGGCCTGCGCGTACTCTTGTTTGCGCAAGTTTTCTATTTCTAAAGTCGCATCATCCTCGGCAAAATAAATCGATTGAGTCATAGAACACCATCTAACAAAGTTAGGCGATGGTCTTCTGGTCCTGTCGTTTTCATATTTTCCAACATTGGCAATGTAACGATGCGGTCTGACAGTCGACCCAAGCACGACAGATTGGCAAAACCAGGCCCTTGCATTAACCCGGCTAGCATCGGCAAATGCAATGTCGGTGTCAGTCCTCCCACCGATAGATCGGCTTGAATTGACGCCGCAATTTTTGATTGAGTCAACGGTTCACCTAATACATGTTCTAATCTATTCAAAGCTTCGACCGACAGAAATTTCCTAAGAGTCGACATTTGGTCAAAACCGCTGGCTAAAATCACCTGATCGTAATCGCGCCTTGAAACAGTTCCCGCATAGTTGATATCTAATGATAGACGACCTTCATTTTCCGAAATGTTTTCGACTCGACCGGCAATAATCTGATGACGAAGTTGTTCATTCAAAATAGTCATAGCATGAGTTGAAAATACTCCCAAATCCGTGCGTTCGATAAAATCAATACGGTCTTTAAGTTCTAGATTCTGCCATTGATTGCGCTCGGGCTGACTGTAGACTTGATTTTCGTAGTAGCTTTCGGCGCGAGTAGAAATAAATCCCTTTGGGGAAATGATATCTACACGCACGTTTGGTGCATACTGAGAAAGGGCAAGCAGTGCCGACGCTGCATTTTCTCCCGCACCGATAATGGCGATGCGGCCTTGAGCAGCGAACTTTTTACTTTTCATTGCGGACCAGAATGATTCCAGATCATATGTGTTCTTTGGAATTTTGCCGTCTTTCAAAAAATCTGTACGCGTGTGCCCTGGACCGGTCAGCATTAAACGATCGGCTTCCAAACTGTAAAGATACGGTTCACCATCCGTATTTTTTAAGTTTAGCTCCCAGCGAGATCGTTTCGAATTTAATCCGATGGCTGTCACTTCCGCAGAAACTATGGAAACGTGAGGCTCTAGTTGAGCCGAAACCCAGCGTAAATAATCTGTCCAAAATAAATGGCACGGAGCCGGACGACCGCGATCTACCCAGTCAGAAAAACGACCGGTTTGAACCAGGAACGACATCCACGTGAATTGCAGTAAGCGTTGTTTAATTCTTTGATTTAAATGTTTGTCGGCGATGTCAGTTTCTATGGGGAATACGACGTCTTTTTCCGGCGATGTACCTAACTTCATCTCGCCATTAGTGTAACCGAACTCACCAGACCAGTTAGCTGCCACGTTATGTCGTTCAATTATGATTACGCGATCTACGGGTAAACTAAATTCCTCAAGAACTTTAGCTTTCACCGCCGTGGCGATACCTTTTGGACCAGCACCAATGACAACTAGTGTTTTTCTAGGTGATTTAAGCATGTAACAAACTCCGTTCATTGTGGCCTGATTCTAAAGCGCGACCAATACGCTGACTGATTTCTAGAGAAAACTTAAAAGCGGTTCCGCCCCAACCCGTAGCTAACATCATTTTTGGTTGACCCATTAAGTAGCCCGCAAATCCTAAACGGTTAGGTGAATAGCAGTCGTTGGCCGTCACCTCGACCGGTTGACCGGTCCAAAGTTTTTCTTTCAAACGTTTTGAATTGAGATCTGCTAGAATCAAATGATCACCTGGCCCCAAGCGGGCAAAATCTAACGTTTCGCGATCGAAGTAACTTGGCAGTATCATCTGTTGATCTTTTTTCTGAACATGATACGTCGTTAGTTTTTGTGAACGTAACGAATGACCGATGCCTAAATCATGAAGGTGAGGCAGTAAACGTGCCCCACCAGCTAAGATGACTGTTTTGGCAGTGATGCTGGATTTCTGCGAGAAAATTTTGTACTGACCGCGGAAATGGCAAATGCGATCGACTTCAAAATCATCCACGATGGTCATTCCTGATTTTTCACTGAACGAAAGCAAATCATCGGCGAAACGAATTGGTGACAGATGCGATCCCAGTGGCTCGTACACAGCCCATTGGTCGTCGGCCCAATGGAATGCAGGAAATTTCAAGCGTCCCGCTGCTGGGGTTAGAATTTCAAATGCATAACCAGCTGAGTCCATTTTTTGAAAATTGGCCGAGTATTGAGGAAATCGGCGTGAATTAAAGAAATACAAATGTCCATTCGGTTGCTGTTTTTCAGTGATAATATGCCGATCTTGGTATTTTTTTAGTAACGCGAAATTATTTAAAGCCAGTTCAACATGTTCCAAGTTTTCATGAAACACGCGCAACATGCCACCCGAACTGGCTGTCGCGCTGACTGTTTTTCGGCCGCTATCAATAATAACGTTATTTCTGATACCTCGACGAGTCAGTTCATAAGCTATGCTACTACCGATGCAACCAGCGCCGATGATGGCGTGGTCAAACTCAAGAATTTTCATAGTGCCTCCTCTTGGGAATCTGCATAGACATCCAGAGATAAAATGGATAAAATTTTATTGGCGGTTCTCGGCATAAATGATTGCAATGCGGTTCCTAATGTATGGATACGGATTTTATCGTTAGATAAATGTCCCATGCCTTGGACCGTCGAATCTATAAAATTTAAAATCAAGCGACTCGCTGGTCGCGGATCAAAATTTTCTGGCGTCATCAGCATTTCGAAGTCTTTTAGAAACCGTTGGCTTTGGATGATGACGTTAGGTGCGGCTTCGGCGTTAACGTCAGACGGATTCAAATTCGATAGTCCTTTTGATTTCACAATTGCCACAGCTTGATCGAAAATTTGATTCAGCGAAATTTGTAAATCTTTCGAAAACGAATTAAATTTTTCTAGCTCAAAATTGGACGTATGCAGCGACGGACGAATCTGGCTTAGATAGAGCCTTAAATGTTCACTATCACCCGTAAACTCGTCGGCCCAAATCGCATGCTCACGGCTGGTTGAAAATTTAGCGCCGTCAAGTAATAGGAATTCATTTGTGATCACCGCGTTTGGCAGTTTTACATTTTGATTCATTGCTTTTAATAAAGCGGGTATAAACATCAAATAGTAAAAACTATTGTCAAAGCCAAAGCTATGAACCCAAAATTTATTTCCTAATGCAAATTGTTCGTAATGAGCCGCCATTTCAAACCATACGTGGATATTGCGGCCATCGACC
Organism: uncultured Bdellovibrio sp.; assembly: GCA_963932905.1. Classification (GTDB taxonomy): domain Bacteria; phylum Bdellovibrionota; class Bdellovibrionia; order Bdellovibrionales; family Bdellovibrionaceae; genus UBA2316. The sequence continues at coordinate 115,746 of CAWVRN010000009.1, forward strand.
TGAATACCTAAATCATTTTTAGTCGGGTAGGCGACAAGGATTTTGCTTTCTGGTTGCGTTTGCACTTCTTGCACTAGCTGTCGTAATCGCGGAGATAAATTCAATCTCTTCAATTCGTTTTTGATTAACGGTAAATGGGCTTTAAGATCAAACGTGTACACCGATTTCGTTTTTGAGTGAGCGGCCTGGCCGCAGCGTCCGCAATGGATGTTATTCAATCGATACGCTGGCACAACAATGCCGCAGGATTCGCAGCCACCACGACTGCTCGATCCGCACTGTGGGCACATGCCATCCGCATGAACATCCACTAAAGTTAAATCGCAGTGAGTGCAATGGGGGATGGCTATTGTTTCTAATTTGATAACTCCGTCTGCGACCGCAGTATTGAAAAACGTTTTGATTTTATTTTGGTAGTCTATGTTTTGGCTGGGTTCGATGAATTCGTCAAAATGAATATCCATATTAACAAACCCGCGTTGAATACGCGCGCGTCGGTGTGATCGGAAATCACCGGTTTCTAGTTGAAGTGAGCGCGCTTTTTCCCCGACATAATTTTGATGATCATCCGTGCCTGTGTGAGTGACCACGTCGACATTTTTCGACTGTAAATAGCGCGAAAGAATATCGGCGGCCAAGTACGGTCCGCTGATATGTCCCAGATGAAGCGGTCCGTTGGGCGTGGGTGGAGCCACGGTGATTAGAACATCAGAGGGAAGCTTTGGAATGTCGAAGTCTTCAGTATATATAGATAGAAACTGAAGGGACAAATCTCCAGTATTTTTCAAGATGTGCAGACTAAAAGGTGGAATTTGAATCAGGTCCCCGGCGTGAACCGGTGCGGAATTTTCACCAATAGTCATCTGACCCTGACCTTGGATAATGAAAAAAATTTCAGGTTCAAAGTGTTTGTGAGCGGCGGTTTTTTCGCCGGGCTCGATAATACAAAATGTAGTATTTAAAGCGTCATTAAATCCGATTTTAGATAAGGAATGGCATAAGATGCCGTAGGCGTTTTTATACTGAGCTTGATTGATGGATGTGATGTTCATAGGAACTCTCCTTAACTTGAAGGGCAACCTACTCTAAAATTTAGATGAATAAAAATGATCTATTTTCATAAATTCCGTTGAAAATTATAGAATGATTGGTACAACATCGGTCATCGGAGGGTTCTATGAAATTTGACCAGCTTCAATATTTCGTCGAAACGGCACGGCGCCAACATATCGGGCAGGCCGCACGTTTTTTAAATATTTCTCCGAGTGCCATTAGTCACAGCATCGCCGCGTTAGAAGAAGAGTTCGGCCGTATACTGTTTGAAAAACAGGGTCGTCAAATTAAGCTCACTCAGCATGGTAAGTTACTATTAGATCGCGCTGAATTTCTATTATCTGAAGCCGGCCGCATTCGCGAAGAAATCTCATCAGAACAATCATCGATGCGTGGCCATTATCGATTAGCGGCGACTCACACATTGTGTTCGGAATTTTTAGTTCCTGTGTGGATGGGTATTCAAGCCGAACACCCGGCCTTAACGTCTACATTGCATTCGTTGCGATCGGGCGAAGTTCTGGCTCGGGTGGGTGCGGGTGAAGTGGATTTGGGTATTTGTTTTTCCCCGCAAACGGGCCCCAATCATGAACAGGAAGTTTTGCATCAAGGCAAGTTGGTAATCTGTTTCGGAAAAAAACATCCGTTCCTAAAAGACCGTCGGGTCGAAGACCTAGATCGCTATCCCAGCGTTGCGGCCTTGGCAGCGCAAGGGATTGAAAATTGCGAAAATCATCCCGCGTTTCAACGGCTACGTATTCAACCGAAAATTATTAATATGTTCGATAGTTACGACGTGGCGATCGAGTCGTTAAAACATAGTCAGGCGTGGACATTGTTGCCAGACTTTATCGCCTATGCTCATCGAAATGAAATCGAAACGTATATCCCGCGCGCTTGGGATGCCGATTACAAAATCGTGGCGGTATGGCCTAAATACCGTATCCGCACGCAAGCGTTGGATTACGTAATCGAAGGCGTGGCGAAGAAAGTTCGCGCGCTAGCCGAACGCGTCTAGTGCGGGGGCCAGCATCTTAGCTTGAATTTGCAAATCTTTCGTTGAGTTTTTCAGAACGATTTCCGTTAAAATTCATCAGTTTTAATTAAACGGCATTTAGAATAAAAGTCCCTCTATGAGTTTTCGATTCGGCCTGTGGGCGATCCTTTTAGTTATAAGTTTGTCGGTGACGGGGTTATCGATTCGCTTGCTTGCAGATCGGCATGTGCCACTGTCGCAGAGTTTATTGGCGCGTGGATTAGTCTGTTTAATCCTGGTTTGGGGTTGGGCTAAACGCCAGCAACTATCTTTGATCCCAAAATCTATTAAGACCCAAGTTTTTCGCGCATTGATCGCAGGACTGGCACTGACATTTTTTTCCATGAGTTACAACTGGTTGTCGGCCTCTACAGTCGCAGTGCTTTCTAATATTGATGTTCCCATGCTCGTGATCTTGGGGTCATTTGTCGGGCAGAATTCTACGTTGCGGGCAAAGCTGCTGTCTTTGATTTCGATCGTCATCCTTGCCATATATACCTTAAGTCTGCAGCGGCAGCCGCAGTGGCTATTGGGGATTTCTGTTTTAGGGATCGGTACCGTGCTGTTGTGCTTTGGTTATTTCTTTATCAAGAAAAGTATGACTGAAGAAAACGAAGTTATCACTGTCCTAACTCCTTCGCTTGCGATAATCGCCTATGGTCTGGTGCAATGGGGTTTGGAACCCATGACCACATCGGTGTGGAATTCTCTGTCTGTCATCAGCGTGATAATTTCTGGTATTGGTATGTTTGGCGCCTACTACGCTACTATGCGGTTATATGAATTAACCGATATCACGACGGCAGAATTTCCGACGTTGCTATCATCGGTTGCCATTCAACCAATGGAAGCGATTTTTTTTCGTGAATCCCTGAGTGTATCTCACCTGTGGTTATCTATCGTTTTTGTTTTTGTAACGTATTTAATTTTGCGAACAGAAAACAAAGAGGCCGTTGTATGAAGACTGTCGAAATGAATTTGCCGCGAATAAAACAAACTCTGGATTTTTCGTGCGGAGCCGCCTGTTTTGAAAGTATGTATCAGTTCTTAAAGCGAGGCGAACATGCTGACGATTTGTTTTTTGCTCGCGAACTCGGAACTCTGGAACTGGGCTATACGTCACCGGAAAGGATCGCTGAACTTGCGCAGCGCTATCGATTTAAGGTGAATTTTCAGAAAAATCTAACATTGTCAAAACTTCAAATCGCGTTTGATGGTACGGCCGTGCTATTTGTCACTTGGTGGTATGAAGATTCAGGTCATTACAGTTTAGTTAAGTCGATGGATGATAGCTATATCACATTGATGGACCCCTGGGAGGCTCGCGAGGATAAGGACAATCGGATTTTGTTAGCTGATTTTGAAAAATTCTGGACTCAGCGAGGCGCAGTCTTGATTTCAGTGGCTTAAAAATCGTATGATACCTGCATATGAAATTAGTCAGCTGGAATGTAAATGGAATCCGTGCCTGTGGTAAGGGTGGATTTCTAAAATGGTTTGAAAGTGAAGGAGCCGATATCGTTTGCGTGCAAGAAATTAAAGCGCATCCGGATCAGCTGGAAGAAGATTTTAAAAACCCAATGAAGTACCACGCAGTATGGAATCCGGCGCAGAAACCCGGTTACAGCGGTACTGCGATTTTCTCGAAGAAAGAACCACTGGATATACAAGTCGGTATCGGCGATAAAGAAATCGACAAAGAAGGTCGAGTCATCATTGCAAAATTCCCGAAATTCACGTTGATTAATTCCTATTTTCCAAACAGTCAGCGTGATCACGCGCGGTTGCCATTTAAATTAGAATTCTGTAAAAAATTTCTAAAAAAAGCCGAATCCCTTCGTAACAAAGGTGAAAACCTAATCCTGTGCGCGGACTGGAATATTGCTCATCAAGAAATTGATTTGAAAAATCCAAAAACGAATAAAAAAAATGCCGGGTTTTTGCCAGAGGAACGGGCGTGGATGGACGAATTTATTGAAACAGGCTATGTCGATGCGTTTCGTGAGTTTCAAAAAGAAGGTGGCCACTACACGTGGTGGAGTTATAGACCCGGCGTGCGTGAAAAGAATGTGGGTTGGCGATTAGATTATTTCATGGCGAATGAAGAATTCAAAGATCGCTTGAAAGATTCGTATCACCGAAACGATATCTTCGGCTCTGATCATTGCCCCGTAGTTGTGGAATTAAAAAAGTAGTTCAGTTGCTAAAAACACCTTGCCCATTTACGATATGTAAATATAAAGGAGATTTTTATGTCTGATTTAATGAAGTTAATCCAGGAAGCCGATGTGGCCTCTGTTGAACAGAACGAGCATTTGCCAACAGATGGATACGACGGCGTGGTTTAACTTCGGTCAATGTGTTCCTCCGAGTGGTGGTCACAGATGAGAGTACAAATCTAATTCCCAGAGCCATTTAAAAATTGTCGTCGACATGGCACAAGAATAGTTTCCTCAAGAAAACTTGAGATTGTGTTAAATGTGAACGAAAATTTTGTTTTGAAAAAATAAGATCATTCAATTCGATACGAATAAATAGTGCCAACAAGATGGAGATTTCTTAAGATTTTGTAAGTTATAGAAATGTATAGAGTATTATGGATTAGGGATTCTCAAGGAAAAAGCGGTCGGGCCGAAAGGTTAGATATGAATAACTATGAAATAGAATTGAAATCGTTTTTTTTAGATCAAGTTTCACAAGCAATCTCTGATAACGAGAAGAACTTTCTAGAGCTAAAGGAAGACCCATCGAATGCAGCTTTGGTAGATAAGATATTTCGTTGGACCCATAGCCTTAAAGGAGGCGCAAGAGCCTTAGGTTTTTTCCAGCTAGGGGTCTTCAACCATGAACTTGAGTCTGTGCTGCTAAAGATTAGAAATAAAGAATTGGTCGCGAACAAAATAACCGTAAACTTACTACTTCGCTGCAATGATCAAATGCGTATATTTGTAAATACGTGGCAAAAAAATCAAACGGACGCAGTGGATTGCAAAGAGTTAGTCGATGAAATTCGCTTATTGAGCGGCTTTGAAGACACAGTGGACGGGGGGAAAGGCGCCACTTAAGCCAAATTCTGTGTGGGATTTCTGCCCCGAAAAACCGCTGTAGGGCGAATAAATTAGATTTCGTCATGGCCAAAAATTTGCTTTTAGAAACAATGACTTAGGAGTCAGCATGAATACCGTTCATCCGGAAGAAAGCATTTCGCCATGGTCGGCAACTGTCGAGATGCCTGAGTTTTCACCGTTGCGAAACGACATCACAGTTGATGTTTGTGTTGTCGGAGGTGGCATTGGTGGTTTAACAACAGCCTACTTGTTAATGAAGGAAGGCAAAACGGTGTGCGTACTGGAGAGCTTCGAGCTAGGTAGCGGGCAAACTGCCCGTACGACAGCACAGTTTTCAAATGTATTAGGTCATCGTTATTATGAACTTGAAAAATTGCATGGTTTGGATGGCGCAAAGCTAGTGGCGCGCAGCCATACGGCCGCAATTGAAAAAGTAGCGCAAATAATTCATGAAGAAAATATCGACTGTGAATTTGAACGAATTTCCGGATATTTGTTCCAAAGTGAAAAAGATAGGCAAGACGATAGTCAAACCGATACTTTAGAAAGGGAATTTGAAGCCTGTCAGCAGGTAGGATTAAATGCAGTCGTAAAATTAGAAAGTATGCCAATTAAAGGATTTAACCGTTCTAGTCTGCGCTTTCCGAAGCAAGCACAGCTGCATCCGTTAAAATATTTAAAACGTTTGGCAGAAATTTTAAATGATGGTGGTGTGCAAATATACACGCATTCATTTGCGGAAAAATTTCAAGGTGGCAAAGATAGTTTTGTTAGAACTCGTGATGGACACACCGTGAAATGTCAATCGATTGTGGTGGCTACAAATACTCCCATTAATGACATGTTTGCACTTCATACAAAACAATATGCCTATCGTAGCTATGTGCTTGCATTTAGAATTCCTGAAGATGTAGTGGAAAGCGCACTTTATTGGGACACCGAAGATCCCTATCATTATGTTCGTTGCGAGTCAGGTCATACCCTTATAGTGGGTGGTGAAGACCATAAGACAGGGCAAGAGCTACATCCTGAACGTTGCTATGAACGTCTGGAAACTTGGGCACGGAAACATTTCTCGTTTCTAGGCGAAGTTTTATATCGTTGGTCAGGACAGGTAATGGAGCCGATGGATGGTCTTGGGTTTTTAGGACGTAATCCTGGCGATTATGATAATGTCTACGTGATCACGGGGGATGCTGGCAATGGTATGACTCATGGGACGATCGGTGCAATGTTGGTTTCGGATCAAATCATGAACAGAAAAAATCAATGGGAATCCTTGTATAGTCCATCGCGCATTTCGTTGCGAGCCACCTCCACTTTCTTAAAAGAAAATTTAAATACCGCCGCTCAGTATGCGGATTGGGTCACAACAAAGTCGGTAAATACATTGGACGACTTATCTTATGGCGAAGGGAAAGTCTTTCGCGATGGATTTCAATTGGTTGCAGCCTATCGAAATGAAAATGGAGCCTGCCACACAGTGTCTGCTGTATGTCCTCACCTGGGTGGTGTTGTGTCTTGGAATTCGGCGGAAAAGTCTTGGGATTGTCCTTGTCATGGGTCCAGATTTGATGGCCATGGTAAAGTCATCGAAGGTCCTGCCATCACGGATTTGAAACCCATCGATTATGTCCAGCCAGCAATGACGGCAGAACGAGTTGTGCCAACATTGCCGACTTATGGGACAGATGACTTATCACCAGTTTAGTCGCTAGTAGCAATGCATAATGTAGACGTTGTCGTGGATAGAAAGGAACGCACGCTTTTGACCTTCAACTACGCGCAGTAAAGAAGCGCCGTAATAAGCGCCTCCGTCTTTTTCTATGCTTTTCTCAGCGGCTAAAATAGTCGTTGAATCGTGAGCAATTAAATCTTTTAGGCCGGACCGTACGGGTAGGCTTAATGGTGGAGCCGCATCGGTATCACCTTCACTTATTTCTTCAAACTGAATGACAAGTTTCGCAGTTTTGCCGCCATCATCAGATTGAATTTTTAATTCTGCCAAAGCATAGCCATTCGTGCTGCATTTTAAAAGATCAGTCGTTTCAGCAAAAGCCATTGAAGTTAGAACGAGGGAAAAGAATAGGAAAATAAATTTAGTCATAAAAACTCCTTTGCCAGTGATAATGCCACGATTTCTGTCGGCGTGAAGGAATACTTAAATTTGAGGAAGAGTAATTGATGTAAGATGTTAATATTACTTGGCAATGTTGTAATTTAAAATTAGCTTGAACGAGTGGTTTCGTCTAAATATTTTTCTAGAATCTGGCCCAGTTTTTCGATCGTGACTGGTTTAGCTATATGATCGTTCATACCGGCAGATCGGCATACTTTTGCCTCGCCCGCCATCGCATTGGCGGTCAATGCAAGGATAGGAATATTGCAATACGGAAACTCTTTGCTTTGTCGAATTATTCGCGAGGCTTCGTAGCCATCCATTTCTGGCATTTGGCAGTCCATTAAAATCAGATCATACGGAATTTCATTTAAAGTTTTTAAAACTTCCTTACCGTTAGCTACAGCATCCGCGTGGTAGCCCAGTTTTTGTAGCATCTTAGTTGTGATTAACTGATTTACTAAATTATCTTCGGCGACAAGAATTCTAGCTTTGCGAGTTCTAGATGATGAGGCTAACGGCACTTCCGTTTCGGCTTTTTTTAAAGGTTTAATCGATGATTTTTTCAAGGTGATATCAAATGTAAACGTCGATCCTGAGCCTTCTTCACTTTGAATAGAAATATGACCATTCATTTTTTCGATCAAGCTTTTGCAAATGGTCAATCCCAATCCGGTCCCCCCGAAATGGCGGTGAGTGGACGCATCACCTTGAGTGAATGGTCGAAATAGGCGATCTTGGATTTCTATTGGAATTCCGATACCAGTATCTTTAACTTCAAATTTTATATGAGCTTCGACGTCTGTTTCGTAAATGGGATAGGCGCAAAGTGAAACGGAACCTTTGTTTGTAAATTTGATGGCGTTTCCAATTAAATTAAACAATACCTGCTTTAAACGTCCGGGATCACCCTTGAATGCCACCGGCATATTGCTGGCGATATCAGTGCTGAATTTGATATTTTTTTTGTCTGCAGAAAAAATTAATGTTTTTCTAACATCTTCGATCGCGTCAGATAAATTAAAATCAATCATTTCAAAATCTAATTTACCGGCTTCGATTTTTGAGAAATCCAATATGTCATTGATGACGGTCAAAAGAGTTTCTCCGGATCGACGAATGGTATTGACGTAATCCTGCTGCTCCGACGATAGGTTTGTGTCTGATAATAAACCGGTCATACCAATCACGCCGTTGATGGGAGTGCGAATTTCGTGACTCACGTTGGATAAGAATTCCGATTTCAGTTTCGAGGCCACTTGCGCCGAATGTTCACGTACAGCTAAGTCGGCACGATCTTTCTCTGCCTGTTTGCGCAAATCGATATCTTCAATGATAGAAATAAAGTAGTCAGGTTGGCCGTTTTGTTTCCAGACTAGGGCCACAGTCAGATTCACCCAAACTGTTGATTGGTCTTTCTTGATGTAGCGCTTTTCCATCGTGTATTGATCGATTTCGTGATTCAACATTTGATTAAGTAGCGAAATATCTTGATTTAAATCATCAGGGTGTGTGATTTGTTGAAACGATAGATTTAATAATTCAGTTTCCGTATAACCAACGATTTCGCATATTTTACGATTGACGCGAAGCCATTTACCTTCGGGGCTTACATGTGCAATGCCGACGCCGGCTTGATTGAACGTAGCTGCTAGCTGACGTTCTAATTTTTTGTTTTCAGTGATATCCATTTGAGTCAAAATTAAATACTTTTCACCATTGAGTTCAAAAACACTTCCGTTGTTAGTTACGACAAGCTGGCGACCTGATTTAGTGTATAATTTCATTTCTAGATTGCGTGAATTTCTGTGATCTTTTAAACGCTGACGAGCTACTTCTCGCTCTTTTTCATCCTGAACGATACCCAATTCGATGGTCGTTTTGCCAAGAACTTCTTCTTTTGAAAACTCAAATAACTCGGTCCATGCCGAATTGACGTCGCAAAATCGCCCATCGGGCCAGCTTAACAATGATTTTGGTAAGGGTGAATTTTCGTAAATAGTTAAAAACTTCTGTTCATTTTCACGAAGGCGATCTTGGTGTCTTTGTTTTTCTGTGATGTCTTCTGAATATAGAATGACGCCACCAATATCGTTTTCGTCATTATACCAAGGTCGAATTTCCCAGCGGTACCAGTGCCAGGATCCATTTATCATAAATTTTTCGCCTTCATTTTTTTCTACAGCGCCAGCTAAACAGCGTAAATGAATGTCCCGGCGTTTAGCAGAAGTAGGAAATAAATCATAATGGCTTAAGCCACGTACCGGTCGTTTTTCAATTTTGTGACTGACAAACCATTGATCACTGCAGAATAGATAGCGCATATCTTTATCTAACATCGCTACCGAGTAAGGACACTGTTCAACGAACATACGAAGGCGATGTTCGCTCGATTCAAGTTCATCCATAGCGCGACGTTTGCCTTCGTTATATTCTTGATCACGTCGAGCGATTTTTTGGAAACCTTTCCAAGTTATCAAAACGGTCATGATAGAATAAATAGCAATAGTTAAAACAAAGTCCATTCATACAGTTTAGCGGCATTTCGACAGGGAATAACTATATTTCGGCTCCATTTTTCTTGAGGAAAAGTGATTTCAAGAAAAAACAACACGTTGGCGCTTCAGGATGATTGTTGCTTCAAATTGGTTGAGCACAGTAACGAGTGTGTTAGTCTAAGCACTTAATATCTTGCGCATTTAATGTGTTTGCTAATTCGAGTTGACAAAAGTAAGCGCGCTTACTATAATGGGAAAACGAGGTGAAGCATGATTATTACAAAACATACAATTAAAACAACAGCGGCTCCTGAGGACATATGGTCTATGTGGAGCAACATCGCAGCATGGAATCAGTGGGATCATGGTATTGAATCAGGACATTTGGATGGCGCGTTCGCTGAACGGGGGTGCTGACTTTCATTTTTGCCAAGCTCATCGGTAGCGGTATAAAAAAAGATATGCCCGGTTGTATGGAAAAACTGGTACAAATAGCAGAGGCGAAGTCGTCATAATTTGGTGACAAAAAGGAATATTTGAAAAAAAACAATTTAGAGACCCAGTTCCCTGATTCAAAAGAAAGTTTGGGATTTTCCTTGTGGAAAGTCTCAAATAAATTGCAACGATTGCATCGAAGCGGCCTGAAAGAAATCAATCTGACGCCCACTCAGTTTTCACTGCTGGCGTGTATAGTTTATATGGACTCTTCAGGTGAAGTGATGACTCAGTCCTTCTTGTGTCAGCATACGCAAATGGATAAAATGCTGGTGTCTGACGTGATTAAGTCGCTAGTAACAAAAAAACTGGTATCAAAGAAAGATAATCCAAAGGATTCCCGCGCATTCGTGATTGCTGCCACAGACGAGGGAACGAAGATGGCAAATAAAGCTGTAAAAATCGTCGAAGATATTGATAATGAATTCTTCTCCAAAGTTAGAAATCGATCTGCATTTAACTTTGACTTAATCAACCTTTTGGCCGATTAGGTCATACCTACGCTTGACTTTATTTCCTATAGAATTTTAGAATTGTTATTCCTATAGTGCGCGCCCGTGGTGAAATTGGTAGACACGTACGCTTGAGGTGCGTAAGTCGAAAGATGTGGCGGTTCAAGTCCGCCCGGGCGCACCATTCTGGCAAGTATTCGAACTGCGATGCCGTCTTGTGGTCCATTCCGGGGACATGGGTAACAGTTTATTCCGGTTCTACACGGCCCATGGTGGGTAATTTCAAAAAGTCATTCAAGCACAAGCAT
>CAWVRN010000010.1:0-118808 GCA_963932905.1 uncultured Bdellovibrio sp.
TTTAAAGAAATTAAATCTCCCCTTAGCTGCACACTAAGGGGCCAGTTCTTAAAAACTTATAGGAACATTTCTAGCAGTTTAGGATATATGCTCTTAAACGGTTCGCGCGAAAAGTAGTCTTTCTGACCCATAAAATATTTTTTAAGATCCTCTGGGGCATCGATCATGGCTTTATAAATTACATCTTCACACATGATAAAGGCCGCGCTCAATGGGGATATTTTAAACGACGCCAATCCCAACGGAAATCCTCGCCCATCAGGGCGTTCATGATGTTGACGAATGATAACATCCACATCACTAGGGCACATAGGCCAATTCAACGTTAACTGTGCAGCATCGATGGGATGCGACAGCACTTTGCTTTCCGGCGCTGTTTCTTTTAAATTAACAATTTCATCGTGCATCAGTAGCGTCTGTTTGTCGGCGAACAAATCATCATTCAGCTCAATATCATGCAAAATCGCTGCAAATGTGAGCTTTTCGATTGTTCCTTGAGATGCCCAATTCATACGGGTGGCAAGCTCAGTCAGCATAAATGTGAGCAATATCGTATGCGATGCTAGCTTTTTATTTTTATCGTTCTTAAGCATCTCGCCCCAACGCGCAAAAGCTGGTTCTGTTTTTACTACATTTATAACGTTGGAAATATTTTCCTGAGCCAATGCTACTACGGCTGGCGACCATCCGAAAATACGCGACGCTTTTCCAATCAGCGCTATATCATCGACTAAAATTTCAAATTTTTCTTCCGTTTTAACTTTTTCCCATGCTAGCCGGGAAAATACATTTTTTCTGTAATCCTTAATGAAGTTCTCGAAATCAATTTTTTCAATATAAAGTTCATCAATAGCTTTATCTGAAAAACGGTGAACTTCACTTTGATTAAATTCTGAACCAGGATGCAGAACCTTAACAAATTTTTCGCTAGAAATTTTCAAATATAAAGACGTATTTATTTTAAAAAGTCGTTGAAGGGCCATCACGTCAACGGGCACATAGTCTTTCGATTTTCCCGGTGATGTTTTAATACCCGACTGAATTTGAACAATACGATTACTGATGTCTTTATCAGAAAAAGGTTTATCAATATGGTAGAAATTCGTCGCGCCTAAAAATTGTTTATGCTTTTTGGGGTCCTCAGAGGTAATCAAGATAAAGGGTGTTTCCGGATAGAGCTGGCGGACTTCCAAGTACAGGTCGCCACCATTTTTAATTGGCATATTGAAATCCGAAAAGATAAAATCGACCCCCTTTAAAACATTCAATTTTTCCAAAGCATCCTTGCCATCGCTTGCGATAGTAATTTCTGCTTCGGGAAATTCCAGGGAAATAAAGATCTGAATCAAATCAGCTACATCTATTTCATCTTCTACGATCAGAACTTTCATTCGACATGCCCCATAACACATAGGGTAGGAATTTTTTGGATGCCCGTCTATTGGTTTAGACTATACTAGACTTTTTGCGCAGGAAGTTAGCTATAGTAATTCACTACAATCGATCTATTTTACTCTTAAATGTTTCAGGAAGGTTTTCAATCACTTCCAGCATTTCATAATAGAACATATCGAACGATTGCATTCCGATTTTTTTCTTAATTAGCGACAAAACAAAATCTAGAGTTAAAAATTTACTTTTATAGCCTTTGTATATCTTCTCGCCTAGCAGCGACCCCAACAAGTTTGCACAACGAATGTAACTTGAATTACGCTTCACTTCCATCTTGTTTTTCAAAACTGGTCGTCCTGATAAAATCATCACTTCTTTTGTTTTTTGAAACAAAGCCAACTTTAACGGCTCTTTTTTAATCTCTTTTGTGTCTGAATCCAAAATTCGTTTCTTGATGTCAGTGATAGTTTCAGTTTTACGCTTGGGATTTATCAATTTAGTGCCAAAGTAGCTGACAGCCTCAAGCCAAATCAAACTCAGAAAATGATCTGGTAGCGAGTATTTGATATCTTTAATTTTATTGAGTTCAAAATACACATATTGCATCGCCAGCGAAGAAGCCTGATTGATCGTGGATCGCCCTAGATAACCAAACCCTAATCTCGGAATATAAAATGTTCGCTCTTCTTCAATCAAAAGCTTGTAGAAACTATACTCTTCTCGGGTCGTATTTTGTTGCAATCGTTTCAAAAACGAAAAATCAAACGACGAATACACGCTTAGATTTTTAGAATTGATATTAATTTTTAATTCTTGCGAGATAAGCTTGATGTACTGATCAATATAATCTGTAAAATCAAGTGATTCGTTTTCGATTTCATGATCGTATTTTTTCTCAAGGTACATCAAATGTGACTGCCACTTCACCCACGGCGGAACATTCATAATACAGTACTCATTCTTATTGAACCGAACTACATCAATATCGTCTTCTTTATTAAGATCCATCAATTCAAAATATATCTCATCGATATTTTGAAAAATCTTTAAGTACTTTATTTTCTGCTTATCAAAACCCTTCATCAGCGCCATGGAAGCCAAATGAGATTCCCCATATATAACAAAGATTGGGGTTTGCGACTTTTCAAGTTCCGCATTTAAAATTTGATTAGCAATCACGTCCCGTTTCTTTAGAGAATCTTTCAAATTGCGATGTTTGACGTGATTAAGAGCAATAATCTGGATTCTATTCTGCTTAGCCCAATGGAAGATCTCTTGATAGTTCTCCCAAGGAAAACCCCATGTCTTCTTCCATTCTACCCTTTTCAAAAAATCGGCTTCAGAAATTTGGTCCGCCAAATACTGATCAACGTATTTTTGATGCTGAAAAGCTATGCATTCGAGGGCAATACGAAACGATTTTAGCTGAATATTTTTTAAGATACGCAAATGAGACCGCTGAGACTGATGCAGAGAATGAAAATCCCCCATAAAGATCAGCTTATTTTTACGAATCGCTTGAAACAGTTCGTCTCGGTGAGAAATCTTCCAAGTACGGTGATTTAAATGGTCATATTTCTTCTTATATTTGTTTATTTCTGAACGCGGGCTACCCGAACGCAAATTCACCTGATTCAAAACATATAGATAAAGATCCCTTTTGATTTGGACCCTATCGCCGCCCCCCGTCACTAAACTTCTCCAAGAAAATGAGTACTAGAAATAAATTCACCTCGGCACTGTTTTATGGTCTCATTAAGAAATGGAAACAAAAAGCAAAAAATTAATTTACGTCGCGTTTTTATCAACTTTAGCTTCTATCGGATTGCACGTCTATCTGTCGTTCAAATACTACGGCTTAAAATTCGGACTCGGTTCTTCCAGCGCTTGTAACATAAATGAAAAATTCAACTGCGACGTAGCTTCCTCTAGCCAGTTTGCTGATATATTTGGCGTTCCAATCGCAACGTTAGGAGCCCTCACCAATGCTGGACTTTTGATCCTATTACTAAACTTCTTCCTAACTTCAACAGCAAGTCGCCGGGCGTTCTATTTTGGCTACTTACTTTCTGGCTTCACCCTTCTAGTTTCCGTGGTGATGGGAACGATCTCGATAGCTTTTTTAAGCTCATACTGCCCTTTCTGTATAGCTGCATATGTTTTATCGATCATCACATTCCTTTGCCTTCATTTCACAAAAGAAAAAGGTCAAACCTTGGCAGGCAACCTGCCGTATCTATTCACGGAAAATAAAGGATCACTTTACATTTTAGTCGCTATTCCGTTACTTGGCCTGTTTATAAACTGGAATATAAACAAACAATTCACAAATGACCGCTTAGAAATGTACATTGCGGAAAGCATTCAATCTTGGAAATCTAAAGAGCCAGTTAGTTTTGATTTATCTCGTGGCATTTCAAAAGGGGCCGAAGATTCTAAATTTGTAATCGTAGAATTCGCCGACTATCTGTGCCCACACTGCAAACATGCCAACAGTCCACTTAAAACTTTTATTAGCACTTATTCAAATGCTAAACTCGTGTTCAAGCCTTATCCCTTGGATGGAACCTGCAACACTAGTCCGGGTTTACAAGGCGCCGGTGACGGCATTCGTTGCCGACTTTCATTCGCTACCTATTGCGCAGAAAAACTATATAAAGAAGGTTTTAAGTATCACGATTACATTTTTGAAAACCAAGAGTTCTTCCATGGCGTTTCTAAGAATGAGGAAGTCGATCAAAAGATTTGTAGTATTGACGAATCTCGTTGCACTCAAATGAAAGAATGCATGAGTTCTGAAGAAACTGTCAATTGGGTTAAAACAGCAGCCAAAGAAGGCGAAGACGCTAAAATTACTGGGACCCCTACAATATTTGTTAACGGCAAAAAACTGGACGGCGGTCAAAACTTTATGGTTTTAAAATCGCTCTACTCGAACATTAAGTAGTCGAATTACAACTTAAGAAAATCTAGAGCAGCATCCACCCATTTAGTGAATGTCTCCTCTAGAACGACAAAACTAGTTACTGCAAGTCCACGATAAATTTCAACTGCAAACCAAGTTACCAATATGGCTAAAGCGGCTACCCACAGGGCTCTGACAACATAGATCGTACTACGCGCATCTTCTAATTCTAGATCACGCTCCACTTTTTCAATTTTCCTAAGCATAAAAATAAGCTCATTGAAATGATCTTTGAAACGATCACGCAATTCTTGCTGTTTAGCGCGGGTCAGCTGACTGATTCCCGGGAAGTTACGCTTAGCTTTAATGGCATAGATTAAATCAATACAGTGATTAATATAACGTTCTACACGCTGATTAAATGTGGGAAACACACTTTCAGTTTTATAAAAAGTCCTTAACTCTTCAATCGCTGGTTCATAATTCTCTTCCATGACTTGCACCAAAATACGATAACGCAGTTGATCCGGTTTACCGAAATCGTTCGGATCTATACCCATTTCAAAAATTCGCTTGGTTTCGTTTTCAGCAGAGAATGCGAGCTTGAATTGACTCATACTTATTCTTCGGTCCAGGTCCCGTTACTCTTTAGTCTAGTTCTTTTGACACCCGAGGTGCCGACGATGCGCATTCAGAGTTACACTCACATAAATGACCAAGGTCTAGTTTTAGGACCTTGGATTGTGAAAGCATCCCGTTTTGATACAATAAGTTATGGACACAACTAATCTATTTCATACGCAAGCGATTCACACAGACAAAAAAAACAATGATGTCGTAACCATGCCGAACACGTTGTCTTCAACTCTGACAAACTTAAATCCTAATCGCGTACAAAAAAATGGCAATTCGTTGTCACTAGAAACGCTGCTTTCGATCCAAGATCAGAACAATGAAAAATTAAAAGTAACTCTTCGCCGTCTTTCCATTTATGAAAATGAAATCCAAGATTTAAAGAAAAAAATTGAAGAGCATGCGCATGAAAAATCAGTACTTGGTGATCAAATCTATGTCTTACGTGAGAAAGACAAAGCCTCTCGATTATCAATTTCAGAGCTAACGGAAATTAACGAAGTTCTTGATGTTAAAAACGCGATGCTGACAGAAAAAACCCAAGCTCAGTTTGTTGAAATCAGTCGCCTTCAACGTTACCAGGAAAAAATCAAAACTCAGGTAAAACCGTATTTTTCACAGCTCAAAGATTACTCCAAGTCCCTAGAGGCACAACACAAACGCGTTGTTGAACAATTAGCCCAAAAAGAATTGGCTTTGCGTGAACTACGTACGCAAATGAATGAATTAATCAAAAACTATCAAGCCCAAATCGATTCCGATAATTTGAAAATTTCGAAAATCACCGAATCATTTGAAAGCGAAGTTCAGCAGCTAAAAAATGAAATTTCAGAAATACAGGCTAAACTTGAATTCAGCGAAAAAGTGGCAGCTGAAAACAAAGACTACTACAATAAATTTTTAGATTCCGAAAATCAAAGAATAGAACTCGAACGTTTAGTGGAAAATAAACAAGCTGAAATTGCCCAAATGCTAGAATCTTTCAAGTCGGCTGAATTGGAACTAAAAAAATCCAACTACAAGCATGAATCCGAAAACAAAGATCTAAAAATAACGTTAAACATGCTGAACAAAGAAAACCAAGATCTGGCGCAAAAAAATTTAGATTTAGAACAACAACTAGAATCTATGAAGTTTTTGTGGAATCAAAAAAACAAAGAGACCGACAAATTAAAATCGGCTCTGGACAGCTTGGAAAACATCAATCTTGAACTAAGCAAGCAATTAAACTCAAAAGGCTAACGTTCGTAGCTTTAGCGACGAGATAGCCGTTTTTTCTATGCGCATCTGATAGCATTAGCATTTGTGTGGATTCCCATTCTATATGCTCAAGAGTTTCTACTTCTCGATTGCTAATTCTATATTTGACTCCGGGGGCATCTTTCTTTTCAACAACGAATTGCAAGATACCATCCGAATTATGGCGCAGTTTAACCGAGTTCCCCAACAACTTTTCTATAACTAAAAAAAGAGTATTTTTCGATACTCTTTTTTTGCTTAATATAGCGGACCGGAATATTTCAAGCAGCGTTTGATGTTTCTGTTTTTTGAATGCCTGGGTTGGTTTCCAACCATTCATCTTCAATGAGTTCCGTAGTTTCTGTTTTTTCAATCGTCGTCGGCAAAACACTCACAAAATCAAAAGCCAAATGAGAATAATTATAGGACTTAACGATTTTCTTAAAATCTTCATTCAGACCGTTAATTTGAAATTGAATCGAGCCTAACGCAGCGACTTCGTTTACTGTAGTAAAAAAATGTAAAATTCCGTTTGATCCCACAAAACTTAAATTTTTAAGATCAAAGCTTACGCGCTGGTTTTTAAATTCTTGCAAAAGAACATTACGCAAATAGTTAGTTTTCATTAAATCCAGCTTACCGGTAAAGGTAATATGGTACCCATCGCTTAGTTTTACAGCTTCTGTCTTCATAGCACTCCTTGCTTTTGTAATCTATCGTCTCAAAATGGAATTTCCAGTAGCCGAGTTTTGTTGATTTTCCTAATTTTTAGACAAAAGAATTATCTAGACAAAGGCATACGGAAATGTTGTCATTTGTTACGTAACATGCGGCAACTACTGGTTTTTTTTTATTATTAGCAACCTCCCCCCTGTTCGCAGAAATCATTAATGCGAAGATTCAGGGTCTGGTTATTCAGGCGGATAGTCTAGACCGCGATGAAAATGAAATCGTCGAGCTTAAAGGCGGCGTTCAGATCGTATATAAAGACTATCACATCAAGTGCGATCGCGCGAAAGTTTACCTAAAAACAAAACGGGTTTACCTCAGCGGTCGAGTCCTTATGACTCAGACAAAGTCTACCATTGGCGGCGATCAAATCTGGTTAGATTACGAATCTAATACCGGCGTAATTTCAAAGGGGTTCGTTCAATCGGGCAACGTCATTTTCGAAGGTGAGTTGATCAACAAAACAGGCGAGAATGACTACTACGTGGTCAAAGCTGACTACACCACCTGTACGAATTGCCCCGCTTCGTGGAGCTTTCAAGGCGCTCAGATTCGGGCCGAATTAGGCGGTTACGCCTACATCAAAAACTCGTTCCTAAAATTTGGATCGGTTCCCGTTTTCTGGATTCCTTATTTGATTGTCCCACTGAAAAGCGATCGCCAAACAGGGCTACTAACACCTGAATTTGAATCATCGCAAGCCGGCGGTTTGACGGTGTCTCAACCCTTCTTCTGGGTGATTTCACGTAACGAAGATCTAACGTACACATTTAAAAACTATGAATTGCGTGGCGCTAAAAATTTGGTGAACTACCGGTACATGTTGAATGCAGAAAGTTATGGTGAACTTAGCACCGGTTGGCTACGTGATAAGGTCTTTCAAAATGAGGATCGTGTAAATAGATTTCGCAACGATGAACACAAAGGTGATGGTTTTAACCGTTGGTTCATCAAGTACGATCATTATACTCAGCTACCGAATGATTATATCCATCGCATGCAAATCAACAATGCCAGCGATTTACAATACCCAAAAGATTTCTCACGCGAAACACGCAATCACAATGAACCTTCTTTCGAAAATCGCATGAGTCTGACGAAAAATTTTGAAAACATTCACGCTAACGCCGACACCGCTTATCATCTAAATATGCTAAAAAGTGACCCCCTATCTGGTAATGATGAAAGTGTTCACCGCGTTCCCGAAATTCGTGTATCACAAATGACCGAACCGTTATTTAAAAATTCATCTCTGCTTTACAGTTGGGACCTGAATTATTTAAATCTAGCTCGTGCTGGTAAAAGCTATGACGATATGACTTACGATAGTGTAAACAAAATACGCTACCCAACCAACTCATGCAACTCACCCGATTACGATCGCGATCCCGCGTGCTCGCTGATCAGCGACGGCGAGTACAATCCATACACAGATTTAATACGAACAGGCCAACGCTTAGATTTCAAACCTACACTAAGCTACCCGATTAACTTAAATGATACGGTCGATATTTTACCAAAAATCTCGTACCGCGAAACGCAATACCAGTTTCAATTAACCGACGACTATTCTCGCCTCTACCGCCGTTACTTGAAAACAGAAGTCAGCGCCCGTACTCAACTGACTCAGATATATTCGTCTTCAAATGATCTAAAAGGAACCAAACTTCGCCATGAAGTGATTCCTCAGGTGACTTACACAAAAACTCCCTGGGTTGATCGTAAAGAACATCCATTCTGGGGCTTTGACAAAGACAATCAAACAGAAATTCCCTTTACCAGCCAAGACGGCATTTCAGATGGGGATTTAGCCAGTCCATATGGTTTACAATTCGATTATCTTGATCGCAGTTTAGATCGCGAAATCGTCACGTTCTCGGTCTTACAACGTCTAACCGAAAAATCTTGGGAAGGAAGCACTCCTATCTACAAGCAATTAGCGTCGTTAAGTTTGTCTCAATCCTATGACGTGTACCAATCCAATTTGAATTCGGCGACGAAACAACCATGGTCGAACATCGCCGCCTACTTGAACGTAAATCTAGATTCATTTACAACATCATCGCTGTTCAACTACTATCCGTATCAAAAAGTAACCAACGTTTCTTCATCCGCTCGCTTTACTAACAAATTTGGCAATTTCTACGAATTGGGTTTGAATAAAACTTATTCTATCACCCCAGGAAAAGACGTTGATGCAAGTACGCGTACAGAAGATTACATATTCAGAACAGGTTTAATTACGAAGTATTTCAATTTAATCGGACAGTTTGTTTACGATGGTAATTGGCTGAACAACTCTAAAAACAAACGGATCAAATCGTGGGCCTACGTTAGTCAATTCAAACCACCCGGCGATTGCTGGTTAATCACATTAGCCCAATATCAGGTTACTTCAGGTACACAAGAACTAAAGCTTTCATTTGAGTTTACATTCGATGGAAATTCCAAACCGCCTTTGACGATCGAGGCGCTGGATCAGATTATTAACTAAAATCTAAAAACGTAAATGGTTTCAATTTTGCCGTCGGCCGTTGGGAAGACGAATAATTTATTCGCCGGTAGTTCAACAATATCGTTGCTTGGTTTTTCGTTGGATTCATTCATAGCGAATAATCCATAGGCCATACCTCCGTACAATCCAAGTGAGGCTCCCCGTGCAATATTGGCATAGCTTTCGTTTGGTTTCTTTTCAAATACCAAACTAGCCAAACCTAGACCCGCACCAGCTAATGTTCCATAACCGCACGATTTTAGAAATTGCTTTAAGTCTTGCGAGAATGCAGACTGGGCGAAAAACATCAATAGTACAATACCGACTTTTATTTTCATTACGTTTAGTCTCTCAACAATCATTTTCAATTTCAATAAATAAAATATCGCCACTAGCAGGAACTAGCGCCAATTCCAAAGTGATATCTAAGGCATAACGCCGCTGAAAATAGTGATAAACGCGAATCAGTCGTTGTTTTTGACTGCGGGAAACTCGATAAGCCACAAAATCCCAGTTCGCTATGGATTTAACTTCTATCATTCGCAATTCATTATTTTTTTGAAATATCAGATCGATTTCGGCCAATTTTGTTTTGAATCGATGATGAAGCAGTTTCCAGCCCTGACGCTGCAATTGATGTATAACTTTATGTTCGGAATTTAAACCTTTAAGGTGCTCATAGTACATGCTCCTTAACTCCCTTAAACGACTTTCGATGAATCGAAGTCACGCCTAAGGCAGCAATAGCATCTTTGTGTCCCTGCGTAGGATAACCTTTATGATCAGAGAATCCGAAACCAGGAAACTGATTTTCAAAATCTTTCATCAGCGTATCACGATGAACTTTAGCCACGATCGAAGCCGCGGAAATTAATTGAATCCACAGATCTCCTTTGATCACAGCCATTTGATCATAACCCGGCAAATCACCAATAAATTGATTTCCATCCACCAACACCAATTTTGAAGCTGAGGCTGGCAAATTCAGTTTTTCAATTGACCGCCTCATGGCCAACAAGGACGCTTTTAAAATATTGATCTCATCAATTTCAGATTGATCGCACCATCCTAGGGCATGGACATATTCATTTTGAATTTTTAAGCTAAGTTCGTTTCGTTTGATTTCCGAGAGAGTTTTAGAATCTTTAAAAGTCGACCAGCTAGATGTTTTCTCTTTAGTAAACACCACACTGCCAGCGACGACAGGTCCAGCCAGACAGCCGCGACCTACTTCATCTACCCCGATTATGTAATCGTAGGGCAATTCCATCCAAGCTAGTTTACTAGCTTGGAGTGCATCTAATTTTTTTAACATTATTTAATAACTAGGCTTCTGTTTTAGCAGCCGCCGCAGTTGTAGCTGCTGAACCGGCAGTCACCAACTCAGATTCGATACGTGCTGATTTACCATCTAGATCTCTTAGGTAGTAAAGTTTTGCGCGACGTACTTTACCTGTTGATAGTTTTTCTACGCGTTCAACAAGTGGGCTTCTGAATGGAAATGTTCTTTCAACGCCAACACCAGAAGAAATTTTTCTTACGGTGAAAGCTTTAGCAGCGCCAGATCCTTGGATCTTGATAACTACGCCTTTATAAACCTGAGTTCTTTCTTTTTCGCCTTCTTTTACTTTAACGTATACGTTAACTGTGTCGCCAGAAGAGAAAGTGTCCATTTGTTTAGTGATAGCTTTAGCTGTTAAACGACGGATAAGTTGCTTACCAGTTTTTTCACCAAGTGTGTTTTTTGCTTTTTTAGATGCTGCTTTTGCCATGATGCTATTTCCTTTTTTTTCAGAACTATGACAGCTACCACGGTCCAAGTAAACGGTCAAGACAGATACTCACTGCCGATCGAACAGAAAGATGTCGGTAGTCGCGGGGTGGGGCGCCTCGGATGCTCTCTAACACATAATGACAATTTTTCATAAATTCATCCGTTAATCCAAAGCCCGTCCCGAACACCACAAATACTGGTTTTTTCTGGTCAAACATGATTTCTCGAGCCCCCGCAAAAGTCAGCGGTTTAGCTCCGTTCACCGGCCGAGCATGGGTCGCAATCACGATAGGATCTTCACCGTCCCATGATGTATTTTTTTTCCAGTCCGCAATCGCTTTCTGCAAATCTTCGGCGGTTCGAACAGGATCCAAAGCTGTCTTACGAAATGGGTTGAATTTAGCCCCTTGGCCGACCCGCCAGTGATCCAAAATTCTCTCCACAAACATCAGCTGTTCCTTCATTGGGTGAACGATGTAGTAGCGTTCAACCCCGTATACCGTGGCAGCACGAGCAATATCGTGAATATCAAAATTAGTTACGTTGGTGGCCACGATGTCTTTCTCGCGATCAATGATTGGATAGTGAACTAAACCGATCGCTACTTTAGGAACATAGGGGGTTTCAGATTTCATTAAGTAAATTCTCCAAATTATCTAAAGCACACGACTTTTTTTCTTCGATCGATAGCTGATTATAAAATTCTTTAAGCTTAGACTTATCCTGCCACTTTAGACCTAGCGAACTTTTGGGATCTAATTCCGCCAACAAATCGGGACGTTTTTTCAAAGTCACCAACAACGACATCCATTCATTAAAGTTTCTAATCTTGGCGTGATCCCCGCCCACAATGATTTCAGGCACTTTCAGACCATTCCACACTTGGGGGCGTGTGAACGCCGGCGACTCTAAAATTCCGCTAGAAAACGAATCAGCTTCTAACGACACCTGATTCCCCAGAACACCCGGCACGTGCCGCGCAATTGCGTCCATAATGATCAACGAGGGCCACTCGCCACCGCTGACCACATAGTCCCCGATAGAAATTTCTTCGATTTGAAAATGAACTAAAACGCGCTGATCGACGCCGGCATAACGACCACATAGGAATGTGATTTCAGCATGGGAAGATAACTCTTTAGCCTTAGCCTGAGTCAACAGCTTTCCCTGCGGTGAAGGAAATAGAATTTTTGTATGACGTTTATCTTCAAGAGCTTTACCCAAAACTTCTGGCTTCATAAGCATCCCATCGTTGCCACCAAATGGTTTATCATCGACAGAACGATGCTTGTCCGATGCGAATTCACGCAATTGAATGACGGAACACGAGATGTTTTTATTTTTAATGGCTTGGCCAATGACACCGAAATTTAAACTCTCGGTGATCAATTCAGGAAAAATAGTCAAAAAGTTAAACAACACGGTTGATGTCCATCAAATCCAATGGAAAATTCATTACGATCGTTGATTTTTCGAACTGAATTTCAACGATGAAATCATCAACAAAGGGAACTTCATATGAAAACGTTCCGGTATTGATAATCAGTAAGTCTTGAATACTGTTTGAATTGAAATCTTTGATTTTACCTAAGGATTTTCCATCTTCACTGACGACTTCGAAGTTTAAAACTTCGCGCAAGTATATAGTTTCGCCTTCTTCAGACACAAAGTTTTCATCGGCAACGTAAACGATAGCACCTTTTAGCTCTTCGGATTGATTTCTGTTATCAACACCTTCAAACTTTATCAAAGCGCCATCTTTAAACGGACGAAATGTCGTAATTGTAAAGTTTTTTTGACCGCCAACTTTGTACGACTCTAATGTTAACTCAGCACCTTTTTCTAACCAGGAAATATCTTTGGCGAACGAAAGGAAATAAACTTCACCTTTTAACGAGTGAGCATCAATGATTTTTCCAACTTTAACAGATTCTGTAGTCGACATGAGGATTTAACTACATGAGTTTTAGACAAAAAAAAAGGCCTTGCTCAGGCCTTTAGAAATAAATATCTGATGTTTTAGTATTATTCGATAATATCTAAGTGATAACGCTTGTTCAGCTTAGTACCGGCAGCACGTATGATAGTTCTCATGGCAGCAGCAGTTTTTCCCTGTTTACCAATCACCTTACCTAAATCTTCTTTATCAACTTTTAAAGCTAACAATGTAGTTTGCGGACCAGGAATTTCATCGACTTCAACATTATCAGGTTTATCAACTAAAGACTTTGCCATGTGTTCTACTAATGACTTTAAGCTGTCCATCGTAACTCTCCTCTGTATCTGATTTCTATCAGACCTTCTCTCTATGAACTTCTTTCCGAATTTCCACTCAATTTCAAAAAACAATCGAGTAGCTGCAGTTTTTGCAATTTATTACTACCCGATAAATAAATTATTCACTGAGTCTACAGAAGTTTACAAGTCCTATTTTTGAGTCTGGGCTAATTTCACAACATGCTTAACACGTGGTGAAGGTTGTGCACCTTTTTTTACCCATTCATTGTACTTATCAAGATCTAATTTTACTTTGATATCTTTTCCACGAGGAGTAGGAATGTAACTTCCTAATACTTCGATAAATTTACCTTTTACAAATCGTCTTTGGTCAGCAACCGTGATTCTGTATTTAGGATCATGTTTTGCACCCAAGCGCGCTAGTCTAATAACAACCATTTTAGCTCCATCCTTTTTGAGACC
This sequence comes from uncultured Bdellovibrio sp., assembly GCA_963932905.1. Taxonomy (GTDB): domain Bacteria; phylum Bdellovibrionota; class Bdellovibrionia; order Bdellovibrionales; family Bdellovibrionaceae; genus UBA2316. Next base: position 13,867 of record CAWVRN010000010.1, read on the forward strand.
TATTCTATGTATTTAAAAAAATAGACTTTATCAAGTCTAATCTAATGGGGTTAGAATAATTTTTTCCCCATCATGCCTTTACCCATCCCCATTTTCATAAATTGGCTCATCATTTTCTGTGCTTCCTCGAACTGCTTAACCAATTTATTCACATCTGACACCTGGGTGCCGCTTCCTTTTGCAATTCTTTGCCGGCGAGAACCGTTCAAAATTTTGTGGTTACGACGTTCCTGAAGGGTCATTGAATGGATAATAGACTCGATTTTCTTCACTTCATCATCGGGTGGTGCCATATTTTTGATCTGTTTTGATAGCTCGCCCATTCCAGGTAAAAATTTCATGATGGCTTCAAGACCACCCATTTTCTTCATTTGTTGAATCTGCGCTAGAAAATCTTCCAGCGAAAATTCATTTCTTAACATTTTCTCAGTCGATTTCTGGGCCAGCTTTTCGTCCATCACTTCTTGAGCTTTTTCCACAAGGGAAAGTACATCACCCATATCTAGAATTCGGCCCGCTAAACGATCGGGATGGAATACTTCCAGCGCCGAAACTTTCTCGCCGATACCCATAAACTTAATGGGAATTCCAGTGACCTCACGAATGCTGAGAGCCGCACCACCACGAGCATCCCCGTCCATCTTAGTTAAGATAAGACCCGTCAAAGATAAACGTTGGTGAAAGCCTTCAGCGACTTGTACCGACTGCTGACCTAACATCGCATCTGCCACCAACAAAATCTCTTGGGGTTTCCAAATGTTTTTCAAGTCAGTTAATTCATTCATTAACGCTTCATCAATTGTTAATCGTCCAGCTGTATCGACAATGACAACATCGAGTTTTTGCTCTTCAGCCCATTTGCGTGCTGCTGTTAAAATTTCTTGTGGAGTTTGATTCACCGTTGAGGCGAACGTCGGGAAATTGTTTTGTTTCCCAAGCGTTTGCAATTGATCGATCGCCGCTGGACGATAAACATCGGCTGGGACCAAGCCCACCTTCTTTTCTTTTTTGGAACGAAGATACAATGCTAATTTAGCAGCAGACGTTGTTTTACCCGCCCCTTGCAAACCAACTAAGAATAAAACAGTCGGTTTTTCAGAAAGGCTTAACTCAATCGCCTCGGAACCAAGTGTTCGAACCAATTCTTCGTGAACAATTTTAACGAACATTTGTCCAGGATTTACATTTTCGATAACTTTTTGACCAAGCGATTTAGCTTTCACTTCATCGATAAATTTCTTAACGACTTTGAAGTTAACATCCGCATCGAGTAAACTCATGCGGATTTCTTTGATCACTTCTTCAATATTGGCTTCCGAAATTTTTTGTCCACCACGAACTTTTTTAAGCGAGGCTAAAATTTTATCTGAAAGATTTTGAAACATTTAAGACCCTTTACTACCAACGTGAAAAATTAGCTTTCTTTAGAGCTAAAAACGCAAGGCCGTAAAGTAGCACAAGGCCCGCACCCGAGACAACTATCGATTGTGTTAAATCCACATCAGAAATGCCTAAAACGCCATAGCGCATGCCATTGATCAAATAAAGTACCGGATTATAGCTAGAAACTGTCTTAGCCCAGGTCGGTAAAGTCTCGATCGATACAAAAACACCGCCTAAATACAGCAGAGGAAGCAAAATAAAGTTCGTGAAGGCCGCCATATTTTCGACGCTTTTTGCCCAGAACCCAACACAGATGCCTAGCAAACCGAATACGAAGCCACCTACTAATACGAAATAAGTCAATACGATGGGATGCGAGATTCCTAAAAACCCATTGAATTGGAAGTAATAAAAAATTACGCCCACTATATAAGTCACCAGCGCCACTGTTAAGCCTCGAATGACCGAACCCAAACCCATCGCAATCAAAATATGATGATGCGACAATGGCGTTACACGAATGTCTTCTAGATCACCACTGAATTTCATAACCGCAATCGAAGACGACTAGTTTTGAAAGGCATTGTTCATCAAACCCATCATCATTAACCCCGGAATTAAGAACGCCAGGTAAGACACGGCGTAGCCGTCATTCATTTTCGAACCCAAGCTGACACCAAATACGATAAGGTACAAGAAACTACTCATGAACGGAGTCACAATCGTTTGCATGATAACTTTAAGAAAACGCTTTACTTCTTTTTTAAATAGAGTCCACAATGCGACCATAAATACCTACTTAGAAACGATCTGTTTAAAGGCTTCTTCTAAGGAGCCTTGTTCGGTTTTGATATCTTCTACATCTTCTAAAGTCAGTGCTAAATCACGGAACAAGTTTCCCATCGACTCCTGAGACGGAATTTGAAATTCAAAAAAACCATCTTTTTTCTTAAGAAAATTTTTATGCGCAATAGTTTCGCGATCTTTACGTAGTTTAATCATGATTTTTTTCGCAGAAAATTGTTCGATGATTTGATTCGTCGGTCCTATAAACTTTAATTGTCCGCGATCGATGATACCCACGTGATGACATAACTCTTCTGCTTCCATCAAATAGTGCGTCGTCAGCAGAATTGACATACCTTCTTGCTGTAATTCTCGAACATAGCTCCATAAGTCTTCGCGAAGGGTGATATCGACACCCGCAGTTGGCTCATCCAGCAGCAGCAAAGCGGGTTTATGGACCAAGGCTTTAGCCACCATCAAACGACGTTTCATACCGCCCGATAGCTGTTTTACTTTTTTATTACGATGCTCATACAAACCAAGTTTATGCATGATATAGTCTATACGTTCTTTGTTTTTCAAAATGCCGTAGTAGCCGGACATGAATTCTAAGATTTCAAAAACATCGAAGAAACCAGAATTGACGACTTCCTGGCCGACAACACCGATACGACGTTTGGTTTCCATCGCGTCTTTTTCTACGTCGTAACCAAATACCTTAACTTGACCCGATGTTGGTTTTTCTAGTGTTGTGATAATGGAAATAATTGATGTTTTTCCGGCACCGTTGGGTCCTAATAAACCAAATATTTCTCCTGGTTTGATTGATAGGGTAACGCCCTTGACTGCTTCCAATGTTCCGTATGTTTTCTTTAAGTTAATCAGCTCTAATGCAAGTTGTGACATAGGCCGTAGCTTAATTCAGCGCTTTTGCATGTAAAGTTTTATTTATAAAGACTGTTGTTTGACTCAGCACAGGGATCATCCGTAGCTACCCTATGCTTGTTCTTGTTACCGAGATCGACTGATTGAACTTTGGAATTCCACATCCGGGTTTTCACGTTCGGCCCATTTTAGATCCCATTCTTGATTGAGTAGAATTACCGGCTGTTCATTCATATCACGATATATTTGAATGCCGCCTTTTAATTCCGATACGGGCTGCCCCGACACTTTGTCTTTAGGCCAACGAGCTACCGAAAATGGTAGACGGTTTTGTTTTACTTCTAAATTGTATTCATCCGCCAAACGATGCGCCAGAACCTCGAACTGAAGTTCCCCGACCGCGCCAATAATAGGATCTTGCATGCCTACATACGGATCGATGAATAATTGAATAGCACCTTCTTCAGCTAAGTGTTTCAGTGCCTCTTGCATTTTAGTACGCTTTAAAGCATCTCGCACAGAAAGTTTAGTGAATAACTCTGGTGCAAATTTTGGAATGTCTTCAAATACAATTTTTCCTCTTGAAGCGATACAATCACCGATCGAGAAATTGCCCGTGTCGTTGACACCGACGATGTCTCCCGCATAGGCAACGTCGACCGTTTCACGATCAGCGGCTACGAATTGATTAGAGTACGCTAAACGAAGTTCTTTTTGCAGGCGCATATGCTGCACTTTCATACCGCGTTCAAATTTTCCAGAACAAATGCGAACAAACGCCACGCGATCGCGATGTCGGCGGTCCATATTGGCCTGGATTTTAAACACAAAACCAGAGAAGTTATCTTCGATCGGGTTCATTTCCGAACCTTCTCGTAATTTGCGGGGCTGCACACCTGGTGCGTATTTGCAGAAGAAATCGAGGAATGTGTCTACACCGAAGTTTTGTTTAGCCGAACCAAACGTCACTGGCGAAATTTCGCCATTTAGAAAGGCTTGCACATCAAACGGAGGCAAGGCCGATTCGATCAGTTCCAGCTCATCACGCACTTGCTGAGCCGTTTCGCGATCTAAAAACTCATCTAGTTTGGGGTCATCGATACCTTCGAACGGATATTTAGTGACTTCGTCACCTTCGCGGCGCTGATCATAGAACATCAATTCTTTGCTCACGCGATTGTAAATACCCTTAAAACGCTGACCAATACCTAATGGCCAAGTCACTGGGTAGCATTGCATCCCCAAAGTTTTTTCGATTTCATCGATCAATGTTAGCGGGTCTTTACCTTCACGATCGAGTTTGTTGACGAATGTGAAAATTGGGATTTGGCGATAACGGCAAACTTCGTATAGTTTCTTCGTTCGTTCCTCAACACCCTTGGCAACGTCGATCAACATCGCTGCAGAATCCACCGCCATCAATACGCGATAAGTATCTTCCGAGAAGTCTTTATGGCCGGGAGTATCTAGTAAGTTAATACGTAACGAGTTATAATCAAAGGTCATCACAGACGAAGTGATCGAAATCCCTTTTTGGCGTTCCAGTTCCATCCAGTCCGATGTCACAGCCTTGGTGCCTGATTTACCCTTAACTTCTCCAGTTTCGTGAATCACGCCCCCATGATAAAGCAATTTTTCCGTCAACGTCGTTTTACCGGCATCGGGATGGGAAATAATCGCAAACGTGCGGCGTCTTAGTATTTCTTTCTGGGTAGTAGCATCTGTAAGCATGAAAGAACCCTACCTGAAATATTTCCTATTGTCATTTATTCCGAGTTATTTTATTTAAGGTGAATCATCTTTAAATATGGGTTTGGAGCCCAATTTTGTTAAGGAGTCATATGAATCAGCACGCCAATGCGGCCATCCCTTCGTACTTTATCACCACTTTCTATCATTTTTTTCCCTTAAAAGACCTTGAGACAGTTAAAAGTGAGCTGAAAGTTATTGCAAAAACACACAAAACACTTGGTTTGATAGTTATTGGGCCGGAAGGTTTCAATTCTACTGTGGCTGCTGAATCAGCTGACGACTTGGCTACTTTTAAATCAGCCTTACAAAAACACTACGGGATTACGATTAGCAACTTTAAAGACTCGTTCTCGGATGTCGCTCCTTTCCGCCGTTTTAGCGTGAAAGTGCGTGACGAAATCGTAACCGCTGGAATTCCAGGACGTTCTCCTGATCCTGGCATCAATCATCACTTGTCCCCAGAAGAGTGGGATCATGTTTTGAAAAATGAGACAGACTTTGCGTTGATTGATACACGTAACTGGTACGAATATAAAATAGGTACATTCAAAGGTGCGATTAATCCTAATATCGAAAAATTCACGGAATTTCCTGCGTTTTTTGAATCGCAGCAAATACCTAAGGACAAAAAAATTCTTATTTTCTGCACGGGCGGCATTCGCTGTGAAAAAGGAATTTTAGAATTACAAGACAAGGGCTACAAAAATGTATTCCAGCTGAATGGTGGCATTTTAAAGTATATGGAAGAAAAACCACGTGAAGAGTTCGAAGGCGAATGTTTCGTGTTTGACAATCGCGTCGCTGTCGACGCGGATTTAAAACCAAGCACGACCTACAAATTGTGTCCGCATTGTGGTCAGCCGGGAAACATCAAGATTGAATGTAAACGTTGTGATGTTCCCGCTTTGCTATGCGAATCCTGCTTAGAAATTGAGTGGAAAAAAGATACGTGTTCTAAAAACTGTGCTTACCAATACGAACTTCATCCAGATCGGAAGGGCAAACATCAAGTATTACACTATGAAGCCGCTCGAATGAAGACCCCTACACCCTAGAGGCGTCTGCGTAAAAGTAAAAAGATCACCCAGACACATTTTGAACAAAAAACCTCAAGATAGTTTCTTACTATCAAAAACAAAAAAAAGGCTCGCCTTTAAGGACGAGCCCTTTTAGCATTTTCATTTTAAATCTTAATTAAAGAATGATTTCCATCATCAAGTAAATGACCGCCGTTAAAGCAAACCCACAGCCGATAACGCCATTTACTGTCGTCATTGGCCCCAGTTTACCTTTCATACCGTTGAATTGTAATGCTCCCCATACGATGAACATCGCGATCCAATATGTAGCGACATTATTTAAATCCATAGCAATCGGCAAGTGAGACGCACCAACCATGAAGAACAACATTGGGATCGAGAACATTGTATTTGTTCTTGAACCTAATAGGGCACGCGCTCCGGCTGCTGCTGCGTCTGGATTAGCGGGTTTACCCTCCGCTACGTTTTTTGCATTTTCGATTACGATTTTTTGCGCTGGCCAAATGATGAACCATACGTTGAACCACATTGTGATACCAAGCAATGAACCTGTTAGGATTTTAACACCCCAATCACCTTGCAAGCTAAAACCAGTGTAGCTGGCTGTATGAAGCATCGCTAAACCAGTGACGAACGTCCACATCGCGCCCCAACGGAACCACCACAAAGCAATTGGCAAAAGTTTTTGCTGAACTTGTGACTTGGCAGGAGCGTCGGTCTGAGCCATGAACGCGCCTTGAGTGAAGTTAAAATAGTACAAATGACCAATCCAAAGAATACCAAAAAATATGTGTAACCACTTTAGAAAGAAATGAATACCTACAACGTTAAACAAAGCTAAATCCATGTTAGTTTCTCCTTTATATTTAATCTGTACATTTAAGTAGTAACTCGAGTTTTTGAAAGATTCAAATTGAATATTGTGGGGTTTTCCACCCCACTTTGATGACTAAATAGAGAACACTATTTATTTTTGATTCTGGAAATTTCTATTTTTCTACAACTTCAAGTCGGAAAGATGATGAAAAGGCGGTCATTTCTGGTGCGTACATGGACTGAATCGTTGCCGAATTGAACTTATAAATTCCAGCCGTTGTAGCCTTAAATCTATGCTTCATCATGTATTCACCTTTAGGAATATTGTCGAAGAAGAAATTCATCAATGAATCCCTAGGCTCTTCATAACGGCCGATCATACTCCATTGATAACCACTCAGTAATGAATTGCTTTCAAAACCAGCACCGCGTGGATCTTTCAAATGAACATACTCCAACTGTGATTTGGATTTAATCGTCAATAACACTTCGATCTCATCCCCGACTGTCAATTTATCGCCCACTTTCAAAGGCGTCAGTTTATCACCCGGTTTGACCAGGTAAAATTCACGTTTTAGATCCATAACCGATGAACCCGACGCATCGGTTATTTCATCAGAACTATAAATCCAAGTTAACCCAGCGAAAACGGGTAAGGCGCCCGTTTTGGTAATTTTAACTTCGCCATCATTTGGTTTGATGTTTTCCGTTTTCAAAATCCGCAGTGGTTCTTTTTGATCAATGTCCAATGGATCTAGCTTAAGAGTTTCTTTTTTTGATCCCCATTCGATCGCCAGCTGAGTTTTATATTTGAAATTCGTTCTGGCTTTTAAGTAATGCATTAACGAGAAAATGGCTTTCGACGTTGCCTTCGTTGATTTCCACTCGTTTCCTTTTCGATTGAACAACAACCATTGCGCAATCGCATCGATCCGGTCATCGCTTGGTTTGAGTTGAATTAACGTCTGCAAGAAGAATGCGTGTTTTTCAACCGTATCATTGTACCATAACCAAGAACGTTCTTCCGGAGCCCAAGAATAACCAGTGAGTTCATCGTTTTTGCCACCATCCAAAGCACGTTTTAAACTTGAATCTGATTTCTTAATATTACCGATGCGCTTATAAATATGGGCCATGTAGGCATGCCCAAGTGGCGTGATCAGGGTAGCGTGTTTTTCAATGAACGGAACCCAAACATCTGCGATCTGTTTGTTGTCTGATAGCTTATTCAATTTAGAATCAAACGAAGTGAATACATACATACCGTAGATCAAGAACTGCATTTCGCCAATTTGCGCCTTCAAATACTTCGGCAGTTCACCATATACGTAGTTTAACGCTTTTTCGAACAGATCTTTTGGGAATGGGACTCCATACATCGCCGCTTCACTTAAACCTTCAAGAACGATCAATGTTATATATAAATCTTCCCGCCCACCTGAAAACCACGAAAAACCACCTGATGGTAGTTGACGCGATTTCAAATCTTTAAAGATCTCTTCCTTCAATTTTTCGATAGTTTTGGCATCCAAATAGGAAATCAATTCGTAAGGTGATGTCATCCCCTTAGAATTGGCGATCCAAGGTGTTTCGGTCAATTCCATCAAACGTCGAGGATCCTTTTCTTCCCACGGCAGAGTGACGGTTTTTCTAGTTCCTGTCTTCGCCAATGCTTTCTTTACAGCATCCTGCAACTGGGGATTTTTTTGGTACATTGAATTGATGATCGCTAAAGGAACGTACTTATTAATTAACTGTTCCGAACAACTGTAGGGATAGTTAATTAAACTTGGGACCGAATTCAAAAGCATAATCGGAAGCTGCGGATCTATCTGCAAGCTGACCAACTCATTAACTCGAGTCGCGTCCTTCCTGTCCCAGTTTCTCAATTTTAAAATATTTTGTTTTTCTTTCAAAGACACCAATGTGTTTTCAATCAAACGCTGGCGCGACGGTAAAATAGAAATAGTTTTCTCTTCAGCATCTGTGTCTTTACCAACGGTCACGATGCCTTTGATTTTAACAGCGCCTAACACCGAAGGAACTTTTATCTTCCATGCTTGAGTGTAACTATCGCCTGCCGCGATTTCGACTGTTTTCTTTAGATTTTGGCCTTTAAACAACTCAGACGCATCAATTCCGTCACCATTAACTTCCAACGACAAACCAGCCGACATCTTGCCACTGGTCATATTGTCGACTTTAAGTTTGATTTCTGTATTGTCACCTTCACGTAAATAGCGAGTCACTAAAACGCGAACGAAGAAATCTTTTTGAGACAAGATGACTTGTTCGTCTTCACCAATACGTCCATCGTTAGAAATAGCCAATAATTTAGCTTTCCATGCTGTTAATTGATCTGGCGCTTTGAAATCTAGTTTATTCATCTCTTTAGAGATATTGAAGAAAGGCTCAAACACCGCTGTTTCTGCAAAGTTCTTTCTGACTTCTATCGGCTTTGTATCCGTCGACCCCAGTCCCTTTGGTTTTGCAATCTCTGATTCTCCGGATTTTCTACGTTTCTCAACTCCAGATTCTGCTGGGGATGCCGAATCGGTTAATGCAGACCCTGACATCATAGGAGCCGCAGCCGCAATTCCACCAGCACCGTGCATTCTATTTCGCCCAGGTACCATTTCTTTGTCCGAACCTCCCTCTAACTCAGACAACATTCCTAGAGCATAATCATTTTCTTGTTGCAGGCGATCAGCATCGATCAATAACAACGGTCGATACTTAATACTTTTATTCTTTTTAAATTTTTCTAGCATTGATTTCAAATCGGGATGTACCCATGCCAACGCCAATGCACTTAAATATTCATGCTGAAATTCTATATTTTGAGATCCATCTCTATTTTGATAGATTTCACTCAAATAGTTATGATTACGTGATGCATAGAATTCTAGCGATTGATCGTACATTAAAACCATAGCTTCTAAACCTGCAGCTTTTGATTTGTTCATGATTTTCAATTGTGAATTCTGACCCGGTTTAATAGATGATGTCTTGTGAAATTTTACATCGAGTTTTTTATGTTCATTATTCACGTTGATCATCACACGACCTTGAATAATTTCGTTATCAAAAACCGAAAACCAAGTGAACGAAGATCCGTTAAACATCGATTCTGTCACTTTTACGTCGTATACCTTGACCCCTTGATTGGTCTTAAAAACAGGATTTTCTATTTGAAGTTGATTTTTCATCAAGAACCCAACCACGTGTCCTGAATATTCTGATGAGCCAAATAGAATTGATACAGTTTCACCCAGTTTAAATTCAGATTTAGACAGAAGCGTGACCTCTGGGATGTAGTACTTACTAAGTTTCACTCCATTTTCTGCTACCATCAAATAAACTTCAGTGTCGACTTTTTGCCCATGAGAATCTTTTGAGTGCATCTTTATTTTATATACGCCTTCAGCGAGCTCACGGATGCCAAATTCTGATTTATCTTTTGTAATGGACCAAGTGCCTTTGGCCATAGACTTAGTTGCCAATTTTTCGAATCCACGTTTTAAATCCACATTGCCATAGCCACCACGATAACGATAACCATAGGAGTAGACAGGTTCAGCGAGCTCCGCTTTCAGTTTCTTTTTTTCGTCAGGCGTTGGTGGAGCCAGCTCAAACACTTCATAGTCCACTTTGCCGTCAAAAAGAGCTCCATTTAGATCTTCTAGTTTTACCGTGAACGTTGGTTTTTCTTTACTTCTGAAGAAATCTTTAGTGGCGATGGAGTTGATGAAAAATTCTTTAGTCGAAGCCGTGTACGAGGCCGTTCCATCAATTGAGCGACCGCTTTCATCAAATACGGACGCCGTTACGACAAATCGACGTGAATCACTGCCTTTCGATTTCGGAGTGTACTTTATTGTATACTCACCCTTGTCGTCTAAGACGGCTTCACCGGTAGCAAAATCATCGCCACCTTCGCTTCCACCACTATAGCCAGAGTCAAAGTACCAAGGGTAATACACCTGTGACGATATTTTATAAACAAGACGACCTTTTTTTACGGGGGCGCCGTAATAATATTTTCCAGCCACTTTAATACTGACTTCTTTATCGAAAACCCAAGGATCTTTGGATTTTTCAACCTGCACAAAATAATCCGGACGTTTGTACTCTTCCACGCGGAATGAGTCCGAAAAGTTTCGGGAATAATCCTCGCTATTGACTTCAGGTGAAGTGGCCGACAATTGCACCTGATAGTAACCAAGCATACCCGTCATCGGCAAATCGTATGCCCAACTGATGGCGCCTTGAGGATTTGTATCTATCGTTTTTTCAGCCACAGTTTCATACTGCGGGTTTAACACTTTAATCACCACTTTAGCGGCAGGTAAAACTCGAAAGCCAAATGGCACTCGTTTTAACAATGTGGCCTTGATGTTAATTTTTTGCCCCGGACGGTAAATGGGACGATCAAATTCAACGACATATTTTAGGAATTGTATCACTGGCCGATAGACATAGTCATTTCGATAACTTGAAACAGAATCTTGGATCTGCGCCAAACCGATAACAGACGAATATTGGCTATTATTTTTCTTATTTTGAAAATCCCAAATGTCATTCAGAACAATAGATCCATCTTTATCCGTTTTTCGAGTGAATTCTTCTTTTTGAATCGATCCCTTCATAGGAATTTCGGAAAGCAGCTTTCCAGACTCGTTATCAAATACATAAAAATGGTGCGATGGAATCCTTTTTTCTTCTGTTTCACCTAGTGACTTTTCTGGATCGTAAACACCTGCCAATTGATATAAAAGCTGAATATCGCTGATGCGAATCTCCGCACCTTGAACAAAAGATTTGCCTGGTTCGATTTTCTCAGCGTCCGATATGACCACGCGATACAATCCAGGCACCTGTTTACCCAAGTTAAATTCACTTTTTTGATTTAAATAGATACTCTTTGGTTCAATACTGAACTTCTTAACAAAAAGGGGCTTCTGGGAAACCATTTTTTTCAATTCAGATTCTGTAAAATCATTTCTATTTTGCGAAATCTTTAATTGTGCGAAATTCTTTTCGATGTCGGCCGTTTCAGTTTTAAATACGCGAATCCAAACTTCTCTCAGGTTTCGGGTCGTCGTTGGCAACATTAAATCAGATTTTGAATTAAATCTATTTTTTGTAATTTGAACTTCTTTGTTTTCTATCTGACGAATAATGTTTAAACATTCCGTCGTCGAAACACCTTTATACACTTCAACGGCTTCACGGCATTTTGACAAAGTCGTTTTTGGATCAAAACGACCATAGTATTTCGCTTCATACACTAACCATTCGCCACGACCGCGAGGCGTTTCAAGTTTATTGGCGACTTTGGCTAGTTCAGCAATTGTCGTTTTAAAATCGGGTGGATTCGGAGCCACGCCATTCGCATTAGGGTCAAAATAAAACGATCCACCACCGGAAGTGGGCACACTTGATTTTGAATACATCATCCGCCAATAGTCGCGAATGTAGCTACGATATTTATCCGTACCAACAATACCTTTTTCAATCGCAGCCAATTTGTCTTTTTGGTTTTCGACACCCCAGTAATAATTAGATATAACTTCGTTGACCAACCAATCGTAAACCGTTGGCATCGCATCGATATCGATATCCTTATAATAGAAAAATGATTTCACAGTTTCTAGCTTAAGACCTAAGAGAAACGTATCTTCTTTTAATAAGTTCAAAACTGATCTTTTAAGTTCTCGGCGCCAGTATTCTGCCGTTCGCTTGATTGGCTCAGTTTCGCCCTTAATTTCAGTGCGGGCCATTTGATAGGAATAAGCATTAACAAATTTTTCGATCGATTTCAGATAAATGATTTGGTGTAAAATATTCCATTGCTTGCTTGAAAACTTTGGCGCCTTCATCGCTTTCTTCAAAGTATTTTCGAATTCTTTCAGCATTAGGCGCGATTGTAACCCTTTTACAAAGCTCTCTTCCGATTTAGTGGCCTCAAAGTCCTTTTCAAACCATTCCGCAGCTTCTTGATACAGTCCTTCATCGTACTTTTTTTGTCCGTCATTAGATTTGGCCATACATAAAACTGTACTGAACAGCACAGCAACCAGCAAACTTAAAGATGTTTTTATTTTCATAGTTACAATAAAGACTTCATCTGTTTCACGGATTTTTCAATCCCTTTTTCAACAGAATCGCATATTATTGAATGGCCAATATTTAACTCGGCAAGATACGGAAGTTGTTTAATTTTCTTTACATGTTCAACATCAAGTCCATGACCAGCATGAACACGCATACCTAGTTCATGGCACAGACGAGCAGCGTCTACTAGACGCTTCCACTCTTTACTTTTTTCTTTTTTATTCTTTAGCAAAACCCATTTGCCAGTATGAAATTCACAGGCATCAGCCCCTAACGCAGCGGCCTGTTCCACTTGACGCAGGCTTGGTTCGATAAACAGAGACACTTCCATTCCCCGCGGTTGAACCTGACTGATGACCTTACGAACACGACTTTCTGATTTGAAAAGATCCAGACCACCTTCCGTAGTCAATTCAGCTCTTTTTTCAGGAACCAAACACACCCAATCTGGAAGATACTTGATCGCGATTTTAGTCATGAATTCGGTGGCACCCATTTCTAGGTTCACATCGACAGAACTTTCGCGCGTAATATTACGAACATCAAATTCTTGAATATGACGACGATCTTCACGCAAATGAATTGTAATTTGATCTGCGCCACCTTTGATGGCTAACTTCATCAGCTTCACTATATCGGGATACACGGTCGTGTTACCGCGAACTTGCCTTAGCGTCGCTATGTGATCAATGTTTACGCCTAATCGAACTTTCGGTTTCACAGCCATGTCGTACTAAGCCAATTCTTTCTCTAAGAAGTGGGCCAACTTTTCAGCCATTTCTGTAATTTTCATTTTATCGAAGCCTTCTACTAAAATACGAATTAACGGCTCGGTTCCTGAATAACGAACGAAAATACGCCCTTCGCCATTTAATTCATCTTCGACTTCCTTAACAAGAGCCGCATAGCCTTTGATTTCATTCAAATTCGTACGATTCTTAACTCGGCAATTTATTAATACTTGTGGCACATCTTTGATGAAGTCATTAAGTTCGGATACTTTTTTCTTCATCTGCTTCATCACAGCTAAAACACTGAGCGCCGCAATACAACCGTCACCTGTTGTCGTGTGATCTAGGAAAATAATGTGCCCCGATTGTTCGCCACCCAAATTGTACTGATTCTTTTTCATTTCTTCGACAACATATTTATCGCCGACTTGCGTTTTCACTAGCTTAATTCCATTTTCAACCATGGCTTTTTCTAAGCCAAAGTTACTCATCTGAGTGACAACCAAAGTATTATTTTTCAATAAATTATTTTTCTTCATGAACAAGGCACAGATTCCAAGAATATGATCGCCATTCATGACCCGACCCAGTTCATCGACGATGATCACGCGATCCGCGTCACCGTCTAAAGAAATACCGATGTCCGCGCGGTAATTCATAACCTCTTCAGCTAACTTAGCGGGATACAATGCGCCCACCTCGTCATTGATGTTCGTGCCGTTAGGATCATTACCAATTTGAATGACTTCAGCACCTAGTTCTTCAAAAATGGCAGGAGCCACACGATAACTGGCACCGTGAGCGGTATCTAGAACGATACGCAGTCCATCCAGTGTGTATTCCAAAGGAAATGTAGATTTCGCAAATACGATGTAGCGACCTTGAGCATCGTCGATACGTTTCGTACGACCGATGTTAGCCGACTTAGGTAGATATTTATTCAAGTCATCTTCAAATACTAAACGTTCAATTTCACGTTCTAGCGATTCCGCGAATTTGAAGCCATCAGGACCAAAAATTTTGATACCATTATCTTGATAGTGATTATGGGATGCACTGATAACAATACCTGCATGCGCACGCATAGATCGAGTTAAATAGCCAATACCCGGGGTCGGCAGCGGACCAACTAATTGGACATGAATCCCCATCGAATTTAAACCCGATGATAGCGCCTGCTCAATCATATAGCCCGATAAACGTGTATCTTTTCCGATAACAACTTTGGTTAACGGCGACAGCCCTTCTTTATTTTGTTTATTTAAGATCACACCGATCGCTTGACCGATTTTAACAACCACATCTGCGGTCATAGGAAACTGGTTGGCTGTTCCGCGAATACCATCCGTACCAAATAGTTTTTGGACCGCTGTTTTAGTTACTTCCTTTTTGGTCATAATGTCTCTCTCATCGTAGGTTATAAGACATCTAACTAGAGGCGAAGGAAATCGTCAATAATTTCCGCTAACTATATGAAATTTAATGTATAAAAAGATCTACTCGTCAGCGGGAGGCGAGTCAGACTGTGGCTTATCCACACCATGAAATACCTTACGTTGAACAACGGTAGCTTCGACTTTCTGAGGCTTCAGACTCACGACCCGCACACCCAGCGGCAAATCAAGTTTCTTTTCAGAAATGGGGATTTCAATTTTACCTTCACCCATTGATGAAATATCCAGCAACATAGCTTGATTAGAGTTAGACTCCATAAATTTTTTCAACGACGCCCGAGGTCCCGTTACGCGAACGCGAACAAAAGGATGGGATTGTTCGATGACTGATAAATTAGATGACGTCTGAATTTCAAGATCGATATTTTTAGAGAATACGAAATCACGACGACCTAAAATCGTTAACCACAAAATGAGCGAAATAAACAAAGCGACGATTTTATAAGATCCATTTTCAAATAGCGATTCAAAGAATGTTTGACGCTGCTTCATGGCGCCACCTCGTATTGATAGCCTTTGTATTTCAGACCAAACGCTTCATACAATGCCATTCTGATTTCATTCTGATCCGCATTTGGTTTCAAGATTCCCGTTTGCACAATACCGATTGATTTACTTTCTTCACTCACGACGAAAACCAACGCATCAGTTTCTTCTGTTAAACCAATCGCTGCTCGATGACGAGTCCCTAGATTTTTATCAAGCGCCGGGTTTTTACTTAGCGGTAAAAAACAGCCAGCTGAATAGATTTTACCAGCGCGGATAATAACGGCACCATCATGCATGGGCGCATTGGGATGAAAAATACTGGCGATTAACTCTGCCGATACACGCGAATCGATTTCAGTTCCAATTTCGATATGATAATCCACGATAATTTCGCGTTCTATCACTACCAGTGCACCAAAACCTTTTTCCGCAGATAAGAATAAACCTTTAGAAATCTCTTCAATCATTTGCGTATCTTGCGCATTCGATGATCCAGTAAAGAATGGATTAGCACCAATGTGCGCTAGGGCACGGCGAATCTCGGCCTGGAACAAGACAACGACAATAACGAATAAATTGCTGAAGAATTTCTCTAAGATCCAATTAAAGGTATAGAGTTCAAGCCAGATACTCATAATGTAACCAATCGCCAGAATCCCCAGCCCCGATAACATCTGAATAGTGCCTGTTTTACGAATTAATATAAGGATGCGATAGACGATAAGCCAGACAAGAAACATGTCGAGAATATCTTGAAACCGCAATTGAGAAAATATCAGAACTGTACTTTCCCACCAATATTTCCAATTCAAGACAGATTCCCTTTCTCGTGCAGCTCAGAGATCAAGATATCCGATACCTAATATCGGATATCTGAATGATTAAACCGAAACAGGACCTGGATTACCCACTGGGTCTTTTCCACCACCTGATGTTTTTTTAGCTTCAACACCAGAGATACCTAGTCCACCATCGCGCTTGTTGTTTCTCATCTTTTCGATTTCTTTAACTTCAGCGCCATTCACTAGCATATCTACCTCAGCACCATCAATTGTTTCGTATTCAAGCAACGCTTGAGCTAATCGATCTAATGCGCCTTTATTATCTCGTAAGATTCTAACGGCAGTTTCATATCCTTCTCGGATGATTGTTGAAATTTCTAAATCGATTTCTTGAGCTTTTGAATCAGAATAATCTTTTTGGGATTGCTGACCCTGCATTCCTAGGAACACCGGACCTTCACTTTTTTCATACGCCTGAGGACCTAATTTATCACTCATACCCCATTCGCATACCATCTTGCGTGCGATGTCTGTTGCGCGCTCGATATCGTTACCTGCACCCGTTGTGATGTCTTGAAATTCAACCACTTCAGCGGCACGACCACCAAACAAGAACGCAATCATGCTTATCGCTTTGGATTTAGTAAAGCTGACCGATTCCTTTTCAGGCAAAGTCTGAGTTAAGCCTAAAGCCATACCGCGAGGGATAATCGTAACCTTATGAATCGGATCAAGACCTGGCAGTTTTTTACCCACCAACGTATGACCAGCTTCATGGAACGCGGTTACGCGTTTGTCCTCTTCTGAAATAACCATCGACTTACGTTCGCTACCCATAATGACTTTATCTTTAGCTTTTTCGAAGTCTTCCATTTCAAGATAGTTTTTACCTGAACGAGCCGCTTGAAGAGCCGCTTCGTTCACTAAATTTTCCAGATCAGCACCACTAAAGCCTGGGGTGCCACGAGCAATTTTAGATGGCTCAACATCTGGACCCAGTGGCGTTTTTCTCATATGGACACCAAGGATTTGTTCGCGGCCTTTAAGATCTGGTTTATTAACAACCACGCGTCTGTCGAAACGACCCGGACGTAGCAACGCAGGATCTAGAACATCAGGACGATTTGTCGCCGCGATCAAGATAACGCCTTCCGTGGATTCGAAACCATCCATTTCAACTAGCAATTGATTTAGTGTTTGTTCACGTTCATCATGACCACCGCCCATACCGGCACCACGATGTCTACCGACCGCATCGATCTCATCAATAAAAATCAAGCATGGCGCATTCTTTTTACCCTGTTCGAACAAGTCACGAACACGAGATGCTCCGACGCCGACGAACATTTCCACGAAGTCAGAACCCGAAATCGAGAAAAACGGAACACCCGCTTCACCCGCAACGGCTCTGGCTAATAATGTTTTACCAGTACCAGGAGATCCCACAAGTAAAACCCCTTTAGGAATACGGCCACCTAAACGCGAGAATTTTTTTGGCTCTTTTAAGAAGTAAACGATTTCTTGCAAATCGTCTTTTGCTTCATCCACACCGGCTACATCTTTGAATAAAACCTTGTGTTTGTTTTCAGTAAGTAATTTCGCTCGACTTTTACCAAAGCTCATCGCCTTGCCACCGCCGACTTGAATTTGGCGCATAATGAAGAAGAACAAACCCCCTATTAAAATTAATGGAAGCCAGTTCGTAAGGAAGCTAACGAAAAGATTGTTTGTATCTGAACGTTCGTATTTTGGAGTGATTCCTTTTTCACGAAGTTCTTGGTAAACTTTGTCACCCGGATTTCCGATAAATTGAAACTGAAGACCATCGAATTCTTTTTCAAACTCAGGCTTCACTTCACCAAAGAATTCACCCGTATCAATGTGAATCGTTAGTTTATCAGGATTGATTTTATTTTCAGAGACCGCAGTCATGAATTTATTGAAATTAAAATTCGCGATCGTTTTTTGATGCTTCTGTTGATAAAACTGAAGAAACATGACGGACAAAATTACGATAAAAAACCAAAATGCGAGTACTTTTTGTGGAGGCTTCATCAGGATCCTTTCTGTGAAAGCTTGAAGTTCTTTTTCAAGCCCCATGCTTAAGAATAACATTTTTAAAAAACCGTGAGCAACAAAAGATGAAAAAAACTTCAACTTTTATGTTACTTCACGACTTTGAAGCCGGTCTTGCTTTTGAACTGTATTAACGATTTTTACCCACGTAAGCTAATAACCAATTGCCCTGCGTTAACCAGACATTCAAACGTCTTAAACTTAATGTGATAACGATCGCTGTCTTTGTCCAGCTGCCGAATGATTTCTTTTAACTGACTCGCTTTAATACTAGAAATGCCTTTTGAACTTACAAAATAAGCTAGGCAGCGCAGCTTTTCACTTTCAGCTAATGATAGAAAATAGATGAAATCAATTGAGTTAGTTTTAAAGTCCCACGGGAACTCGGTGGCCTGCGGTTTAAGCTCAGATAGAGAGCTGATTAATGACTTTGCAAGCCGCTTAACCGCGCCAGGTCTAGTTTTCTCGAGCCTAGGCAACCAATCGTTGCGTAGCCAATTTCTGAAGTATTTTGTGTCACGGTTACTGGGGTCGTCCACAAACGGAATTCCTCGGCCCTGTCGATATACATCAATTGCCTCCCTTTTTTGATTAGAAAATGGGCGCCACAAGGTCAACTTTCTGGTTTCTAAACGGGACCACTGAAAACTTTTACGTAAAGACGCAAAAGAACTGCCTCGAATCAATTTTATCAACTGGGTTTCTAACCAATCATCTAAATGATGAGCTAAACAAACAATATCTGTACCGTGTTGCTCTGCAGAGTTTTGCAAACAGGTTAACCGAAACGATCGATAGTCAGCCTCTGATTTCAAATCTGCTTCCGATTTGTAAATATCGCACTCTACCCCATTCTTTGCACAGTAGTCAGCCACCAAATTTTCGGCTTCATCGCGATGTACTTTATTATCATTGTCTCCATGATGGCAATGAATCACAACTAACCTATCCGACGGAAAACACGCCTGCAGAGCCGATAGTAAGGCCATGCTATCACGGCCACCAGAAACACTGACTAAAATTTTGCCTTGGAACGAATTTGGATTCTTCTTTGTCCACGAATTAAAAACAACATGTTCTAAGTTATGTTTTGCTTTCACTTAATTCCTAATGATTGCGTATTACAAAATTCACGAATACCAAATTCACCGGATTCGCGACCATAACCAGAATCTTTTGCACCACCAAATGGCACGCGAGCATCTGATTTTAGAATTTCGTTTACGGATATCATACCTACATCAAATTTTAAATGTAGTTTTTCTTTTTTAAATTTCTCGGCATCCCCCACCCAAACCGCACCTAAACCATACGGACTATCGTTCACTAGCGACCATAGTTCTTCATCAGCACCATAGGTCGTCACCATTCCTACCGGGGAGAAAATTTCTTGAGTTTGAAAAAAACGATAAACTTCAGACCCTTTATCGTTCATTCCTTTTTCTAACAAGAAAAACAATGGCGATACGAAATAGCCTTTATCGGCAGATAGCGATAAAGATTCCGTCTGCAGACTGGCTATCGATTTTAAAAATTGAACATGATTTTTATAGTCATCAAAAAAACGCCGATGGGCCAGTGGCCCTAGATTTGTTTTTTTATCTAACGGACTGCCGACAACGTATTCATTGATTTCCATCTGAACCGCATTCATAAAATCAGTTTCTTTGCCTCGAGGAACAAAAAAGCGCTTGGACGCAATACAACTTTGTCCATTGTTCAGCAGCCGACCACTGACGGCTAGTTTTGCAGCTTTGCGAATATCTGCCGTCGTATCCACAACGAACGAATCGTTACCCCCCAGTTCCAACACCGATTTTTTTAAATACTTACCACAGAGTTCCCCAATACGACGTCCGACTTTAGAACTACCGGTGAACGTCACGGCACGAACAGACTTATGGGCAAAGATGAATTCAGATTGGTCAGAGTTTAGAATGATGGTTTGAAGCAAGGTAGGCCCTTGAGTTTGCTCTGCTAATTTCTCTAAAAATAGACCCACTTCTGTGGTGATTTCGGAGTGTTTAAACAAAATGACGTTACCTGCCAGCCAAGCACCGACGGCAAAACGGAAAAACTGCCACGCGGGATAGTTCCACGGCATCACCGAAAATACAACACCCATCGGCGCAAAATTCACGCGAGTGTCTGGGTAGTGAGCGTCCACTGATTTTTCTTTAACCAACTCCGGGCCGTTCTTAATATAGTATTCAAACTGCGTAATGCATTTTTCAATTTCTAGTTTGGATTCTACCAACGGTTTACCCATCGTTTCAGTGACGATGGCTGACAATTCAGGAATACTGCTCTTTAAATTATTTTTATAGGATTCCAACCATATTATTCTTTGGTCAATTGACATTCTTTTCCAAATATCAAAAGACGAACTCAATTTTTCAATTTTACGAACGATGTCCCGTTCCGACATGTAGGTGTAGGTATTTATTTTCTCTTCAGTTGCTGGGTTCCAAGTATCAAAATGATTCATGGAAAAATTGTATACCTAAATCCTAAACCTTGACAGGAAAAATATCAAACTCATGTTTGCTATGAAACAAAGGAGAATTAGAGATAATTCTCTATGACAAACGAAAGGAGATCGTTATGAGTCTAATTAGACGCAGCTATTTAAGCCCAACTGTCAATTCAAACTGGAATATCTGGCGCGAATTTGACGATATGATGAGAAACTTTGGCCGGGATTACGATGTGGAAACCACAACACCGGGGAAGACGTTTTCTCCTCAAGCCGAATTAAAAGAAAATGAAAAAGGATATCTGCTAAGTTTCGACGTTCCAGGTATCACAGAACAAGATATTAAAATCGACTTTCATGATTCTGTGCTACGCATTTATGGCGAACGCAAATCTGAACACAAAGATGAAAAAGATGGAACTTTTCATACAGAAAAATATTATGGACATTTCGAAAGATCATTTAGATTACCGGAAACTATTGATGACGCCAACATAGAGGCAAATTATAACAACGGTGTATTGCAAGTGTTTCTACCTAAAACACCAGCAAAAGAATCTAAAAAGATTGAAATTAGAAAAGGTGAAAATACAAACTTTAGCTCGGTGACTGCAAAGACACCGGATTCTCACTAACCCCTTCACAGACCCGGGCGTAGCTGTTGTGGCTACGCCTCCCCCCTCTTGGAGCGACTCGGCCAATTCTGGCCTACTAAAAAAGAGTCGCTCTTTTTTATTCGATAACAGAATATATTTTATTAACATCAGGTGTGATCATTCGAATTTTTGACTGATCTAAAACAAATATAATTTTTTGATTTGGATCATAAAAGGCGTCTTTTAATCTCAGCGAACAGGCTGAATTTGTAACTCCATTCGCACAGTAACCAGATCCCCAGCTATTATTTCCAGCCAGCGTTTCCCACGTTGCTGAAGTGAAGTTATACTTTTTAAATTCACTAGAAAACCCGCTCTTGGCAAACACGTCTTTGCCATTTGGGCTTTCTAAAATAAAATTGCCACCAACTGCGAAATTTGAAATTTGCAGACCAGATTGAGCCGACCCTGTTCTATCAAAACCCAATATTTGCGGATTTGCGCACGTCTGAACCGAAGCCACCGGCAAGGTGATTTCGCAGACTCGTAAATAGATATTAAGAATGTCTTGGTAGCTCTCGTCAAAGGTGATGGCCGCAGAACCCGCACTGATTAAATCTTTTCCAGAATGGCTAGCAATGTCGTATACATTTTTAGTACTTAGATACAACGTCTGGATTTTTTTTGATTCAGTGGATTTATAAATCCGCAACTTATAGCGGGTTGCGCTGACAGTATTTAAAGCCGCTTCAGGGTCGCTCGATTGAAAAATAAGCCAGCCATTAGGCAAACTTTGAAAAGTTCCATAAAAAACCAAATTATCAGAGTAATCAATTTTAAGATCCACAGCCGATTCTATAGAATCTTCGGTGCTGGCCCCACCACCAATCACTGTTGATAATACCGGAGACGCATCATTAAAATCTACTTTTCTGATCACTAGTTCAGAACTTGCCGTCGCTTTTCTATCTAGAATCCACAAAACGCCAGAACTTGACCAAGTCATCCGAAGGGGTTCAACAACCTTGGCTATGCTACCCACTGCACCGTCAACACCGCTTGCTGCGATACCTATCCAAATGGAATTGCACGGTTCACCCGAACACATATTCACCATATCAATTTTTCGAATTCCTTTTATCCGGTCACGAATCAAAATACTTGAGTTTGGCAAATAAACAATGGCTCCTGGATCAATCGATTGCGAGTTACCTTGAAATCCCGTGTAGCCATAACCTGTAGACGAGTTTTGAATTGTCAGACCCAACCATTTAGAAGTGTCTCCTGACGATGACGCTTTATAAAACGCATCCGATGACGTTGGGATCGTTACCGCCGTCTGCGTGATCGATATTTTATCTGTCGCTGCCGTATCGGTATTAACCCGCTGATTACCAGCACGATCTTTCAATTGCAAATATACATCTTGAGTCGAATTCAACATCCCTGCGAAAAAAGTCAGAGTCGAACTCGTCACATGAGATTTTTTTCTCCAGCAGTCGTCGTCCTCATCAATCGCCGCGCTACTTGAATTTAGACAATAACCACCAATACCAGACAAATCATCGGTATCGCCAGATACGGATAAATTCTTGAAAAACGTGAAAGGCGTGACTGGCAAACTGCTATTGAGGGTTAATCCACCGGTCGTTAGTGTTGGCAAAACACCATCAATCGTAAACGGTGACGTCGATTCGATTTGTTTCGTAGCTGGAATTTTTCCATAAGTCGTAATTCTAATTTTAAAATCACTTCCTGAAATCCCTACCGGGATATTCCAATTTACAGATGTCAACTGATCCGAACTTGACAGCACCTTAGCTTGAATCAAATTCCAAGTCGCTTCAGAGTCGCGTTTGTATTCGATGACATTCTCGTTAACACCCATAACATCATCAAATACCTTGAAATTGATTTTATACGTCGAATCAGCTCGATACGCATCACCGCCCTTGAAGTTATAAAGGGTTATATCGGGACGATACGATAAACCGGTTCCATTGGGCTTGTCGACCTTTGGATCAGTAACGTTGCTAGAACAACCAACCAGAACCAATGTAAGAAGGAAGGATAAAACTACAAACTTCATAATTTTATCTCACCAACACCCATTAAACCATCATAGTTAACCGGGAAATACAGTTTCTTTTCAGAATCCGAGTATTCCATCGAAACGCCCGCGCACTGATAACCAATTGGCAATTTAATTTTTACGCTACTTACATTGGTGGCTTTCGATCCATCACCTGTGTGACTTGTCATTGTGTTATCAAATGTATATTTATATAACTCACCATTTGCGAAGCAAATATAGCCTGTGAAACTTGGCGATTGCGCGGACTTATAGATAAAATGGTGACTTCGTACCAATGTTGGTAAACCACTGATCAGTGTTCCTACTTTGCCTCCACCTGTTACCTGATTGGATCCATTTCTGACTAACGAGATATATCGAATCCGTGTTTCATTTAGCCAGGATTCACTGGCGTAAGAAATGATATAGCCGGTTCCATTGAAATCCAGGTACTGCGCCTTAGCCGAACTTCGCGGAAATGCACTTGTTCCCGCGACAGCGGTTCCATCAGCTGGCCATGTGAATTTCAGCCCTGTCCACCAATCCGTCATAGTGATATTTCGCACCAGAGGGCCACCATCAACACTCGTTCGCGTTAACTTCATGCCGCCTTGGCGATCATATTGGTACCAGGTCCATGTTGAAAATAAAACAAACGGATTCGAAGCACCTTCAATAGGCAAAATGCCTTGAATTTCATAGGACCTATCAATTGTTTCACACATCGCCGGCGACGTCGCAGTCGCCTCACATGCATTTGAGTTCAATTCATAAATACGCTTCGTTGGGTTCGTTGCCGGACTTCCCAGGATGACTTCCCAATAATCCTTGTTCGCTCCTGTGGTTCGATTCAAACGTGCAAAAACTCTTGAACCAGCGCGTGCATAGATATTACCTACTGAATCCGCATACACACCAGAGTTAAAATTAAGATTTGTCTCGGTCGCTGTGGCATTGGAAATTAAGCTTCCATTATAAGTCGGAGCAACCGTTTTATAGACATTCCCGGCAATTCTATTGATTTTGAATTTTAATGGATCATCCGGATCCATTGAAAATTCACGAACCAGGCTTTCCCCCTGATCATGCACTATAAGTTTCGTATCAGAACTATGCAAGCTGACCGAACGAATATTGTTAAACCGAGCCGACAAACTATCACCCAGTAACGGCTCGGAAGCATCATAATCACCTTGTGACTTTGAAATCCCAAACAAGGTCACTACGATCGAATCTCTGTAACTTGACGTTTTCCTCACCAACACACGCAATCGATCACGGTCGAAAAAATATATATTATCATTCTCGTCAATAAATGCGTCTTGGATATCCACGGCACATTCTAAGGCTCTAGTCCCATCTTCACATTGTCCGGTTCCGCCAGTTCCTAATATACGCTCAAACTTATTTGTTGAACCCATATATTTAAACAGACCCGCCATGTTCCGGTTCATGCTATAGAGCTCTCCGCGACGGGATGTAATTAATCGAATCGCATCGCCATTCCAATTTTCCGGAATGTATTGAGTTCCCTCGCCCACACTACTGCCGGACTTTGGAGAATAGTTAGCCGATATATAGAAATCACGACAAAGCGAAGAGTAGAACGGACATCCACGAGTGTGAATATTCAGTAGTTTATTTGTTTGATAGTTAAATGAAATTTGCGGATTAACCAAAGGAGCTAACGATTCGAAAGTTTGGTTTATGTATAATGTACCAAATCCTTTTGACGTATCCCCAGAAAATTTGTAATTTAACGAGCCTGCACCTTTAAATGGAATCAAACGAATTTCTGCCGCTTTAGACGAAGTCGCGGCCGAGTAATAAGCATACCACGACGGACCAGCACCTCGATTAGCCTGTTTAATATAATTTCCACGACCAAAACCTAATTCACGACTATGAAATCCTTCCAGGAAAAAATCGCCATTAGGAAGCGGTGTAATCGTGGGTTTTTTCCCAAACTGACAACCCGGAGCTGCCGTGAAATCCATTTTTAAATTCTTAAATTCATCTTCGTAGAAAATATTTTCTTTTTTAATTTTATAGTTAGTATCCGATTGACGATCATAGTTTTGCTTGTCGATATTGTTTAAAAGCAAATTGCCCGCAGAATTCACTTTGTAAAAAGCATTTTCTAACACAAAATCAGATTCAATGAATTTAGTAGGGTCTTGAGAGTAACCGACGTATGGTCCATAAGCCGGGCTCGCTCGCAAATCGTTATTATGCGCACGCATGCAACCACGTATCGGAAAAAAGTTTATTCCCGTACTCTCTGGACCACCGCCAAGCAGTGTGTATATTTTTCCGTCGGTATCAATTCGACGAATTCGATCTTTCTCGATAATTAAAAGACGATCTTGATAGTCAATCGTCATAGTATAAATACCCTGAGTGGTCGCGCCCGCAACCATGCCGCCATCGCCACTTGAGGCCGTGTTGGCGTCTTTCTTTAAATAGACTGAAACTGATCCATCATCTGGATTTAATAATAGGATGCCTTTGCGAGCGTCATTGATATACGCACGACTTTTAGTATCGATAACAAAACTAGCTTCACTAGAGGGTTTGAAGCCCGCCGAGTTGGCAGAACCGCCCAATCCCAAATCCAAGTTGCCGGCGATCAGACGGAACTTTCCACCATTCAAAGGAGGTGATACCGAAGTTGAAACCATACCCAATGCCGATGTCGCTTTGATCCTTACTTGGAAATCGGCCGTCGATGTATAGGAGAACTGTTTACAGAAATCATATCCAGATTTTGGTGAACACGTCATCGATGAAATCGGCGATCCATATGTATTACCACCATCTAAAGAAATAGTTAATTCAACTGCTGTTGGAACGTCGTCTGTTTTATATTGAACGTAGACAACAGAACCACCACCCGTAAAATCTTGCTCCGTACTGGAAGGCGGAACTTCGGGATTACTTGTATTTGCAAAAAGAACTTTTTGGAACTGAATCGCCTTAGCTGGACTGTATGTATATTCTTTCTTATCAACACCGGCTTCACCTAAACCTGATCTTAATACCGAAATGTTACCCGCTTGATCCTTTGCCCAAATACGGAATACATAATCGCCGGGCAAAAACCCAAGCACGTAAGGAATATTTTCTAAGTTGATGACTTTGGATGCCGCCACACTAAATTCGGATACTTTTTTCCAACACGCATCTGTTTCCGTAGGGATAACAGATTCCTGCGATGTTTTATTTAAATTTTTCGCACAAATGAATGCGATAGGTGATGTTGCGTCCGTAAAACCAACATTGTAATAAAAATAGCTTTTTCTAATTGGCTGATTGTTATTCAACACCAATGAAGTATCCTTAACTATCGGAACGTCGTTATCTAAGGTGAATGGTGAATCCGATTGCGTCGATTTTTCTTCACCCGATGAATTATTAATCGTTACGCGCAGAAGGAACTTATCGCCGCCGCTAATTTCTGGCACACGCCAAATATAGCTAACAGCATAGCCACTGAGAGCCGGAATTCTATAAGCGCCAGGGACTTGTTTCCACGAAGCACCTAAGTCGTCGGAATACTCTACACGACTAGAAAATAAACCATAATCGTTTTGATTTTCTGGTTTTAAAATCCAACGAATTTCTTGATCACTACCAGACCTAACGAATTCACCGCCTTTAAAATTAAGCAGGCTTAACCCTGGCGGAGCCAAGTCTTCTTCGCTTGGAAGTATAGTCTCACCAAAATAGTCATCACCTAGGAGTCCTGTTGATAGCTGTGGGTCTGTAACTGACGATGAGCATCCGGCTAAGAACAATACTAAAGAAATTAAGTTCGCGATGATAAAATGATTAGATAGGAATTTCACTAGAACCCCCTACCGATACAACGTGCGGCTAGTTTTAAACTTCGTGTTTTAAATGATTTCTGCCCACTGGCAGATTGAAACGTCCAAGCTTTTGAACGATCTGAAGAATATACCGAAGCCGTCCATTCTTCGTTGGCATTTGAATCGGCCATATCTGGCAGGACAAACTTCATCCCGTTATAATGAGCGATTCGATAATCATAAAGCGTTGGCAAGCGCCAATAAATTTTCTGGGTCGAAGACGAATGAATTCCAGCTTTGCCCGCCGCTTTGCCTGATGGCACGACTCCGTGAACAAACTGAGGCACATCAGAATAGTTGTCACTGAAACCAGTATCTTCAAAGCAAGCACTGATAATATTTTGAGATACATTTTGCTCTTGGTTAGCCTGCAAATTACAAATGTTGGACGGATCATTTTCCGCCAAATCTGGCAACTTCTGATTATTGCTACTGCCAGAAGCACGGCACCAATTTATGTTCGCAGATACTCGAGAACTCCAAAACATTTTAGTATTTTCGTCTCGCCACACCTCTACATAGCCCACACCGGTTGCATTCACGCGTGTGATTAATTTCCAAGTGCCAAAACCTGAATTACCCACACTGCCATCGCCATTCCATGTTGATGTATTACGATTTGTTTGTGCAACCGAGGCACCTGAAAGAGCCGAATTTATAACAGAGACGCAATCACTAATACGAGTATCCACTGTGCCTGTAAGTCCACATTGCGAAGTACCCCAAGACGTTCTATCAACAAAAAATGCACTCGATTCGCCATCATGATCAGTACCTACTACTGGTACCAGCCTGTGAGCCGTATTGGCAACACAACCAGAGGCCTTAGTCCACTTCATATCTAAACCGCAATAAGATTCATCCTTGTAGGTACCCTTAATGGTTCCATTATTTTTCGGAGCTCCTGTACCCCATTCTGTAGGGTTACCATCATAGGTACCAACGACTCCAAATATGTCGACGCCGGTCTTAATATTCGAAGCGATTAAATTAACACCAATACCAGAGCTTTTGTTAGCCGAAGCAAACCAACAATTAGATACATTCGATACAGCATCGCATGCGACACCACGACCGCCATATAATTCTGAGTAGGGATAATTTCCCGCAGTTACATCACAGGCCACAGTGTTTGCCGAATTAATTGTGCAAGCATTGGTTACTTTGTAGTATGTTTTATCATTCGGAACATAGCATGACGTTGTATTGGCAGAACCGGCAGGGCTCGAATTGCAATTACCACTTTTGCCGTTGTAAGCAGTTGTATAGTAATATGAATCCGTCACACCCGGATCATCTTTTGGAGCTAAACAATCTTGTGAAATTAAACCCGTTGGATCCACTTTTGTACTGCACATTGGTAAATTTGAAGGACCGGCTAAATAGACGCCGGTACCTGTTTGCAACCAACATTTGGCCGGATTCATTGTTGTCGTCGCTGTCGGAATTGCGCAGTCAAGAGTCCGAGCACCATATGTATTTGGACTTCTATAAATAAAGTGGCTAGAAGTTACTTTACATTTATCAGTGATCGCCACAGGTGATCCCAAAGTTCCATAACTACATTCATTTAAAGATCCACTTCCTAATGGGAAACCAGAAACGCCAAATAATGTAAGGGAACTATCAAAGTTACCCGGTGAAAACAGACGACTGTCCAAGCTGGCAGTCTTTCCCTCATACCAGCCAGCGGGTAAAGTTTGTTCTAAAACGTTGGCTGTGAAAATAACATCGGATCCCACGGTACCACGTCCACCGTAAGGCAAATCATATACGTACTGGTTTGTTTTTGAGGTCACACACACTTCGGTGGTTGGCCCAGCATCAGGGCAGACCGGATACGCTTCCGCACCCACGATAAATCTGGTCAACCGATCGGTGAAGGATTGAGCTTGAGTGTAGTTAGAGAATGAAATCAGAAAAAAGATAGTAATAATAAATGATCTCATTATTGATATCCTTTTTCACCGACACAGCGAACAACAATAGTTGAATCTGTCCGAGTTCTTACATCTGTGGCACCATTTCTAGAATCGAACACCCAAGCCTTGGTTAAATCCGTAGCGCGTGTCGTGCCTGTCCATTCCATATTTCCATTGCCTGACATATCTGGCATGACATAGCGAATACCATTGTAGTCAGCCACTTCGTAGTCGTAGATTGTAGGAATACGCCATTTAACGTTAATAGGATTTGTACTTGTCTTACCTTTAGCTAAAACATCGATTCGTGAATCCGTCGACGTTTCGTTTGTTCCTTCATAACAAGCCGATATGGCTTTTGTTATCCCGACTGGCTGAGTTTGATAAGTAGCGCTGTTGCAAAAGCCAGAACTATCGGCTGAATGCACGCCCGCCGCCTGGCACCAATTTAAAGTTTTAGAAACAACAGAGCTCCACAGTAACCCTGTACGTTCATCTCGCCATACCTCGCGATAGATGCCATCACCAGAAACATTTCCTGCCCGAGTCACTAATCTCCATGTTCCCTGACCGGCATTACCTTTAGTCGAACCCGTCCAGGTTGCATTGAAGTCATACTTATTCGCACAATCTATAATCCTATCAGAAATAGCTCCTGTAATACCGCAAGTAGAATTCCAGTTTAGTCGTAAAACTCCCGCGTCCAGTACGGACTGACTACCTTCATCGTCCAAAGCAATCGACGGAACCGACCGATAGCCCGCTGGCAGATTCACTTTATCTCGATAACTGACAGATTCCGTGCTGAATGAAACCTGAGTGACATCCGATTCACGATGAGCCGCACTGGCCCACACGCCGTCGCCTTCGAACGAACCCATTACATCGAAAATCTTTACACCATATTTAATATTTTGTGGTGACAAATCCGCATCAATCTCATCATAACCAACTTTGAAAAAACAGGATCCGTTATTGTCAGCGATACAATTATTACCTCGTCCGCCGTATGCAGCTGAATATACATACCAAGTTGGTGCCGTAGTTAAATTAGTGCGGCAAGAAACTGAAGTTGTGAAGCCAATAGAACGCGCATCCACGCAGCTATCTAAGGCTCCCATGCTAGATGCTGAGTCAGAAATTGTAACCGATCCACTTGGAATATTTAGCCAGCAACCTTTCAAAGATGTCGATGTTCCACTACAATCTGTACGACCACCATCAACGGCCGAATACCAATAGTTAGTTGCACGCGCCGTACAGTTGTTAGCAACAGCCCCAGTACTTGAACAATCCAAGTCGTTGATCGGAGTTGTCGTGTTCATGCGCGTATTAACAGAATCAATCCAACAATCTGTAGTTAATTTCCCAGACGCATTCAAAGCACAAATCGTTCCGCGACCACCATACTGAGATGTGTAGGCATAAAAAATACTCGACGATGTTCCCGAGACCATGCAACCGCTATCTTGTTCGTTGACACATTCGTCAGGCAAGCTCGTTACCATACTGCCATCAATGCCTAGAATATTTTTTCCTAAGCGGATTTTGCTTTGATTTGAAGAATTCAGATTTGCTTCTGTGAATGTGACTTTAGTTTGTCCATCGTACCAACCCAGCGGAATGGCTAAAACAGAAAGGCCATTAGCACCCAAAAAAGATTTTCCAACTTGCGAACGGCCCCCGTAGGCAGAATCGTAAATGTAAGATCCAACTTTATCGACAATACATTCATTGGAATTGATTTCATTTGCTTTACACGACTTAGAGGCCACTAAACCAGAGCCATCGGTCTTTGTTCCAAAGGTGCTAACGCCCGGTCCACAGCCAAAATTTAAAAAGCTAGCAAACAACACTGTTGTAGCTAGTTTCAAGATCTGGTTTCTAGGTCTAAAATTTGAAACGATGGTCATTAGCATGTCATTGATCTATCGTCATTTTCTCAAGATTTATTGAGCCTGTCGCCACGTCCAGAAAATTAAAAATGCCGCCTCATTATGAGACAGTTTTTATGACGTAAATATTCCATTTGCCTAAGTCTGTGATTTAATTCAAAGTCATCATTTCCATGAGTCAAACAATACCAATATTAGATTTAGGTGAAGAGTTCTTTGTTCCCGTTGTGGGCGGCCCTTTCACAGATCCCATATTGAGATATCGAAACCAAAAACAAGCCGTTTTTCTAGGTCTGGGCAAACTGACTGATGACGAATGGGTCAATCATTTCGGAAAATTTCGACCTCTTGAAAACAATTTACTGAATCCTTTAGCGATGAAATATCATGGTCATCAGTTTCAACATTACAATGCCGATTTAGGTGACGGTCGAGGATTTGTTTTCGCGCAATTTTTAAAAGGTAAACATCTATTTGAACTGGGCACAAAAGGTAGCGGACAAACACCCTATTCACGACGAGGCGATGGCAGATTAACTTTAAAGGGTGCGGTTCGCGAGCTCTTAGCGACTGATTATTTAGCCAAACAAAGGGTGTTAACCAGTCACACATTTTCTATCGTCGAAACCGCCGAAAAATTGGTTCGTCATGATGAACCATCTCCGACACGTTCGGCGGTTTTGTTTCGCTTAAGTCGCGGTCATATTCGTATCGGAAATTTTCAGCGTGCCTTGTTTTATCAAAACCGCGAAAACATTTTTAAACTTTTAGATTATTCACTAAAATATTTTTATCCCGAATTACCTATCACTGCCGATCCGAAAGAAAAAGTGGAATTACTTTTCAACAGCGTGACTTTGAGACTGGCGGATTTGTGCGCTTCCTATATGGTAGCCGGTTTTGTCCATGGTGTACTTAACACCGACAACATGAACGTTTCTGGTGAAAGCTTTGACTACGGCCCCTATCGCTTCCTGCCACACTATGATCCCTATTTTACGGCTGCTTATTTTGATCACGAAGGCCTTTACAGTTTTGGGCGCCAACCCCCTAGCTTTCTATGGAACCTAAATCAACTACGCGAGGTTCTTGCCTTTGCTGAACCAGCAGCCGACATGTCGCAACTGAACGACATTTTCGCGTTGCAGTTCAACGTTTTCTTTACATCTCGCTTTTTTAAAAAATTAAATTTAAAACCAAATGTAGCAGTCTCTGAAAATGATTTACTGACTGCCTTCATGTCGCTCTCGCCCGATTACTATTCAACGTCTGATTTTCCAGTTTTAAATATAAACTCATTAAACGTGGCACCTATAAAGGAAATTAGCCAATCTGCATTTTTCGCTAATATTCAAAAAATTATCGAAAGTTTTTTCCAAGACCTATTTCAAAACAAAACTCGAGATTTTGAAACAGCGTTTTTGCAAATATTGAATTGGACACAAAAAGGACAACTAACAAGTTATTTTACAGATGACACTTTGGATTTAATTAATCAGTATGCGACACCAATTAGTCAATTGACCGATGCACAGATTAAAATTCGAGATCAAAACTTGGTGATGGACGAGATAGAGAAAATTTGGGAACAGATTGATCAAAACGATGATTGGACTTTGCTCAACCATCGTTTGTCTTAACTAACTGATTTTACTTTTTGTCTTCAACTTTTTTATCTTCAACTTTTTTATCTTCAGCTTTTTTATCACAACCGCAATCTTTGTGATCTTTGTGTTCCATTTTACAAGAACCGTCTTTGCAACCACCGCAGCTACCTTTGTGTGCACACGCACCGAACACTAAAGACATACCTAGTAAACAGATCATAAATAAATTTTTCATAATATTCCTTTATACGTTTAAAACGTCCGAAGTTATCACACGAACGCCTTTTTGTTTTAAGTCTTCCCAGCGGAACTCCACTTTTTCTTCTGCTAATTTATAGGTCGGACATAGATCTCTAATCAAGGTCATTTTGTAACCCAGCTCCATGCCATCCAGTGCTGTTTGAGTAATGCCCAAATCAATAGCGTTACCCAATACATAGACTTCTGTGATTTTTTTAAATTTTAGATATTCATCAAACAGAGTCTTTTCACCTTTACCTTTATCAAAAAACGCACTCCCTGTATCGTACATCGGGTTCATGCCTTTTTTGATAACATAGCTAAAATAGTAAACATCAAGAGCCGGATGAAATCCAGCCCCCGGGGTATTTTGTACGCAATGATCCGCCCATAAAATTTGGCGATCATGATGCAGTTCAATTTTATCTTCTATTTTTTTGCCGGGATTGTTTGAAGCAAATGCATGATGCTGAGCTTTGTGATAATCTTGAGAGGCCACAACCGCATCAAATTTCTTTCCAGATAGACGAAGCAACTGATTGACTTTATCTACAAAGTCTAACGACTTAATAGACGGAATCGGACCATGAGAGAAAAAATCATTTTGTATATCGTGTACTAATAAACATTTCACTCATTTAGTTTATTTAAATCTTTTAGGTTTTTAAATACTTTTCCTGAATCTCGAGGATTTCGCTCTCAAATGAGGACATTAGTACAGGATACCGGCACCACGTCTTTGGATCTAGCGATTCATCATCTAAATGAAACGCCGGCGCGTATCGCTCCCTTTTCCATTGGTTACGCGACCAAAGGGTAAGGAACTTGATAGTGTATTTAGCCAAGTCCGTAACAGAATAAGATGGGAAATCAACTTTTAGCACTTCAACAATGTCCGATGGCCGTTGGCGATCACGAATGAACTCTTTTTCGATCGCGTTCAAAATATCATACGGCATTAAATCTGTTTCATCGGTTTGCTGCATTTTAGTTGGACGCAGTTCCGCTGTCGGTGGTTTCATGAACACGAATTTTAAGCTCATCAATGAACCCACACCTTGTGGACCGATTTCATTCATCCATTTTAGCCATCTATTTAAGAATGATTTATCGACACCAGCGATCGGACTAAAACCGCCGGATGTATCACCGTCCATTGTTGCATACCCCACCGCGGCTTCTGAACGATTGCTGGTGGCCAATAACAACGCATTTTTAATATTCGCCATCATCCACACACCAGGCGACCGAACGCGCGCTTGAATGTTTTGAAGTGCAATATCGTCAGCTTCCCAAGACAGCTTTCTTTGGATCACTGTTTCAACGAGTTGCTTATAATTTTCTTGAACCGCAGCGATACTCCAGTCATAGAAACTAGTACCTAGTTCTTTCGATAATTCTTGAGCCGCCCGTTTTGTTTCCACCGAAGAATTTTCTGAGCTTTGATATACAGTAGTCACTAGTGATTTAATAACATGCTGAATATCCCAGTCGGTTTTAAAAACCGATGGACCTAAATACTTTAATTTTTGAATGAACTTATCTTTACCTAAATATTTAAACGCTTCCGCTAAACACTTAACGGCCATGATTGTTACGACAGATGAATCCACGCCACCACTTAATGAAACCATAAATCCATGAGAACGACTTTTTCTTAAATAATCAAACAACCCCAAACAAACCGCACGGTAGAACTCTTCATTTTTTAATGGCTCCACACTCTCCCAAGCTGGATTTTCCATTTTAGCGCGAACCG
The DNA here is from genome assembly GCA_963932905.1 of uncultured Bdellovibrio sp. Lineage (GTDB taxonomy): Bacteria > Bdellovibrionota > Bdellovibrionia > Bdellovibrionales > Bdellovibrionaceae > UBA2316. Next base: position 48,616 of record CAWVRN010000010.1, read on the forward strand.
GAGCTAAAAACTTCCAGTTAAAGTCAGACGCAATTTGAGATTCTTCAGGAACACCCAATTCAGGTTTAAAGCTAGCTGTTTGCAAACGACGAATACGATTAGCTTCGACATCGATAACCGCATCGTAAACTTCAAACTCGTTGAACGAGAATCGAGGACTTTCCATCACCAGCACACCGTTACTTGCGATCAAGGCACCGCCGTCAAAAATAATTCTACCCGATTCATTGCCTAATAAATTCGAATAAACATAAGCTACGCCAAAAGCGCGTGAACCTTCGATTACGAAACGCTTACGAACTTCTTGTTTCCCAAATGCAAAATGCGAAGCACTTGGATTTAAAATAATATCAACACCTTTGCGCGACAGACTGGCCCCTACACGTTGAGCCACCCAAGCTTCTTCACATATTTCTAAACCGATTTTCAAACCACCGATTTCAAAAAAGTAATCGCCGATTTGAACGTCTTCGGTTACCTGTCCTACTTTTAAGGTTAAAGTCTCTAGAGCTTGATTTTCCCAAGGACGGAACCAACGGTTTTCATAATGAACGCCATCGCCAGCTAAGAATTTTTTAGGAACCAATCCTTTTAAATGACCATCAACGATGACTGCGTTCACATTAAACACGCTGCCTTTAAAAAACAGAGGTAAACCCAATGTGACTACTTTACCTCGGGTGAACGGCAGCAATGAATAAAGAACTTCCAATGATTTTTCGCCTACAAATGGAGAGAAAAATGCATCTTCACAGCCATAACCTGAAATGCAGAGTTCAGGAAAACAAACGATTTGGATACCCCGTTTGTCACACTCTAAAAGTGATAGCTTTATGTTTTCAAAGTTGCTTTCCCACGCCAGAGGTGTTTGATTTAAACTCACCGCTGCGACTCGTACATTCTTCATTTAAGACTCCTAAAACAACACACTTAAACGTATAGAGGGACTCAATACCGAGACATTTTTCTTTTGATCGGCAGATTCATTAATACCATCGAAGTATTTTTTATACTCGATATCGATAAAAGTGAATTGAAATCCAATCAACAACCAGCTCGATACGCGATCTAAGAGACAAATCGAAGCATAGTAGCCTTTACCTTCGCGCCATTCCTTGGCCTCATTCAAATCGGCTTTTTCTGTCGATTTGGAAATGGGCCCCCCTTCTAGCAAGAAAGGTCCTAGTAAAAAACCAATATTGGGAGCAAACGATTCTCGATGCCCACGCACATCGCCCGATGAAGACGTCTGGGTCATTTGAGTCGCTCCCACAAGAAAGCTTGAGCCCATAATGAACTGCAAACTAAAATCATACGAAGTTATACGTGTTTCTGTATTTGTGCCGACATTGATTTTTTCGTCTTTTGAGTATTGAAAGTAATTAACACTGGTTAGAATTTCAGCGCGCCCAAATTGACTGAAACCTACAATTGTTAGTACAACCATACATGTTTTTAACCGGCTGAAAATCATCATAGAAACCCCAAACACATACGCGTCGCCGCAAAGTGTTATAAATATTTTTTGACTCTATCTTCTCTACTGTGATTCAAGAGGTCATGCAATTGGTTCTTTTAGTAATAACTTTATTTTTAACTTCGATTTCAAGTTTCGCTGTACAGACATTTTCGGGCTACATCGTGCAAAATGGCAATCAGAGATCCCTAAAATCTGGTAATCAGCACTATGTTCTAGTAGCCGACAATAGCGATGTTAAAACTCAGTTACACAAACTAAGAAACAAAGACTTCATTTCTGGCATTGGTAACATGCTTGGCAGTAAAATCGTTCGCTTGGAAACAATCGATTTTGTTGGTTTAAGTAACTTCTTAGGTTTATGGATGTCACCAATGGGCATATTCCAAGTCACTGATTTTAGTAGTCTAAGCTTATACAAATCGTCATCAGGTTCTGGCAAATCAGCACTTAATTATTCAATTACTCCGGCTGATGGCGCTTCTTGGGGCATGTTCTTGACAGACGCTAATCAAATTTACTTTTCAAATCTAACGATAACTGAATCCAAAGCGTCGATTCGATTCTTTGACACTCAGACTGGCGCTTTCCAGAGAGAAGTTGCACTAAGTAAAATTTCACGATGAGCCTATTTGCTCTTCCCGATAAAAAATTATTTTTCTCTAAAAATGATCCTGGTGATTTGCGCTTAGGTGATGTTGTTGTTGCCGAAGCGAACCTCGAATCTGTCAATAACAAACTCGTTGTCGTTGGCTATCCTGACGATCGTGGTATTCAAGCCAATGGTGGCCGCCTTGGAGCGAAAGATGGTCCGACAGGCATTCGCCAAATTCTGTATAAACTGGTAGCTCCGGCGGTCTTTCAAAACCAGATAACCGATATTGGTGATTTTTCTAAACCCAAAGATTTAGCTAATGATCAAACTTCAGTCCTTAGTGCCCTTGATGCGTTGAATGCTGGTAGTAACCGCATCCTATCACTTGGCGGCGGTCACGACTGGGCCTACTGCGATGTTAGTTCGTTTATCACTCGCGAACTGAAAAACAAACTGCGACCTTTGGTTATTAATATCGACGCTCATTTAGATGTTCGCTCGGATAAGAACGGCATCAATTCAGGCACTCCATTTTTTAAAACCCTTGAGAAATTTCAGGATCAGTTTGACTTAATTCAAATCGGTATACAGCCTCACTGCAATTCTAAGAAACACCTTGAGTACGCAAAAAATAAATCCGTTGAAATCATCATGAAAGATGACGTGGAAAACAAAGGCATCAAAGCCGTGATGGATGCGATAGTAAGCAAACACAAATCACAGCCGGTGTTTTTAAGCTTAGATATTGATGCGATCACGGCTAGCGAGGCTCCTGGTTGTTCACAATCTTGGCCCGGCGGTTTAACATTCAATACCGTAAAGTATATTTTGACTCAGCTAAATCGCTTTTCGGCTTGGAACCATTTAGGTATTTACGAAGTGGCGCCGCCGTTAGATGTTCAAAATATCACTCAAAAATCAGCGGCTCTCGCTGCTTATGAATTTATGATTCAAAGCGTGGGGTCACAAGGAGTTTAATTTTGGAATCAAAGCCGGTACAATTTGAACCGAAAGGCTTCGGCAGTGATAATCACGCCAGCGTTCATCCCGCTGTTATCCAAAGTTTAATCAACGCCAATATTGACCATGCCCACAGTTACGGTCTAGATCCCCTGACAGAACGTGTAGAAAAAAAAATCTCTGAATTATTTGAAATTAACGCCAAATCATTTTTTGTATTCAACGGAACAGCTGCAAATATCTTGGCATTAAAGGCCTGCACCCGCAGTTACCAAACGGTTTTATGTTCCGATGTAGCTCATATTCATGTCGATGAATGCGCCGGACCTGAAATTCACGGTGGCTACAAACTTATTCCAGTCAAATCAACCAACGGCAAAGTCACAGTTGAAGCCTTGAAGAACCAATTGATTCGCCGAGGTGATCAGCACTTCTCGCAAGTTAAAACTATATCATTAACTCAACCAACCGAACTTGGAACCGTGTATTCCGTCGACGAACTGAAAGCAATTTGCGACTGGGCCAAGTCAGAAAATTTGTACGTGCACGTAGATGGTTCTCGCTTTGCCAATGCCTGTGTCAGTCTGAATAAAACATTCGCTCAAATGACTACCACCGTTGGGGCCGATGTCGTATCACTGGGCGGGACTAAGAATGGTTTAATGGGGGCCGAAATCGTCGTGTTCTTGAACGCCGATCTAGCAACTGATTTCAAATACATCCGCAAACAACTCGGTCAACTGCCTTCAAAATCACGCTATTTAGCTGCTCAATTTGATGCTTATTTGCAAAATGATCTATGGAAAGAAATCGCTACAAAAAGCCTAAAATCGGCGACGGTCTTCGAACGGGGCCTACGTCAATTGACAAAACTAAAACCAGAATACCCGATTCAAAGTAACGCGGCCTTTGTTAAGTTTCCAAAAGCTTGGATTAAAGAGCTTAAAAAAGAAAGATTCTTTTATGTGTGGGACGAAGCTACTTTTGTCTGCCGAATTATGTTTTCATGGGATACGACGGAAAATGAAATTCAATCATTTCTAAACAAAATCGTACAGCTAGAGAAAGGGAGTTAGTCTATGAAATATGAACCAGTTCACTATCACGATTACTTGGGACTTGATAAATTATTAAACAGTCAAAAACGACGTTCAGAAGAATTTGGAAAACCAGCACACGAAGAGTGGCTATTCATTTCCGTTCACCAAGTATATGAAGTTTGGTTTTTTCAAATATTAAAAGAAATTCAGTCTTTAGTTCCTTTGTTCAATCAACCTGTGATTCCAGAACGCGATATGGGAACTATCGATCATCGCATCAATCGTATTCTTACCATCTGCAAAAACTTAACAAGCCCATTAGATATATTAGAAACGATGACACCTCATGAGTTTCTAGATTTCCGCGATTACTTATATCCTGCCAGTGGTTTTCAAAGCGCACAGTTCCGCATGATTGAAGTTTTATTGGGACTTAAAACAGAAAACAGACTCAAACTTACCGAAGCGCCATTTTATGATCACTTGAAAGAACCACTGCGCACGGAATTAATTGAGTTAATGAAAGGCAGCACACTGTTTGATGGCCTAGAGAATTGGTTAAGCCGGACACCATTCTTGAAAACAGCAAAGTTTGATTTTGGCGCTGAATACAAGACTGCACTGCAAAATGTTTACAAAGAAGATCTAGAGGTAATCAAAAGCAATCCTCGTTTAACGGAAGCGGACAAAGAACGCAGTTCAAAAAATATTCAAGCGTTCATGGATCAAATCGATATCGTATTCGACGAAGAAAAATACAACGCCCTGAAAGCTCAAGGTCAATTTCGTTTCAGCTTCAAAGCATTTCAGGCGGCATTGTTTATCTCGCTTTATCGAAATGAACCAATCCTGCAAGTTCCGTTTAGCATACTTAATTCATTGATGGATATCGATGAAGCTCTAACAACCTGGCGCTATCGCCATGCTTTGATGGCTCATCGAATGCTTGGACGAAAGATTGGGACCGGGGGATCTAGCGGTACTGATTATCTAAAAGATACCGCAGAAAAACACAAGATCTACACAGATTTGTTTAATATGAGTTCGTTCCTAATTCCGCGTAGTAAGCTACCTCCCTGTATAATCTAAACAACTATTACTTTGGTCAAGTTAGTTAAAAAAACTAAGTCGTTGAGCTAACTTGACTCTATTTCTATCCGCATTTGGCCGATAGAATACCATGCTTAAGCGCATTCTCATTCTGTTTTTTACAATTGTAGTTGGTTTTGGTAGCGCCGTTTATTATCTAGGCCCTGCCTATTTAAAGCGAAAAATAAATTTATTCGCCTATGCGTCTATGCGCCTTGAAGCTAATTACGATCAGATAAAAGTTGAATCGTTCAATCCGTTAAAAATAAATGTTTCAAATATCACTATTAAAAAAAATAAAGATTTCTATTTTTCTATCAAGAAATTAAATTTTGATTTGAATTTAAAAGACATCTTAATGAACTGGGGTAACAAATCCATAAAATTCCAACTCTTTGCTGATGAATTCAATGCTTCTTATAAGGATGTTCCGATTCCAGGAACTGAAAAGCCAACGGAAATGCCTAAAAATGTAAGCGGTGAAGCTGCGGCTAACATGCGTGATTACCTAAAAACTAGTTACGGCATCAATGCCCTAGACCTGCTGATTAAGATTGGTAAATTTGACTACCAAATTAAAACTGGCTCTGGTGCCTATCGCTTGTATGGTAACAACACGACGCTCAAGGTTTCCAGCCTAGAAACACCAATCGAATTTACATTGAATTCGTATCTCTATAGTGATGCCAATTTAGGCCCCTTAAGTAAAACCTATGTGCCGATAAATATTCACTCTCAAGTTACGATCAAAGATGCCACTGCCAATATTTTGAAAAGTGAATTCCAAATCGCCGGTATTAGAAATACATTTGCAGGTTTGGTGAGTTTGAAAAATATGGACTTTGATACGACTTTAAAAACTCACATTCCAAAAATTGAGACACTTGATTTTTTAAAAACGTACAAAGATAAATTTCCGGTGAGTGACGCACGCGGAGCAGTGAATTTAGACATGGTCCTTCGCGGAAACATAAACAACATCTTGGCAACTCAAATAAAAGGAATATTAAATTTAACATCGGTCGAAGCATTTCTAAAATACAAAACCCCAGATGCCACCGCTCATGGCCCAGTCAACTTAACTATGTCGACGTCATTTGTACTGACTAATTTAGTTCCGTCAATTTCAACCGCATCATGGAAATTAAAACTAGACGATTGCACGCTGGCGTATAAAGATATGTTTTTAAAAGAAGCTGGCATTACATTGTCTTCTGAAGGCACTATATCCTATATTACGAACTTGAATATCGATCGTTTCAAACTTCAGTTCCACAGCTTGGATATTTCCGCTAAGGGTTTCGCTAGCTATGATCGTTCGTCCGACATCTCGTTTAATATTAAGCCATTTAAACTGCAAGATTTTAAAAAATTCCTGCCTAACAATAGAGATCACGATATTTCTGGTGATGTGGAAGTTGACGCCCAGATAAAAGGATTTTTAACTCAACCAAAAAATTTGTCTGCTAATATTAAAAAACTTCAAGCCAGCAATATAAAATACTTTCTTAAGTATAAAAACGATCAAGTTTCGCTAGAAGGGCCGGTTTCGCTAAATTTATTTGGCGTTCTATCATTAGAAAGCGCGCAAGTTTTAAAAGGTTCAATTACGGGCAATAGTGATTTAACCGGATTGGTTGTAACGCAAGATAAACAGATACGGAAAACCAATACAGATATGTTTAAAATTAACTGGTCCATTCAAGCGCAAAATGGACGCTTAAACATTGAAAAGTTAAGCGTGAACACGTTCTTATCATCATTTGTACTGAGTGGCCGACCGCCCATGGGACTAGATGACAACTTTGATTTGAAATTAAATTTAGAAAATTTAAATTGGAAGAAAGCCAAAACCTATCTACCACCAAATGAATGGTTAAATACCGTTGCGGATATGACGAACAAAGGGACTCTTCAAATTCAAGGCAAGTTAGATCCATTTGAAATTCAGCACTCTAAATGGTCGTTAAATACTGAACTAGAAACGAATATCACAGGCTTGGCTATGCCATTCAATTTCCACTTATCAAACACCCCGGCACCAGGTAATTCAGCACCCGAGGCTCCACTGACTACCGCGCCCGCATTTATTAAAAATAAAACTCTTTTAAAAACAGTTCGTTGGAATCACAAAGTAAATATCCAGAAAGTCACATTCAAAGATTCTACTGCCCAGTTTCAAAATATCTCTTTAAACGCCAACTTAAATGATAGCAAACTAACTATGGCAGGAGAGATCGGTCACATCTTCAATGGTAAAATGGCATTCTCTGATGTGATAGTTCCGCTGGTTGAACCGGATCCAAAAATTAACTTTAAAATGACGTCCTCGAACCTTTCCTTTTCGCCTTTAGTGGAATTCGTTCTACCCCAGTATAAAGAATTAATCACAGGCGTAAGCAGTTTTAACGTGGACGGGAAAACTAAAATACCAGGAACGCTTAATTTTAAAAAAGACCTTGTGGCAAAAGGAAATTTCGTTATCCCCGTCTCTGAACTTCAGACTTTGAAAATCATCAACGAAGTTAAACAGCAATTCTCGGCCATCAAAGATTTTGGCGTACCATCGATGGTTCCAGTTAAAAATTTAGGTGCTGCGACTAAGTCCGAATTTGAAATCAAGAATTTGGCATTACAATTAAACAAATTCAACGCCACTATCCCTGGCGGTGACGAACTAAATTTAGATGGCCTAGTTAAGTTTGATTTAGACAGTAAAATAAATGCCGTTTTAAAACTAGTTAATCTGCCCGTTCATGGTGACTTCATGTTAGCCAATAAAAGCCAATCTGGTGGTCTTGAAATTCCAATAACGATCGAAGGCAACCTAATGAAGCCAAAGTGGAGCTTTGCAGGAAACACGATCCAGAAAATGACACAAAACTTTATCGAGTATCAAAAAAATAAAGTAAGACAACAGGTCGACAGGAAAGTCGCCGAGGTCAAAGACCAAGCACAAGCCGAAGTGGAAAAGAAAAAGAAAGAAGCTGAACTGGAAATCGAAAAAAAGAAAAAAGAACTAGAAAATGAAGCCATGAAAAAGCTGAATGGTCTATTCAAATAAGGCTACTTCATTCTACTTTGTTAAAGAATTTTTCAATTTAGTATCTTGCATCCGCATGTATTTTTCACCCCACTGAGCCATTTGTTCAAGAATATCTACCAAGGATTGCCCTTGCTTAGACAGTTGATATTCGACACGAGGTGGAATTTCTGGATAAGCTTTACGAGTAATCAATTGATCTTCTTCGAGTTCGCGCAATTGCATCGTCAATACTCGTTCTGTTACGCCTACAACAAGACGTTTCAGTTCTCCAAAACGTTTTTTCTCTTTTAACAAATGAAAAAGAATTGTTGGCTTCCACTTTCCACCAATCAATGCGACTGTCACATCAACAGAGCATTGGTATTTTCCTTGTTTTGCCTTTTTAGCCAAGCTTATCTCCATTTCGAAGCGGAATTAAATTAAACAATGCAACACGAATATTCTATCGCCAAAAGTTCCACCAAAGCAATTTATTCCATTACTATCCTTTTTAATACCACCGGTTAAATTTGTGCGTACTTTTTTTATACCAACCTAGAGGTATTCTAATTTTCAAGGAGATATTATGAATCAAAATCAAATGTACACAGCAACCCCAGCTATTTTGCGAAGCAGTTTTATGGCTCTAATGATTATGTTAGTTAACTGTTCTGCCTTGGCGAAGACGAATACAATGAAACCAGAGGAAATCAATGCTCGCTTTGCTCAAGCCTTTAACTCCGGAAAAATGGAAAACATTTTGGCTCTTTACGAAAAAAATGCCGTAGTTCATTCTTCTGCTACTCAAGCGGATCAAGGACATCAAAAAATTGCGGCCGGACTAAAACCTCTTCTGGCTTTAGGAGGACAAATGCAAGCCACGAATGTTTTTGTATCGCAATCAGGCGGCATAGCTCTTTTACGAGCGGACTGGAAATTAACCGGTGCGAAAAAAGAAGATGGTTCACCGTTAGAGCTTGGTGGAACAAGTATTGAGGTCGTGCGCCAACAACCAAACGGCACGTGGCTGTATGTGATCGACCAACCTTTTGGAAAATAGTTTTCTTAGCGCCTCGATAATATTCGAGGCGCTTGTCTAGACAACCTAAATAAAATCTTTAGGTTGTTAAACTCATCTAGACAGAGCTGTGTCGACCAAAATCAAATCTAAGTCTATTCAAATAAGGCGATCAATTCAAAATCAAACTTAGGTTTAACGTTGTCGGGCCATAAACTGAGAACGTAACCGCCGCCCCCACTACCCGTTGGCTTAACAGCCAAAGCGCCATGCTCTTTTAGAAAATTAATATGCTTATCAACGGCACCTTCAGTTAAACCCCATTCTTTAAAGCACTCGTAGCCTTGATTTAAAATCGGAGCTAACTCAGAGGAATCTTTAATCGTGTTAGGGTTTGAAAATAATTTGATCGCATCCAAGGTTACCTGAATCATTTTATCATCCACACGTTTTCCTTTTTCGGGATCTGCTTTGATGAGTTCATTCACTTTAGTAACACAATCTTTAGTAATACCTTTTTGTCCCGTATGACTTAGGTACAAATTAAATGTGTTCCTAACTGATAGAGTTTCGATAATATTCGGACGTTTAAAAATCAAAGGTTTAGCATGTAAAACAACAGCAATATCCACACCGCTACTTTCACCATGAAAGATATTTTCAAGCTGTCTTGCAAATTCATAGATGTCGCTTTCCGCAACTAATCCCAAATAATGCAACCAGCGACTAAAAGCAACGCATAGGCTAGAACTTGTACCTATACCCGAACCCAACGGCAATTCGTTCCTAAATACAACTGTGCCGGTAAGTTTATTATTTTTTCGATTTAGTAGTTCAAGTGCTTTAGCAAGAACTCCAGGAAAAAGTTCTACAATGTCTGATGCATTTTCACCGGATGCGGTGACCGACAAAGGCGCTGACGAGGCCGTATATTCTAATTCTAATTTTTTAGTAAACAAGGGGAATACCAAAGCCGGCCCCCCACGTAGAACTGTATGTTCACCTGAAAAAATGGATTTTCCAAATGTCGTCGTTTTAAAACTAGACACGCACAGCTCCGGCGAAGTCCCACGAATTTATAAACTGACCCTTGGGAAATGCAGTCGCCAATCGTTCCAGATCGTTTCTATTTTCAGGCAAGGTCATCAAATGAATGTTATTACCCGCATCCATCGTAATTAACATTTTGTTTTTCAACTCAGTATTAATCGCCAGTAGTCGTTTTAACGTCAACATTGTGTCTTCGTTACGATAGCTAAAACTAGGAATGCTGGTTTCAAATAACTGATGCATTTCTTCGAATTCATCGATCGCAAGATCACAAAATGCGGTCCAATCCTGACGTGAATTGGCCAGTTGAATTTTCTCTAGGCGTTCCTTTACACTCACCAAACGTTTAGGGAACAAAGGACTTGTCGTCACACGCACATGGGCATCAGAAGAAGACACATCTTTTTTCCCCGAATCAAGCAACATCACTGTGTGATTTAGATTTGAAAACTTACCAGCCCAAGCTTGGGCGCCATCTGTTTCCCAAATAGCCCACGGTGAAAAGAAACTACGGCATGAAGAGCCCGAGCCCAAACGTGATATCTTAGACAGGGTTTCAAGATGTGTGTTACCGCCCGGCTTAATTTTCTCTAGTTCCGTTGCCGCCGCCATCGTCAGCGCTGCAAAACTAGAACTCGAACTAGCGATCCCACAATCTGAAGGAAAGTTATTTGCAGATTTAACTAAAAAACTTTGTGATACACCCCATATGTCTTTGATACGCGCCAAATGATTTAAAAATTTAGTTTTTCCTTTTTCACTTAGCTCAATTGATAGCAAGCCTTCACCGACTAACGGTTGCCATTGATCACGTACACCTGAAACAGGTTCTAACGTAACAAACGATCGTAGATGTTCTAACGTATAAGATATAGACGCGTTCGTTGGTAAGTTCTGCTGAGCGCTGATCTTACCCATGTATTTGATAATAGCAATATTCGAAGGCGCTGAATAAACGTGTGGTTTTAACATAACTGCACTCTGACTTCCTGTTCCCAAAGATCTTGACGATCGTAGGCTTCATTTAGGCCAAGCTCATTCAAAATCGACTTAACTCGTTCCCCGTGTCCCTGCTTAAACGCCAAAAATAAAATATCGGCACCCAAAGCGCCGCAACCTTTAGCAAATACGATCTCTGAAAACCGATTTAATTTACTGAGTAATTCTTGAGTGTGAGGATGAACCAAGTCCAATGATTTTAAGCTATCATTCCAACCGTTCAATCCCTCTATAAATCCATCGCTGTCTTTAGCATGCAAAGACACCATCATTTTGTCTGATAACTGCGACAAGCCTTTTAAAGAATCAGTATTTAGCTTTCCCAAATGTACATGAGTCGCAACCTTGAACCCCGTCGGTACAATATAGAATTCAAGCTCCGAGAACGGCCAAACCATACGTTGGTGATTAAACTGAACATCACCGTTCGTTGTGATTCGTTTAACTGTGCAGACAGCACCAATCAGCTGTGCCCACAAATCATAACCACTTGGCAATTGTGCCGGCAGCAAATCAGGATTTAATTGTCTATTCACGTCCTGATAGTCTTGCCAGATCGATTTATAAAATGAACTTTGAGAAAAAGTTGTATCAGCAGCCTCAGTTTGGCGTTTAAAAAAAGACAAACCAATAAACTGAGCCGTGCTGGCACCGAATCCACCGCGCCCATCATAGTGATCTTTAAAGGTTACTTTCCAAGACGAATAGAAGTCTTTGTTGTTTTGATAATACATTCCCGCTGGCGATTCAGGATGGAACGGACAAATTTGTTTTTCTGTCGAAGCTTCAAATTCCATATCAAAACCGGGCTTAGTCGTGATCAAGAATGCAGAACCGCCAACAAGAGCGGCGTACTCTCCGAAACAAAATGTTTTTCCTGGAATTTGAAGGTGGTATTTCAAATCATCCTACTAACAGCTACTGCGGCGATGACGTGCGCATCTCTCGGAGCGCTTCGACAGCGTTGGACATAGTTATACGTTTTTTAGAGACCAAAATTTCTTCTAGTTTCTTTTGCAAAATAGGAATTTCTAAATCCGTAGCACCCGCGCCCAACGACAAATTTTTTATATGAAGTTTCATATGTCCTTCAATAATACCAACTGTAGTTAGAGCTCTTAGCGCACCAAGATTTTGAGTTAGACCAACTGCACCGCAAATACGACTTAGATCATTTGAAGTTTCAACATCTAAAATCCTTAACGCTAGTTTAGAAGTCGGATGTAATCGAGTCACACCGCCAACAGTGCCCAATATAATAGGGGCCTTTAATTCCCCGCTTAGAACACCTTGGCTGTATCTCCATTTTGAAAGGGATGTGTAGTGACCAAAACGTGCTGTATAGGCATGCATACCCGCTTCAACAGCGCGCCAATCATTGCCGGTCGCGATCACGATTGGGTCAACACCATTTAGGATACCTTTGTTATTGGTCGCTGCACGGTAAGGATCAAGCTCTGCAAACAAGCTGGCTTCTTCGATTTTTTCACCCAGTTCTTGATCGACTTTGATGTTAATATTTACCTGAGTTAATTTAGAATCCACCAAATTTGAAAGAATACACATAGTGACTTTCTCACCCGTCGTTTCTTCAATTGGTTTCTTTAAGTATTCACAAACTTGATTAATTAAATTTGCACCCATAGCTTCACAAGGGTCCATGTACACATGAATGATACCCATGAATAAACCATCCGGACGTGCTAATTTCCTAACTTGGATATCCCGTACACCGCCACCACGAGATACCAGCGATGCCACCGCATCACGATTGGCAGAAGAAATAAATTTTTCTTTATTTTTCACAATAGTCGCTTCAAAACGCGCAAAATCTTTTACTTTAGCTAACTGAATTTGTCCGATGATTTCAGAACCAGTCACTTTGGTTTTAATCTCGCCATTTTCTTTGACCCATTTAGCCGACTTGCTAGCCGCTGCGATGATAGAAGTTTCTTCAACAGCCATTGGAATCAAACGATCGACGCCATCAATACGGAAATGGGTAGCTACGCCCAGAGGCAATTGGAAATAACCAATCGCATTTTCAATGAAGTTTTCACCTAGCGAAATATCTTTGATTCCGCCCGTAGAAAGAAATGTGATGTCTTCATCTTGAACGAAACCCATTTCGCGCAAACGAAACAGACGTTCTTGATAATCTAACTTAGAAAATCCACCGAACAGTTTATCTAAGTTAACCCCAGAGCTTTGATTTTTATCTAACTCATTTGACATAAAATGCCTTACTTTTCCTAAACGATTCTACATCGGAGTACCCACAACAGAACATGGCAATCTTAAGTTCTCGGTATGTTTTATCAAAAAAACTAAACAGATTATCTGGACTTAGTTTTTTCTTTTTCATATCGATGACTAAACTATTCAACCAAGGTTGAGCCATTCCGACTAGATGTGATCCCAATGCTAACATTTTAGCAGTATCAAGGCCGCTACGGACACCCCCGCTACCCCAAAACTGATAAGAAACACTGTCCTTATCGTGGAAATCCACCCACTCCGTTATATCATAACCCCAGTCAGAAAACACAAATCCTGTATCTAATTCTAAAGATTTTTTTGGGTACCGAAGAGCTTCAATTCTAGCCCAATTGGTTCCACCCTGCCCTGAAAAATCTACTGCATAGATTCCAGTCTGATTAAGACGTACCAAGTCCTTTTGGGAAAACCCAAAACCGACTTCTTTGACTATGACGGGAACAGCCAGCTCAGAGGTTAATTTCTCGATCGTTTTTAGGCCATTTTTAAACTGAGGGGTACCTTCTTTTTGAATACATTCCTGAAGAGCATTACAGTGAATGATTAAACCCGCCGCTTCGATATTATCGGTAATACGTTTCACCTGATCGATCGGAGTTGTGATCAATTGGCTAAGACCTAAATTCGAGAGCAAAATCGCTTTGGGATATTTCTTACGAAGACGTTTCCATTCATTCAGCGCTTTATCATCGGTAAGTTCCTTACGCTGCGAACCCACGCCCATGATAATTTGTTTTTCCTGGCAAAGTAGAGCAAACGCTTCATTGATCGGTTCACCCAGAGCCGTTCCCGACGTCATAGAGCTAATAAAAAAAGGCGCTGATAATTTACGTCCGTTAAATTCAGACGAAAGGTCTACCTCATCGAAATTAATTTCTGGAAATGCCGTCGCTTTCAAAGAAACGCGATCCAGGAATCGATTGTAAGTAGTTTGAGTGACGTTATCTAAAGATAAAGAAAGATGATCGGCTTTACGAGAATCAAACGAAGGATCATGTGATGATTTTTTTAAAGACTTTTTTTTGAGAGACTTAGAGGCAGTTTTTTTCGGCGTGCTTTTTTTCAAAATTTATCCCCAAAATAAAAAAGGATCTTCGAAGAAGATCCTTTTGAAATTTCCGTTCTTGTCTTCTTTAACCACCCAACCAAGGGCGATTAAAAAGGTCAAGATCGAGGCCGCACAAGGAAGGGCAACCGGAGGGCTAGCAGCGCTAGCTCGTAGGGCGCCCGCCCGCGGAGAACGAAGAGCTTGGCCTTTTTAAGCGACCGCTCTGGGACTACTTCATCGCAAATGCGCAAAGTTTTGCGAATCCAGCTGCATCATTCAATGCCATTTCCGCTAGATTTTTACGGTTCACTTCTACACCCGCTTTGATTAATCCACCAATTAAACGAGAGTATGTAGTTCCATTCAAACGCGCACCTGCATTGATACGTTGATTCCAAAGCGTACGGAAGTGACGCTTGTTCATCTTACGACCTTTGAACATGTACGCCATCGCACGGTCTACTTTTTCAGTAGCGTGGATGAATGCACGAGAGCCAGCTGAGTAAAAGCCTTTTGCTCTTTTTAATACCTTTTTGTGTCTTGCTTTATTTGTTTTACCTGATTTTACGCGTGGCATGTCGGCTCCTTAAAATACCAATGTTCGGCTTGTTTGGTACATGTTAGCTGAATGAACATAAGTCACGTCGCCTAAATGTCGTTTTGTTTTTGATTTCATGTGAGAGTTCAAGTGGCGCATTCCAACTTGTTTACGCTTCACTTTACCGCTGGGAGTAAGACGCATGCGTTTCTTAGCTCCTGAGTGTGTTTTCTGTTTCATTGTATACCTTTCTCAAACGAGGCGTCGTTTTTAAAACAAAAACGATCTTTTGGGCCTGATTGGTGATCCCTGTTTCTAATAAAAGTGACAGGGATTGGCAAGGTAAAATTTCAGGAAAATGAAGGGTTTACAGCTTTACGTTTTTGCACTCAGGGCCGACATAGGCCTGAGGGTGAACGATACATTTTGTCTGTAACTTCAAGGCTTTAAGGACATTACAGTCCAAACGAGCATGCCAGTGGTTACCGTGAGCATCGTCTTCAACGATTAACTTGGTTAAAATCTTGGCAGCTGGGGATGCCGTATCTGTTTTAGACGGCAAATCGCCCGCTTTTAAGGCTTGTTTACACATTTCATTCTTCACATTGCGGTTCACGTAGATAACTTCGATGTGTGAAAATTCGTGTACGGCTTTGATCAAGCGCCATTGTTCTGCTGCTAGAAATTCACTGTGCGTGTAACCGCCTTTATTTGGAATATCGATACGATTCATGACCAGTTTTGGATTGCGTGTTAAATACGCTAGATCGATGTCCATACCGGTTTTGTGACTTGCATGACTACCGATGCGACCGCCAGACCGAGCCGCCGTATCAGCGACCGACAATATCACACCACTCACATTTTCACGCAGCCATGCACCAATATTAACGACCATTTCAACCACGTCATAGGTTCCATAGTGACGTTTCTTAGTTGGCCATAAAACTTGGAAGCCCGCATTTGGACCCAGCTTTTGCGCAGCTTCCAGAATACTGCTGGATTCAGTCAGGTATAACATTTTTTTAATATCCGCCATCCAGCGACCCGTGTTTGGCTTACCCCAGGCCTGATCGATTGGGCGTGAACCGTCGGGCGTCGTCGGTGTCACCGGCGGCTTAGGGTTGGCAGGTTTAGGGGCTGGGGTCGTTGTCACTGGCGGTTTCGGCGCCGGTGTTCCTGGCTTAGGCGCTGGCGTCGGCGTTACCGGCGGTTTCGTCGCCGGTGTCCCTGGCTTAGGAGCTGGGGTTGGTTTTGGTTCAGGTTTTGTTGGTGTGCCTTGCGGCTTGGTTTCTGGTTTAGTGTCATCAAAGTCAGGCAACGGTGGCGGCTGCTGTCCGTCTTTTTCCGGAATTTTTTCTTCACCCGTTAATTTAGGAACGGCTTTGATTTTCTTTTGTGTTTTGAAGAACGATTTTTTCTGTTCTTCCACTTCTTTGCTAACATCAGGATACAACGTCGCTACGTCATCGATACTTGGCTCAGCAAAATAGTATGGTAGTTCATCCATAGAATTTGGATCTGACACGCCTTCAATTACCCCTTTTTTCTGAGCTTTCTCGTAGTCCGATAATTCTTCATCAGGAACATTTTCAAAGATAGGATCTGGAATCGTGCTAGGCGCATTCTCATTTTTTTTGATTTCACTATAAAGAATATCTTTTGAAATTAATTGATCCGTGTAGAAAGTATCTTGATGACGATAATAAAAGTCGATCGTTAGACGACGACAGAAATCACCTGTTGTATCCAACTTACCAGTATCATCGGCAGAAGCACTGGTAGAACAAACAGCTTTTGCACGAAACAAATCTTTTATCGCTGATTTTTCATCTACGATTTTTAATGGAATTTCTCCGCTAGAAATTGGACCACGTAAAATAAATTCGAATGGATTGCCGTCATTGAAAACAACGTCCCCTTTAACCTCGAGCTGGTTAGCTACGGAATCAAAATGGTGAGACACTTTGCTAAGCCTTAATTTTCCGCGGATAAGTTTCAATGTTTTGCCGGAGTCTTGACCCATGGGCATTGAATCGATCACTTGATCTTTCTTCAGTCCAGGAACCTCTTTGATACGAAAGAAATCGCCAACATCGTCGTATTTGTTAGGAATATCTTGTACCCAGATTTCTGAAACAGCCGCTGCTTGTTCTTTTTTAGAATCTGAATTTCCTGAATTCGCAGGATTAGTCGAATCTGCCGATGCCGGTGGTGTTTCCAACGCTTTAACTGTAGAGGGCTCTAATGTTTTAAAATTGCGTCCGCAGGCCGCTACATAAGCTAGAATTATCAGGTAGATTAGATATTTAATTCGGCTCAATTGATTCACAACAAACGCTCCTCGCAGCTACTTTCAATAGCCAGTGCAGATCTCATACCTAACGATAAAGAGTATTTAACAATTCAGACCGCTTTAACTGCCATTGGTTAAATATTGAGAGCCAATTTCAGTAAAACTGTCTAGCCAGAATTGTCACTTCTTAATCGTTAGCCAGTCAAAACAAAATAAACAGCTCCTCTGCGTGGTATTAAAGTTGTTTATACAAACCAGATCGGAGCTCACGTGTGTTCAAAAACCGGTCTGTATCTATATATCGTCGCTGCCTGTTTATTGTTTCAAGCATCGACCTTCGCGTTAGACCTCACCCCCGAATCAAAACTTAGAAAAATCAGCTATCAAATGCGAGGTACGCCACCCAGCCAAGCTGACTTTAGCGAACTTGCGAAAAACAAAACGAGTGAATCGGCTCTAGATTCCTTTTTTAACAAAAAAGTTGAAGAATATTACCAATCACCATGGACAGCGTCTCGGTTGGCTGAAAAAATTTTTGAAGATTGGCGCATGGAAAATACCGGTGAAGAGCTAAGTCAGGCCCAGGCGGAACAAGTCGGTTCAGACTTGGTACTTAAGCACCCAACATCATCGACATCAGATACAGCCCTTATTAAGAGTATCCAATCTTCGTTGGCTAATGGAGATTCATGGAATCAGGTATTGATCTCCACGGGATTTTTAAAAACTTTGAAGCTGGCGAATGTACTGAACCAACTTAGCTCTAGTTTCAATTACTACGGTTCAACACGAATTGAATCATTTAAACAAGATGCCATTAATAAAGGTAAAAAAATAGACACGGATGCTGACGTTTTAGCGTTAATGGACGAATTTGAAAAATCAACTGCGACTCTTTCTGATACCGAACGAGCTAACAATTTTGCAAGCTTTTCCTTGCCCACGCCATTTTATAAAAATTCGCATTTAGATAAAAAATTTGCCGTACTACTATTTCAAGGCGCCCTCAAAACAACATCACCAAGACATCCTGAACTTTTAAACTATTTAAAACAACTGCCAGATGTTGAGGGCTTTATTGCAAAAGTGGGATCTAGTTACTATATAAAATCGCCAACGGAAACGACTCAAACCACCGTAACCAGCACTGCCGAACTACCTCAATTGATTTTCAGTCATTCAAGCGTGACGGCTCGATATCAAAAAACAATTTACAGCAAAGCAGCGGCTTTTTTTAGAATCTATCTTTGCGATGATATGCAACAAGTAGCTCTTCCAGGACCGGGATCAAAAAGCCAGGAAGTTTTTAAAATTATACACATGCCCCAGGCGGCAAGCGCCCCAACGTCAGGCTTAGAATCGGCACCACCACCACCCACCTCTGTGACTACAACACTTTTATCCGCAGAGGCAATGAAAGCCAAACAACACGTTCAGCCACAGTGTTTAGGGTGCCATAGTAAACTTGACCCGATGGAATCAATTTATAATAACAAATTTAAACGCCTGTCTCCGACGAACGCTGCCCCTATACCATTTAACTTTGTTTACGATGATTACACGGGAAAGTCGATTACGATAACCGTCCCCAATATCGATGACTTGCCAACCGTGATTTCTAAACAACCACAGTATATTCGTTGCCAAAGTGAAAAATTTTGGAATTGGTATATTGGTACGGATGTGCCGTTGAGTCCAAAAAATCGTGCCGATTTAGAAAAAGTGTATGTAGCAAATGAATCAAAACCGCTAGAAATCATCAAGTATTTGGTGAACTTAAAATCTTACACTTCAGACTCTTTTTTGTCTGAGCCCAGACAATTTAACAATGTTCGTCCTATTTTTCAAAAATGCCATGGCTGTCACAAATCAGACACAACCATCCCATCTTTACTAGAAACTCCGTTCAATTTAAATAGAACCACTGACGCTGAAAAAATGGCCGACCATTTTGACATAATGAAAAGCATAGTTAAGTTAACCAATATCTTGGGTGACCAAAAAGGTATAAAGATGCCTACTAAGGATGCCGGATGGAAAATTTCTGAAGCAGAACGAAAAACATTAATCAAATGGATTGCTGAAGGGGCCAAAGACGAAAACGGCGTGGATACGCTAACAGTCGAACAGAAAAACAAAATTTTAGCCCCGGCTTCTGCCGCCTTGATGTCAACAATCAACCAGCCCAGCGTCGTTGAACCGACGCTACGACCGACATGGCAACATGTTTTAAGCTACAGCGAAATTTTAAAAACCGTTCCAGTGAAAATTTTCATAAATACGACGACAAGCGAATCTTGTTTTTCAGATATTATAAATAAAAAGTATGTTTTAGGCCATATTGATCTGTACACGGCCCTACCAATTTCAGATCAACCTGACAATGCCTATCGCGAAATTTACAGAAAATGCGTTATCAAATTATTAAATATGTCTAAGACAAGTTTAAAAAACGGACAGTTGATGGCAATTTCGAGTGAGGATGTTTTGAAAAACACAGATCTAGCTATGCGCCTTCGCGCGAGCGGACTTTTGAAATTAGCGACTTCGACATTCGCCACTAACGGAAACGAAAATGTGTTTAGCATTCTTTCAAAGACGAAATGGAACGATCTTAAAACGGAACAAAAGCTAAGCATTATCCAAGAACAAATCGGATTTATCTTAGGACCAAATTTAAATCATGTTCCAGCTGAAATGGATTTAGATCAAAATATTCTAAAAGCTGTCGATCGTGTCTCGGTCAAAAACGGCTCTGATGATGTTATTTCCGCATCGTATTTCTCGCTTTACTACATTTATAACTCTAACTCATTCTTGGTCTATTAGGTGGTCGCAAATGATTAAAATGGATAGACGACAATTTATTCAAGCTGCCATCAATGCTGGTTTAGTTTATTCAGTTAACTCGTTGATGCCATCCTCATTGCTGGCGCAGGAATCAGATCCTGACAAACTTCTTTTGATCCTTAGATTTAATGGTGGTTGGGACACATTGATGATGGCAGACGCGCGTACAAAAGAATTTTTAAACACAGCTGCGTTCTCGACATCCGAGTTTCTAGCATTTGATGAACGTGCGGCGGTAAAACAGTACAAGGATGCCCAATTGGGAGTCTGCATGGAGCCACTGTCCGGCTACTTTGATGACCTATGTATTATCAATGGCATCATGATGAATTTGCAATCCAGCGCTCACGAAACAAATCGTGAATACATGGCATCTGGAAATATAACCTCTAGCACGACATTTTTTCCTTTTGCTCTGGCGCAAGCAATGCAGAAACCCAGTTACCGCATCGGCTATCATATGGAATACGAAACTCTGCGGGACGGAAATTTTGAAGAGAAAGTTTCCACCAAAAATTTAAACTCATTTTCGGAATCCACTGAAGACCCTTACGAATCGGTACTAGACGATGATACGCCAGCGGCATCCTTCCAGAAAAATGTTCTAGCTCAAAAGCGTAAAGAAAAAGAGACCATCGAAATACTTAATAAACTGGTCGATAAAATAAACAAAGACGCTCCAGCCACTGAAACGGGCTTGGTTCAATCTTCGCTGGCATTAGCGGGACTTGGCTCAGGCTTTCTGAAGATGGCTCAAGTCGATATCACTAACGATTTTTCTCTAGATACACATAGCAACCATAAGTCTAATCATATAAAAAATTTGAGTACTGGTTTTGAACATGTAGCAAAGCTCATTAAATTTATGAAAGAAACCCCGTACAAATTAAATTCGTCGTTAAATAAGAGTCTTTTTGACGTCACGACCGTTGTAATGACCAGTGAATTTGCACGGACGTCCTCCCCAGACGGGTTTGATGGCACTGGCCACAATCAATATAACAACTCATGCATTTTGTTTGGCGGGAACGTAAGAGGCGGCACTATAATAGGCGGCTCACACATCTATAAAACATCAGAAATAAAAGCATCCTCTGACATCAGTGGCAGTTTGTATCATGCACTGCCGTTTAATTTTCAAACTCAAAAACCAATGACCAAAACCGAAATATCGGCCATTGCTTTGGATACTTTTGGCAATTGCAAACCAACCAGCTGTTATGATTATATTTATCCGGAAACTATCTGGCGCACCATTGCTCAGAACTTTGGTGTGAATTCGGTTAGTACGTTCCCGACTGGAACGACTCTAAAAAACGTTTTTAAAAGCTAGTTTGTCTTCACGGCCCACCGTCTTCATTGGCGAGGTAATACTGGAAGTTTGTGGTATCTGATTCGAAATAACACAAAAACACTGGCCATAACCGCCATAAAAACCACGGTTATGGTATGAAAGCGGACTTTTGGAAGCTCCGCTAGTAAAAGTTTGAAATTCTATTCTTTGTCGTCAGCTTCGTCTTCTTGATCTTTTTTCGGAGCTGCGTTTTTCTTTGGATGTTTCTTTTCGTATTCTTTGATCTTTGCTGGATCTGGCGCAAGCAACGTGTACATTTGCTTACCTTCGAAACGTGGCGTTGTTTCCACCATCGCTAAGTCTTCAACAAACGCGATCGCTTTTCTCATTAGTTCCATACCAAATTCTTGATGAGCTAATTCACGACCTAAGAAACGCATATTGATTTTAACCTTATCACCTTCCAGAAGGAAACTGCGAGCATGTTTCATTTTAGTTTCGAAATCGTGGATGTCCGTACGCGGGCGCATTTGAATTTCTTTGATCACAATGACTGTCTGTTTTTTTCGAGACGCCGCTTGTTTCTTTTTATTTTCGTATTTCCACTTGCCGTAATCCATGATTTTGCATGTTGGCGGCGTAGCCGTTGGAGCAATTTCTAACAAGTCCAGGCCTTTTTCTTCAGCGATACGAATTGCTTCAGGAACTGTCATCACGCCAAGCATTTGCCCTTCATCATCGATCACTCGAATTTGTTGAGCACGAATCTCGCGGTTAACACGAAGACCATCTTTGTCCTCTTTTTTCTTAAAACGATCGCCACCTTTTGAAAAACTACCTCTGTTTTCGAACTTATTAATGGGAAACCTCCACTTATATTGTTTAAAGCCTTTTAGGGTACCTCCTAACATTCTGGTACCCAGCGCGTCACCTCAATGACACGCTGGGTACCAGAATGTTAGGAGGTACCCTGTAGTGCTCTTGTTTTTACTTCGTTTACTAACTGATCTATTACTGTTTCCAGTTTTAGATTATTTATAATTTTACCGCTCTTCGTACGAAGAGATAATTCACCCTGTTCGGCTTCTTTATCACCGATGATGATCATGTAAGGCGTTTTTGCCAATTGTGCTTCACGGATTTTGAAGTTCAATTTTTCGTTACGGCGATCAAATTCTACACGAAGACCTTTATCACGCATCATTTTTTGGATCTTCTCGCAGTGTTCATTCACGCGATCGGTAACGTTCAAGATCGTCACTTGATTCGGCGATAACCATAACGGCAGATGTCCTGCTGTGTGCTCAAGGTAGACGCCGATAAAACGTTCTAATGAGCCCAGAATAGCTCTGTGAAGCATCACTGGTCTGTGTTCTTTATTATCTTCGCCTGTGTACTTAAGATCGAAATTTTGAGGCAAATTGAAGTCACACTGTAATGTGCCTAACTGCCACGGACGCCCAATGGCATCAACGAACATGATATCTAGTTTTGGTCCATAGAATGCGCCATCTCCAGGATTTACCGTGTACGGCAGATCCAATTGTTTAAGTGCATCGGATAACGCCCCTTCGGCGCGATTCCAAACTTCATCACTGCCCATGCGTTTTTCAGGGCGCGTGCTTAAATAAATTTTGAAATTATCCATACCTAGCGTTTTGTAGACTTTGTCTAGCAACGTCATGAAGCTAGCAATTTCTGATTGCAACTGATCGACGCGACAGAAAATATGAGCATCATCTTGGCAGAACGTACGAACGCGAGTCAGTCCATGCATTGCGCCCGATTTTTCATATCGATGCAAACGACCGAAGTCAGCCATACGAACTGGTAGATCACGGTAAGAATGTTGACCATTGTGGAACATCAAACAGTGAGACGGACAGTTCATCGGTTTGGCCGAAAAATCACGTTCGTCCACGCGAGTGAAATACATGTTCTCTTTATAATTTTCGTAATGGCCTGATTTATGGAATAAATTAACGTCAAAAATTTGCGGAGTGATCACTTCCCCATAACCAAATTCAATGTACATTTCGCGAATAAAGTTAACTAACTGATTATAAACCAGCGCACCTTTGTTTGTAAAAAATGGCGAACCTGGTGCCCATTCATGGAACATAAATAGATCCAGTTCTTTACCTAGTTTACGATGGTCACGCTTTTTTGCTTCTTCAATTTGATGAAGATAGGCCTCTAGTTCTTTTTTATCTTTGAATGCCGTTGCGTACACACGCTGAAGCATTGGATTTTTCTCATCCCCGCGCCAGTAGGCACCAGCTACGCTTAACAACTTGAATGCCTTTACTTGATTGGTATTCTGAATATGTGGACCACGGCACAAGTCGAACCATTCGCCTTGATCATAAATACCAACGGACGTTTCGCCTTTTGCTTTTAAATCTTTGATAATTTCAACTTTAAAGCGCTCGCCCATTTTTGTGAATGTGGCTATCGCTTCATCAATTGGTACGTCCCTACGAACTATTGGAAATCCAGCATCGATCACTTTCTGCATCTCTTTTTCAATTTTTTCAAAATGCTCTTCAGTGAAAGCAAATGGAGAGTCAAAATCGTAGAAGAAACCATTTTCAATAACAGGACCGATCGTCACTTTAACTTCAGGCCACAAACGTTGAACGGCTTGGGCCAGAATATGCGCGCTCGAGTGACGGATAACTTCATTCGCTTCGTCACTTTTTACTGTGATGATAGACAGCTTACTGCCGTCTTTAAGTTTTTGTCGAAGATCTATGATGTCACTTGTGCCATCGATTTTTCCACCAAGAGTATCCTTGGCTAAGCGCGGACCAATAGATTCCGCGACCTCCAGAACCGTGGGTTCATGGTCGAATGTTTTCTTAGAATTATCAGGTAGAATAATAGAAATAGAAGACATTAAGAAGCCGTTAACACTGTGAAAGAAGCTGATAAGATATTAGATAGATTCATCATTAAATAATGCGCCATTTTTCAGAAAAAGTAACATAAAGGGTTATCTTTTCAAATTCTTTAGCCAAGTGAGCACGGCGCGTCATTTTCAACGAAATCAGTTTAGACCAACCAAACCAGACGCATACGAACCATCCATTTATGAAGGGTGTCCACATTTTTCGCAATCCACACCTTAGCTGCGCCCAAGTTAGGGTGCGTACGGATCGCATGGTATTCATCAGATCCCCAAACGTGAGAATCTTGAATCAATTGATCCACAAAAGACTTAATCTTTGCCGAATGATCTGGGCTGACGATAAACAGCCCTAATTCTGAGTTCAAAAACTGTGAACGAGGGTCGGCATTGTACGTTGTTACGAACGAAGCCTCCAGCGATTTCATGTGCGCACCTTTAGCATGCAATTTCCCATAGGCTTTATCGCCGCCAATGTCTTTAGAATCCAAGCGGCCATATTCATACAGCTCGACCTGTTCAGCTCCGTAAGACTTAGTCTCGCCCTCAGCAGTTAAATATTCACGGTTTAACACCAATTGAGGCCCTAGGGTCGCGTCCACCAGAGTTTGCGCCGCCATATTGTCACTGGTCATAATGGAATTCGTTACGATCGTAAGTTTGCGCTCTGGATCGCTGCCCAGCCAACGTTTGATACGGCTGACTTGTTCCGGTGATAACCATAAATAGGGCGATACAATGGTAATATGTTTATCTTCCGACGATAAGTATTGATCCAACTCCTTATTGATATGATTCATATTCAATCCACGTCGTTTTTTCCCCGAAGCTTCATAAGGACTTTGATTTGTATCACGCATGACATTGTCGATAGTGTAGGATAAATCTACGCCACCTTTATCAAAACCTTCAGTTAAATACCGTTTACCAAAATCGGCTGAAGCGAAATCTTCCCCCAGCAATTCTTGCGATTCTTTTGTGATTTCGTCCACCGTCTTTGCGGCAGAATCCATCAAGGCATAGTGTTTTTTAAATTTCATGAAACGACTGACAATATTAGTACTGACCACACGGTTACCAGAATGGAAGTATAACAAATCATACAAACTGCCGATATCCGTCGTGATCACGTTACGATGTTGGCCGCGAACCAAGCTGGGGTTGTTTTTCACTATCACTTCCAAATCTGTAAATGTGTTTTCATCTACTTTAGGAATGCCGTAATAGTGGTTCCCAACGTTTCGACCACCAACGATGGCAACAGCCAGTTCTGGAAAATTCTGATCCGTAATTAAAATTTTATCATGCGAACGATGGTTAGGATTTACAAAGATAGTGTCTAGTTCTGGTTTACCAAACATTTTTAAAAATGAGTTCACTAATCCACGCATTGTTTTACGAACGACCCCCACAGCCAACTGAGTTGGGTTAAGTGATCGGAACGATACGATTTCAACTCGGGCCTTTTGATCAGTGATGTTACCGTATTTATCTTTCATGAAACCGGCATTTTTTTCAGCGAAATCCACTAAAGCTTTAAATTCTGGATGAGTTAATCCCGCAGGATTAAAAGACCCCATTGAGTCAAACATGAAACGAACAGAAACACCCCGACGGATAGCTTCTTTTAATTCGTTTAAAATAACATAGCCACTTTCATCATTCTTATAAATATAATAGGTTAAATCGACCGTGTACTTTGCTTGACGAATCATCATGATTTTAGCCAACAAAGCTTCCTGAGGTCCATTAACCTGCTTTACCAGGGCTTCTCTTAAAGCTAAATCTTTCTTGAATGCTTCTTTTAACTGCGTGTGGTTTGCAAACCATGACTTGAATTCACGCGTGTCTAGCATCTTCTCGACACCAGAACGCTCATCTGATTCTTTATCTAATTTGAATTTAAAGACAGTCTTAAGCATCGTACGGAGGTTGCCATCAGCACGTGATTCCATACGAGATTTATGAAAAAGAAGGGCCCTATCACCAGAATAGAATTGCCGACATTCTGACGCCGCCCCATGAGCGAACTGGACCAGCGGCAGGACGACTAGGATTAAAAATAGGAATTTTAGCTTTTTCATTCTAAAAAGAGAACTGCCAAAGGCATACCTTAATAAAATGAATTTTACGCGGTAATGATGATTTAAAACTGTCTAAAGTTTTAATAACTTTTGCGCAACTGTCTTAAAATTAGACAACTCGAGAGATAAACTGCAGTCCACCGATCCAACACTTGTCTCGGCACTGAGTCCAAGCGACTCGCGATTGCATACGAATTTTTTTACCGTCGTGGCTGACGTAATCGAGGACTACGAAGTCTTTCTTCTTGAACGATTCGTCGTTCATTTCGATGCGAGCACCATGAGCACTAAAGTGACTCACATTAACTCTAACGGCGTCATCTTCGCCTGACAATAAACTTAAAGTTCCACTGGTAAGTACTTGAAATCGCTCCCAACGGCGAAACAAAGGCTCTGGATTATGAAAAAATCGCTTTAATAAAATGTTGGTGATATTACGCTCTTCGGGGCTAATCAAAAGGATCTCTGATCCATGCAGTTTATTGATGATCGGCGATGGTTTTAGAGTTTGATAAAACACGATGAATTTAATTTTTTTTCCATATCGCTCGCCCATGGACTTTAATTCAAGGTATTTTTTCTCGTTCACCTCTGAAAGTTCCATCAGGAAATGACGGGCCTTATCGGCGGGCTGACCAAGGATACTTTTTAGAGTATCCTCATCAGGAACGGATTGAATGTTCCATTTTGAGATGACGTTAACGAGAGAACTATTTTGAGTCTGATGACCAAGCCAATATGCATTCATATATTGATAAGAAGCAAAGTGGGTTCCTAGTTAAAAATACTCTAGTTGAACTGGATGTAATTTTGTAGACAGTTGTCATGGAATAAAAAACACCCCACATACTTTAGGCGAACCATTTCGATCGGTTCAAATTACTCTTGCGCCAAATCTAGACAAACTAACTCTTCAAGCTCGGCAATCTGCTCTGAAACATCCAAGGTATTGGTTAAATCGTATTTAATAAACTCAGACGAAGAAGCCATGGGCGCTAATCCGTAGAGCTTGCGACTGTCTCTAGAGAAATGAAGTTTCACCCCTGTAGCGCTGCCAGGAAAAATCCTCACTGTCTTTAAACTCTTTCGGCTGACCACAAAAACACGTACTAAATTGGGATCATTGACTGCAAACCACTGACCATCGGGACTCAACGCCAGATTAAAATCCTGTTGAATGCGACACATCTTGAACCGATCCACGGGTGACCAGGATTTTACGTCGTAAACCAAAATTTGAAATCGAAAATTTTCATAGCCCACTACCCACAAAGTTTGACCATCGTCCCCAAGTTGCAGACTGGATGGACTAAAATCAGCCAGCGGTGTAGTTTTTATGATCTTATTTGTATCCCCAATATCGATAATTGCGATTTCATTTTTGGTCGCGTTCACTGCATAGAGCTCGCTGCGCAAGGGATTTATCTGAAACCCGATCGACCGCCCAAACGGTTGACCAGCAGCACCGTCGACCTCTGAGTCTAAGGCAATAGTCTTTAACACAGATTTCGTTTGAACATCGATCACTGATACTGAATTATCAGCCCCATTTATCACAAAAGCACGAGTCTCATCTGGACTCAAAAAAACATCTCGGGGAAATCGCCCTAATGAAATAGACGCCTCGACCTCACCAGATACTAAATTTACAAATGTAGCCTGGTCGCGCACCATCGAAGTTACAATGGCCCAAGATTCACCTTTGTTGACTGCGACTCCCGCCGCTCCTTGACCACGACATAGATTATCCGAACATCCAGAACTCCTATCTTTTGGAAATCTCTGACCTTGAATAGTTTTGATAACTTTAAGATTTTCGATATCGACAACATAGAGTGCATTTGAGTTGATATCTGTTAGATAGGCACGATCTAGTTTTTCATTAAAAACTATTTCCTCTCCACCCGTAAGACTTAGTTTTTTTCCCTCTGCACGTTCACGACTGACTCCGGGAAGAAAGGAACGTTTTTCTAGTTCTGCCATTTCCGCATAGGCTTTGATTTTTAAAATGCGAGCCCGTTGTCGCTGAATAAAACTCAATTCTTCACTAACAGACTGATAGGCCGATTCCAGCCGTTCGCTGGAATTCCCCCGTAGCAAAAGAGACAACCCCGACACCGCAATCAAAACAACCAACCAAGAACGAAAGCGACTTAGGATTAAAGACGGTAGCGGAATCAAAAAACCAAAGGCGATCAACATACCCGATACTAACCCGCCCACATGACAGGCGTTATCAACACCGGAAATTGCAAAACCCATGACCAGATTAATACCCACAACCTTAAGCAAGGCCTGAAAATCCACTCGAAGAGATGACTCTCCATCGATGACATTTTGTTCTACTACTTTTAATTTTGAAAATAGACTATGCACCAAACAAGCACCTGATATACCCATCAATGCACCAGACGCGCCAACACTGACGATGTAGTTAGCATCTGCCCAGTGTCCATACCATAGAGCACTAGTAAGCGATGCAAACAATCCACTCAGAACATAAATCAACAGAAATCGCGAACTCCCCCAAATCATTTCAGCCAGAATCCCGATCTGGAAAAGCATGAACATATTCAATGCCAGATGAAGCAGTCCACCATGCATAAACAGGGAGGTAAAAAGTCGCCATGGCTGCCCTAATAAACTAAGAGGAGCTATATTACCTCCCCAATAAATCAAATCTAAAGGCACCGGAGAAATAGCGCTGACACCATAAAAAACTAAAGTGGAATAAACAGCGACGTTTACTAAAATTATCCAATTTGACATCCAAGAAAAAAATGTCCTAAACGAACCCAACAACATCCCTCCCTACCAACGAAAAAATTAAAACCAAGAACTACCAATAAAAAAGGCTTCCCACAGGAAGCCTTTTTTAACAATTCAGAGGTTTAAAATTTTAAAAACTAAAAACCCTTATCTTCGATCAATAAAAATGACGAATAAAAATTTAGTATGTCACGTGATGGTTGATCGCTTCGTGTAGACGTGGATCTTTCAAAGCTACCATAGAGTGTTTCTTGAAGAATGACGTTACACCCAACAAGAACAAACCTAAGAAACCAAGGAACAGTCCGATTTCAAGGAAGCCGAATTTGATTAGACCATCATTGAAGTTCGGATAAACCATCCAGTAGATGTCCACATACTGCATAACCAGAATCAAGACAGAAACTGCAATCACGTGATTTTCGTTACGTTTTAGACCGCGAGGTAACAAAGCGATAAACGGAACAATGAATCTAAAGATCAATAGCAAGAAAGAAATTGCCAACCAGCCATTTTGTGACCGCATGATGTAGTATTCAGTTTCTTCTGGGATATTGGCATACCAGATCAACATGAACTGAGAGAACGCGATGTAAGCCCAAAATACAGTGAAACCTTTCATGAATTTCACGATATCATGTTGGTGTTCTACAGTGACGTAGCCTTTTACAAAGCCAGCGCGCTTGATAAAGATAATCATCAATGCAAGAACTGCAAACGTTGACTGGAACATACCCGCAAAACAGTAGATACCAAAAATTGTAGAATACCAAGTTGGCAACAACGACATTAACAAGTCTACGCTGAAGAACGAGAAAGACAAAGCAAAGAACGCCACAAACGCGATGGAAATACCGACGTTTTTAAGAGTCAATTGATGATCGCCCGATTGATCTTGGTGTAATGAATTGCCAACGATGAACCATTTGAATGCAAACCAACCAAGGCAGCAGATCACAATACGTGTCGCCATAAATGGAACATTCAAATAAGCTGTTTTCGCTTTGATCAACGCGGATGAATTGATCACGTCCTCATGAGTCCAAGAGAATAGTACTTTTGAGCCTAACAACAAAATCAAACCACCGACTAAGATAAATGGAATGAATGAAGTCATCGCTTCGGCATAACGACGAATCGAAGATGACCAACCCGCTTTAGTGATGTGTTGGATTGCTGCGAAGAACAAACCACCCAAACCTAAGCAAGAAAAGTAGAAGAACGACACTAAGTAACTGGTCCACGTTCTACCTTCATTAAGGAACAAACCTAAACCGAACGAAATAAGTCCGATACCGATCAAACCAAGGATCAAAACCTTCAATGTGCTTGAAGTATCAAATGGTTTTACTTGTAAATCATGAGAGTGACTAGCCATAGATATTCCTACTTCTTATAATTTTTTTGTAAGTGTCTGATGTAATTAACTAACTGCCAACGGTACTTTTGAGGTACATGATTCGCGTACGGGCCCATCATGCCTTGTCCACGCGAAATCACGTAGTACAAGCGTACATCAGACCAACCACTGACCTTATCATTAGTGATAACCGGTGGTTTTAAAGCCATGAGTTCAGTAATTCTGTTTTTGGCTTCAACGCCGCCTTCGCCTTTGTGTCCATGGCAAAGTGCACAGTTCGTTTCATAGAATTTTTGACCTGTCCAAAGAACGTCTTTAGACATGTCACCCGCAATTGGGTTTTTCATTTCTTTTTCAGCCACAGCTAAATCATCAAGTGGTTCAGAAACGAATCCCACAGGAACAGTTCCTTTTACAGGTTCACGTCCGCTGATGTGATTAGGTGTGCTTGGATCGTACTCTTGAGGCTTGATGGCTGGTGATTCCATCATGTCTTGAATCAGATCAAAGTTCGGTTTGCTTTTGTCGAAATGGCACGCAGTTAATCCACTCACTGTAACTAATACTGCTGCCGCATTTAGAAGAAGAGATTTCATTAGTACGCCTCAACTTTCTTAACGGATTCCGCGCCCAAACCTTTGTAGAAAGTTTCAAGCTTTTTGGCTTCATAACCCGTTTCGTTTTCAGGAACAAAAATAGCAAATTTATGTGATGTTAAATCGGGATCGATCGTCGGTGGATCAACACGTGGAATACCACAGTGATAAAACAAAGCGCCTACTGAACATAAAGCCGCAAACAATACCGTTAATTCGAACATGATCGGAATAAACGCCGGTAATGAAAACGGTGGTTTACCCCCGACATTGATTGGCCAGTCATAAACAGACGTGTACCAAGTTAGCGCTAAAGCAGATAACAAACCAGTAGTGCCCGCAACAAATGTTACATACGGGATACTTGAGCGTTTGATTCCACACGCTTCTTCCATTCCGTGAATTGGGTATGGCGAGATCGCTTCGAATTTTGTCATACCAAGATCGCGAGACTTTCTAGCGGCCTCAAGGATTTGGTGTTCTTCAGTAAAAATAGCGGCAAGGCCTGGCATCAACTTAGCCATTAGTGACCTCCTTTATGATCATCTCTGCCCACAGGAAGCATTGGTTTAATCTCAGCGATCGAAATCGCAGGGAAAACACGTAAGTATAATAAGAACAATGTTAAGAACATACCGAAACTTCCGAATAGCAAGGCGCCATCCCAGAAACTCCATGCGTAGTTACCCCAGTTCGACGGTAAGAAGTCATTGTGCAATGACGTGATCGTGATCACGAAACGCTCGAACCACATACCGATATTTACAAAGATAGAAACGACAAACATCACGGCGATGTTACGACGAGCCCATTTCGACCAGAAAATTTGAGGAATAATAACGTTACAAGTAACCATGATCCAATATGACCAAGCGTAATCACCTGATGTTCCTGGAAGACCCGCGCGATTCATAAACACATAACGCTCGTAAGGATTACCCGAATACCAAGCCACGAAGAACTCAGACGCATAGGCGTAACCAACCATCAAACCCGTCGTCATGATGATTTTGTTCATCACTTCCATATGATCTAGAGTGATGTAGTCTTTGAATTGAGGAAAACCGATACGAACCAACGTCATCAACGTAACAACCATCGCGAAACCAGAGAAGATCGCGCCCGCAACGAAGTACGGAGGGAAGATTGTTGTATGCCATCCCGGAAGACCCGCTACCGCGAAGTCGAAGGATACGATCGTATGAACCGAAAGAACGAGCGGAGTCGATAGACCCGCAAGGATCAAATACACCATTTCATAGTGTGACCAGTTACGTGCCGTTCCTCTCCAACCAAGAGATAAAACACCGTACACTGTTTTACGGATTTTGTTTTTTGCGCGGTCCTTAAGCGTAGCAAAGTCAGGAACTAAACCGATGTACCAGAAAACCATAGATACAGTCGCGTATGTTGATACGGCGAAAACGTCCCATAATAGTGGTGAACGGAAGTTAACCCACAAAGGTCCACGTTGATTTGGATACGGGAATAACCAGAAGTCTAACCAAGGACGACCAGTATGTAACAACGGGAACAAACCTGCCGTCATAACCGCGAATACCGTCATCGCTTCGGCTGTACGAGCTACAGATGTTCTCCATTTTTGGCGAAACAAGAACAAGATCGCAGAGATCAATGTACCCGCATGGCCGATACCGATCCAGAATACGAACGTGATAATCATCGTTCCCCATCCGTTCGGATGATTCACGCCTAGTAAACCCATACCGTTAGCAACGATCATTCCCAATACGAAGATGTAGAATAATAACAGTGTCTTCGCACTGAGGAACATCCCTACCCAACCTTTACCAGGAAGGGTTTCCACCGGCTGACAGATATCGTCTGTAATATCTTTCAGAGTTTTATCGCCAAGAATTAATTGATTACGTTTCATCATTAGTGACCACCTTCGTGAGCGCCTGACGCAGCAATTTGGTCTTTACCGTTATTTCTAATTTTAGCTTGGTATCTAACTGAAGGAGCCGCATGCCATTCTTCAAGAAGCGCATAAGATCTTTCGTTTTTGAATAATTTAGAAACTTGCGAGTTAGCGTCATTCATATCACCAAACACGATAGCATCGGTTGGACATGAAGTTTGACATGCTGTTTTGATTTCGCCGTCTTTTAATGGGCGATTTTCAAGTTTCGCATTGTTTTTACCTTCTTTGATTCTTTGTACGCAGAATGTACATTTTTCCATAACCCCGCGGACACGAACGCCCACATCTGGGTTCAAGGCCATGTTACCCGGAGCTGTGATTTTCTTAGCGTAGTTGAACCAGTTGAAACGACGAACTTTGTATGGACAGTTGTTCGAGCAATAACGAGTTCCTACGCAGCGGTTGTATACCATTTCGTTTAGACCTTCGCTTGAGTGAACCGTCGCAAGAACCGGACATACTGTTTCACAAGGCGCATTATCACAGTGTTGACACATGACTGGTTGGAATACGGCATGAGCATCTTCTGGTTTTCCAGTGTAGTAACGATCGATGCGGATCCAGTGCATTTCACGACCTTGCATAACGTATTTCTTACCAACTACTGGGATGTTATTTTCAGACTGGCAAGCCGTCATACAGGCAGAGCAACCTGTGCATGAATTTAGATCAATCGCCATACCCCATTTGTGTCCGTTGTACTGATGTCCAGACCATA
This sequence comes from uncultured Bdellovibrio sp., assembly GCA_963932905.1. Lineage (GTDB taxonomy): Bacteria > Bdellovibrionota > Bdellovibrionia > Bdellovibrionales > Bdellovibrionaceae > UBA2316. Next base: position 82,552 of record CAWVRN010000010.1, read on the forward strand.
CTGACCAAATTGGATGTTTATGAATGATGTGATCTTTTTTAGTTTGATATTCTTTTAGAGTCGCTTCAACAACGATTTGACGACCTTCCATTGAATGGTGCGTCTGTGTGTGAGCGATTTCATATTTTTTACCAGTTACTTTTACTTCGGCTTTAACGCCTGCGAAAAGAACTTGGCCTTTTTCATTAGTTTGAACTAATTCGTAGGCATTTTTACCGATACCGTTACCGACTGAACCTACATGTGTACGTCCGTAACCAACTGCGATCGCGATGACGTCATCTTGCAAACCGGGTTGAACTAGCACTGGCAATTCCATTTTGTCTTTGCCAACAGTGATTTCGATCAGACTGCCTTCTTTAACTTTTAATTTCGCAGCCGCTGCAATTGAAATCGAAGCGTAGTTATCCCAAACTGCTTTAGTCACTGGATCTGGAAGTTCATGTAACCAACCGATGTTAGCTTGAGAACCCATACCGTCACCAAATTGGCTAGTTGGATATAGAACTAATTCCCAGCCTTCAACGGCCGCTGGTTTTTTCAAATCTGTTAAACTTGATACCGAGAAACTGCGTGAACCATCAGAGCCTTCAACGTCACCGATAGATCCTGTTTGAAGAAGATCTTGCCAGTTTTTATCGAAGCTTGAACCTTTACCATGCTTAGGGAAAATTTCTGTTTTCCAGTAATTTTTCAAGTAGTCATAGTACGATTCAAATTCTTGAATGCGCTTAGGTCCCACTTTAGCTTGGAAGCACCAGTTCATTAACGTGATCTGCATGCTTTGCGTATCATACATAGGTTTGATCGCCGGTTGTTGGATCGCGAATACTCCCGATACCATTTCCGCGTCACCCCAGTTTTCCATTGAGTGATTTTCAGGAAGTACGTAATTCGCCCACATTGCCGTTTCGTTCATACGATCGCCGATGTAAACGACTGTTTCTACGTTTTTCAAATGTTCTTGGAATTCTGCCTTAGCTGGCAAGCCGTAAGCAGGGTTCACACCGTGAATAACAAGAGTTTTAACTTTCTTGTTTTTCATCGCATCGATCAATGAAGTCATATCAGCGTGTGATGCTGATGATGTCATTGAACGTTTGTGCTGAACGGTTTTGCCATCATTTTCTAAAGCTGAGTTTAATAAGTTCACTACAACTTGAAGTGCTAATGATGTTTCTGATTGAGTTTTCAAACCACCCGCCACAACTAACGATTCGCCTTTAGCGTCCCATAAGTCTTTAGCGATTTCTTTCAATAATGCTGGTTCGATATTTAAACCTTCAGCTGGGTTACCGAATGAATTCAACCAGTTCTTAACATCAGAATTACCTGCGTAGGATGATTTACCTTGTTTCACGATCAATTCTTGCGCTAACGCCACCGCCACTTTTAATTGTTGCGATGGTTTAATACGAACGCGGATATCCGCGTTGGCGCCAGTTAACGAGTAGTTCGAATCAAATGCCACCATACGTGACATGTTTGCTAGATCTTTACGAGTTTTTGAGTATTGCTTAGTAAATACCGTTGGCGCAATCCAAGTTCCCAAGAAGTCAGCATCGATCGACACTGTCATTTTCGATTTATCGAAACGGTAGAACGGAAGGACATCAGTGCCGTAAGATGCTTTTTGGCCCTTACGAACATCGTCATTCGCTAAAACTTCCCACGCTACGTGAGTCGCTTTGAAACCCTCAGAGAAATCTTTAACGATCGCTTGAGTTGATGGCGATACAATGTTTCCAGTTAGAACGTAAACGCCACCTTTTTTCAAAGATTCTACGATCGCCGTATCTGCGTTTTCCCAAGAGACAGAGATTGTGTCTTTGTTTGTGCGTTTTTCATTGAACAAGTTTTTCTTAGGCGCTGTTAAACGATCTAAGTCATATAATGATAGAATATGAGCTTGTGAACGAACGCTTGTTCCACCTTGATTTAATGGATTGTTCGTTAAGCTTTCCAATTTTATAGGACGACCTTCGCGTGTTTTAATCAAAACACCAAGGCTTTCTTGCCCATCAAAGAATGTAGATGTGTAGAAGTTAGGAACGCCGAACGTTACTTCTTCTGGTTGTTTATTATAAGGAACGATTTTTTGAACTGGGCGACGGATGCAGCTGGCAGTTGAAAGCGCCATTGAAGCACCCATTAATTTTAGGAACTCGCGACGAGCCCATGGGTTTTTCGCCTCTTCTTCACGTAAAGGCGAAGACATGAATTCTGTATCCACTGCTTTTTGGAATTCAGGATCTTGCATGTATTGGTCAATGCTTAACCAATGGTTGGCTTGGTTTTTTTCAATCTTTGGACGAGCAGCCTTTTTCGCTGCTAATTCCGCTTCATCGTGCTGGTGATCATTGTGATCGTGGTGAATTTCAGACATCGGTTACCTCAGATTAATGGTGACACGTAGTGCAGTTAAGAGGAGCTTTGTTTTCTTCTTGTCTATGGCAGTTGATACAAAAGCCCATCGACAAATCAGCTTGCTGAGTCACTTTTTCCATCGTCTCGATTGGACCATGGCAAGTTTGACAGTTTACGCCTTTAGTAACGTGCGCCGAGTGATTGAATTGAACGTGATCAGGCAACATGTGTACGCGAACCCATTCAATAGAGTTACCCGCATCATACGCTTCACGCATTTTTTGTATGTGTGGAGAATCTGTTTTCACTTGTAGGTGGCAGTTCATACATGTTTGCAAAGTAGGAATATTCGAGTGTTTAGAACGTTCGACTTGGTTATGGCAATACTGACATTGCATACCCAATTTACCCACATGTAGTTCGTGTGAATAAGGAATCGGCTGTTCAGGCTTGTAACCCGTATTGTAGCCCCAATCTGGTTGAAACTTACATCCTATCACCAGCGACGACAGGCCCACTAAGGAACCTAAAAAGAAAAGAGAAACAAGCGCTTTCACCACTCTCTTTACTTCTAACTTTTTGAAAAATATAGACATGAATTATCCTAAATATTTTTTAGTTTAATAATAAAAAAAATTTGTTAATGCTCTATTTAAAATACCAAATCTGCGATTTTGCAAGATTCTTTTTGAAAACCAATTGAAATTTTTGAATTTGAAAAATACTGCTAAATAAATAAGCACCTCCAAGTTTTTCACTTCTGCCCATCCCATTTGCATTTTCAAAATCCAAACAGAAAAAAGCAAAAGCTTTAGCTCCATCAAAACCAATCTCAACCACACCGTAAACTCAAGAAAACAAAACTTTCAAAAAGCAAAAACCTGCCAAACAAATATACCCCGTAAAAAAAGTCACACTACCACCAACATCCACTTCAAGATTTCTTGAACACCACCAACTCCGCACACAGACGACCACACGAATGAAAACCAATCTCATTCGCATAACCACAAAACCCTCACCCACGTCGAAACCTTTCGAAAAAGCTCCCACCAAACACCATTGGGAGTGGGCGGCTGGGTTGGTTTTAAAAACCGCCAAACACAAATCACTTTTTGGGGTTTGAAAACCAACCCAGCCGCCCACTCCCCCTTGCGTTATAACTTTTTCAATTTCAGGATTTCGTTAATGTTCACAAACCCCCAAGCCGAATCCAACACTTAACCAAAGCCCGCCACATAGCTGTTTTCCCTCACCTTTTGGGAATTGAAAAATCACCTGTAAAAAACAAATACACTTGGGACGAGCGACATCCTTGTGTTATTTCTTCGCGAGTCAAAAGAGCTCGGGGTGGGCTCAAAATTTAACAAATCTTATTCGGGGGAATAATGAAATCAATTATCGCAGTCGCACTTATCAGCACACTATTATTAGTAGGCACAGTTATGGCCGAACCATCACCTAATTCAGATTGCAGCATCCGCCGTAACGGTAGCTACACAGGTGAGGTTATCAGATGGAACCAATTCTTTTCACGCGTAGACCAACACTCTCGCAGTTATGGGTGTTCAGTAGGAAAGATCTCTTACACGGCAGAAAGCGGTCGTATGTATATAGATGGACGCAAAGTCGGTTCAAACCTATCAAATTCAGAAGTGGCTCGCATGAAACGTATTTACGGTTATTCTGAATACTCGTGCCCTACTTTCACGTGCGATGAAACTGGCTACAACTCACCGTCGTATCCATCATATCCTACTTATCCAACTTATCCTCCGAGCAACCTATCTTCATGTATCCGCAAGCACATGAATCAAGGTTATTCAGCGGCGACAGCACGTCGCTTATGCGGTGGCTACTAGTAGGAATTTAGTTTTTCTAAGCATCGACGGGCTGGATTCAGTTCGTCGATGAGGTTTAAAGTTTTGGGGTTAGTTTTTCAAATGGGGTTATCAATTGGGACATAAAAACAGTGTATTTTCAAAATTCAGATTTACGACAGCACTAGCTGTGGCGGGTTGGCTTTTGTTAATCGCTAATTTTGCCCATGCGGTCGTGACCACCCAAGCTGTTGATAAAAACCAGTGGAACACTTGTCACGCCGAACTTGCCGCCAAAGGTTATTCGGTTCAAAAACGAAGTGATTTCTGTCGTCGCCCATCTCCGGCGCAATGGACATGCTCACAAACTATTTTAAGAAAATATCATTCATTAGAATTAGCTCAAGAAACGTGCTTAACCGCACGAACGAGCGAACTTGGTTGTTTTAACCAAGTCCTAAATCGTAATTTCGATCCTTACGTTGCCAAACGCGTCTGCAAAATAAAATAGATCGCCAGATAAAAACTAAACTTTCGCCGTTTTTAATCGTGAATTGCGGATAACCGTTGTGTACACCACTAATAGTAAGTGCGCGACGACAAATCCGCTGACGTACTCGACACCACCGGCACCGAAGCCGTAGGAATGAAGTCCAGCACCTAATACGAAATTCACTCCGTACCATGCCATGATCACCAACGAGAATGTCAGAACGCCGCAGGCGACCATTCCGAAATCTCGAACCCAACCCACTAAACGTCCGTGAATCACGGCTAAGTATCCTAATAACGCGATCAATGCCCAAGTTTCTTTTGGGTCCCATCCCCAGAAACGGCCCCAAGAATAATCGGCCCAGATACCACCCAATATAATTCCCGGCGCTAAAAACACGACACCAATTTGAATCGAGCGATAAATCGACATAACAATCGCTTTGATTTTGTCTTTGTGTTCGTTTTCACCTTTTAAGAAATAGATCAAACCAATATCACCTAATGCGAACGCCAAGAAAAATGCGGCATAGCTGACCGTGATCGTCATCACGTGAATTGTTAACCAGTAGTTACTACGCAGTACTGGCTCTAACGGCTGCAGTGAAGGATCTAACACAACCGGCGCGGTATCGGCAATAATCATTCCGAACGAAGCAATCAATGCCCCAGCCATCAAAATGAATTTGAATTTATAAATTTTCTCTAAGACAGCGGCAAAAACAATACTGCCCCAGGCTACCCAAACGACCGTTTCATACATATTCGTCACAGGCGCACGATCCATTAAATACGAACGCAGTCCAAAACCTAAGGTGTGTAGCACGAAACCAACGATGACTAAGCCCCACGCCGGATTCATCACCTTGTGTTTGCTTGTGATCCAAGAGAACAAAATTACCACAGCGCCTAAAAGATAGAAAATGTAGGCCCATTTAAACGGATGAAATCGATTGTAAAACGACTCGACATCAATTTTATTTTGATCCGCATATTTCTCGGGGTTTTCGGCACGCGCTAACTCCTGAAACGCTGTCACTTTAGAATCTAGATCTTGTCTTGCTGTTTTGATTTCAGATTCAGCACGACCTTCTGCCATTGCGCCAATTAATGTGATGAAACTTTTTGTTAAATCTAAAAATTTCTCTTGAGCTGGCCCTTGTTGCATATCCGCAACTGAAATCCACGTATTGCCTTCTTTCGGAGGAAGAACACGAATCATACGACCTGTCGCGATTTCACTGAATACAAAGTATTGATTTTCTAAACGACTTAGAGCTTGAAAATACGGAGTTAGTTTTTCCTTCGTTTCCCGTTTTGCCGCGAGTTCTGCACGTAGTTCAGAAAACTTTGCGCCCGAAAACAACTCTTCGCCTTTATAATAACGCTTCTGAGAATCCAATCCCAAACGATTTAAAACTTCAAAATTACGAACTTCAAATAACTCTTTGGCCTGCCAAGTTTGCGGCGCTAACATCCAAGTCAGAATGATTTCATAAGCGTCACGTTTTTCGTATTTTTGTTTACCGTAAACTAACTCCAGCATTTCACGGGCAAAACTATCAAAGGGTTTGATACGTCCATCGGCTTGAACCGGAAGACTTCTTAAGGCCTCGCCTTCCTTTTCGCTCATAAGGCCGGCGTATGAGAACGACGATGTTAAAGAAGAGAGTAAAAACAAACCAATTAATAGAGCTTTCATGGGCACTCCTTACGATTTTTTAGCGTGCGTCCCGGTACCAAGTCTTTTGAAGTAAAACAAAAATATAATCCCCAAGGTCATAATTAACGAACCTAAATATTTAAGCCATCGTCCTGGGTCTTTATTGATAGAAAACACAGATGCCACCGGTTGTCCCATCGGGCCATCTTGGAAGCTGGCTTGATAAATCGTCAAACCGTTATGTTTAAGCGGCTCGTTCATGGAAATTTCATGCTCGCCGATATCTTTGATCGTAACGACCGATTTATAGCTCATCGCGCGTGACGTCCCTTGATATTTTTCCATATGGAATTGATTCAAGAAAATCGGAAAACCGATATCAAAACGGCGGTTACCATAGCTGACAAAGAAAGCGGCATCATCGGCAAAAAATTTCACCGTATCGTTCACTAGCATCCAGTGTTTAGTTTTACCTTGGAATTCCACTTCGACTGCTTCCGTTGTCAGGGGAGTCGGTTGCGAACGTTGTTCCACTTTCCATTTCTCTTCGGCTTTAGGAAGGTAGCGCAGAATTCTTAATTCTAATCCCATCCAACCGGTTGGGATCGCTTGGCCTTCGGCTATGGTTCCTTCTTTTTTGGGATCGATGGCATCTTTTGAAAAAAGGGCATACTTAATTTTATCGCCATCGACTTTCATGTAGATTTCATTGGCGCCCGTTCCCGCTAGGGGAATTGTGCCCAAGTGAACTTTCAGGGGACCAAGATCAATACTTACAACGTGAGTTGGATTACGTTGAACTAACCATTCAATAAAATTGGCCTGGCCATTTGAAATTTGAAAACGAATTCCTGACCCTAACTTAGGATTATCGGAAGCCACCGTTTCACGGCTGGCTACCGCGTATGGGTAGTAATTAGTGAACCTAATACCGATTTGGTCTTTATATATATTGTAGGGTTTGTCAGGCGTCGGCGCAGCTTTAAAAAAATCGACTTCTTTTTCAAAAATTTTCGAATAATTTGTACCATCATAAGATGCATACACAGTAACATCAGTTTGCGGCAAACTGACAAAGCGATTTTCATCACCAATGCCGACGCGCATACTGCCGTCGATACCAAATTGATTGGTTATCAATTGCCCAGCCATGATACAAAGAATTCCCACATGAGCGAAAATGAACGAAATGTGTCGCAGTTTCCATGGCCAACGATCCACCATCACCGCAATCAAATTGATTGCGAAAATGCCCATCACGATATTCATGTAAATCGAATCGTAAACTAATTTTTTGGCGGCCGCCGCATCGTACTTGGACTCAACAAAAGTTCCGATGGCCGTTAATGTGGCGATGCTGATAATCACCAGTACCGCGAGTTTTATAGATGCTAAAAATTTCAACACTTTATTGGACATGAGGTCCCCTATTATAGTCCCCAAAAAAGCCGTAAGTCCATTATAAATTTTCTTGGATGTAGCTCAGCGCTTTCTTTAAATTCTGTGAAACTTTTTGATAGTCGGGATAAATTTTTTTCGTTTCTTCATTCATATAAAGCGCGCGACTCATCTCAACTTGAAGCACTTGCTGCCCTTCTTGTGGCTTTCCGTACTCTTCTGTTAGGCGACCACCCTTATATGGCCAATTGTAACCCACTTTGAAACCAGCCGTGACATAGGCCGCTATCACAAGATCACGAAATGTGCGCGAACAGCTGCGCTGATTCGAGTCAGAGATAACAATGTCGGCCCGCTTTTCTCCGGGATCTAGATGCATCGAAGTTCCCAGAGACGGCATAGAATGCAAATCCAAATGATATATTGTCTGCTTCCCCGTCCGCTGGCGAAGCTGCGCATACATATCTTTCACTTGTTTGTGAAACGGTTCGTAAATTAGGTTACGGAGTTTGACGTGCGTGTCAAAGGACATGGGCTCAGAGATTAGTTTTTCTTTGAAGGTAGTGACCGACCAATGGAAACCCCGCTCAAAACCTTTGACATTCGTCGATCCCACGACCGAGCTTTGATCTATATCTTGAGGCAATCGATTTAAATCGACAGCGTAACGATGCCACTCTGTTTTCACGAGCGGTAAAGACAAAGATTTAATTGCATCATCGTAGAGAACGTCGACATAACGATCCACATCGCGCATTAACATCGGTTCCGATAAATTCAACAACCAAGGCGTCAGGTCTGGGATTTTTTCGCCGGAATGAGGAATCGTTACAAAAAAAGGTTTTTGACTCAATCGAGCCTCCTTGCCACAATAATATTAGCATGACTGACGGGAATAAAAAATCAAAAATTTACACACGAACAGGCGACAAAGGCTCTACCCGTTTAGTGGATGGATCTAGCGTAAAGAAATTCAATTTGCGCGTCGATGCCTACGGCACCGTTGATGAGTTAAATTCCTACCTCGGCATTGTACGATTGCATTGCGAGCAGCACAAAATAGAAAACGATTTCTTAGCGACCATTCAACATCATTTGTTTCGCGTCGGCAGCTTGTTGGCGTGTCAAGACGCTGCGACTTTGAAAATGCTGCCACAAATTGAAGATCGCCATATCGTAGCGCTCGAAAAAAAAATTGACGAACTAGATGCCACACTACCCGCTTTGAAAAATTTCATTCTGCCTTTCGGTGATGCCGCCAGTTCGCATGCACAGTATGCACGCACACTATGTAGACGTGCGGAACGTCGCGCGGTGGAAGTTATGGAAAATTTTGATCAAGATTCGCAATTGTTAAAAGATGTTTTGATCTATCTTAATCGATTGAGTGATTTGTTATTTGTATACTCTCGTTGGTTCAACTCGAAATCTCAACAGCCAGAAATGATCTGGGACAAAGAAGTTTAGAAATGCGTTTAGAATTAGCTCAAATGTCCAACAACGAAGAACTTCTGGAATTCTATGGCCGCTTCCCGCTCGAGAATTACATGCAATTAAAGCTAGATCGTGGACGTGATTTTTTCAAATACTACAACATACAGTCGGATCAGTTTGTTTCCTACATTTTACGTGATGAAAAATCAACGATCTTGGGTCATGTCGCTTTCTTGATCGAAACCGTTTTAATTGAGGGCAAAACCACTCGCATTGCTTGGTCACGGGACCTGCGTATTTCCCCTGAGCGTAAAGCCATCCTGCAATGGTCGGAGCACACCAAGGATGTCTTCGCGGAAGTTAGAAAAATTTTTGGTGTAGAGTACTTCATGACATCTTTAAATATGAACGAATTGGCCGCACTGAATACGTTCATACGCCCGCGCTCGCAAAAACGTTTCATGCCTAGATATTTTTTATATCGCAAATTCGACTTGGTATCGCTACATGGCCAGTTCCCATTCACGTACGCGCCCGATTCAAAACTAAAAATCCGCCGCGGCAATCCCAGCCAAGCGGATCAATACATCAATTACTTATTAAAGAAAAATCAAGACTACGCTTTTAGCTTGTATACGAACAAAGAAAACTTCTTAGAAACCATGGACCGCTGGACATCACTTAGCTGGGAAGATTTCTTCATCGCATTTGATTCCAAAGACAACATCGTCGGGATGATGAGTAGCTGGTCCAGCGCCGGTGTTCAAGATTTCATTCCTTTGCGCTACTCACTGCTAGCTCATAATTTTCGTCAATTCTTAAAATTCGGAAAATTATTTTCATGGAGTCGAACACTAACGAAGCCGTATCATCGAATTAAAATCGAAGCATCACTCAACTTTAGAAGCCTGAACCACATCTATGTGGATCACCCGGATGTTTTTCACAGTTTGCTGTGGAAGGCATACGATGAAGCTCGTGATAACGAATTCTTAGTTTACGCTCGCGATAGAAAAAATATTAATTTAAAACCACCATTGGGTTGGATTTCGGCAGAGCAAACGTACGGATTGTATTGCACGGTTTTACCAGATGAAGAAATTCCGTCGTTCCTGCACCCAAGCCATGAAGGTTTGATGAACCTAGAGACAACGCGATTGATTTAGGCTGTCTCGAACACTCTATTAAGTATAAGAACTTCTTTTTCACTCATAACCTTTATGAACACAGGAACGTGAACCCTACCCTACACGATATTTAATAATTTTCTCGACATCGGGCTTACATGTTCCACATGCGGTGGAACAACCTGTCCAGCGACTAGCCAGCTCATGCGTGTGAGCTCCGTTAACAATTGCCTGATCCACCGTTTTCGTTTTCACGTGTCGGCAATGACAGATTTCTTCGTCTTTATAGGGATAATCCCAAGTGCCTTTGAGTTTTAAGACAAACTCACGGATCACCATTTCCGAATGAGACGTGCCAGATGGCACAGGCCATTTGTAAACATCGTTACCAAAATTAGCACGATAGTTTTTCACCAATTGCGTAAACTCAAAACAACCAATGAAGGACACTTTATTTTGACTGTCTACAGATTCCAATTTGATTTGGTCTCTACCGTCGACTTTGGCTTCTACTAATTTTTTTGCGCTTTCCATAAGCCTAAATTATACTCGAGTCCTATGACGAAGGAAACAGTACTGGACTGCGATTTTGTAATTTTGAACAGAATACCTAGTTTGTATTCAGCACAACGCTTTCAATCGGAAATAACGCGACTTAATCGCAAAGCCAAACTGGTAACGCCGGAATGGTTGATCGAAAATGCATCTCAATTTGAAACACGCGGCCTAGGTCTGGGGGTACTGTACCGTCAAGGCGATCTCAATTTTTGGTCGACGCACACGGCACTTGCTAAACTCCCTTTTAAAATCATCAACTCGCCAAGTGCATTTTTAAATGCGCGCGACAAGTGGCGTACTGCACAGTCTTGGCAGAAGCAAAATATTCCGATGCCTAAAACAGGTGTGCTAACAGATTATTTTTCCTCAGTACCTACTTTGAACATCTCTGAACTCTTTCAAACACTGAAGGAAAAGTTTGGTTTACCGTTTATGATTAAAAAACGATTCTCTAGTCAAGGCCACGGCGTTTTTCTGATCGATGCCGAATCGACTTTGACCGAACTTATCGATCAAGATGCGCCTTTATTTAGTAGTACGAGCGCACTTGAATTGAATTATTTCAAATCAGAATTTGATTCCGACAAAGCACCTCCACCCATTTGGATTCAATTGCGACGCTGGATTGCCCAAGAATGCATACAAGAGAGCCTCGGAACTGACACGCGAGTTTTCACAATTCAAAATGAACAATTCTGCGTCACACGTCATAACACGCAGTCATTTAAAAGTAATTTACATCAGGGTGGCCAAGCTAAATCCACCATACTAACAGCGCTAGAGGCAGAACTCAGTTACAAAATTCATCAGCAATCCGGTTTAAATTACTCAGGCATTGATTTTTTAAGAACAAAGACAGGGCCAAGATTTTTAGAAATTAATCCTAGCCCGGGATTCGAAGGTGTAGAAACTATCTATAGAGAAAATGTCGCACTGAAACTGATGAACGAATTCAGCAGTTAGTTCAGTTTTTTCTCAGCACTGGTTGGATAACAACCCAGCTGGACCGATTTAGAATGAACAATCGCGGTTCGAGTCGTTAAACCATATCGTCTGGTTTTTTCTGCCTCTTTACTTTTAAGACCAGACTTCGAATCATCGTCTTCAAGGCCCACGTGGCCCACACAGTTGGAAATTACATATTTATCCATATTCGACTTAATCAAACCCGAACTACGCAAGTAATAACAAAACAAACCCGCCGAATTATAAACTTTATTTGCGCTGTTTGATTCAATTACTAAATCCTGCAATTGCGAGCATGTATTGGTGGCATCCCTCTTAGAAGCCCCTTTTATGAACAAAGCCGGTGTCAAATTTTCTAAATTATACTGCCTACGAGAAACTTGAACCTTATTCTGAAGTTCCATATAGGCAAATTGGTTGTTTCTGTTTTTTGGATCAGAGTTAAAAGCGTCAATAATTTGTTTTATATAGGCTGTATTTGATGAAACGTTTAACGATGAAAATTTATCATTAAATGAATCTACGATATCATCGTATTCTTCTAACCTATGCTCAAGCCATTTACCCGCTAATGATTTAGAGAAAAATCCATTGGCCCCAAACAATTGTCTATCTAAATCACGAAATTCAATTATCAATTCAGCCTGAGGAATCAGTTGAGACACATCTCCCGATTTAGAAATATAGGCATCAATTTTTTCATACAGGACACTGTCCGCTTCTAGTTGGGCAGCGTTTTTTCTCCATTCGTTAAACACCCTATCTGCCAATAGTCCATCATATACTTTTTCGGAACGACCTTGAATTTCGCTGCCAAGCTCGCCCAGAATAATCGCTACATTAGCTTTCCATTTATCAATTGCTTTAACGCATAGACCATATTGGAATGTACGGTGATCGTATCCTGGCGTTCCTGGGCCTTTTGCTTTAGCTGCCGCCAAAGCTTCTGCCATTTCTGTTTTATTTTCCTCAATAACTTTAAGAAGTGCCACGGTGTGATCTTCTTTCGGCATTTGCAAATCTTTAAACACGCCATTCATGCTGACAAAATTGTTCGCCACCGAACAACGGTATGAAGGGTCATCGCTTTTGATGTAAATTTGATCAAAGTCAGCTAACTTTTTTCTAGCGATAAGAATTTTTTCAAAATCATCTTTAATTTTACTTTTCAGTCCGTGATATTTCACAATCAAGTCTGCAACCTTTGGATCTTTTTTCCTATAGAAAACTTCTAGGTCTGCAATGCTTTTTAATGTGTCTTGATATTTTTTGCTATAATCAATGCGGCCATTGTTAAATTTTGAAAGTTCACGGATTTGTTTATTGATACGTTGATAATCACAGATACTTTTAGCAACTAAGTTTCTATGTTCAGGGTTTTTCATATCCAAAGGGTTATCTTTGTCGTTAGCTAAATCAGAAACTCCTTCAATGACCTTAGCACTCACACCAACAAGTAAAGCTAATGTTAATGATTTACCAATCGGCAATTTAGAAATTGCGCCCGTTGCTATTTTTCCAACTAAACCCATTTGACCTATCATCGGCATAAAGATGGTCGCGGCCATCAGTACCGGCGCCAGATTCATAGTGACATCTGATACGCTGGATAAAATCGAAACCAATGTATCTTTCTTATCTTTTGATTTTAAGCATGAGCCTGCAGATTTCAAAGATTTCGTAATTGAATTCACGGAATCGATTGCCGTTTGCGCCGCCGTACCAAATTGTGTGGCATCCATAGCCATCGCCTGATTCGTTACAAATTCGTGTAACTTACCCGAAGAGTCCTTTAAGCCGTCAACACTTTGAAAAGCTTGTCGAGTTCCTTCCGTTTTACATTCTTCAGGAACTAAGCTTAGTTTTTCTTTCAGTTTTTTAATCGACGTCAGCAAGTCAGCATGCTCTGAGCTGTCTAAAACACACGCTTGTCCATATGATCGCACAGGGCTAATCACCAAGGTTAGAACAACAATTAGAATTCCAGCTAATCTGAACACTATATACCTCTATAAACCCGAATACATTTATTAGTTTGAGTTACCGGCCGAACCTTAGCGATAGCCGACAACAATTGAAACATTTGATCGTTCGACAATCGAAGAACATCATTTGAAGTAATATCTACCTTCTTATTTAAATTATGACCTTTTAATTTCAGCTGCGCTTTTCTCCAAGCCCAGATGCTGACTTGGAATGGGCTTGTGACGACATCGATCGCTAACGAAACCGTTGCGGCCGCCGCGCCAATGATGGCCGTCGGTGCACCTGCTGAAACAAATATAGATACGGCAGTATTGGTTAAATTTAAACCCGGCTGCATGTTAACTTTACCCTTGGTATTTGAAATTTCAGTTTTAGTTTGATTTGAAATATCGTCTAGTTGTTCCTTCGTAAATTCGCCCGAAATTTCACGCAATTCGTCCGGTTTACCAAACGTTCCCGTCGTGATTACAACAAACTGAAAATTATTTGGACCAACTTGGCGTAATGCCATAGTTCGTCCTTGAGCCGTTAAATGAACACCCACTAAATTAATTTTATGGCGAAGATCAGAAATGTACTCGGCATCCATTGTGCGATCGGCATATTGCCCGTCGGTACTTAACGGCAACTGAAAATTGAACTTTTTATTGATGGGCAGTGCTTCCGCACCAAAGGCATAGCTATCTCTATTTAAATCAGCTAGTGCCGCTAAAACCTTGGGATCATTCTTAATTTTTTCTACTAATTCAGGCAACGCTGCCGAAGGCAAATTTTGTTCTGCGATCAGAATACTTCGCCCCAAATCGAGTGGATCATTGTTGGTCCGAACCGCCTCATTCAACATCTTTGAAATCAAAAAACTGACTCGCTGACTGACTCGTCTTGTATTTGCCTCATCCATTAATTTAGTGATTTCAGGAAGTAACACCGAAGGTTCAGCCGCCAATGCCGAACTCAGTGTGACCAAACTAACTAAGATATACGTCTTCAAAAGCTTCATTGGCGCTCCCTGTTTTTCTATCCAGCAAGGAGTACAGCGATACCAGTGCCATCTTATTAGCTTATGGGTTGTATTTGAGTAAATTTTACTGTCCAAATTTTAGACAATGAGACGTCTACCGCAGAACAGTCGATCTAGCGCTTTAGAAGGCGCTGGCTAAGGACTTTGCGAAGCATTCCATCATCATCCTCGTCGTAAATATCGCCGACGATTTCTTCGATGATATCTTCGAGTGTAACGATACCGATGATTTCAGAATTATTTTCGACAAGCGCCATATGTGTTTTCTTTTCCTGCATAAAGCGTAGGGTCTTTAGAATACCTTCAGTTGGGCGAATACGAATAATTGGGCGAATGATTTTCTTCCAGTTTTCATCGCCCGACGAAATGAACGTGATAAATTCTTTCGAATGCAAAATACCGACAACTTCATTTTCCGCATACACCGGCAAGCGCGTGTGGCCACTTTTCATGACGAGTGATAGAACTTCGTTCAAACTGTATTTTAAATCCAAGGTATTCACCTGTTCCCAAGGAACTAAAATATCACGAATTTTTTTAGTTTCGATGTGAACCAAATTGATTACGTACTGCTGGTGAGCATTGGATAAATTTGCGATGCTAACCGATTGTGGATCCTCTTCCTGTTGTGCTCTGGATTTTGTCGAAGGCAGCATAATTTTTAAAAAAAACTGAGTCGACACTTCTAACATTTTCACAAACGGCGAAAGAACCGCTTCCGCTACGACCAAACCATTCACCGCCGCCAGTGAAATCCTCATCGGATGTCTAAGCGCAAAGGATTTCGGCACTAACTCACCAATCACTACATTCGTATATGTTAAAGGCAAAACTACGATAATCAATGACAGGATTTCAGCCCAATGTTCCGACATTCCGGTGGACTCAAAATAAGGTGATAGTTTTTCTTCGGCACCCACGCCACCAATGGCCGCCGACAAAGCACCGACGATCGTGATACCAATTTGTAAAACAGAAAGAGTTCGTTCGGGATGTTCACGCAGTTTTAGTAACCGAGCCGCATGGTTATTACTTTTCGATAAACCCTTCAGCTCAGATTTGGATACACTGACAAACGCCATTTCAACTGAAGACAAAAGCGCATTAAAAAGAATACAAAGCGAAATAACCGCTAATTCAACCATGACGTACCTAAGTGTATAGAGGAATTTTACAATAAGGTACTATAATAATAACAGTCGAAAGCAATAATTATGTATCGCAAAAGGCGGAAAATTAGAATATTTGCCTATTTCGCCAGCACTGCTTGGGTCAAAGCATCTTTAAGCAAAGTGTATTTGAACTGAAAGCCATTATTCAACGCATGAGTGGGAGAGGCTTTTTGATCAGCACACATAATTTCGGCCATTTCCCCAAAAAGAATCTTTAGAGCAAACCTAGGAACCGAAGGTCCTAAAGGACGATGTAAAACATCTGCCAGTGTTTTTGAAAATTCCTTATTCGTGACCGGATGCGGAGCCACACCGTTAAAGGCACCAGCGATATTTTTCTCGAATGCAAAAATCATCATCGCAACCAGATCCTCGATGTGAATCCAGCTCATGTATTGCTTGCCACCCGCCAGCGCGCCACCAACACCCATCTTGAACGCCGGCAACATCTTATCTAGCGCTCCGCCTTCAGACGACAGCACTATACCAGTTCTGATTTTCGCAACTTTAGCTTTCGGTTGAACTAACAAAATCTGATCGGCTTCTTTTTCCCAGGCCACACAAACATTAGATAGAAACGAGCCATCGAAGGAACTTTGTTCAGTCAAAGAAATACCGGGTCGATCGCCATAAATACCAACACCGGATGAAGACAGATAGAACGAAATTGAATCCGTTAGACTCGCATTCAAATTACGCGCACTTAAAACCCGCGAATCTAAAATTTCTTTTTTTACGGCTTCATTCCAGCGCCTAGCCGTTACATTTTCACCCATCAAATGAAAAACAGCATCGACAGATACTTTTTCTTTTAATGGGGCTTTTCCTAAATCACATTCGATAACCTCGCATGGAAACGGCAATTGATTTTTCGCTTTTTTAGAATCTCTCGACGTTACTATTATGGAATGGCCTTTTCTATGAAGTGCTAAACCTAATTGTTTACCAATTAATCCTGTCGCGCCTGTAACTAATACTTTCATAGATTAATTCCTTTTTTATATTCCGCAATCGCCCGCGTTCGCGCGAATACATGATCTACAATTGGTTGTGGATATCGTGTTGTCCCGAATTCCGGGACCCATTTTTTTATATAGATATACTTGGGATCAAATTTTTCTATTTGTGTGGTGGGATTAAAAACTCGGAAATACGGAGCTGCATCACACCCTGTCCCCGCAGCCCATTGCCAATTTCCATTGTTGGCGGCCAAATCATAATCCAGCAAATGTTGAGCGAAAAATCGTTCCCCCAAATACCAATGAGTTAGCAAATGTTTAGTCAAGAACGAGGCGACCACCATACGGACCCGATTATGCATGTGACCCGTCTGTAAAAGTTCACGAATGCCGGCATCAACCAAAGGATAACCTGTCATTCCCGTCGACCACGCCTTGAATTCCTTTAAATCATTTCTCCAATTTACATTTTCATACTGAGCACGAAACGATTTCGTCTGAATTTTTGGAAAGTGCCACAGAATCTGCATGAAAAATTCTCTCCAGATCAGTTCAGATAACCACACATCCGAATTTTTGATGGCTTGCTTAACTAGCTCACGCACGCTCACCGTTCCGAATCGAAGATGTAGGCCCAAACGTGAAGTTCCATTTTCTATCGAAGGAATATCCCGCTGTTCTTTGTATTTCTTCATTGTTTCAACTGACCAGTCACGAGGGGGAAATACAAGGCTGTTGTTTTCTGCAAATCCTAGCTCGCTTAATGTCGGCATTTTAAATCTTGCGTTGGTTCGATGAAAATTTTCAAAATACGCTTGCGAATTTTTCGGGGCATAATCACTGGGCTTGAGCGTCGCTAGCCACGTTTTTTTGTAAGGAGTATACACTGTGTAGCTTTTCTTCTGACCCGTCAGGATCTCGCTTTTTTCAAAAATTACCTGATCTTTGAACGTCAGGAATTCAATATTTTGGTCAACTAAAACATCATTGACTTGGGAATCACGTTCTCGGGCATACGGTTCATAATCACGGTTGGTGTACACTGATGCAATCGAATAGTCTTTGATTAACTTTTTAAAAACTGAAACCGGGTCACCATTTAAGACTAGCAAATCACTACCCATGGCATTCAATTGGTTTTTAATTCGCTGAAGCTCACGGTGAATGAAAACAACCCGTCGATCTGAGGGGTTGTTAAGCGCCGCCAGTATCTTAGTATCAAATATAAAGATAGGTAGAACGTTTTTTCCGTCTTTCAAAGCTTGTAGTAGACCCGTGTTGTCTTCCAAACGAAGATCACGTCTAAACCAAAATACAGTGAACTTTAACATAGGCCCCACAATATAAGTTTAAAAATCCCTAAACTTCATGTAGAACAAAACTATATGTCCGACGTCAATAGCAAAAAATTGGATCGAATTAAAAGTAACATCTTTTCTCGAACCGTGTCGCTCGCCAAGTTCTCGATTAATGCCGGTGCCGGTTTAGCGGGTCAGGGTTTAAGCAAGATTTTCAAAAGCGAAGAAGACGGTGCTATTAGCTGGAACGAATTCATTTCCGAGCAAGCCGAAAACTTTTCTAAAGAAGTAGGTGAATTAAAAGGCTCGATCATGAAGGCAGGCCAAATGCTGTCGATGTACGGCGAGCATTTTTTCCCACCCGAGGTAAACAAATACTTCAAAACCCTTCAACAGGACTCCGCCGCTTTAAAATGGGAAGCCATAGAACCACTGATTATTAAATACCTAGGTGCTGAAAAATACAACGAACTTGAAATCGAACAGGAACCCCTGGCGTGTGCTTCGTTAGGTCAAGTTCATCGTGCGACAATAAAAAAGACGGGCGAATCTGTGGTATTGAAAGTTCAATATCCCAGTGTAGATCGTGCCATAGATAGTGATTTGCGGGCCATTAAAACATTTATCCACTTACTAAAAATTCTACCGCAGGACACAACACTGGATCCCGTATTTGATGAAATTAAAGAAATGCTTCTTCAAGAAAGTGACTATGAACAAGAGGCTCTGAAAACAGAAGCCTTTCGCCTACGCTTGGCCAACGATCCACGATTTATTGTGCCTAAAATCTATCCGGAGTTTTCAAACAAGCGTATTTTAACCTCTTCCTATGAAAAAGGACTTCGCATTGAAGACTCTTTGATTCAATCGTTGTCTCAAAATCGCCGTAATCAGCTAGCAAGTGATTTCCTAGATTTGTATTTCCATGAACTCTTTATTTGGAAAGACCTACAAACCGATCCGCATGCAGGAAATTACAAAATCAGAATTGGCGCGGATGGCAAAGACCAATGGATACTTTTTGATTTTGGCGCCACTCGCAGTTACGACGATGCGTTCCTGAATGCCTATCACCGCATGATCAAGGGTTCGCTTAATAATGACAAAGACATGTTTCGTAGTGCCGCCAAGGATTTGAAATTCATCTATGACAATGATGATCCTCTGTTAATAGAAAAATTTGAGGAATTCTGCAATGAAACCGTAGAACCGTTTCTAAAACAAGATGATTCCAGACAACAAGGCCCCGTGGATGCCGAAGGCAATTACGATTGGAAAACGACCGACTTGCCTCAACGTTTATCAAAACGCGTACTAGAAATTATTAAGAACTTTAAATGGCGAACACCACCTCGAGAAATTCTATTTTTAGATAGAAAAACAGGAGGCGTATTTATTATATTGCTATTACTTAAAGCCAAGATGAACGCACGCCCATTGATAATGAAATACCTAGAGAATATCAAATAACAAAAATTTTAAACAAATCTAGTTGAGCCACTTTGCGAGTTTCTTTTTCGACTCGCTATTGAATCCTTTGATGCGCGCGACTTCTTTCCAATCTTTGTCTAAAACGACCATCATGGGAATGGCGTCAAAGTTTAACATTTCCATCATTTTCTTTTTCTGATCCCAAAGAATGGCGTTCTTTTGAGGATATGATTTCAAAAATGTCTGCGCTTTTTCTTCCGAATCGTCTAAGTTCACGCTGATCAAAACTATTTTTTTATTTTTCTGAGCTTTGATTTTCTCGTCGTAATAGGCAAAGCCTTCTTTGCAGGGTTCACACCAGCTGGCCCAAAAATCGATCAGAATTAAATCGGCTTTTTCATTCTTATCAAAGGCTTTGGCACCGATGCTTTTCAATGGTTCCAGTTCTTTCTTAAAATCGATGTCAGCGAAAACACACATGGAAACTAAAAGTGTCAATATCACTGATTTCATTCTAACCTTGCTTGGCCTGGCTATAAAAATGATAAAAGAAAACGCTGGTCGACCACAATGAATGCGCTAACAGCAAGTGAATCAGTTTCAATGGAACTGGCGATAGCAAAAACAACGTCATCAATCCAACAACGATTCCAAGGGCAATCAATCCCGACGCCAGCATCGAAATTTTTGACAAGAATGTATTCAGCTGCGAACTCATTTTATACAATCCAAAACTCAAAGAGCCACCGATAAGCAAGGCAAACAATGGATGCAGTCCACGAATTTTTAAAACTAAATGACTACTAGATTCCATATCCTTCATTAAACCGTCCAGCAAACTGGTAGAGGGAAACAACGTTGTTGAAAGGGATGCCCACGCGCCCGTCACAGCAATCACTAAGAAACAAATTAGAAACGAAGATTTAGAAAAAAAATCCGGAGTTAGTTGAGGCGCCTGATTACGATATGTTTCTTTGTAATAGGATTCATACGTAGCGCCCAAAAATCTTACAGTAAATGCAACCAGCATAAAACTATTAACTTGATGCAGACTCATCACAACTAAGCGCCAAATCGATTGATCTGTGTTGACCAGACCAAACAAAACGAGTTTTGCCCCTAATGCGGCTTCAGAAATCATGAATACCAGAGTCCATGTCATCCATCGGTACGCTGATTCTAACCCACTTAGCCGTTTACTTAACTTTCTAACCCAAAGAAAAATTCCGATAACAACAAGACCATACAGTCCACTTGTGAAACGATGACCATATTCCACCCACGTTTTCCCTCGGGCCGCTTCAGGAACTAATTTGCCGTTACACAGCGGCCATGTATCTCCACATCCGTCACCTGAATGCGATATACGCACCCACGCGCCCCATAAAATCACTAGAATTGTATAGATTAGTAAAAAATAGGCCCAACGACGTAAACGTAGTTCAACAGCTTTAAGTTCCATAGCAGAACGGTTACAACTGAGCGCCCGACGAGTCAATATTAGATCTAAATAGTTCCGTTAGAAAGAATCAATCGATAGATAAATTCAATCTTCTCATTGATATCGTCCATTTCTAGAACGACTTGCTGAAGATCAAAATCTTTTATCAGATAGGCTGAAAATGCTGAAATAATAGCCTCCGGGCCATCCAGCTGACGAAGGAACATCTCGCTTTGCATAGAATTGCTAAAGTACTCTGTAATCCATTTGGCCAACACACGATTGATCAAATGAATCTTTTCATGCAGGTCAGGATTGGGTACCAAATTTTCTAAAATAGGGGTCGCTTCACACACCAAATAGGGCGTTGACGAGTTTTGAACCGTTCCTAAACGCGCTTTTCCTAAACCATGAAGGAAAACCAGTAAAAACCCGTTCTGGCGTTCTTCAACGACTTGGACTTTGCCATAACCAACGATTTCATTTACAAAACCAATCTTTTCACCAGGACCAACGGGAGCAATTTTATTGGGATCATCAATGAAGCCAATAGCAATAGGAACATCCTTAGCCACAGCATCTTTGATCATTTGCAAATAGCGGGGTTCAAAGATATTTAATGGCTTGGTTGTCTTTGGAAATAGGTTCACATTGACTAACGGAAATACGAACAAGTCCATATAGCCAGGGTAACGATGGGCCCGCCTGACGTCCACTCATTTTTATTTATAGGACTTATTTCTCACTAGACCGCAATTGTTTCACAAACTCTTTATCAACAGACGACATTGGAAGCTGTTTAATTTCATTTAGGTCCGCCCACACACAACTTTGATGTTCCGAGAGAACAAACTCTTCACTGCCAAGTGTGGCCGCCACAAAATGGATACTATAGGTCTGGCCTCGGATGTCTTTAGGATAGCTGGATAGGATGCGAATGGGTTTCACAGCGACATTCAATTCTTCTTTGATTTCACGAACCAAAGCTTCGAAAAATGTTTCACCTTTTTCAACTTTGCCGCCAGGAAATTCCCACTCACCGCCTTTTTCAACTGGCCGTTGAGCAACTAAAAATTTTCCTTCTTTTTCAACGACGGCTGCAACCACATCTACCATGTCTCCATTGTAGAATGAATCTTCACTCTGGACTAGTTTTTTTCACTGCAAGATTTATAATTAAGACATGTTCGTAGATCTGATAAGTCAACCTCACTACTCTCCAAAGAAATTTGCTCTATGGAACAGTTTAGCCTTTCAATCAGGCTGCGTGAACGTAGGTGGCCTGCTGGCCTGCCACCGATTCGTTACCCATACGACCGGTTTTGCCACACATTTCGGAGTCGAAATGGCGGCCGGACATCTTCAGCAAGCCGTGGGAATTATTTCGGTCCCTTTATTCTTCCTAATGGGAAGTTGTATTTCCGCATTCTTTACAGATCGTCGCAGCATTCGTCGAAAAGAACCAAATTACACTGTTCTATTTTCCTTAATGGTTGCGTGTTACGCGCTGGTGACGTTGCTAGGATTGAACAACAGTTTTGGAGTTTTTGGCACCGAACTATCAATCGCCGACGACTACTTTCTATTGGGACTTTTAAGCTTTAGCTCCGGTGTACAGAATGCCATGATCACATCTATTTCGCATTCCGTAATACGCACGACTCATCTGACCGGACTAACTACCGATCTAGGCATTGGTCTGGTCCGCATTTTCTCGCACGAAAGCAATCATCAACTGCGTGATCAGGAATTGAAAGCGACAGGGATGAGGATCGGGATCATTGTGAGCTTTATATTTGGCAGTTGGATGGGTGCGAGCCTGTATTTGAAATATCAATACTATGGATTTATAGTTCCATTTGTTATTTCGAGTATCTATTTGCTGTTGTGTTTGCGAAAAAAACCAACAGCTACTTAAGTGGCCTTACTTTCTGGGTCGCGATCTCGATCGAATCAAATTCTTCACTGAATTTTTCAAGTACCATTTTCCCAAAATCGTTAACATTAATTTTGAAATCATCCAACGCAGCAGTTTTCACGGGAGTGTTTTTATTATTCACATTCACCGCAAAATGAATTTGAGTTGAGACCGCGCTGATAGATGCAATACTGATACTGATTTTTCGATCTTCCCAGAAAACATCGTCACCGTCACGACGAAGTCGTACTGAACTTTTTGGATTCAAACGACTTTCAATTTCATCTTTCACGATGCTGGCTAATAAGCGCTGCAAAGATACCGCTGAAAATAAATTTTGATTAAACACTTCAACGATAAAATGAAGCATTAAATCGCCGCGAATAGGACTCTTCGCAAGCACGTCTTCCAGATCCACCATATGTTCAAAAGGGATTTCACAAGGACCAATCCAAGCAACAATCGAATTTCCTAAAACACCATAATTCTCATAAGCAAAATGAGACCGTAATTGTTCGCCCGTATAGGGAAAGAATTTTTTAATAAATTTAGTTTTCATTGGGTCGGTCCTTTATAACCAGGTAAGCCAGCAGCCCTAGTATCCCTAGCCAGCTCTTTGCCTTGTTTAAGAGCTTTCTCATGGTCAGCGAGAATAAAATCGGCTGCAATCAACGTGCGAAAATAATCGGCCCACATAAATTCCATAAACGGAGTATCTGTTTTGCTATAGCCCCCACGGTCACGAACTTCCGCAGCGAAGGTACGATACAAATCATCCGTTAAACCAGTGATATCGTTCGGCAGATCTTTAGGCTCAATGACTTGCCCCTTGTCTTTCAGATACACTCGTTTAGTTTCAATCATCTTGTTCCAGAATGCCGATGGATCGACAATGTTGGAATAATTATCAACCACTTCGTAGTATACCGTTTCGATCTTTTGCTTGTAGGCCGCAGCCAAGAAATGATGGCCATCAATCATGTATTTTTTATCGCCTGGTCCTAAAACAACAGGAACAGTTTCCAAGCGTAAATACTGCTCCAGTTCCCCGCTCGCTTTTTTTTTGGCTATTTTCTTGGCTTTCTTTTCAACTTCTTTAAACCCCAAATTAGCCTGGGTCGGACGAAGGTCCTTAACAGCGATTTTTAGAATTTGAGTTTCAGCAAAACTCGTTACCGAAAAAACTAAAGCAAAAATGACGGAAGCTATAAATTGACGACGAATCACGACCATTCTCCTTTCTTAATCTCTATACAGTTTTGAAATATTTTTTTAGATCAAGGCTATTAGCTTTAAACGCGCGCTTAGAACGCTGACACGATTCACATTCACCGCACCAGATATCACCAGCGAAATAACATGGCCACAATAACTCAAGTGGTAGTTTCTTTGCTATCGATACTTTTAGAATCTCGGTTTTCATCATATCGATGGTGTAACACTTCGTTTGAACTTTATTCGCAGTCGAAAAGGAAAAACTACCGTTTAATGCGTGGATAAAATCTTTCGAATTATCTGGAAACGTCGATGCCTCTTCTAAATTAAAACCTGGAATCACATAGTCACAATCCATGGACTCGGCAAAACCAGCCGCAACATTCAAAAAGATACCATTGCGATTAGGCACCCAAACTTTAGATGCCGTTTTCGTCGATGCCGATTTATCATCAATTTTTACATCTGTTGTAGGCACATCGATCGTTTTGTCGGTCAAAGCCGATTTGCCAAATTCACCCACCCATGGAATTGATAGGATCTTGTGTGTCACACCGTAGTACTTACATAAAGCGGACGAAGCTTGAATTTCTTTAGGTGCCGCCCGCTGACCATAGTCAAATGTGATGGCCAATTTCACCGTCATCTGTTCAAGGGCCATTGCCAAATTAGCAGATGAATCTAAACCGCCGGATAAAATAACGACTGCTGCACTCATATCGAAATAGACTCGATGATAAACTGAAAACGTTGATTGTAATTAAACGTATCTTTTTTGATTTTAAAACATATATCAAATTTTTGATTAAGGGCCGTTAGCATTTGACGTTGCTCTTCATTTGAATTGAACAGAACGAAATTCAACGCTTCCCGGTTCTGTGGATTTACTACATTTAACTTAAAATGTTTTTCCTTCATAACTTTGATGGAAAGAACGGCAACATCTTTTAACCGAAATACTGGTTCAGGAAATTGAACGCCAAACGGTTCTAAAAACTGCACCCATGTGAAAAAATGAGTGTTTAAATCAAACCAATCTAAATCGATAGGCTCTATATTTACCGAATCGACAGCGAAGGCAGTTGTTTCATCACGAGTTTGTACTGCCCTAGAATCTTTAAGGTTTTTCAAAAACCCATTTGCTCCCTGCAAAATAATTTCTTCATTGGATTTCAAATACTCAAAACCCGCGGCGCTTGCGTGACCACCAAAACGTATCCACGTTTCCTTACTGACCGCCATCATATCAACTAAACTGTATGAAATAGAATCTGGCTTGCGTGACGATCCCACAACGATATCACTATCAGCAGTTTGCGCACCAATAAAGAAACTGCCACCATATTGCTCGACCATTTTCGAAGCGATCAAACCAGTAACACCGTGGTGAATATTCGCCGAGGCATAGAAAAACACCCGATAGTGATCTACGGTGTCGACAGAATTTGTTTTTAAATACTCTTCATAGGCCTGTTTAGCTTCTTGCAACCCGGACTCTTGCAATGCTTTACGCTCTATATTTAATTTCAAAATATCTTTAGCGAATGCTTTCGCGTCGGCAGCAGATTTGCGGAACAACAAATCAATCGGTTTTAATTCAGAACTCATGCGTGTGATCGCGTTTATCTTCGGTGCTAATTGCAGTCCGATATCACTCGAATCCAATTTTTTATCGTTCAAATTCAATTCCGTTAGCAACGCCTTCAAACCAAAATTAGTCACATTTTTAAAAGCATCAAATGCAAATTTCAAAAGCGTGCGATTGTCTTTCACTAAGGGAACCATATCCGTAACCGTCGCAATCGCAAAATATGGCAGTACTGATTTCAGATCAAACTTAACTGCCGTACCTTTTTCAATCCACTTTTTACATAAACCACGAACAAGGTAAAAGCCAACACCGCAGCCACATAAATAACCTAAACCAGACGTATCTCCGGGCTGATTTGGATTCACGATGCAATAGGCGTTCGGTAATTCATCTTGAGCCAAATGATGATCAGTAATGATCACATCAATTCCCAATTCCTTAGCTTTTTCGCACGCAGCATTTCCCGTGATACCCACATCCACAGTTACTACGACATCAATGTTCTTTTCAGCTTTTAATTTTTCTAAAATAGACACGTGCAGTCCGTAACCATCGTTGGCCTTTGAAGGCTGAAAATAATGAAGGTTACTGAATCCAAGCGCCTTAAAACTGTCATACAATAAAATGATTCCTGACGTTCCATCTAAATCGTAATCACCATAGATCAAAACGTTTTCTTGGTTAATCCAAGCATTCCACAAACGTTCCGCCGCTTTTTCCAAGTTTTCAATTTTATAAGGATTTTCTAGAGTCGTCAGTTTTGGCTGCAAGAAATCAAACATTTGCTGAGGAGTCGTTTGATTGAACTTCTCCAAATACCCGCGCAGCTTAGACGGGATCTGGTTGTAAAAATCCAGAACGGCTGATTTCTGAGCAGAGGAACCATTTGACTGGTTCCCGTTCTGGATAGTTACGTCGGACATGTTCTATGCCTTTGCTAATAAATTCATTTTTTCCATTAAGATCATCATTGGCGCTGCCACGAAAATCGACGAGTAAGTTCCAAAGAACATCCCGATCGTGATCGCAAAAGCGATATCCGAAACAGTTCCTGTCGAGAAAATCCACAGGCACAATGCCGATGTGAATACAGTTCCCGAAGTGATGATGGTACGACCCAACATATCGTTAATGGCTTTGTTGATAATGAATTTTGACGATTTACCATGGTAGTGAGAGTCCGTTTCACGAATCCTATCGAACACAACAATGGTATCATTCAAAGAGTAACCAATTAGAGTTAAGATCGCCGCCAAAATAGATACGTTCACCTCTTTACCCACCAAAACGAAGATACCTAAAGTTAAAATCGCATCATGGGCCAAACACACCACCGCACCTGGTGAGTATTTGTAATCAAAACGAAGACCGACATAGATCAAAATCGCTAACAAACTATAAAATACGGCTAACAACCCGTTACGTTTTAACTCAGCACCTACTTGAGGACCCACTGTATCAACACGGCGAATTTCAGGTTGTTTGTCTTTGAACTGAGTATCGATGACTGATTTCACTTTTCCGATCGCTTCGTTCAATTTTACATTTGTTTCTTTATCGTCTTTACCCGCTTCACCTTGGAATCGGATGATAAATTCATTGCTGTCACCAAAACCTTGAATCCCAACTTCACCAATACCTAAACCCTGAGCGGCTTTACGCACATCATCGATAGAAACAGTTTGCCCAAATTTAACTTGGATTTCAGTTCCACCTTTAAAATCGATACCGTAGTTAATGCCACCAATTGCTAGATACAGCAACGATGCAATAGTTAAAAGTAACGAGATACCACCGAAAAATGGTGTTTTACCGACGAAGTCAAATCGTCCGAAGTTTTCTTTTTCTACATTTACGTTATTTTTTTGATTCATATTCTACCTCTACGCCTTAGCCAAACTCTTACCAGATAAACCGATAGAGATATTTTTAACATTCCATTTGTAGATCAGGGTATCTACGATCACTTTCGAGAAGAATACGTTCGCGAAAAGAGTCGTTGCGATACCAATTAATAATGTTACCGCGAAACCACGAATTGGACCCGTACCAAAATTAAGCAGAATAACAGCAACTGCGGCGACTGTTACATTGGAATCCAAGATCGCCGACATAGCACGGCTGTATCCTTCTTTGACTGCTAATTTCCAACTTGCACCTTTAATTAGTTCTTCCTTAATTCGTTCTTGAATCAGAACATTCGCATCGACGGCAAAGCCCACGGTTAAGGCAATACCCGCAATACCCGGCAGAGTCAGCGTCGCGCCCAGAGCCGTTAGCAACCCTAAACCCGACAAAACGTTGATAGCGATAGAAGCTGAAGCCACTACGCCCATCGCGCGATAGTACAAGATCAAGAATAAAAAGATCAAAAACGCACCTGCGTAGGCACCCATTTGAGCCTGTTTAACTGAATCGGCACCTAATGTAGGACCGACACGACGCTCTTCCAATTGTTCTAAAGCTGCTGGCAAAGAGCCGGCTTTAAGAGCTGTCGAAATCATTTTCGCTTCATCCAATGACTCTTGGTGATTTCTTTGACCCAATGTGATTACTGCGTTTCCGTCACCAATTCGCGTTTGGATATTAGGAGCTGATTTAACGACGCGATCTAGAACGATGGCCATACGTTTATTAATATTGTTTCCTGTAATATCTGCAAATTTACCGGCACCCAAAGCATTGAAACGAAGAGCGACCTGCGGATCACCGTATTGACCGAAAGAAATGGTCGCATCGTCAAGATCCGTTCCACCTAGTCCCGTGTCGGCTTTTAAAACATACGCTAATGAACCGGCGTCCATGGTACGTGCGTTTTCCGCTTTACCAAAATACACGACTGATTTTTCAGGAATTTTACCGCGAAGAGCTTCGTTGATTTTATTTACATATTCAGAGTATTTCACTGTCGCCATTGTAAAGTTACCAGCGGTCTCTGCTTCTTTAATCCACTTTTGAACATCGCCGTAGTTCACTGAATCATCAACGATCATGAAATCCAGTTTCGCCGTCGTATTGATCAATTTCTTAGCTTGTTCCGCATCTGCCATACCAGGCAATTGAACCAAAATACGGTTATCACCTTGCTGAGAGATACTTGGTTCAGCAACACCAAATTCGTCGATACGATTACGAATCGTTTCTATAGACTGAGCGATTACTTTTTGTCTCAGTTCAACTAGGTAATTATCTAAATAACGATAGATTGTGAATTTATCTTTGCGTTCAATCGTTTGCAAAACAGTACCATATTGATCGCCCATGTACTTGTTCGCAGCGTCGGCATCAGCAGCGCTATGAAATTCAAATTCCATTTCACCATTAGCTGGATTTAAAATTTTGAAATTAACTAGCTCAACTTTTGTCGCCGCTTGCGTAGCCAATTCTTTTTTTAAACTATTAGCCTGGCGAGTGGCTGTCTCTTGCATGACGCCGTTGATGTCAACGCCCATCACAAGATGGATACCACCCTGAATGTCCAAACCATAATTCAATTTTTTCTTAGCTGGCCACCAACTCATTTTGGTGGTGTCCATGAAGTTAGGAGTTAGCAAAACAATTGCAGTTAAGATACCGACAATTGCGCCCACTACTCGCCATCTGTAATTTTCCATAATTTCCCCTTACTGACAGTTACGATGTAAATCTCTGACATTGTGCTAAGTAAGGGAATAGATTGTCAAATACGAAAGAAGGCTCACGTGTTTCCCCCATTATTGGGGACACTGAGCCATTCTTAGAATAGTTGCTGCTTATTTAAACAGAATTATTTTTTCGGAGTTTCTTTTTGCGCAGACTGAATTACGGACTGAGCACTGCCAGCTACTTGCGAGCGAAGCATTTTGATGCGTACGCCATCAGCAATTTCCAAAGTCACAAACTGTTCAGTTAAACCCTCGATACGACCTAAAATGCCGGTTTGAGTGATGATCTCATCTCCACGTTTAATAGATGAAACAAAGCTCTGGTGTTCTTTTTGTTTACGCATTTGAGGGCGCAATAGAACAAAATATAGAATCACAAACATGATCACAAATGGGAATAATGCTTCTAGCATACCTGGCTGTTGCGGCGTTGCGGTTTGAGCCAATGCCAATGCGGGAGCTAAAAATGGTAACAAAATTAAAGATCTTTTCATAATTCACCTCGTTAAAAGAAACCCCTTGTACCTAAAGGAGTTCGGTTTGAATACACTATTCTGTTAAAGTTTTAGTCTTGCTAAAACGTGTCATACAATCTTGGAAGTACTCCTCCCAAGTGCCGTTTTCAATAGCAGTGCGGGCCCGTTCCATCAATTTCATATAGAAATAAATATTGTGAATCGTATTTAAGCGCGCGCTTAAGATCTCGCCACTTAAGAATAAATGGCGTAAATACGCTTTGGTATAGTTCTTACACGTATAGCAATCACACTCTGGATCTAAAGGTGATGGATCGTCCTTATACTCGTTTCGTTTGATCGAAACTTTACCGCTCCACGTGTAAATGGTTCCATTTCGGGCCACACGAGTTGGCATTACGCAGTCAAACATATCAACGCCCGCATTGACAGCGATCAGCAAATCAGTGGGTGTTCCAACACCCATTAAGTAGCGTGGCTTATTCGCGGGCATACGAGGTGCCACTTCAGGCAAAAGTTCATGCATTAAGTGAATGGGCTCACCAATACTGAAACCACCTAGCGCGTAACCGGGTAAATCTACGGATGCGACTTGGTCTAGCGATCTTAGGCGATGTGGAAGACTCAAACCACCTTGAACAATACCAAAAAGCATACTTTGCTTGCGAGTCATCGCTTCTTTTGAACGTTTAAGCCACCGATGGGTTAGATCCATTGATTTTACAATTTGCTCGTCGGTGGCTGGATAACCAAGACATTCGTCAAAAGCCATAATAATATCAGAACCAAGATCCATTTGGATTTCCATGCTTTTTTCAGGCGAGATAAAATATTTGCTGCCGTCGATGTGCGAGCGAAACTCAACACCTTCCTCTGTCATCGTACGTAGCTTACTTAGCGAGAACACCTGGAAACCACCTGAATCTGTGAGTATCGGCTTTTTCCAATTCATAAATTTATGAAGGCCGCCCATCTTTTGGATTAATTTTTCCCCAGGACGCAAGTGTAAATGATACGTATTTCCCAGAAGAATCTGGGTGCCGCAATCGATCAGTTCTTCGTTCGTCATTGCTTTCACGGTCGCGCGCGTTCCTACGGCCATGAACACGGGAGTTTGAATGGTACCATGAGCCGTGTGAAGTTCACCCCGACGAGCTTTGCCAGCCGTTGCTTTGACTTTAAAGTGTTCGCCTTTTTGCACTAGATCTGCGATAGGAAGCAGATCCGATGCTGATGCTGTATTTGAATCTGAAACTAAACTCACGATCTCTCCCAAAACGTCAAATCACCGTAACTAAATAGTCTAAATTTTTTCTCGATCGCCCATTGATAAGTAGCTAGAACATTTTCCTTACCAGCAAACGCCATCACCAAGGCAATCAACGTACTTTGCGGCTGATGGAAATTAGTAAGCAAACGATCTACGATTTGAAATTCAAATCCTGGGCGAATCATAAGGTCGGTTGTGCCAGAGTAGGCATGGTGGCGCAATTCAAATCGCCCCAGGGCCTGACTTTCCAGGCTGCGAACAACGGTCGTACCTAAGGCCCAAATAGAATGGCCATTAGCTTTCGCATCTTTGATTTTTTTCCAATGGTGGGTTGGAATTTCTACCCACTCTTCATGCATGACGTGCTCTTCTAGATCGTCTGCTGTCACAGGCAGAAATGTTCCAAGACCCACATGCAGTGTCAGCGTGATGATTTCAACACCTTTTGATTTTAAAAATTCCAAATCCTGAGGATTAAAATGAAGGCTGGCCGTAGGCGCCGCTAAACTGCCGGGTTTTTCAGCCCAAACCGTTTGGTAGGCCGTGTTTTCACCTGCGCGATTGTGTCGCTCGTTACGCGCTTTTTGAATATAGGGCGGCAGAGGCAATTCGCCGACGGCATTGAAATAGGTTTCATCGACGGGTTCGCTCATTTTAATGGTTTGAGGAATTCCTTTTTGAACCAGTTCGGCCGTCAAACCAAGCGGCATAGGAATTTTGTCACCGAGTTTTAGTTTCTTCGAAGGAAATAGCACGGACCAGGTTTCGTACTTTTGGTCTTTGCCTAACTGCGATCGGTCGGTCGGAGAATCTAGAAATAAAATCTCGTGGCCATCTTCAGAGAAGACCCTTCGTTTTAGAACTTTCGTGTCGTTGATGACTAGGATATCGCCGGATTTAAACTGATTGAGAAAATCTGACCATTTCAGTTCTGAGTTTTGACCGTTTAAATTGCGCAGAACTCGGCTCGGATGCTGAGGATAGGTCGCTATTAATTCTTGGGGGTAGTCAAAGTTTAGTTCACAGGTTTTCACGTTGGGATGGAATAACAAAACTGAGTCCGTCTGGCAAACTAAAGACTGCTCCAGAGCTCCATTATATCCTGATACTCGCTAGGCTCCATCTCGTAGTATTCCAAACCGGCTTCATTTAAATTCATACCCAAGGTAATAAAATGTCCATCTTGATACGTTAAAACAAACTTCGTTTGTCCCCGCGGCGGTTTACCGGGAACCACCGTCGTCTTATTAAGCATTAATCCGTCGATAAACGACATTAAGCTATATAATTGGGCCGCATCAACGATAGCTTCCCAATTTTCCCCGTTCACGATTCCGGTCAGTTGTAGTTCAGAAATGAATAATGTTACATCAAAATGATCACGACCAGTTCGAACGACTCGAATTGTTTTTAAGCGACTTGCTGAAATTTTTTCTGCCATGAAAACAGCATAAGGAGAATTAAAGACAATGGCTAGTTACATTTTAGACAAAAAAAAGCGGAAGGCTTTAAGCCTTCCGCAGGAGAACTTACTCATGTCGGGGAACCACCAAACCCTCATGAGAGTTTCTCCAAAAAACCAAAGGAGAAAATGAAACACTATGAACCACAAACCTATTAAAACTTAAATCATTCCAAGGACTCTGAAAGCCATCCTAGCTTCCGTAACGAGTCCTTGTGGGCGCTGGCTTTGCTCATCCAGTCACGTTCCTCATTGAACTAGCTGCTTCCCATCCTGTCCGGCTTTCTTCATCCTTGAAGTGCCTTTCATTAGTAAGACGCTACTCCCCCCTTTAGGGGTTAATCGGTTGGACGATTTTTGTGAAATATTTTATGTTTTTTAGTCAGCTGGGCCTAAATCTTGTTATTTTACTTTAAGTTTAGATATAGAGCACCACGGTTCTTCATAATCCATATCTTTATTAAATCTGGTTTTGGTTCCAAGCTGCGACGGCCGGGGGTAATAGCGGACTCGTTATATCGACTTTGGCTAGCGAAAGGATTTCCTTAGGCGACACCGAGCCGCCCGTTTTTCTTAAAAATCGAGCCCGCACAATCGCCTCGGCGACAAGCTCCCCGCCTCGCAAAAACCTCTGCTGCAAAACAAAGGCTTTTTCGTCCCAGCCCAAAACAGTAGTTTCAATAAAAAAGCGCTCAAACAGCTTCAATGATTTTTTAAAACGGATCGATTCCGCCACAACAACCGGATACATTCCATATTTATTTAGGTCTGCCCACAGACCGGCGCGGATCATCAAATCGACGCGGGCCAAATCCATAATGGAAAGATATATCCCATTATTCATATGCCTTAGAACATCAAGATCACCGAGTGAACACCGAAACGGAGTTAGGCACGGGCCTAAAACAGAAACTTTCGATCTAAACCGCGCAAGAATAGAAACCAAAAGTAATCGAATAAACAAATTCACGGCTAACTCCGAAGGAAACTATTTAGCTCGCACCAAGGTTTTAAACTTACCGGCACTAAATCGCTTCATATCGAATAACATTTCTGGAAACTTTGATGGATCCATTCGTGGATCCGCTGCCACTTTTTTATTTACACTCGTGCAATGTGCTTTTGATTTATAAACGATGTAAGCAAAGATCAATGTTTCGTCTTTTTTCAATTTACATAATTTTGTAAATGGAATGCCCCACGGGGTATCTAATTTATCAGCAACGCATTCGTAGTAATCAAGGGCGCCATGATCCATCCATACGTTGCGGCCAACCGTCGCCATTTTTTTATAGCCATTAAGATGTTTCTTTTTTATTGGGATAACAAATCCGTCAATATATCTACCCATAGTTTCTCCTTATTATATTAGCCACAAAGCGAAGACAGGTTTTTCTTTAAAGACCATGTGTCGCCATTTTCTGATTCTTGAATTTTTTTGTTTTTGATTTGGAACACTCGAACTCCGCCTGTGTCCAGTACAAGGGTTAAAGTCAGATCACCCTTGATCTTGTCCGCACGTTTCGATTTCGCCAACTTCAATTCCTTTAAGAGTTCATGCAAGTCAGACTTTGAAATTTCGCGCGCGCTGCACCTTTTTCCACTCACGATGGCACTAGCAATGTGTTTGTATTCAATGATGTGTTTATCTGTCGCAGCTCCAGAAACTTGGGAATACACTGCCAAAATACTACAAAGGACTAATAAATTTGAAAACACACGCATACCCACCCCTTTATGTACAAGAAAACCATGAGAAAGATAAAAACAAAAGATAAAAAACAAGACACGGAGCCATTTTCCATGGTGTCATAGGTCATGGAATTTTTTGAAACGGTTAATACACGTAGAAGCGTTAGACGATACACCGAAACCACTGTCCCCGACGAAGTTGTTCGCAAGGCACTTGATTCGGCACTAAAAGCGCCAAATTCCTCGAATATGCAGGCCTGGGAATTTTATTGGGTAAAATCACCGGAAAACAAATCGGCACTTGTAAATGCCTGTTTGTTTCAAGGGACTGCGCGCACGGCGAATCATTTAATTGTTGCAGTCGCTAGAATCGACACTTGGAAACGAAACCGCGACCTACTGATTCAACAAATGCAGGCCAACGGTCCCATAAGTGGGCAAATCAAAGACTACTACTATAAAATTATTCCGTTTTTATACACTCAAGATCCGTTTGGAATTCTTGGAACATTGAAGTTTCTGATTCTAAATGTACTGGGATTGTTCCGCCCCGTATTCAGAAGACCCGCCTTTAAAACTGATCTGTTTGAAGTCGTCACTAAATCCGCCGCCCTTGCCTGCGAGAATTTTATGTTAGCTATCACAGCACAAGGCTATGGCAGTTGCCCCATGGAAGGATTTGACGAGAGACGTGTGAAAAAAATATTCAAATTGAATTCAAAATGTCGAGTCGTCATGGTTATCGGTGTCGGCGATATTGATCCGACAGGTATATTTGGTCCTCAATACCGAATTGATTCTAAACTTGTGATTCACGAAGTTTAAATTGTGAAATAATGTCGCATGGATTGCCCATGATAATTTAAAAAATAAAATGGCTAAGTTTTGTTTGCCGTATTTTGCAGAACCATGCTATCGTTAGCTACGGTTCGGGGGGACGGCATGCGTGTTTTGTTTTTCTTGCTAATTTCAAGCTTCAACACAACCTCGGCGGTCACAGCACAAACCATTAACTTAAATGGCTGCTTAGAGCAGATTTCCAAGAACGAACAGTGGATCGTTCAAGATCCAAAGCAATTCACCTGCGTCGCTAACAAACCAGAATTTAAATCGATCGCAAAAACGTTGTGTTCCGCTGATCACAGCGATCTTTCTAAGAACTACAAGAAATTTATGGAATTTTCGGAGAAAATCAAAATCGCCTGGGCCCGTTTTCAATCGGCAACGACACCTGGGGAACGAACGTTGGCAAGCGCGGAACTTCAAGATCTGCAGCGCAACCAAAGCACATTCGGTCACGCGAACGGCATTTGGGAGGCATTGGATGCTGTCAATCTGGCCAAGTATCAGTGCGAGCAAAATCCCATTTAATTTTTCCGCAGATCCGTGGAAAAAATTATTATCTATTGATAGAAATCAATTAACGTTTTCTTGTAATTAAGCTCCGTGTTCCCAGCCAGTCGCGACCTACATAGCTAGAAGGTTGACTTCAAGCCTCTACTGACTATATTTTGAAGTGTGAAATTTTGGCTGATTCTTTTGATTTATACACATACTACCGTTGCCTCGTCATCGAATGTTGAGAGAATGATTCGTCAAAGCAGTGCTTTGTCCGATGTTCAGCAACAGCTGAATGAAGCTTACTTAGCGGCAGTTGCAAAAATCGATAAAAATGAAATCATGAAGCTCAAATCTGATCACGCCACTTGGTTAAAACAGCGTGATTTGTGTAAAGATCACGATTGCATCCACACCAGCTTAATGAAACGATTGACCAAACTCGATCGCCTAAATAAACCTTAAGAACTGGCCCCTTAGCCTGCAGCTAAGGGGAGATTTAATTTCTTTAAATTCAA